>JACKGM010000002.1 GCA_020639315.1 Candidatus Nomurabacteria bacterium | reverse complement strand
TTTGTGAGACTGTACGAAGTGGAGTTTACACAATATTTTGTACAGTCTCTATAAAGTGTGGGTGGGTCAGAAAATTAACCCATCTATTATAAGATGGGTTAATGAAATACCAAAACATATAAAACCTATCCCAGAATACCCTCACTGCTAACAGAGTTTGGGAAGCTAATTAAACAGATTAAAGTAATTAACTAAATTCAATGATACGAGCAGTGGCTGACTAAAAGTTTACTGTTTCTTTACTGATAAATTGTTTCGCTTTCGTCCTCTTGGACTCATCAGCACAAATACACATTTGTGGAGCGAATATGACAAGCAGACATGGGGTCAAAAGGAAAACATTACGGAGGTCGTGAACCTAAGACATAAACCCATATCCACTTGCCATACTTGCTCTCGAGATCAGTCCGTGCCGATGATGATGGCCGGGTTGACCGTGCCCTCGGTGTTCTCATCGACGCCGTACTGCTCGTTGTACCACTTGCGCAGCCGGTCGCCGTGCTTCCAGTTGGTCACGAGGGTATGCACAGCAGCGCTGTACATGTAGCCGGAGATGCCGTCGATGTCCGCCTCGTAGGAGGTGGTGTCGGCGATGTCCTCGAGCTTCTTGCCCGCGGCCATCTCGACCTGCATGAGGCGAGCCCAGCGTTCCGCGTAGGTGATGATACCGTGGCCGTAGTCGCCCTGGTTCTTGGACTTGTAGTTCTCCCAGATCTCCTGGTCGGCGATCTCCATCTCGGGGGCGTCGGCGAGCTTGGCCTCGGTGGCGTTGCGCTTGGCGTCGGCCTGGGCCTGGTACTCGGCCTGCCACTGCTGTCGATGCTGCTCGTTCTCGGCCTTGATGCGGGCGTCGTTCTCCTTCTCCTCGTCGGTGAGGACGGGGTTCGGGTAGGGGCCGACGTTCTTGTCGATGTAGTCGTTTATGGCGCGACTCCAGTCGCGGTAGATGAGCTCCGGATTGGAGTCTGACCTTACCGAGACTGTGACGTCATTAAACTCGAACGAGACGAGCGTGCCTTGCTCACCATATTTGTGGCAGCCATTTTCCTTCGAAAAGTCGATGGCCTCCTGGATGCAGTCTTCGACACTGGAGCCGGAAGCGGCGTCGAAGGTGGCAGTCCTCATGTTCCAGAGATCTTGCATTTTGATGCCTTACTCCTCATTAGGCAGGTGCCTCTCGCATGAGCGAGTCGTGTGTTTCCTATACACACAAGATGAGGTGTAAAAGCGGACAATGCCGCACTTGCACCTCACCTTGTGATTATCTGCTTGTCAAAGTACCCCTGAGTAATTTCTTACTCAATGAGTATATAGTATATTATAATACTTTAGTAATTTTGTCAATATTTATAGCTAGTATCTACTCACCACCCCGAGTAACCAGCCTAGCCTCAGGTTAATTAATCAGCTTAGGTAGGGGGCTCTGTAAGAAATTGACGATATATATTACGCATGTTACTATGTAATACATGAATTATAATACTACTTTGACTAGTAAAGGCACGATCACTATACTCTCTCCTCTGCGTAAAGCACTAAACCTCAAATCTGGTCAAAAACTAACCCTAACTCTGGGTGAGAACAACAATATCATTCTAAATGCTGGGACTGATATCAAGTCTTTTGCAAAAACAAGATCTCGTATCACGAAGAATATTCCAGCTCGTCTCAAGGGTTTATCGGATGAAGCCCTCAATCAAGCCAGGGGTAACTCTTGGGTTGATGATATCAATGATTAGCTTGGACACCAACTTGGTATTAAGGTTTCTGCTTAATGACTTGCCCGAACAAGCCAAAAAAGTAGAAAATCTAGTCTTGAACAATCAAGTCTATGTGACCGAGGTAGTGATAATCGAGACTGTCTATGTTTTAGAAAAAATATTTCAAATACCTAGACAAGATATTGCGAGACTTGTCGGTGATTTTTTTAATTTCCCAAATTTGGCTACAAACCGAGATTTTCTACCTGAAGTGATTAGTTTATATCGCGATCACCCGGCTTTATCAGTAGTAGATTGTTATGTAGCGATAGAGTCCACTACCCGCGACAACCAGCTAGCGACATTTGACAAACGGTTGGCTAGTCAGGGTGGGGGAAATATTGTCAGGATTTAGTGGGCTTATAAAGGTCCTATTTAATGAACTATTTTCTTGATACTAACTTCATTTAAACTGATTTCAGGGCTAGCATTGGCTGGTTACTGTTAGTTTTAGTTGAATTCTAGCCGCAAGGTATCATCGTACAAAGTGAGGTAAAGTAAGAAGTGTGTCGTATGTTGGAGAGGTTATATAATGGACTAGTGTGACATAGCATTTTAAATGCATTGTCGGTGTTACCTAGACAGTGAATTAGACCCTGAACCATAATCAATCATATTGACATTTATCAGATTATATGCTAGAGTCTAGAATTAAAGGGTAAGGTGGTAAGGGGCATATAGTTGCTCTTTAGTGAAGTAATAGCATAAAGCGTAAGGGGAGATTAATAATGAGCGAATTTGGTAGGGGTAATAGAGAGAATGGATACGAAGTAACTATCCAACACTACGTGCCTTTTGACTGGGGTACACTGTATGTCAGTGAAGGGGCAGGGGAAATGTCCGGATTAATTCCACTGACTGCATCGGCTAGGGATGGTGATAATAGAACATTATCAGTAACAGACTCAGGTAATCCTCCTGTAGATTCAGTCTTCGGACTTCCTATTGATGTCTATTTCATGAGTCCAGAAGAGCTTCCACCTAACCAAGACCTCGTCACTGTTCATCAAAACAAAGAAGGTATTGCCATTAATATAGCATTACCCTTTAGCAAGGTTGACCTTGAGTCGTCTGTAGATGGATTCATCCAAACCATTACTGAAGACTTAGATGTTAACCCTGAGGACTTTGTTTCTACAGATGGTATCCCCTTGTCTGAAGTAGCTGCTGAGGGGACACAGGAGTTTACAATCGATTTTTTGTGCAGGAAGGCAATAGTACCAGAAGTTATAAAAGCATTCATAGAGCGTATTACTACTGATACCGACAACAGTACCCTTAGGAGGGCGACCAACCTAGGTGCTGTTGGGCTGGTTAGTGCAGGAGCGATGCTTGGTATAAATACTTTGTCAGGGGGTAGGGTTGATGTTGTAGAGGTTACTGCATCAATGGTGTATATGACATGGTTTAATTATAAAGCAAGGGGAATTCTAAAAAGACATTTCAAGGAAGCCGGCATTAGACAACAGGCGATTAATAATCTAGCATCTAGATATGCAACTCAGATTGGTTGGGATATATATAGGACATATTCTCCAGAATACTTCAATCAGTCAGTTGATGACACAACCCCGGATAATGACTAGTGCCTATCAGCTAACATCTTCATGATTTTATCACAGTGTTGTAGTAAAATGGTGCGGGTACAGGGGCTCTAACCCTGGGCCTCATCCTTGGGAAGGATGCGCTCTAACAACTGAGCTACACCCGCATGGGTGATTATGGTGGAGCTGACGGGATTTGCACCCGTGTCCATATTTGCCGGACCGGACAGACTACAAGCTTAGTTGGTTCTAGGTTTAACTACATCTGACCTAAAGAGCCAACAACAATAGTCCGATGCAGTACACAAGATTTTGAATAGACAAGGAGTGTAATCTTATCTATCGAGCTAGAAAATATGACATCAATCTATCAAACTCTAGCAGTCTGATAAGCGATGGTATCAGCCTAGGCTAATACTGGTGCAGCTGGAAGACGAAATGTGTCGCATACTCGGCTAACAAAGCTGCTGATTTTTGATTCTGCATTTATTGTAGAATGATTCTTTGGCGGGAAATCAACCCGGCTTGCCTGTAACAATCAAGTCAAAAATGTCAAATCTAAAACAGCCCCATATGATTTAATTTTTAAGGTTCTAATCCTGCTAGTATTATATAGTAATTTCAACCCCAAACCAAGCTCCACTCCTGCAACTTTTACAAGGGGTGCCCTTGAAAAATCACTCTCTACAGATAGAAAACTGCAAGGGGTGCCCTTGCAGGAGGGGTTTTGGCCAGCTTGGTTCTAGTTTTAGAATCTAAAAAAGCCAAGAGTGGGTGGGTTCCACTTTTGCTAAAAGTAATAAGCATAATATAGCAAGCTCAAAACAAAACCAGACAATTTGAGCTGTACTATAGAGAACTAGAAAGGTAGTTCTTCTTAAGAGCCATATCCATAGATATGGTGAGTAAGAAAACTAGCTTTATAGACTCTAGAGTTGGGTCAAAAGGCTGGTTTTGGTTTTAGCTTGCTATATGTACACATAGATACTATTATGGTATCCTATAGGTAATGAATACTGAGAATATCTATACTACCCCTGAAAGGCAACCGGCATCTGAAGTTCCTAGCCTTGTAGACTCCTTGACGCTAACTATTAAGGCAATGGCAGAGAGGGGGATAGCGATACCTGGGCAGTTACGAAATATGGTAGAAGTCTGGGGTCCCGCTACGGGTGGGATTGATGTCAAAGATTATGGGGTCGAGGTGATTAGAGTACCAGCTGATTCTAAAGTACCATCGTGCGAGCCTGGATCAAACAGGGTTAGTTTATTCGATGATTTGATGCCAAGATCGTATCTAGAGGATCTTCTTCGGGAATTTAATTCACCTATAGGGTTTCCGTTAGGGTTTACCTATATGGAGCTAGAATCAGAGCGTAGGGATATAGAACCACCATTTGTGCTAAAGGATACTGCCCAGCAAAGAGGTAGAGGTAAATTGTTGGTTGTTGATGAGAAAGCTAAGAAGAAGTTGCTTTCGTATCTAAAAACCAAGAAAAAAAAGGATAAAGCTACTTTAGTCGTAGAGCAATATATTGAAACTCCAACTGATAGAAATACTTCCTATAGGTTGATCGCTACACCAGATGGGGGTATAGATTTTGCTACCTTGCTATATAGTGAAGACTATTCAAGCCAAGGTTATGTAGGACCAAATGATGTAGGTGTATTATTGGCACCACTTGCCTCAAAGAATAGTAGACACTTCATCGGGTCACCAGCAATAACCTCTAATACTGGTGATAATCGAGAAGTAATTGGCTTAACGCATGCAGATTTGGCGCTGGGAAGTTTTTATGAATTAGCAAGGCTTAGTGATACTGATCAGGGAATTTTAGATTCACATCAGATATCTAGTAAGACTAGAGAAGCTCCAGACAGTATTATTAGGGCAGGATTTGCAGTAGCTAGAATTATTGGAGCTTCTATCGGTGTTAGTTTGGGAATAGATCTCATACAGGGTAGGGATGACGGTATACTTTATTTACTGGAGGTTAATAGTCAGCCCCAATATACGGCTATCAATAATAGTGTAGCTCAAGTAGAAAGAGTTATAGATGATCCATCAATGCGTCGCGGACACTTCCTTAGAGTCTTAGAATCTTTGGGCAATGGTCGTTTTTCTAATAATCCATTTTGATAGACTAGAACTAGCTTAACTGCAAGGGGTGCCCTTGAAAAATCACTCTCTACAGATAGAAAACTGCAAGGGGTGCCCTTACAGGAGGGGTTTTTAGGGTTTTGTTTTGGGCATGTTATAATAAGCAAAAGAGTAATAAATAAATATAAAGTCTATGGCAAATAAAAACCCAGAAACCATCACCAAGCTTGATCACAAGACTGAGAGTAAGATCGAGTCTGAGGTGGAGAAGACTGTAGAGAATAAGATACTGGATAAGGTGATAGGTTTTGCTGAGCCCAATGATCCCGATCTGACTAGGAAGGTAATAATTGATGTAATCTTGATATTCTTGGCCGTGACTAGTGTGATTTTGGTTGGATTTGAATTTTTTGCTGAACTCAATGCTCACCAGATAGAGCTGATCCATCAACTAGATATCTATATAGCTGGGATTTTTTTAGCTGAATTTGTCTATCGTTTGGCCAAGGCCAAGGACAGTAAGCAGTTTTTTAGACAATACTGGTGGGAATTGATTGCCTCAATCCCCTTGACCAATGGAGTAGTGGAATTGTTGCGTCCGATCAGAATCTTTCGAGTAGTCAGATTGGTTGAATTATTACGGGTAGTGCGGCTTGCAGTTAGGGTCAGAGTAATATTTGATGAGTCTAAACGCTTCTCCCAGCATACATTTATCTTGGAGGCAATGATGGTATTGACTGCAGTGTCGCTAATAGGGGCAATATTTTTCAATTTTTTCGAAGCCGGAATCAACCCCAATGTTAGTGGGATTTGGGACTCTATATGGTGGTCAGTTGTTACAATTACTACGATAGGCTATGGAGATATTGTACCAGTGACTAGCGAGGGAAGGATAGTAGCAATAGTGCTAATGCTAGTCGGTACGGGGACAGTTAGCTTTATTACCGCCCGAGTAGCTAGCTATCTAATCCGTCATAAGTCATAGTGTAGTCATCAAAACTACTGGTGTATAATAGTTTTATTCGTATTGGCTTGCTATTTATAGCTATAACCTTTATGATTAAATAGTCCATTTCAAAAGCAATCAATAGATATATAAGAAATGGTAAGTTTGAAATTAGAAAGATTATCAATTAAAAAACAAAAAGTAAATATGCGAGAATATTCTAAAAAAGTATCATACAGGATTGGTAGAATAATACTCCCATTGATAGTGGTGATATTTATAATAATTCTTGGCTTGGGCTTCCTCCAAACTAGAAAGCTTGAAATCGTCTTCGAGTCCGATCAGAATTATCTCGACCAAGATCGCCCACTAGATGCTAGATTACTAGCTTATGCCGATCAAGAAAGGACAGAGCTAGTCGGTTATGTAGATTACCAGGGCCTCGATATATCTGAGATGGGTAGAGTCAGACTGGAAGTCCCAGAGACTTTGATAGGGGATCAAGATGTAGGGTTCTTTCAGGTCTGTGTCAATGGCCAATCAGATTTGGCATTAGAGCAATTATCTAGCGAAGGGATTGCTGATTGTGACAATGCTATATTGTCTGAGCATCACTACAATCTGACAAGTTGCAATATGGCAACGATACCTTTCAAGGAGTGGTCGATTATTGATCGGATTCTTGATAACGACCAGAGGGTGGTTTACCTGTCAGGCTCTTGTACAAGCTACGGAGGTCGGGCCAACTCGGTCGTGACTGTCGAACCCAGTGTTGAATTGAGGATTGCTGATCAGCTAGAAACTACCGAAAATACTAGTGAACAGTCAGTAGGAGAAAGTCAGGTGCCAAACCTTAGTGGAGGGGGGTCTTCTATTTTGCAGAGACTGGTTTTGTCGAGCCAGACACTAAGTATCGAAGGTGGTAATTCGGTAGACCTTTCTCAGTTTTTGGACAATACGGATTTGCTTGCTCAATATCAATGTCAATCGTCTCAAATCCTAACCTATACCGGTCAAGACTGGCAATGTCAGGATCAGGATGCTGGTCAAGTATTAGCAGAGGTTGAAGTACTGGGAAGTATTGTTACTTATACTAACCCACTGGGTCAATCGATTAGCTTTGATATCTCCGAAATGGAGACCACCACCACAATCACCGACAACAACAACGGCACCTTCAGCTACACTGATGAAGCAGGTAACACTACAGTGATTGACATAAGCAATTTAGAAACTCTGACTACGATCTCAGTCAACCCAGCCAATCAAACCATCACATATACCGATGAAGACTCCAATCAAACCACGATTGATATTAAAGAGCTTGAGACTACTACCAATCTAACTCTAGATATCGCTAATCAAAGCTTTACCTACACCAATGAGGACGGAGTAGATACTACAGTCAATCTTAGAGACCTTGAAACCAACACCACCCTAGTGAACACCATTGCCAATGGTCAAGTGATTGGTACTTACACTAATGAAGACGGAGTCAGTGTTGACATCAAAGAGTCAGTCACCACCCTAGTCAACAATAATGACGGTACTTACACTTACACCAGTGAAGATGGTTCAGTCAGTGTGATTACTGATACGCTCGGGACACTCAACTGTAGTACTAGCCAAGTAGCAATCTGGAGTTCTGGCTTCTGGATCTGTCAAGATCTCGGCAACCTTGAGACTACTACTGAAATCACCAGCACTCTAAGCTCTGGTAACTTGATTGGTAGATATACCAATGAAGATGGAGTTGTCACTAATATTTATGAGACCACCACCACAATCACCGACAACAACAACGGCACCTTCAGCTACACTGATGAAGCAGGTAACACTACAGTGATTGACATAAGCAATTTAGAAACTCTGACTACGATCTCAGTCAACCCAGCCAATCAAACCATCACATATACCGATGAAGACTCCAATCAAACCACGATTGATATTAAAGAGCTTGAGACTACTACCAATCTAACTCTAGATATCGCTAATCAAAGCTTTACCTACACCAATGAGGACGGAGTAGATACTACAGTCAATCTTAGAGACCTTGAAACCAACACCACCCTAGTGAACACCATTGCCAATGGTCAAGTGATTGGTACTTACACTAATGAAGACGGAGTCAGTGTTGACATCAAAGAGTCAGTCACCACCCTAGTCAACAATAATGACGGTACTTACACTTACACCAGTGAAGATGGTTCAGTCAGTGTGATTACTGATACGCTCGGGACACTCAACTGTAGTACTAGCCAAGTAGCAATCTGGAGTTCTGGCTTCTGGATCTGTCAAGATCTCGGCAACCTTGAGACTACTACTGAAATCACCAGCACTCTAAGCTCTGGTAACTTGATTGGTAGATATACCAATGAAGATGGAGTTGTCACTAATATTTATGAGACCACCACCACAATCACCGACAACAACAACGGCACCTTCAGCTACACTGATGAAGCAGGTAACACTACAGTGATTGACATAAGCAATTTAGAAACTCTGACTACGATCTCAGTCAACCCAGCCAATCAAACCATCACATATACCGATGAAGACTCCAATCAAACCACGATTGATATTAAAGAGCTTGAGACTACTACCAATCTAACTCTAGATATCGCTAATCAAAGCTTTACCTACACCAATGAGGACGGAGTAGATACTACAGTCAATCTTAGAGACCTTGAAACCAACACCACCCTAGTGAACACCATTGCCAATGGTCAAGTGATTGGTACTTACACTAATGAAGACGGAGTCAGTGTTGACATCAAAGAGTCAGTCACCACCCTAGTCAACAATAATGACGGTACTTACACTTACACCAGTGAAGATGGTTCAGTCAGTGTGATTACTGATACGCTCGGGACACTCAACTGTAGTACTAGCCAAGTAGCAATCTGGAGTTCTGGCTTCTGGATCTGTCAAGATCTCGGCAACCTTGAGACTACTACTGAAATCACCAGCACTCTAAGCTCTGGTAACTTGATTGGTAGATATACCAATGAAGATGGAGTTGTCACTAATATTTATGAGACCACCACCACAATCACCGACAACAACAACGGCACCTTCAGCTACACTGATGAAGCAGGTAACACTACAGTGATTGACATAAGCAATTTAGAAACTCTGACTACGATCTCAGTCAACCCAGCCAATCAAACCATCACATATACCGATGAAGACTCCAATCAAACCACGATTGATATTAAAGAGCTTGAGACTACTACCAATCTAACTCTAGATATCGCTAATCAAAGCTTTACCTACACCAATGAGGACGGAGTAGATACTACAGTCAATCTTAGAGACCTTGAAACCAACACCACCCTAGTGAACACCATTGCCAATGGTCAAGTGATTGGTACTTACACTAATGAAGACGGAGTCAGTGTTGACATCAAAGAGTCAGTCACCACCCTAGTCAACAATAATGACGGTACTTACACTTACACCAGTGAAGATGGTTCAGTCAGTGTGATTACTGATACGCTCGGGACACTCAACTGTAGTACTAGCCAAGTAGCAATCTGGAGTTCTGGCTTCTGGATCTGTCAAGATCTCGGCAACCTTGAGACTACTACTGAAATCACCAGCACTCTAAGCTCTGGTAACTTGATTGGTAGATATACCAATGAAGATGGAGTTGTCACTAATATTTATGAGACCACCACCACAATCACCGACAACAACAACGGCACCTTCAGCTACACTGATGAAGCAGGTAACACTACAGTGATTGACATAAGCAATTTAGAAACTCTGACTACGATCTCAGTCAACCCAGCCAATCAAACCATCACATATACCGATGAAGACTCCAATCAAACCACGATTGATATTAAAGAGCTTGAGACTACTACCAATCTAACTCTAGATATCGCTAATCAAAGCTTTACCTACACCAATGAGGACGGAGTAGATACTACAGTCAATCTTAGAGACCTTGAAACCAACACCACCCTAGTGAACACCATTGCCAATGGTCAAGTGATTGGTACTTACACTAATGAAGACGGAGTCAGTGTTGACATCAAAGAGTCAGTCACCACCCTAGTCAACAATAATGACGGTACTTACACTTACACCAGTGAAGATGGTTCAGTCAGTGTGATTACTGATACGCTCGGGACACTCAACTGTAGTACTAGCCAAGTAGCAATCTGGAGTTCTGGCTTCTGGATCTGTCAAGATCTCGGCAACCTTGAGACTACTACTGAAATCACCAGCACTCTAAGCTCTGGTAACTTGATTGGTAGATATACCAATGAAGATGGAGTTGTCACTAATATTTATGAGACCACCACCACAATCACCGACAACAACAACGGCACCTTCAGCTACACTGATGAAGCAGGTAACACTACAGTGATTGACATAAGCAATTTAGAAACTCTGACTACGATCTCAGTCAACCCAGCCAATCAAACCATCACATATACCGATGAAGACTCCAATCAAACCACGATTGATATTAAAGAGCTTGAGACTACTACCAATCTAACTCTAGATATCGCTAATCAAAGCTTTACCTACACCAATGAGGACGGAGTAGATACTACAGTCAATCTTAGAGACCTTGAAACCAACACCACCCTAGTGAACACCATTGCCAATGGTCAAGTGATTGGTACTTACACTAATGAAGACGGAGTCAGTGTTGACATCAAAGAGTCAGTCACCACCCTAGTCAACAATAATGACGGTACTTACACTTACACCAGTGAAGATGGTTCAGTCAGTGTGATTACTGATACGCTCGGGACACTGATTTGTGGGGATCAACAATTGGCAATCTATTTGAGTACAAATTGGCAATGTATTGACTATTCTGAACTCAATATTGATACATTGGTTAGTAATACGCAAGTAGGAAATTTGATTGGTACTTATATTAGTGAGAACGGTAACACTTTTGATATCAATGAGACTATTACAACAATGACTATCAATGTAGCAGACCAAACTATTACTTACAATAATGAATCTGGAGATAGTATAGTAGCAGATATTACATTACTAGAAACTAGTACCAAGCTAATAGATAACGGTGATGGTAGCTACACTTACACCAATGAAGATGGGGTCAGTACAGCAATCAAAGACACTCTAGCTAGCCTAGCTTGTAGCAATTCAGATCTAGCCCGCTGGAATGGATCAGCCTGGGTCTGTAGCCAGGACCAGAGTATGGAATTCAAGATCACAGATGGTATCACGGGAGAATTGATTGAAGCTGGAGACAGTATCAACTTTCAAGCAGGGAGTGGACTGAGTGTTGGCGTTGGCTCAGTAGATAGTGTCAAGTACAGTTTGCAAGATTGTAAGAAGGAGCAAATTTTGAAATTTGATGGTGCTAGTTGGCAATGTGCGATAGACCAAGATACTGACACCGATACTGATACCTTGGCTAGCCTCAGTTGCAGTGCCGGTCAGATCGCTATCTGGGATGGTACTACTTGGGGCTGTAGCAATTTTGGAGATACTTTATCAAGCCTTAGCTGTCTAGATGGCCAGACTGTTATCTATTCTAGTACGGTCAACGCATGGGTTTGTAGCAGTATCAGCTCTACAGATACATTAGCTAGTCTTAATTGTATCGCTGGGCAATTCATCCAATTTGATGGAGTTAGTTGGGTCTGTGTCGATGATAACTTATCTCCTATTCTAGATAACTACTTTGATGTTGATCAGTCATTTATCTGGGCTGGACAGGTCAATGATCCTGACTTACACCTGGATAATGATCCCGTGACCTTGAGTCAACTCCGGGCCGATGCTGGGTGGAACTTCAGTGGTCCAAATACTCTGAGCTATCTTGGTTCACCTGATCATGTCGAGATCGATCTTTTGGCGACAGTTGAAAATACTGGGACTAGCTCAGCCAATGTTCATATTAGACTACTAAGGAACGGAGTAGCTATTGCCGAGAGCAACAATGTCTACCTCGACAAAACCAACCTCTATTCAGGGAGAGGTACGGTCGGGCTTAATGCAATCGATCCGAATCCCGGTACTAATCCAGTCTATACATTGATCAGCTACAAGGATGACAATAGGACAATGGATAATCCATCAATAGTTGATTTGTCGCCAGCGTCCTTCAAAGCGGTAGTCAAAAAGCAAGTTGAGAACTTTGAGGAATATACCAAAGCTTTCGGCAAGGTAGCAGCTAATGGGACGGCACTAAGGGTTAGTGGGGCTGGCGTCTCTAGATTATCAACTGGTAAGTATCGGGTAATTTTGACAGATCCTAGGCCAACCGCTGATTATACCGTGATGCTCACTAGTATCGAACCTGATTCTACTAGAGATAGTATTGATATTCATGTCTATAGTCAGACGACCATGAGCTTCGAAGTTGCAATTAGCGAAGGGGACAACGGTGCTACTGCTAACACTTTGAGGGATCGGGATTGGTATTTTGAAGTGATAGATTTTGACTAGTTCGGTTATTAGGTGAAGTAGTCGTAACTAAGCTCTGGATAAACAAAGAATATCCAGAATATTAAGCCGATCAGGCCAATTATTCCTAGGAGCAGGCTGATACTCATCAGCCTTCCTTTATGCTTAATGATTTGATACCAACCTAGACTGAGGAGGATTACAAAAAATGGCCAGGCAGCCGTAGCCCTCAGGTAATGAGGTTGTCCCTCGTTAGTCAGGGCTGAGCCTAGTAGTCCAGCCAATATGCCCACGCCGGAGATGATGAGCAGGGGTTTGATTTTACTAGGAAGAGCATGCTTGATCAGTAGATACCCAGTGTAGCCGATTGGGATGATTGAAGCTATTCCTAGCATACCCAAAAAGCCAAAAGAATGCCTGAGGTTTGAATCCCCAGTGACAAATAATCTAGTAGGGTCAAGCAGCCCTAAGAGATTGATAGCAAGTAGCCAGAGACCAGCTGGAACTGAGTCGCGAAAGACGCTGAGATCATTGCTACGACCTAGGGCTTCGTCTGATAGCATAAAGTTGAGCAAGGGAAGGGAGCTGAGGATACCAGTCAGGGTGACTGTTACCCAGGACGAGATAGATAAGAGCTTTTTTGCCTGGAGATAGATTAGCCCAAGACCCAAGAGTAGGGGGGCAGTTACTCGAGCTGGAGGGTAGCTATAGGCAGTCAAGACTGAGCAAAAAGTGAGTAGACTTAGTAGCAAGTTGATCTTTAAGGTTCTAGCTTGGCTACGGTTGGCAATGTATGAAAATATCAAGAAAGATAGAGAGACAAACAGGGGGGTAATGGCTGGATCCCAGGCCATTAGTCCATTAGCCCAACTCCAAGGCAGGCTAAGCCCAACGATTAGACTGATAGTTGCCAACCTCTTGCCTTGCCAGAAATATAAACCACCTGCCAGACAGAACACTGCAAGTATTGTCGAGATTTGGGAAAACGCACGCAAAGCGCCTGTGGATTGTCCAAAGACTGTTGACCAGATTACAAGGGGATAGAGGTAGGTCGATGTTGTATACCCACCGCCCAGACTTCTGGACATAATTGGCCAGCTCCGGTGATTGGCATCTGTACCTTCTGTGATCATGGTCTGGACATGGTCCATAGTCTTTGCCTCATCGATGTGCAAAGGGTTAGGGAAGGTAATGGCAAAAATCAACCTGATAAGTACTAGAGATATAATACTAAAGGCTAGGATTAAGTTTTGATAATTTTTAATTTTATTCATAAGCGTAGTATAACAGAAAATTCCCTGAAGGAGGCTAAAAATAACCCTGTTGCCATATAAACTTGCGAGGTTAAAGCTGATGATTTTTATTCCAGAATAGCAAAACACGACAAAGCACAACAGGAGTTACGCTGCGAAGTGTTTTGCTAGTCTGGGGCAAAAATGGCAGTTTTGAAGCCGTGAGGTTATATGGCAACAGGGTTAATCTACCAGAAACTAAGGAAGTCCTATATAATTACTAGCGATGAGAATAAAAGCTCAGATTCATCGTAATATTGACTTGAAGGTACTAGCTAGCTCCTTATTAGCTGGAGTTGGTTACTTTTTGGTAGGGTTTTATTGGGCAAGTCGAATTCAGATCTGGGGAGATGAGGCTTTTACGATTCAGTTGATCAAGCTCGATTTTACCAAGATCAGTCAGCTGACAGCCGCTGATGTTCACCCACCACTTTATTATTACCTACTCAGACTTTGGTCGGAGATTTTTGGCAAGAGTGAGCTGGTACTTAGATCACTGGGGTTGGGGCTAATGGCAATCGCAGTTTCATTGATGATTTTGATTGCCTACAAGTATTTTTCTAATCAAGTAGCTAGAATTGTGGGGCTAATCATGATCCTTAGTCCATTTGCGATGCGTTTGGGGCTAGAGATCAGGATGTATGGACTGGCATTTTTGATTGTCTGCTTGATAGTTTGGTTTTACTTGAGCTATAAGACTGGCAATTCGAGTAGACTAAGCTTGCTAGCCATGGCAGTATTTTCAGCTTTAGCCATGTATACACACTACTATTCTGCGTTTTTGTTGATTGGGATTGGGATGATTGAGTACTGGGATCAGAATCAAGAGATTAGCCTGAGAGGGATCAGGAGCTTCATGACTAGCTCTTGGTTTGTGCGGATGGGGGCTATGGCGGTGATTCTTTATCTGCCTTGGATTGGTGTCTTTATCAGTAAGACAGTTGGTTTCAATGGGGGATTTTGGGTCCCAAAGCCCAACTTACTTTCACTGCTGTATGTTCCAGTTTTGTTTCTTAGCAATATAGAGGAGTATATACTTGGTGGGCTTCCGGCACTAATTGTTATGCTAATACTGGCTATACTTATCATCTTTAATTTTCAGAGATTGGTTGACTTTTATCAGGTGGTGACCAAGAGGGCTAGGAAAGAGAGATTTTACTATGTCTGGAGATTTTTTATCAGACTGTATCTGGTCTCGGGGATAATAATGCTACTAATCTCACTTGTTTTTAATACTTCGGTATTTTATGGAAGATATCTGAGTGTTTCGATTTTTATAGCTTTTGTTTTTGTTCTGGCGGGACTAATCGGGGGCATTTTGCCAGCTAAGGCTAGAACTATTTTGATTGTTCTGACTGTGGTTGTACTAGTGATTGGCAATGTCTATAGCTTTTGTTATGGCAATACCAGACTACTTTCTGGCAATTGGGTGACAGTTTTTCAAGGTAAGAGTGTCCTAGAATGTACTCAAAACTCTAGCAAAGGTAATATTTATTTGGTGGATGCTGATGATATCTTATTAGAGTACAATTACTACTTGAGAGATATTTTATCAAAAGATCGAGACGATCAAATTTATTTGGTGGGAGACTCGGATCAGATAGACATCAATGCTAGTACCTGGAAAAGGGTTATTGATGCTAGCCACGAGCTTGAATATTTTAGTTTTGCAGAGGCAGTAGAGAGGTTTGATTTTGCAAAGGGCAATGTCTGGTATATCACTATGGGTGATGCAGTTTTTGGGGATGGTGATCAGAGGGGACAAGTGACCAGTCATGATTATCAGGTCACTCAAGTCTGCCAGCCAGATGCTAGACTACTGACTAGCTATGACGCAGCTCGAGCCTACTTATTGGTTCCTTAGTGGATTATTATTTTTATATAATATTGATACTCGCAAATCATCATCTCGGGGTCAGACCCCGTCATTTTATATCTGTTGGAAGGGTTCAGTTCGGGGTCAGACCCCGCTATAAAGTGAACCATAGTTCCAATATCAAATGCAACCGTTAGAATAATACATACAATTAAACGAAAGGATTGCATGAGTCACCTAACGGCTGCAGAACGGGGTAAGATAGAAGTCTTACTCCAAGACAATTATACAAATAATCAAATAGCAAAGCGAATTGGTAAAGATAAATCTACTATAGGTAGAGAGATCAAAAGAGGGCTTGATGGTAAAGGTATCTATCATACCTGGATAGCTCAATCTAGCTATGAAGAGAACCGACAAGAATCTAGACAGATACCAATCTTAGATAACCCAGTTAATCATCGTTTACGCAGTCGAGTAGTAGACTGCCTACAGAAGGGCTGGAATCCAGTAACTATCTCAGGTAGATTAAAGAAAGAAGGACACCCATCAGTCTCTGCTGAAACTATCTATAACTGGATATATACTAGCTCTTGGGCTAAAGAGGAAAAGCTCTATCAATATCTTAGACAAGGCAAGAAAAAGAGAACCAAGAATCAAGGTAGGTCATCTCATAGGTCTAAGATACCAAATCGAGTATCTATCCATAAAAGACCAGAAGTTGTAAATCAAAGAACCAGACTAGGAGATTGGGAGGGTGATAGTGTCTTATACCTACATAAACAAGCTATTAACACTGTAAACGAGAGAATTAGTAGTTTAGTAGTATTTACTAAACTAGACCGTAAGACAGCAGAGGAGACAGCCAATGCAGTAATAGACGGGCTTAGAGGTCTTGTTGCCCATACCATCACCTTTGATAATGGTACTGAGTTCACTAAACACGAGAGAATCACAGAAGCTATTGGTATAGAGGTATACTTTGCTGATCCATATAGCTCTTGGCAGAGAGGAGCTAACGAGAATATCAACGGACAACTTAGGGCGTATCTCCCTAAGCGTAGTGATATTAGGGGACTAACCCAACAAGAGCTAGATGATATAGCCTGGGAGCTTAATAACAAGCCTAGAAAAAGACTAGGGTGGCATACACCTCAAGAGGTTTACGATTGGCTTGCTTCTAACCCTAATAGTGAGTTAGACTTAGCTAAGGTTGCATTTGGAAATAGAATCTAGGGAATGAAATCGCTTATGCTATAATTAGTAAAATGGTAGTAGCAAAGTCATCCAAAAAACCTTCAACCAAGAAGTCTACTGTATCGACTAGCAAGATTAGCAAAGCTAGTAAGCCCAAGACATCAGTTGCTGGGCAGAACAAGACTTTGACTAAATCACGCCAAGCTAACTCAGGTAAGATTAAGCCTAGGACTAGCCAGCGTCCGGATATAGAATTGTCGTTACCAAATAGTGCAAGTCAGTTAAGTCCTAGGTATAGCTGGAAAATTAAGCTATTGATCGGGTTAGTGATTGGCTTAGGTCTAGCAATTATTGGCTTGATTGGTTATGGAGCACTAAACCTCAAGCAAGATTTGGATGATCGATCGAGCGCAGAGCAGGTCTCGGAGATAGAAGATTCTGGACAGGTTGATGCCAGTGAGATCGAGCAGAGTGTCAGGGCTCTAATTGATATTCCCGAAGACGAACAGTTGATCAACCTTGCCTATATCAATAGCCAAGAGGCACTTGATACGCTCAATGCCGGACAAGCAGGGTTGCTCAGTCGGGCTGAGATAGGGGATTATTATCTGGTGTTTGACCATCGAGCGATTTTATATCGAGCAAGTAGCAATAAAATCATTGAGTACACACCGATAATCCGCTAATCCAGCTTTTTGAACCATTTATTACATCTCGGGGTCAGACCCCGTCGTTTTATATCTGTTGGAAGGGTACGGTACGGGGTCAGACCCCGTATATTAGGTAGAGTGATCAAGGGTATTTTACTTGTTATTTTCTGGGGTATTTGGTAAGATTGACGGGTGGAAATTAATTTTTCTTAGGCTTGGCCCCATCGTCTAGAGGCCTAGGACGCCGGGTTTTCATCCCGGAAACCGCGGGTTCGAATCCCGCTGGGGTCACCATGATAACATCTGTTAAAATTTGAAGATATGAAACCAAGGCATAATAGTAATCCCATTAAAAGTGTAGGAGATTTTAGGGCTATGAGGAAAGCAATTGCTAATTTTGGTAACCCTGAATACATTAATGCTACCCCAGAAGGACGGATCGGACGGTTTATGGGTTGGATCCTTAGGCAAATTGGGTTAGGGCAAAAGTAATAGAGATTTATTGTTAGTCGCATTTGGGGTGGTGCTTTACGTGTTCTTGTGAAATAAAATAAATAATGTTATCATGCTCTTGTGATTAATCCCCACGAATCCAACGAACCAAATCTAGAGTCTCTGCGTCCCAATCTAACGCCTGAAGAAGCATGTCTCTCGGCTTTGCTGGACTTGGAAGAGTATCAAACAAGAAGACCTGGCAAGGCAGTAGCAGTAGGTGATTTCTACACAGCCTTTAGTGGTTCAGAAGCACCCAGCGACGTTAGAACACGCATATCTACAAGTCCAGTAGAGCATAACCCCCAAGGACCGCCTCATTTAACCCCTCAGAGTAGTTACGTAGCTGGTTGTGAAGTTGCAGCAATTGTAATTGTAGATTTTGAAGCTCGCAGTATCAATGTCCGCAATATGCTTAATTTTGATTTTGTAAAGACAGATGAGGGTTTACAGCTTATTCAGCGACAATTATTAGAAACAGGCTATGGAGATCTGCCACATTACATTCGTAGATTAACTGAAGATGAAATTGCTGCTTTAATACGAGATGCTAAAGCCACTAAAGAGCTTATTGTTGAGGAAGACGCTGAGCTTATGAAGTTAGGACCACTGGTCGAAGAAGAGGGAGATGTAGGTACTCGACGTTTTCATATCGGTGATGTGCTTGCAGTTACAACTGGTAGGTTTACTTCGCCAAGAGGAATGGAAGGTATATACGACATTCTCGGTTACATGACTGATGAGCTTCCTTATTCCAACCAACTTGAACGCTTTGCTGAAGAGTGCAAGCCGTACCTAGAACGAAGATTAGGAAAAGTAATCGGACCATTTTCTGAGGTACCTGAGACGATTACAGACAGGCTGAGCCGATATAGGTGGCTAAATGCTGTTACTGAAGAAATGAACGGAGACCCGTTTTTGATGGTTGGTAAAATCGCAGAAGAAGACCACGCTGTGATTGATCCAATGACCGAACTAAGATTGGATTACGGACCTAAAAAAAATGAATAACTTTATTCAGATTAACCCAAGTATTATTGAACGTGACGACGAGTTAAAACCTCAGTATTGTATAATAGAGTTATAGAATTAGGTGACTAACTTCAACCTGTACATGCACATCTTTAAGTAGAACTGAGTATCGCTAGGACAAGCTAAAGTGTCTAGTCTAAGCAGGGATAGGTAACGACCACTGTTTGCCCTGAGTATATCTACCCAACGGAGTATTTCCTAACAGATAAGGTTCCAGTTCGACTCAATCAGGGTCACAATTATTAATTGGTATTAAATGAGTTGAATAATGAATCGTGAAGCAGATAAAGTTAATTTGGAAGTGTCGGAGACTAGTAGATATTTGAATGCACTAGACCATTCACGTCTTGGAGAAGTGGTTAGTAGAGAATCAAGATTGACTAGATTTATGAGGTGGGTTGTCAGACAGCTGGGTCTAGGTGAGTAGATTTGAAGTTACTTAAGAAACAAGTTTGTCGCGAACAGTTCGCGACATCTCTAATCTGGTAAAGTGGCAAAAACCGCGAACAGTTCGCGACATTTTATGCTGAATTCATATTCCTATGTTGACACACATTTTTATTTTGACAGGATAATCAACCGATTTAGGGTAGGTCTATCCTGTCAACAGATGAACCTCAGTTCAGGCTCATTCTGCGTTGGAAAAGAATAAAACGGACGAAAAGTTAAATATAGTCAAATTATGTTAAGATAATTCAACATGAGTGAGTTTTTTGAGGAGAATACCCATAGAATCAGCCAGAATAGTGTAAAATTGGATGACCCCGTGGCATACGAGATGCTACCAGATGCAGTGCCCAGTAGGCGTGGTATATTTGATAGCTTTTTGGCTGATTTTACTTCCTTTTTAGAAAATGAATCATTGACCAGTGATTCTGCTCAAGAGCTCAAATCAGCACTAGATAAATTATCAGCTGATCGCTTGCAGTCGATTATCTCAACTTACTCAGAAGAAGATTGGACCGATGAGTCACAAATTTCAGATGTAGTCATATTGTTTAAGGTACTTAATAATATAAAAAACGTATTAAATATGCTTCCTGACGAAGACAAAATGGCTGCAACAATCTACAGCGAAGATACTGAGTCGGTTGTTACAGGTTGTCAAGAAGCACCACTGACGATATATACTAGATGGTTGTTCCAAGACAAGAGTCTAAGTAGTAGGCACGCTTTTTTGTGGGAGAGCTATTGCGAGAAACATCTAGCAAAATTATATGTGATAGATAAAGAAGTAAATATACCGCCTGAATTTTATAACCTTTTAAGCTACGCATACAATATATATGAGGTAGCAATGGATAAAGCTGCTGAAGGAGGTGATGATAGATCAATAGGTGTAGCACAAATTCTAGGAAGGTTGGTACAAAGTCTTGGCTCACTTGAGTCCAGTGATACTCGCTATGATTATTCGGTCCGTATGGGTATCGCAAAGGAGGCTAAAGATGCGATTCGACAAGATAATCCTGAATCATTACTTTTGATTCTACTGAAGTATATGAGGCCTGTCGATATTGATTGTGCTAAAGTTTCAGGTGCAGTCTTTAGGCCAGTCGTTATTGAAGATTCTGAGGGCAATATTTTACTTCAAGAATGGCAACGCTTTGATTCTTTTTGGTTTGTAAATCCATTTGAAGAAGACGAGCCGGTCAGTGATGGTTCAGAAGCTAGTTACTTTCCTAACAATCCTCAGATAATAAGAAGTCACTCTGAATATGACCCAGATGGACGGGTTACGATTTATAAAGATCCTTCATATTTTAGGACTGACGGATCAAAAGTATATTGGGGAGATTTATCGAAAAAAGATGTTGAAAAAATTAAGGGTAATTATTATTGCCTATCTCAGGGAGATTCATTTTATGAAATACCAGAATGGGCCGCAAGGATGGTTAGCTTTATAGATAATAAAGATCCAAATCGTCCCACCAATTCATTCATTAATTCTTTGGAGGGCCAAATTGCTTTACCAGAGAATACGGTTTTAATTGACCCAGGGTATATGAGAGCGGTCGCAATAGGAATAATCACTAATGGTGGTTTCGTTCCTAACAAAAGGAATTGCACAATAGATTTTGTAGCTTCCGCGTCAGGTCAATATAATACATTCTATAGAACCATCTTTTGACAGATCGCTAAAAAGCATTTTTGCATATTAGATTTCATATTTACTCACCACCCAGAGTAACCATATTAGACTAATCAAATAGCCCTAATGTTTGCTAGAATCTAGAAATCTGATTTTGTTTTTAACTTGCTATATGGTGCCAGAAACCTTATTGGGGAACAAGTCTAATAGAGTTGACAGTCTCTGCTGCTTTGCTCTGTTATAATAAGGAGCATGAGATATGACGTAATCGTTGTCGGACTTGGAGCAATGGGGAGTGCTACCGTCTATCAATTAGCAAAGTCTGGCGTGAACGTTTTAGGTATTGACCAGTTTGCTCCACCGCATAAATTAGGCTCTACACACGGCAACACAAGGATTACACGATTGGCAATCGGCGAAGGAATGGAATATGTTCCTCTCGTTCGACGTTCACATGAGATTTGGTATGAGATTGAGAAAGAAACAGGAAAAGAGCTACTAAATCAATGCGGTGGTTTAATAATGACCGTTTCGGATGGTTACGGGCAACACAAGAGCAGTGACTTTTTGCAAAATACGTATGATGCTGCTGATAAATACGGCATTAAGCATGAGAAGCTAACCAATTTAGAGATTAAGCAACGCTTCCCCTTATTCAATATCAGGAGTGACGAGAGAGGTTACTATGAACCCGAAGCGGGTTATGTGCGTCCTGAAAGGTGCATTGAGGTACAGTTAGAGCTTGCTAAAAAATACGGAGCTACACTCAACCTAAATGAAAAAGTCAAAGGATTTACGGCTGACAACAGTTCTGTGACTATAGCAACTGATAGAGGTAGATATAAAGCTGATAAGCTCATTATCTCTGCTGGACCGTGGGTCACTGACTTCTTACCTAAGTATAGGGATATATTCAAAATCCACCGCCAAGTGCTTTATTGGTTTGATATTGATGACGAGAAAAATTACGAAGCGTTTCGTGAGATGCCTATCTTCGTCTGGGAATTTAGTAATCAGAGGTACGACAATTTTTATGGATTCCCAGCAGTTGACGGGCCTCAAGGTGGCATCAAGTTAGCTACTGAGACTTATGACACAGATACATCACCAGATGACATCGAGAGGGAAGTTACGTCGGAAGAGATACAATCTGTCTACGACCATTACGTTAAAGAGCAGTTTCCGCACCTTACTAGCAAATGTATCAAGGCTGTGACGTGTATGTACACAGACACTCCTGATGCTAAGTTTGTGATTGATTTTCACCCCAAACATAAAAATGTAATCATAGCATCGCCTTGTTCTGGGCACGGCTTTAAGCACTCTGCTGCCATCGGCGAGACACTATCGCAACTAGCAAAAACGGGTAAGAGTGATATTGATGTTAGCAAGTTTAGTTTTAGTAGGTTTAGAAATGCCTAAAATAGTAGTTACTAACAACCAATATTTTACCCCAGAACAAAATAAGCGACTTGAGAATTTGACTCACCCATACTTTTCTAACCTGTAAGTAACTAGGATAATACTAGAATTAAGATAGCAGAGATGTACTGTTAGTCGCATTTCGGATGGTACTACGGTTATTGAAGGCGAGGATTAGATTCTGCTATAATCAGATTATGAAACAATCAAGTCTATCCGGAGGAGTAGTTCATCAGATGCCTGAGGATTTGGCTAAGGCACTGGATCAGAGTGCAGTCATAGATATTTGGCAAGGTTTGACACCTCTGGCAAGGAATGAGTTTATTTGTTGGGTAGAAAATGCCAAGCAGGAGCAGACTAGGGCTAGAAGGGTCAGAAGGTCAATCGAGGAGCTAGAGGAAGGCAAGCGTCGACCATGTTGCTGGGCTGGATGTATCCATCGAACAGACAAGGAGCCTAGTAGCTCACAGAAGTTTGTTTATAAGCTGTAAAGCAGATAGGAGGTATATTATGGCGGCGGGAGTGCCAATATTTGGTGAAAAAACTGGAGATTATTTCGAAGAGAGTCAGGGTAAAGTTTTGAGTGACATCGGACGGCAGAATGAGCAAGCTAGGCTTAAAATGGAAGTAGGCAGAGTATTAGACCAATTAGGAGGTTGGAATCCAATATATGATGGATTAGAAGGACTCATCTTGGGTGATAGGCAAAATGACAGAAATAGTCAATTACCAGTGGAGACACTATTTGATTTAGGGGAGCAACCCGTTGATATAGGGGAAGATACCTTACATGTAAAGGCGTGGGTGGTTGCTAGAGTCCGGTCTAGATTAGGAGGCATGATAGAGGTTGTCTACTACTACCAGAAACCCCCGACTGCAAGAACCCATGAGGATAAAAGGATTGGCTATGATGGCAAGGGTAATCCTGTTGATACAGCTGTTGAGGTTTTCCGTGAGGAATTCGAACGTGACTTTATGGGAGCTAGGCGAATAGGTATTGGCGAGATTGATATATTTGATAATTTGGTTTTTCGAAGTGAGGAGCAAACGCTAGAAGATTGGATAAATGACTTCGGGCAAATATTTCCAGAAAGACTAAGCAGTATTAAGGATACTCTAACCTTGCTAGGGTCTGGTTGTGCTATCTCGCAATCAGAACAACATACAGGTGGTAAAAGATTTACCCTTCCCTGGAGGTCTCGCACAACTTGATATTTCAGGGTTATTATTGATAAGGTGTAGATATGATCTGAGGCATTCTAGTATGGTCTTGGTACGGAGGTGAAGTGGATAGAGTATACTTGTTGTGATACCAGGGTTATTGCTATAATTCTACTCAACATTGGGTCTGCGCCCAGGTAGGGTTACGGCTCAAAATACTTAGGTCTTAAGTTTAGTAAGAAGTAGTATACATCAAGAGAAAGGAGAAATTAGTGTTAAAATCAAAAAAACCGACCAATAAGACCAAATATTTAGCCGTACTTAAGATATATTGGCAGTATACCGCTCCTAGTTGGAAACTACTCTTAGTAGCAGCAACACTGGTAACTGCATCAGTACTAATAGGGTACTCTCTAAGCCCATACTTGATATCAAGGATACTGGATGGTCTAGTGTCACTAGAAGGACAAGGCACGAGCCCGGTATATTATCAGCTTATTCAATTGGCAATATACCTCTTCATCAGCTCGATGACGTTAAATTTTGGCTGGAGAATTGCCGAATTCACCTCTGATAAATTAATGGTTCGGGCTTCAAACACACTATCCCAAGAGAGTTTTAAGAGCTTAATCTCCCAGAGCTATCAGTTTTTTACCGATCAATTTGCTGGATCTTTGGTCAATAAGTATAAAAGATTCTTTAAGAATTACCGAGTAATTTATAGGGAATTTATGTTTAGTATTCTGACTATGTCGGTAAGAATTATTGCTGCTGCAGTGATTGTATCAATTGCATCACCGGCAATCGGACTAGCATTTGTAGCATGGGTTATGATTTTTTCAGTCGTGATGATCTATCTATATAGGCGTAGTTCTGACTATGCTGATCGAGCAACCAGGGAAGATACGCTTGTCACTGGTATTTTGTCAGACAATCTGAGCAATGGAATTACGATCAAGGCTTTTGGTAGTAGTGAATATGAGGAGAGAAGGTTTGCTACTGTGGTCCAAGCTCAACTAACTGCTTATCTAGGGTACTGGAAGAGGAGTAATTTGCTACGATTTGTTCAGGTGATAGGGATCTCGATATTTGAGACTCTTACTTTGTACCTGACTATCGTAGCAGTAGCTAGAGGTAGCTTGACTCTAGGTATGGCAATCCTGATGCAGTTTTATTTCAGAAGAGTATTTTCTGATCTGTGGGATCTAGGGAAGTTGATAGAAGGAATTGAGCAAGCTCTGCATGAATCTTGGGAAATGCTTGAAATCATTGATACCATTCCTGATATACTGGACAAGACTAGTGCGGTTGGCAAAGGGGTTACTCTCGGTAGGATCGAGTTTAAGCAGGTGGGGTTTGGTTATGCCAATGAGCAGAGCTCGGTCTTTGAGGGCTTTAGTCTGCAAATTGAGCCGGGTTAAAGAGTTGGGCTAGTTGGGCCGAGTGGAGGGGGCAAGAGTACGATTATCAAATTGATTCAGAGGTTTTATGACATTGACTCGGGGACCATAGAGGTCGATGGGATAGATGTTCGGGATTATCAGCAAGAGTATTTCAGGCGAAGTATTGCCTATGTCCCCCAAGATACCTCACTTTTTCATCGCAGCCTAAAAGATAATATTCGGTATGGCAACCGGGAAGCGAGTGACCAGCAGGTGATAGAGGTAGCTAGATTGGCCCACGCTGATAAATTCATCCGTAGTTTCACGCATGGCTATGATTCAATGGTCGGAGAAAGAGGGCTCAAACTATCCGGTGGTCAAAGGCAGAGGGTGGCGATTGCTCGAGCAATGTTAGTCAACTCACCGATTTTGCTACTTGATGAGGCGACTTCAGCCCTCGATAGTAGGAGTGAGAAGTATATTTCGGAGTCTTTGGGCAATTTGATGCAAAATCGGACTACCGTGGTAGTCGCTCATAGACTGAGTACTATCAAGCAGATGGATCGAATTATTTATATTGACTCAGGCAAGATTGTCGAGGAAGGTAGTCATGATCAGCTGATTGCTAGTCAGGGCAAATACGCAGAGCTTTGGAGTCATCAGGTCGGGGATTTTTTGGGGGATTAGTGTGGTATAATCTTACCTGCTGGAGAGGTGACCGAGTGGTTGAAGGTACTGGTCTTGAAAACCAGCGGGCGGGAAACCGTCTCGTGGGTTCGAATCCCACCCTCTCCGCCATTTTATTGAACTAACACTTTGTCTTGTGTCGCAAATAAATTCTTGATCCCATAGCAAGTTAAAACCAAAACCAGACTTTTGACCCAACTCTAGAGTCTATAAAGCTAGTTTTCTTACTCACCATATCTATGGATATGGCTCTTAAGAAGAACTACCTTTCTAGTTCTCTATAGTACAGCTCAAATTGTCCGGTTTTGCTTTGAGCTTGCTATAGGTCTGCCATTCTCTGAATACTTCAATTCAAATACTGGGTCTCCCATAATTTCCTACGGAAATTATGGGAGATGACGTGAGAGGGTACGGAAATTTGGCTTGGTGACGTGAGAGGGTACGGAAATTTGGCTTGGTGATGCGATAGGAGGAAGTAAATTTGGAAGATGACAGAGGAGAAGTGATGGAAATTTGGTTTGGTGACTGGAAGATAAATCTGTGACAGGAAGAGGTTAAGACTGTCGGAGTGGGTTATACACTTGCCAAATAGTATTCCTTGCATATTGGGTATTAAACGCCATATGCCCAACCAAGCCTCCAGGTCTTCTGCCAATAATAACTATGTTTGGCATATCGATGACCATAATAGTACCTCGCTTCCCAATATAAGTACCAGCTTCGCCCCTAGACCAACCTTGAGCTGGGTCAAACCCTTGCTCAATTGCCAGCCGAACAAAGGTAGCATAATTGACCGTTGTATCCTGGGGAGACACTATGTGGTGAACCGTTTGGTCTGAGTTTGGATCGGCCAAAGCATCTGCCCTGAGGGACTGTAAATACATCAGGGATTGAATTGCTACCATTGCTTCAGTCGAGGTAATATCAGATGGAAGCAGCCCGTAAAATGCCACACCTAGAGGATTATCGACTCTGGCAATAGTATCGACAGCTCCAGCACCACTGACGCCTGATAGGACAGGACCAGTGCCAAGGCGATATTCTGTAGCAATTCCAGCTGCCTGCGAACCAAGCGAGATCCCAGCCAGCCCAACTTTGGTTGGGTCATTAGTGAGTCGCATACTTATTCCATTTTCTGCGAGTGCCTGGTTGACTTTGCCAGATAAGATCGCATTTTCAGCACCGATTAGGTCGAGACCATATCCAGCAAGGATCTGAGAGATTTTGTAGGCTGTGTCGGGCTTGATTAGATCAGTTAAGCTACCGCGCTCTCCGTGATAAGCAGGATCAATGCTCAGGGTAGCAATGCCCATCGGTAGTAAGACAGTGCTATAGCTAAAGGCTAGCTCTTTGCCTGTACCAACACCAGGTGCTAGGACCACTATCGGGGTATTCTGGATGTCAACACCTTGGCTAGATGCTACCTGGGGGCTGGGTAGATCTAGGATGAATGGGATTGCTTCGGGGGAGTTGTTGAAATTGTTGGCTCCAAAACTAAGAGTTTCAAACTGGGGGGAGCTAAAAGTACCTCTGACTCGAATGGCACCAGGATGGCCTGGGTGGTTTGGTCTTTCGACACTGCTAATCTTGGTTTCCGGTGAGTGGGCTTTGACAACATCTGCCATGGTAGAGAATTGCACTCGGGCTTGATTTTCGTAGTCTGAGGTCTCAAAGCTGGTGAAGGCTAGGACATCGCTAGGTTTAATCCCGCGTGCATCTAGTTGACCAAGTACTGTATTGCCATACTCTCTTAAGGAACCACTTCCAAATTCTGGGTCGAGAGCTTGAGTGACATTATTGCTCGGCTTAAAAAGCTTGCCATTGGTGTCCTTAACCCCTTTGAATACTACTACTAGATACTGAGTATTTGGTTCATATAATCTACCAGCTCTGGAGACCAGAATAGTATTGCTCTTGGCGTCATCTTGATCTGGATCACCAGAGTCGAAGAGACTGAGTCTGGGGTCTCCTGGTTCAACCTCGCCAGTAGTGAGGTTGATGATCAAGATGTTGTCTTCGGTAGACTCCAGGTCAACCTTGCCTTCAAATTGGATTGCTACATCTACAGTCCCTGGCAAAGGTTGACCTTGGGTGATTGCCTCGATCGCGTGATTGGTATTTGGATACAGGTTAGCAATTTGTGGTCGGACTAGTTCTGGGTTAGTGATGCCAACATTTGGTAGAGGAGTAATAGCACCACCTTCGGGACCGAAGCCAATTGCATTACTGGTTGGAGTCTTTATTTCTACACTGACTGGAGCTTTTGCAGGTTCGTTAGCTGTAGCGTTTGTGGGAAATAGCCCCATGATACTAACTACTATAGCCAAAGTTAGCCTAGTCGGGCGTCTTTTGTTCCGTCTATCACCTCTTGATCGGTTAGGATTATTCATATGTACCCCTTAGCTCATAATAGTCTTAATCATTTATATATCACTGTTGGTTATTACTTGCAAGCATAAGCTCAAATCATTCTCAGGTACTGACGGGGTCTGACCCCGAACCAGGGGTTGCTAACAGATATAAATTGACGGGGTCTGACCCCGAAGTGGTATAATCATCATTATGATTAGAAAAAGCAAGCAGACAGAAAAGCGACAGTTGCCTGAGGGGTGGACGATTGATAAACATCTCGGGCTAGTCAAGCATTATCAGACTAAGAATTTTGTCGATTCTATTCGTATCAGTGTCGAGATCGCCGAGTTGGCTGAGCTGATGGGGCATCACCCTAGACTAGTAATCAATTACTCGGAGCTAGGAGTCAGCACTATTACTCACTCTGAGGGGGGACTAACCGACAAAGATTATGAATTGGCGAAAAATATTGATAAAATTTATCTGGAAAGCTAAGGGCTAAATAGTTAAGGGGTTATTTTACAAGAAAGGTAATAGTGAAAAATGATTTTTAGAAATAAGAAATTTTGTCAAAGCTGTGGGATGCCACTAGATAAGCAGATGGCCAATTGGGGTACAGATCAAGGCGGTGTGCTAGTCGATCAATACTGCAAGTACTGCTATCGGGAAGGTCAATTTACTCGAAATTGTAATTGTCAGGAGATGCAAGCTATAGTCGAACAGAAGCTAGTCGAGATGCGCTTCCCGCGTTTCGTCGCTAGGCAAATGGTCAAAAAAATTCCAAAATTGCAACGCTGGCAACCAGCTAGCCTAGAGGTAGACAATGGCAAAGTCTAGGGTAGTGACCAAGGGGGTAATTGCGGCCGCAGGTTATGGCTCAAGGTTTTTGCCAGTGACCAAAACTATCGCCAAGCCAATGTTACCTATACTCAATCGTCCGGTAATCGAATATATTATCGAAGATATGATAGGGGCTGGGATTAAAGATATTTATATTATTGTGGCTCAGGGCAATGATCAGATTAAGCGTCACTTTAGTCCAAATCCAGAGATCAATGGCTTTTTGCAGGCGCATGGTAAACTGGACCGATTGGCTCGATATGAAGAGTTTTACCAATCGGTCAATCTGCATTTTATTGAGCAGGATGTCAGGCCAGAGGCACCTCATGGTACTTCTATTCCTTTTGAGCTAGTCAGAGATCAGATTGGTAACAAGTATTTCTTGATGGTCATGGGTGATGATTATGTTTATCATCCCAATAATGACATCAAAGAAATGCTTGACTATTTCTATGATAGTGAGGCAGATGGGTTGGTGGTTACCCAAAAAAGACCAGATGATCAGCTCTATCGGTATGGTGTATTTGGCTTGCGAGAGCAGGACGGTCAAAGCTACATTGACCAGGTAGTAGAGAAGCCAGAGTCAGGTCAGGCTCCTTCCAATCTGATCAATCTTGGGCGGTATATCTTTGACGATCGAATCTTTGAATATACCAGTGAACAGCTTGCTGAAAATAAGACCGAGCAAGGAGAATACTTTTTTACTATACCAATGCTCCAATTTGCAAAAGACAAAAAATTGATACCATATATCAGTCAGGGTAAGCACCTAGATTGTGGCAATCTAGAGGGTTGGCTGGAGACCAACAATTTCTTCTTTGAAAAGCTTTAGGCTAATCTGGGGCAGAGATGTCAAATAGCCTAAGCATCAGATATAAATATTATAGATCAGGTTCTTTGGTGCTTTGGTTTAATGATGATCAGGTGTATTTCAACCGTTTTGATAGCATTTATATCAGCAAATTGGGGGGAGTCGAGAGCGCAAAAGAGCGCAAAGGAATTCTGACAATTTATTATAACCCTGATGTTTACCCAGATCACCGCAACCTCTTGAAGGCCATTCAAAATTGCCTCAGTAGACTGAGGCATTGTCGGATTTACTTGTACTAGCTAGGATCTATAGACCTAACACTTTACTCGACTTATGCAAAACCTCGGTGACAGCTTAAAAAAGGAGTTCTGGACGCTGGAGGTGAGTCTGGGAGTTCAGGGATTTTACGTAAGTCGAGTCTATCTTGCCACAGGTCGGTTGTCTGTTCTATAGCCCGCAATTATAGGGTTGAGTAGTTTCGGAACATGTTAGTTAAGGTTTGTGGATTCATATGCGATTAGGCACAGTATTTCAAGCTGGTACTTTGCATCATCAAGGGCCTGGTGGCTAAATTTTCTTTCCGGCTTTAGATTATCGGGCAAAGATGATTTTTTTGTTGCATCCCAGCCCCATGGAGAACCCAATAATCCAAAGACCATACTTTTGATATCTAGAGGTGAGGTGACAAAGGGGTTTTGTATTCCTAGCTCTATACAGTAGAGATCAAATAGTGCTTTATCATATCCAGCATTAAATCCAGTAAAAACGGCTTCTTTTTGATACATTTTACAAAGCGATTCAACCCAGTCAGCAAATTCTCGTATGACTACAGGGGATCTTGGTGCATCTCTGAGCTGATCCCTGCTAAGACCATGATTATCGCAGAATTGCTGATACTCAGGAATAAACAATTGATTTTTTGGAAATACTAAGCTGGAAAATATAGATTGACCATCCGGGCTTACTCCGGCTATTTCTAGGATAGAACCCCGACCAGCAATTCCGTCTGCCTCTATGTCCACTGATATAAATAATTGAGGAGCTTGAATAATAAGTTCACGACCTTGTTGAATCTTGGCTTCTAAAGTGGGTTCAGTATTACTGCATTCCATCGTTATTAGTTATTATAACTTAATCCTAGCTATCAAAGTCGATCATTACTAATTTGTTGAGCTTTGTATCTAATAATCTCCCTGATTAGATCAAGTGGCAAGGGTTGATCCAGGGGGAATTGGACAGACCCCTTGCCTTGCTTGTATTTAGAAAGTTGCTTGGCAAAAGCTTGATGGCTACTCGGTGTAGCATAGAGTCCTAGATGCTGGGCATAGCCAGCAAAATAGACTAGTGGCTTACCAGAAAATTTGTAAGCTGGCATACCGTAGGCAATCGACTCGGTTGCCTCTGGCACTTCTGTTCTGATCAGTTTACGGACTGCCTGGAGTCTGGCGTAAACTTCACCATTAAAATTTGCAAGATATTGATCCACTGTCATGGTGGGTATTATATCGGACTTCCGTATACTTTTGCTAGAGTTCTATATAAAGAGCAAATCTTATCTCGTCACTTCGGGGTCAGACCCCGTCGATTTATATCTGTTGGCAGTACCTGTTTCGGGGTCAGACCCCGAAGTTAGATCCTATGTCTGGGTTCGGTGAATAGGTTTTGTTTTAGGGGGTATGTGCTATATAATAATGGCTATGAAAAGAATACTTGCGAGTGAGACGGTAGGTCAGATTGGTCAAGAGGTGCAGGTCGAGGGGTGGGTTAATTCTCGACGGGATCATGGGGGTCTAATATTTATCGATTTGAGAGACCACACCGGGATAGTCCAGTTGACTATTGCCAGTGGCCATCAGCAGTTTGATCTTGCTGAAAGCTTGCGTGATGAGTTTGTGATTCGAGCTATAGGTAAGGTGGTCAATCGAGCCGAAAAATTAGTCAATCCCAATATTGATTCAGGATCAATCGAGATAGTAGTCGATCAGCTCCAAGTACTCAATAGCTCAGAGCCTTTGCCGTTTCCAATCAATGATAGTCAATCAGTCAGTGAAGAAGTTCGTCTCAAGTATCGCTACCTAGATCTGAGGCGTGATAAAATGCAAAAAATGCTTGTCAGGCGATCAGAATATTTTAGTCAGATCAGAGATTTTATGAAATCCAAAGATTTTGTAGAGATTACTACACCAATACTAGCAAATTCTAGTCCCGAAGGAGCCAGAGATTTCTTGGTACCATCTAGGTTGCATCCGGGTAAATTTTACGCACTACCCCAAGCTCCCCAGCAATTTAAGCAGCTACTGATGACTGCAGGTATACCTAGATATTATCAGCTAGCTACCTGTTTCCGAGATGAGGATCCGAGAGCAGATCGTTTGTACGGTGAATTTTACCAGCTAGATCTCGAAATGTCTTTTGTCGAGGATGGAGAAGAGGTGCGTCAATTGATCGAGCCTTTGATCACAGATTTGGTGGTCAACTTTGCTAGAAAACAGCTCAAGACTGAGCAGATACCACGGATCAGCTATAGAGAGGCACTGGATCGTTATGGTAGTGACAAACCCGATCTACGTTTTGGTATGGAGCTAGTGGATCTGACAGAAGCTTTGAGTGGTACAGATTTTGGAGTATTTGCTAATGCTATTAGTTCGGGTGGTGTGGTAAAGGCAATAGTCGCACCAGCTGGCTTTAGTCGCAAAGAAATCGATCAGTTGACTGAGTTTGCTAGGCTCAATGGAGCTGGGGGATTACCATACCTCAAGGTAGAATATGGTACTGCTAGCTCAGCAATTGCCAAATTTTTGAGTGATCAAGAGCTTGAATCAATTGTCCAGATTACCGAAGCAGAAGAGGGAGGTACAATATTTTTTGGCGTTGGTGATAGAGTAAAGGTCAATCATTTGCTCGGTGCCTTACGAAGCAAGCTTGGCACCGACCTCGGTCTCAAAGATCCGAATGTTTTGGCTTTGGCTTGGGTCATTGACTTTCCATTTTATGAGCTGGATTCGATTACCGGTAAGCTAGATTTCGGTCACAACCCATTTACCATGCCACTCAGGGGCCCCAAAGATTTTGAGAGAGAAGATAAGCTTGCGATTTTGGCTGATCAGTTTGATATGGTGATGAATGGTTATGAGGTATGTTCTGGGGGAGTACGAAACTATCATCCAGAGTCAATGTATCGGGCATTTGCGGTCTTGGGACACAGTAGGGAGTATGTTGATAGTAAGTTTGGGGCAATGATTGGAGCTTTTAAATACGGTGCTCCTCCTCATGCAGGGTGCGCCTTTGGGGTGGATCGGATGTTTATGGAACTAATGGGAGAGGGTAATATTCGTGAGGTAGTTGCTTTCCCCAAAAATGGTTCGGGGGTGGATCTGATGATGAATAGTCCAAGTCAGGTAGATGATAAGCAGCTTGAAGAGCTATCGGTTGGCATTAAAAACAAGTCTACTATATAATCAATTCAGATAATCATACCAAAGGAGGGTAGGATTATGATTAGTATGCTATAGTATAAATTATGAAGAAATGGATCATAGGCTTATGTATAATTCTTGGTTTGATAGGAATTATTTTGGCAGGTGGAGACAATTCGGAGCAAGCAGCCCAAAGTCCTAGCTCACAAATCACCACTATCGAACAAAATCTTGACAATGGGGCAGTGCTTGTAGATGTCCGGACGGCGGAAGAGTACCAATCTGGGCATGCCGCCAAAGCTATCAATATCCCCCTTCAGCAAATTCAGTCCGGGCAATACGGCAACATTAGCCCAGAACAACAGATATATGTATATTGTAGAAGTGGTAATAGGAGCGCTCAGGCAATCGAGATCCTAAAACAAGCTGGCTATCATAATCTGACCGACCTGGTATCTTTGGACAATTGGCAAAGTCTGGGTGGGGAAGTCACTCGGTAGATCTTAAGTTTCCAATCTGCAGAGCTGAGCAAGCTTTTTGGTAGTATTGGCATTGCGAATTGTGATAAATTGGTAGGCCTTTGAGCCAACTATCTGGCTATAGCGAGTCTTACTGAAAGTTTCAATCGGTGCCGACCAGAAGATAATTGGCTCAAAGGCAGAAATCTTTTCGTACTCTGGCTTGGTATCACCTATCTCGTCAATGACTTGAGCAGTAGTTTTGGGTGCTATGACAAATATTGCATTGTGCTTACCTTCATCTTGATCCCACCAACTAGGACTATTATCTAGAGCCTTAATAAGTCGATTGGCCTCAATCACCGAACAGACAATATGAAAACCAAAGTGCTTGGCTATTGCTTGCTCGCAGGCTTGATTGAGGATAGGTGTCTCAGTCGGTTCTGTTTCAAAAATAACATTGCCTGAATTGATATAGGTCAAGACATTATCAAAACCCAAGTCCTCAAATAATCTCTTTAGTTCGGACATTGGGATTTTATTTTTGCCTCCGACATTGATTCCGCGTAGTAGTGCAACAAATTTCATAGTTATTATTCTATTATATAGTACTTCCATTTTCTTGCCAGTGTCTTTAACGCCCTACTAGCAGACCTTGACAGATATCAGAATAGCGCAAATTCGCGAACAGTTCGCGACATCTATAATCTGGTGAGATGGCAAAATTCGCGAACAGTTCGCGAGGTAATTGATGATATAGCAAGCTCAAAACAAAATCCAATTCCCTGACTAAGATAATAGAGAACCAGTAGTTGAGTTCTTCTACTGAATCATATCCATGATATGGTGAAGGAGAAAACTCAGTCTAATGGACTCTAGAGTCTAGTCAGGAATTAACCCTGTTGCCATATAAACTTGCGAGGTCAAAGCTGATGATTTTTTATTCCAGAATACCAAAACACGACAAAGCATAACAGGAGTTACGCTGCGAAGTGTTTTGCTAGTCTGGGGCAAAAATGGCAGTTTTGAAGCCGTGAGGTTATATGGCAACAGGGTTATTGTGATTAATAGAAATATCTGATTTTGTTTTTAACTTGCTGTATAATATAACAATGAAAATTGAAGCTAAGACTGCCGAAGAATACTTTGCCAAGACTGGAGAGCGAGAGTCTGACTTGCGTAAGGTAGATGCTTTGATTCGGCAATATGCACCGGATTGTCAACCGACAATCTACAAAGGTATGGGTGGAGGAGTAGGCCTCGGGTATGGGATGATGGACTATCAGAGTAGTAGTATGAAGCAGCCTGGTCGGTGGCCAATTATTGCTCTTATGAATCAGAAAAATTATATGGCGATCCCATAGTTCCAATATCAAATGCAACCGTTAGAATAATACATACAATTAAACGAAAGGATTGCATGAGTCACCTAACGGCTGCAGAACGGGGTAAGATAGAAGTCTTACTCCAAGACAATTATACAAATAATCAAATAGCAAAGCGAATTGGTAAAGATAAATCTACTATAGGTAGAGAGATCAAAAGAGGGCTTGATGGTAAAGGTATCTATCATACCTGGATAGCTCAATCTAGCTATGAAGAGAACCGACAAGAATCTAGACAGATACCAATCTTAGATAACCCAGTTAATCATCGTTTACGCAGTCGAGTAGTAGACTGCCTACAGAAGGGCTGGAATCCAGTAACTATCTCAGGTAGATTAAAGAAAGAAGGACACCCATCAGTCTCTGCTGAAACTATCTATAACTGGATATATACTAGCTCTTGGGCTAAAGAGGAAAAGCTCTATCAATATCTTAGACAAGGCAAGAAAAAGAGAACCAAGAATCAAGGTAGGTCATCTCATAGGTCTAAGATACCAAATCGAGTATCTATCCATAAAAGACCAGAAGTTGTAAATCAAAGAACCAGACTAGGAGATTGGGAGGGTGATAGTGTCTTATACCTACATAAACAAGCTATTAACACTGTAAACGAGAGAATTAGTAGTTTAGTAGTATTTACTAAACTAGACCGTAAGACAGCAGAGGAGACAGCCAATGCAGTAATAGACGGGCTTAGAGGTCTTGTTGCCCATACCATCACCTTTGATAATGGTACTGAGTTCACTAAACACGAGAGAATCACAGAAGCTATTGGTATAGAGGTATACTTTGCTGATCCATATAGCTCTTGGCAGAGAGGAGCTAACGAGAATATCAACGGACAACTTAGGGCGTATCTCCCTAAGCGTAGTGATATTAGGGGACTAACCCAACAAGAGCTAGATGATATAGCCTGGGAGCTTAATAACAAGCCTAGAAAAAGACTAGGGTGGCATACACCTCAAGAGGTTTACGATTGGCTTGCTTCTAACCCTAATAGTGAGTTAGACTTAGCTAAGGTTGCATTTGGAAATAGAATCTAGGATCTATCTCTGTGCAGTGATAGATGGTAAGTATATTGCAGAAAGCTACGCTGGTAAACTCGGTAAGGTGAGTGTCGGGAAAAGTTGTATTCGCTTTAAAAAGTATGAGGATCTTGATCAAGGTACATTGATCGAAGTGTTAAAAGAGCTGAACTTACATTATAGTTCGGGTAAACCACTTTTCGGATAAGTGCAGATTATTGTGGTTACTAATTAAGTAGGTATTCCCAGTCATCGGGTACTTTGCCTGCGGGTCCAGGTGCAGGTTGAGATAGGGGATGGTGTAAAGGAGGAGTGATGGTGATGTCTGGCAGATCAATCATCGTATTGTCCTCCCAGTCATAGTACCAGGACTCTCCGGGTTCATAGCTCATGATCTGCCTATGTCCCGACTCTTGCCAATGTCCTCTTGCGTGCTGACTAGGTGAGCTGTCACAGCATCCAATCTGCCCGCATGCCAGACAACGACGCAAATGAAGCCACCATCCATCCATCGCTAGGCATTCTTTGCAGCCATCACCGCTTGGTGCAGGTGCTACCTTGGTATCACTGTTCATACTGGTCAATAATGATTTTTTTCTGATTCATCAACTTTTCGATATTAGCGGGTACGATTTGCCAGGATATGCCATATCGGTCCTTGCACCAGCCACACTGCTCACTAGCTGGGTCATTAGATAGTTTGGACCAATAATAATCAATCTCTGCTTGATCGGCACAGTTAATCTGATAAGACACAGCTTCTGTAAAGCTAAAATCTTGGTTTACCCCTGCATCATTAGCAGCAAACCATTGGTTTTCTAGCTTGAAGTCAGAGTACATGATTGAGCCTGCCTGGGCAGGGCCAGTAGCCTTCGGATAGCTGAACTCTAGGCCCCGACTAGAATGCTTGAATACAGATTGATAGTAACTCGACGCTGATTTTGCTTGATTTTGAACTGGTCCACCAAACATCCAAGCAGGTACGATTCGAGGATATTCGGGGTCTTGGGGTTCGATTAAGATTAATTGCCAGCTGAATCCGTATTTGTCTTCTATCCAAGCAAACCAAGGACTAAAGTCATACTCCTGAAGGGGCATCAGGGCAGTTCCCTTTTCGAGTAGACGGTTGGCGATTTTGGTCAGGTCTTGTTTGGATTGTCCAGGTTTGGTTGGGTTGAAATAGATCATGAAGGAGTTGGAGGGAGTAGCTTTGAATTCTGGCCCGGCGTTGATCAAGGTGAAGTCATAACCATAGATCGAAATACTGATAGTCAGGTCTTGGCCGGCCAAGTCAGTCTGAAAATCTGCGAGACTTTGACTCGACTTACTCAAAATCCCTGCATCCCCAGGATCGCCTCCGAAGTCCAGAACTACTTTTTCTGCTGTCACCGATGCATCAGCATCGCTTCCATCAGATAAAAGAATTTCTGAATCTTCGGAAGGCAAGCCTGGAGTATCCGAGGTTTTGCGTAAGTCGAGTTGATCTTTGCTTTTGGGATATTGGCTGGATCCTGTCAATGCTAAGTCGTCAAAAATTGACTTATAATACTCGACCGCCTGGCGAGCGTTACGATCAAACCAGAGATTGGGAATGATTTTTTGCATAGTCCTCCTAATAATTAACTAAATTATAGCATAACCTAACTACGCCATGAGCCATGGGCTCTCAAGGCATTGATCATCACCACGACATCAACTACTTCTTGGAGTCCAGCACCCACCACGGCTGGCAGAACGCCGGTAGAAGCGATCAACATCAACCCTACGCTGATAGCAATACCGATCCAAATACTCTGGGTCGCGATTTGCATAGTATCTTTGGCTATCTGGATTGCTTGGTAGCTTCTGGACAAGTCATCGACTAGGACTACGACATCAGCAGTTTCGCTGGCTGCAGTCGAGCCACGCGCTCCCATTGCTAGGCCAACATCGGCGGACGCTAGCACGGGTGCATCATTGACACCATCACCAACCATCATGATTGGACGAATCGGAGCATTTTTGATCGCATTGACTTTGTCAATCGGCAGGCAGTCAGCTTGGAAATCAACAATCCCGATCTCTTTAGCAATCCGTCTGGCAGTAGCCTGGTTGTCACCAGTCAGCATCAAGGTACTGTTGATGCCAAGGGACTTGAGATTAGCTAAAGTTTGTTTGGTTTCGGGTCGGACTTGATCCCGGAAAGCAATCGTACCAGCGAATTGTTGATCAATCGCTACATAGACAATAGTCTCACCAGCCTGACTAATTTGCCGATCGGATAGATCGACTTGGTTACTGGTGAGGAAGCTATGTTTGCCGACTAGGATCTTTTTGCCCTCGATCGTAGCCGATACGCCATAAGCAGTAGTCTCTTGAAGCTTCTTGGGTGAGACAAGAGCCAGCTTCTGATTGATGGCTTCGCTGACTAGTGCTCGGGCTAGAATATGAGCAGATTGTTGTTCGGCGCTAGCAGCATAGAGTAAGATGTCTTGATCCTTAAATCCTGGCTGAGGGTTGACCAAGCTGACTACTGGCTCACCACTAGTCAAGGTGCCAGTTTTATCAAAAGCTACGCTCTTGATAGTAGCCAGACGCTCTAAGATTGAGCCACTTTTGACAATAATCCCATGCTTGGCAGCTCGACTCATACCAGAGACTAGGGCAATCGGTGCTCCAAGCAAGAGAGGGCAGGGTGTAGCTACTACTAAGACTTGAGCAAACCTAAGTGCTTCGCCTGAGCTGATCCAGGCGATACCAGCGATAGTAAATGAAATCAGGGTGAAAGGTACAGCGTAACGATCGGCTAGACGGACGAAGGGTGCTTCAGTGCCAGTCGCAGATTTGACCAACTCAATGATTTGCTGGTACTGGCTCTGGTCTGATGATCTAAGTGCCTCGATTCGGATTGCCTCTCCGCCATTGATTGAACCACTGAGGAGCGCTTCTCCCTGATGATGCTCGACCGGCAGACTCTCACCAGTCAATGAAGATTCATCGAATTCTGCTGATTGATCAAGTAGTATGGCATCGACCGGGATGACTTCACCTGGCTTGACCAGTAGAATATCTCCAGGCTTGATTGTAGAAAGTGCTACAGTCTTGAATTTGTCACCGGTCACCAAATGGGCAGTTTTTGGGGCCCTATCGAGCAGAGCGTTGAGCTCTCTTTGGGCCCGACCTGAGGCATAGTCTTCTAGAGCTTCACCACCTGTCAGCATCAAAACTATCACAATAGATGCCCAGTATTCGCCGACTGCTACGGTGCTAATGATAGCTACGACTGCTAGGATATCTATCCCATAGCGTCCTTCCTTCAGAGTTTTTAACATATCAGTACTGAGGCGCAATGCCATGAGGATTGAAAAGCTACCCAGTAGCAGATCTGACTGACTAGTCAGGCCGGCCAGGTCTAGGATGATTGCCAGTATAATGATGATCATCACTCCAGCTACAAATGGGTATTCTTTGCTAAAATTGATAATTTTTTTCATAACAAACTCCTTACGTATTGGTTGGCCACAGTCGGTAGCTAGATTTAATTTTATCTCAAATAGCTAGATAAAACAAAAATACGATTTGACATCTTGGTCAGAGGAGAGGACCCGAGTGTTGGTTTTGTTTTGAGCATGCTATATAATCTTACTAGATGATAGGTAAACCCAAATTGAGTGCCAAGCAAAAGGCTATCTTGCTGGATAAAGAGACAGAGGCGCCATTTAGTGGGAAATTACTCAACAATAAGGCTGATGGTAGCTATCATTGTGCTGGCTGTGGTGCAATTTTGTTTAATTCTGATACAAAATTTGATTCTGGATCTGGGTGGCCAAGCTTTGACCAGGCAGTCGAAGGTGCGGTCAAGGAAATTATTGATGACTCACATGGGATGATTAGGACAGAGGTGACTTGTGCTAACTGCGGAGGTCACTTGGGGCATGTCTTTACTGATGGGCCCAAAGAAACTACTGGCAGGCGTTACTGTATCAATTCATTGGCGCTTGATTTTGATCCGAGGGCAGAGAAGAGATGATCAAGTCTGAGGAGCTGGTCTTGGCGGGAGGCTGTTTTTGGGGTCTAGAGGATTTGATTCGTCATCAGCCAGGGGTAGTCGATACCGAAGTCGGTTATACTGGCGGACAAAACAAAGATCCAGATTATCACAATCATCCAGGTCACGCCGAGGCTGTCAGGATCAAATACGATCCAAGTCTGATTAGTAGGGATCAGCTGCTTGACTATTTTTTTCGAATTCATGATCCTACGACTAAGAATCAACAGGGTAATGATATAGGGACAAGTTACCGTTCGGCGATTTTTTATACTAGTGAATCAGAGAGGCAAGCTGCCGAGAGCATGATCAGGCTAGTCAATGACTCGAAGCTTTATTCAGATCCAGTCCAGACCAGTATAGAGCCACTGAGTACTTTCTATCCGGCTGAAGCATATCATCAGGATTATCTGCAGAAGAACCCAGGTGGATATAGCTGTCATTATCTTAGGTCTGGCAAAGGGTTGGTATCAAAATGAAATTACATCAAGATATCTATACAGAGCCAGACAATAGTCCAGATACCTTGGCCAATTTAGGCCCATTGAAGTCATTGGCTGGGGTATTTGAAGGCTCGATTGGGCACGATTTGCATCCAGTCGATCCTAGTGAAGACGATGGGGCAAGGCAGCGTCAATATTTTGAGAAATACCAACTAAGACCGATTGATCCTCAGACCAATGGCCCTCAGCTTTTATATGGCCTAAGGTATCATACACATATCGTCAAGCTTGGTCAGGTCGAGACTTTTCACGACCAAGTTGGGTATTGGCTCTGGGATCCTGATCAAGAAATTGTTTACTTGACCTTAGCAATTCCAAGGGGGCAAATAGCTCTCTATAGTGGTAAGGTTACTGAGAGGGAGAAGAAGTTTGAGCTACGAGCCGAGAGAGGATCCACGACCAATGGTATTTGTTCCAATCCATTTCTTGAGAAAAATTTTAAGACTACCAAGGCTAATATTATAGTCGAGATCTTGGACAACAATTCCTGGAAGTATGATGAGACTACTATGCTAATAATTCCTGATCGTGATCAAGCGTTTGCTCATACGGATAGGCATTTGCTTTCCAGGGTAGAGCGACCTGAGCCTAATCCTTTGATGGCGGGGAAGTAGGGTTGTCGGGCTTGATGGTAGCCACCTTCTTTTCGGGGTCAGACCCCGTACTGAACCCTTCCAACAGATATAAAATGACGGGGTCTGACCCCGAAAGTATAGCAAGTTAAAAACAAAACCGGACAATTTGAGCTGTACTATAGAGAACTAGAAAGGTAGTTCTTCTTAAGAGCCATATCCATAGATATGGTGAGTAAGAAAACTAGCTTTATAGACTCTAGAGTTGGGTCAAAAGGCTGGTTTTGTTTTTAACTTGCTATAACCAAGCCCGATACCGCTGATGTCATTAGATATATTATTCCTTTAGCCATTAGATTTAGTAGTTATCTCTATCTATTAAGGTAGCGTTTCTGGTTATAGGCCTTGGTTGCTCCACAGTAGTATCTGTAATGATTTGGCGATTGCAGTCTTTTGATACCTTAAGACCAGGTTGTAAAGGTTCTAGACTAGAGTAGTATAGTTTAGAGCATGGGCTTAGACACCTACTCATTATATAGGGAGATAGGAAACCCGAAAGTACTACCCCTAGGTGTAACTTTGAGGCAGTATGCGTTACTATCATCTTGAGGCATAGTTAGTAAGTAATCTATGATCATTGCAGGAGTTATTTCTAAGGGTACTTTATCTTCTGAATTTGGCATATTTTTTATAATAACTTTTCTTAGGATATCTTTAAATATTTGTATATTGGATATACATATTACCATCAAACCGGCTAAGGTATTACCGTCTACCTCTGGAGTAATTGCTGTGGTCAGCCCGTCGCATACTTGTTTGTAAAGTCTCCGCAGGAAACTCTCACCCTGAATATATGAATACTCATCTGGTTCTTCATCGGGTGTCAGTATACCTTGAAAGTAGCTGATTAGGGCGTCGGTAATAGCATCTGCCTGAGTAACCGTATCTGGGTTATCATGAACAATACGAAAACCCGATAACGATAATCGCTCGCGTATTTCTTGATCGCTATAAGCCTGGGTAACTGCACACCCGCTGTCGCAATTAGTCTCGCAAAATTCTGCAAGATATTGATGGGTATCTTCCGTAGCTTCTCGGGATATTGTAGGAGGCTCGCTATCATAGTCATATGTGCCAGTACGAGATATTTGCTTTTCCCTTAGTATGGTGCTAAATAGTGCAAAACACATATTGGGGGGTAAGATAGTATGGCTAGGGAGATCTCGATCAGGATCAGATGTAGCATCTTGATACATAGCAACGATACCACTAGGTCCTTGTTCAGGAGTATACCCATTGAAATTTTCTGACATGTACCAGTAGTGTAACCCATCTTGATTAGTAATACAATATGCTTACGAGAAAGGATTAATGTTGGACGAGTGTCCTAGTAATGGGTAAAATTTAGGATAGTTGTTTCTTTATGGTAATACCACTTTTATCTAGTAGGGTATACGTATCGTTATCTGCTTCAAGGACGGCAAATGCACAGTCATCCACATCAATCTCACCCAGTTCAAGAATATCTCTAAATATAAGGCGCATTGGTCCACCGTGTGTTACTATTGCAATCCTATCTACCTGCTCCTGGCTAATAGTCGCTAGAGCATTGATGATGCGTTGCTGAAACGACGCATACTCTTCAGCACCTTCAACCGTAGCGCGAACATCTTTCAGTATTTGTATTTGATCAGGATATTTTTGCAATGCTTCGTCTTTGGTCATTCCAGTCAAAATACCGTAGCTGTTGCGTTCTCTAAAATCATCAAAGATATTTGTTACAAGACTCAGCCTCTCAGCTATCACTGTAGCGGTTTCTTTTGTCCTAATGAGCGGACTAGCAAAAAGTAGACCAATACCTTTATTTGATAATCGTTCAGCCAACTGTGCAGACTGTTGCTTGCCTATATCAGTTAAGTGGTCATCGTAGTCGCCACCATAACGGTTTTCAATATCGCCAGTTGTTTGCCCGTGTCTGGTAAGGTAAATAATCACTTTTTTACCACCGCAGTTACTTCTATTTCTATCTTTGCACCATCCCTATTCATACGATTAACCTCAATCAATGTACTAACTGGCATTGGATTCTTGAAATACTCACCTCTAATGGCAGATATTTTGTCAAAGTCGTCTATATCGGTAATGTATATGACCGCTTTTACTACATCATCAATTGTTGCGTCTGCCAGCTGTAAAATCTTAATAATATCCTCAAACACAAATTTAGTTTGTTCTTCAATATCGTCTGTGACTACGCTGTGGTCGTCATTTTTCGGTGCTTGTACGCCAGACACAAATATTAGATAATGACTGCCCAGGTCAATTTTATTAGCTGGAGTATAGCTACCTCTAGTTTTGTAGCCCCTAGGTATAATATCTTTGATAAAATCTTTGTTCATTGTTCCACTTAACTCCTTTAATATCTAATTATACTTAATACCGCCGTATTTTTGTCCACTAAGTCAAATTGGTCTGAGTGTTCTGTCTTTATCCCAGTTTCGCAGGGGACTAGGGTACACTTGAAGTAGCTCGCCTACTTGCTCAAGCGATGATAGTCTGTCTACCCTTGTATCCATTATGACAGTATCTTATCATGCAACCCAAGTAAAAAACAAAGTTGTAAGGGTTCTAGACTCGAGTAGTACTGTCTAATTATTATTCAGCAGACTCTATGGCAGATACAACTGTATTGTAGTATAGTTCACCGTGGGGAAGATATTGCTCGCTTTTGTTTTCTGCTTTGAACTGCTCAAGTGGTATCCATTTTAGTGACTTTACTTCTGTGGGCTGTAGAACAAAGTCAGTTTTATTAGTAAGCTCTAGGCTATAGAGCCACTGGAATTCGTTTTCTATCGAACCATTTTCAGCTTTTAGATAGGTTCGATGCACACAGAATAAGTTTAGCTCATCACCTACTATTGTAAGTCCAATCTCTTCAGCTATTTCACGTATAGCTGCATCAAGTGGTTTTTCATCTAAATCTATATGTCCAGCTGCCGAAGTATCAAAACGGTTAGGCCATATATGCTTATCGGAAGCACGTTGCTGAAGCAAGATTTCTCGTTGATTTTCTCTTGCCCGCCAGATCCATACATGCGATGAACTATGAAGTAGGCCATTATTAAAGACATCGTCTTTTGTAGCCCCTTTGCTACTTATTGCTCGACCTTGTTTGTCGTAGAGTTGCCAAAGCTCTTCCATCTACATGCTGATTATTTCTTCATAAAGTTTAGGTAGAGCATTAGCATCACCGTGTAATAGAATCGGTTCCATACCTTTAATCTCTTCTTCAAATGCTGATTTTTCGGGAAGTCCATTCATGATAAATATTGGCTTTTTAAGCCAAAATGCTAAGGCCATCTCCATCAGCACATTACCGCCTATATAGTTATCGACACCGTGCTTTTCATAATTTAGGACAAGAATCGCATTGCTTTTCTCTATCTCCTCAAAGTGAGCACGCATGAGCTCTGCTTTTTTGTGGTAGTCATTTGCATCGGCAAACCATGTTTTGTAGTGACTAACATCAAAATCATCAGACTCTTTCATCCGTGTTGCTGTTTTGGGTACTATAACCTCGACACCAAGCCTGCTGAGTTGGTCTTGTATTTCTACTGCTTGTCTATAGAAGGCTGCACTTGAGCAAATTGTGATAACCGTTTTAGTCATAAATCAAGTATAACAAAAAACTTCAATTTAATCTCAATCAAGCCCTTTCTCGTTGATATTTCGGATATAATTGGAGATATACCTAGAGAATAGACAAGGTGTTTGTGATTTGGGGAGGGGGACAAATCATTACAGTACTAGATGTATATTGATCGTTGCATTGACCACAGGATACATTATTATTATAGTACTGTTATAGGATTAAAAAAAATAAAAAAATACAATGTCTGAAGACGCTACTAGGAATCACGATAATGTAAGGGGTCACGCCTTAGGAGATCAAGCCGCTATGGCAACTTTCTTTGCTGAGAAAGTTACTGACTGGGGCGAGAGAATAAGGTTTTTCCACGAGATTGCCCGATTGGCGTTGGGTCATGGGGTAGGTATTGGATTAAGTCACGGGCCGAATAGGGCTGTAGCAGAATCGTTACCTGTAGATCCAGACGATTATAGTGATTTTTTGCATTCAGTAGGTGGTTATGAGTATGAACCCATTAAGGGTCGCCTTGCAATGCTAGAAGCATATGACTATTTTGCATCCTCTGTAGATACCTTAAGGCAAGAACTACTTACTATTGATAAGCCCGAAAATCACCCTGGCTTCTTGGGCAGAGGGGGAAACTCTGTAGTCTTTTCAATAACGCTAGATGATAAGACATATGCTGTCAGATTGCCATATGGGGATAATAATACTGATGCTTCGACAATAGATATTAACCTAGAAGGTGCTGTGTTGGGTAAGGGTATTCATCATCTAGAGCAGATAATAGCTGCTTCATATGTAGAGGGTGTTACTATAGCTGAAATAATACCGGGTAGAGAGATTTGGGAGTTGACGCTTGATGAGGTTAGAAGCATAACTAGTGAACAGTTATCTAGACTTGTAGATACTATAGAGATTGCTAATAAAAACGGTATTGCAATTGATCATAAACTTTCAAATGTCCTATACGATCCCCTGGAGGGTTTCGGAATAGTTGACTATGGGGCCAACATGGATCGCATAGGTGGGCTTGAAGAGGATCTAATAGGTTCAGTTGTATGGCTAGAATATCTCGGTTCCCACGATAGTCCCGATTATCCTCAAGAGGTTAGTGGTGGTGAGGCTGGGTTATTAGAGCTAAAAAAGGCTATTCTGCAGATATTGCAACAATACCGCTTAATCCTAGAAAGTAGACTTGTAGATGAAGGGCAAGCTAAGGTATTGAATGTAGTAGACCGTAGCTTACTCTCACTGGAGAATGCTGTGAATAGATGGCAGCACACAGTGGATGAGGCTAGGAGTACCACAGTGCAGGGTGGACATATACCTGCCGAAAACATATAAGCCCTAAGTTGTATAGCATACTCAAAACAAAACCGTCCATCTGTTTGTATTATATACGGTATCTAAAAGACCTAAAGTTTAGGTTGACAACAAACCTAGTTTTAAGATCCTCAAAGTTACCATTATCGGAGATTATCAACCGTATTTTGTAAAATTCAACTTGGCTCGCAGTAGCGGACACGTTGCGAACTGCTAGTGCGGACTATGATGAGTATAAGTTAAATGCCATGAAGGAACTACTGGTTGCAGTATGATAGACCTTCCTGAACTTGAAATGTTGGAGCTTCCTGATTTGCACTTAGAGTTTGTGAGTTTAGATTTTGAGGCTGTAATGCTTGAGCTTGAACCTTTCCCTGAGCTTGAATTACCTGAGTTTGAACCGTTTGATTTTGACAGCTATACCTAGGGGGTGGTCGCCCTTAGTTCTGCCAAAATAGCACTCCGCCGTATATATCCCTAATTTGTGGGAGCAGAATTACCAAGCGTTTTTCGTCGGCTAGCTATTTGTCTGCCTTTGGTTTTACTTTATCTTGACTAAAAGCCTTGAAATAGGCTGTCGTGTCTTTTGTGCCATAGACCGAACGAAGTAAATTACAGACTGCACTCCAAGCTTGCTCAAGGTCAACCTTCTTGGGGGTTGCAGTTGTATGCAGTTTGTCGTTCCCAAATAGCCTAACCTTGTGCAGCATTGTCCTCATTGAGCCAGTGATTACACCTTTTTTAGCCAAGGCGTTGATTTTCTGCTTAAGATTGCCGTTTCCAATGTTATTTACTAGGCACAAGGTTTCAATTATCAATCTTGTGCCAGCCGCTCCGAGCTTGGGTAAGTCGCCACATAAAGCTGAGTAGGTTTCGGCACAGGCGTCTTTAATCTCGCTCGGCATACTGTGGAATGTGCTTGGTTTCTCATAAGAAGTGTTAACCGCAGGATATTGGTCAATTTTCTCACTATAATATGTTTCCATCTCGCCTGTTTGTGGGTTTTCGGCACTATAATAATATTCCGAGCAGGATGATATTTGGCAGAACTGTACCGTTTCGCAGCCATCGCATTTCACAATAAGAAAATCGTCGTAACCAGCTATATGGCTATCATCTGTTTCCCATCCCCGTCTTAACGATTGCTGGGTAGTGTGATTTGTTTTCCTACGACAACTTGCGCATAGAAGTCTATGCTTTTTATTGCTGTCAGGATTTTGAGTAAGGTTAATCTTTATGTTTGATTCATTTTCCATATCATATACTCACTTTTTCTTGCCCCTACAATTTTCTAAACCACAATGACAAATAAAGTTCTCAGTTTCTAAGTCCATATAGTCTGAGGTTATTTCTTCACCAGGTTCAATATCACGTATAGCAACATCGCTTTTGCCGACAACGTGCGTATTAGGCTCGCAAGAATGGTTCATAAACCGCTCAGGTGCTTGCATATACAGCATCTTGTCGCCATCAGGATAAAGATAGTGATGCTCGGATGATGGTAAGGCATCAGCTTCTTCACGTGTCAGTACTTTTGGATGCCAGGAAATAACGGCTTCACTTGCTTTAATCAATGTCGTAGCAAACAAGCCTTTCCCTGAAATACTGGAATTACGTACTTCAAACTTTTGTTTCGCATCAGGCATTCAGTAGCTCGTTTCTAACCAAATCAACCAATGGTTGTCTAGCTTCATCTGTAAAATCGTGACTGCCGTCTAGTTGAGCTAATTCAATGCGTTCGTCAGTATTGTCAAAATTGCTCATACCAAGCACTTCATCGTCATTGGCAATTACGAACTTAACCTTAGCTAAGTCTGGTAAGCGATTGTATAAGCGAATGGCATCAAGTCCCTTTAAGCTCTGCCAATATGCAGAAGGGATGATGGTTGTAGTGCCGTCACATCTGGGTATTCGTGATTGACCTTCCAAATCAACGATACTACCTTCACGGTTTCCGAAGAAGTTGATTAGCCGTTCGGTGTCCACATTATCTGGCGGTGCAAGGCATAGTATCTGCCGAACATTCTGTGGTTTCGCAAGTGCTGCTATGAGGCAACCTTGGGAGTGTGCCACAACGTCAATAATTGCATCACCCTCAATCTTTTCAAGCTGCTCTCTGAGCTTTTGAACTTGCTCTTGTAATGGGCTGACTGTGAGCGTATTTGCTCGCTCATCAACGTGGTTGTAGTCAAACATCACGTGGTTTGCTTCTGGTATGGCATCGGCAATATCAGTAAACAAGCCTCTATCGTCTTTGCGAACACCAAAACCGTGTGAATAGATTACTACGTGCTTGCTCATACATTTCCTTCAAGATATTTCTTGAGGTTTTGAATTACTTTATCGCCAAGTCTTTGTTTGGTTTCTTGAGTGTGACCAGCGATAACCTTAGGGAAAATAACTCTTGGTAAATCTTTGTAGGCTTCGTAGCTTTCGTTACCAGCCGAGTAGTCAAACAATGCAAAGTTGCTATCTTGTTTTATCCAATCAAGAAATGCTCCTTGGTCTAGGCACATACCCATACTTGCCTGAACGATGATGACATTGGACTGAATAAGTTCAAAATCGTCCTTGGAAATTGCAACAAGGTTGCTAGGTGTGCAGATTACGATGATTTGGCAGGTTTTTAGTAGCTCATCTTTTTCAGAATATGAAACTCCAAGTTGTTCTTGCTCTGGCCTCCTCGTTTTGCTGTGATAAGAAACATCCATTTTGTATGCCAGAGCCAGGTTTGCAATAGCTGTGCCTAAAGCACCTAAGCCGATAATTCCCATTTTCTTGCCCATAAGCTCAGTTGGATAATCTTTCCATTGGTTCTGACCCATACCTCTGACAAGGTATTCAAGTTGCATAAAGATAAACTCAGCTGCTGGCTCATCGCCGTAATCAACTACGTTCGTAAGAGTAATGTGCCGTTTTTCAACAGCATCTAGGTCAACATTTTCCTTTGAAGTACCACAAATGCCTATGTATTTAACGGACGGACAGGAACTAAGATATTCCTCGGTAATTTTAGTTCCTGGGCTAACTAACACGGCATCTGCATCCGCAGTACGTTCAATAAGCTCATCAGCACTTGGCTGAGTGTCTTGTGACGGAAAAGCGAGTGTAGTTGCGGATAACTGGCTAATCAATTCCTGAGTTTCAGGCAAAAGGTGTACATCAGCAATTACGGCAATCTTACTCATAGTTTTGTTTCGTCAGATAGTTTTATTCTTACTTTCTCGGTCATTGTGTTGGTGCTTACATAGCCAAGTGCATCAACATCAGGGTCATAAAGTTCAACCATATCCAGGTCATTGCGTGGGAATACTCTTGCACCCTTTACTTGCTTGCCGTCAATGAGCGACTGTTTCAGCTCATCGTATTGCTGTTGCTCAAGATAAAAATCAACATCGCCAACGTGATGACGATATGGGTCTGGCTTTCGGATGTACAAATGTGTGTAGGTTGTTTCTGGTACGCCATCTTGCTCAGGCACAACAATCGGTTCGTGTAGCTTGAAATACTTCTGATTTGGGTCATCAGAGGGTTCTGTCAGTTCCTTGCGGATTGTTACAAGCTGTTCAAATTCATCGTCGTAATGGCAAAAGATGCCCATATTACCTGCGTTAGGTAAGTATGAGCCAAAGGATTGCTTACAAAGTTCATAACAGGCAAAGTGTGTATATTTGACGGCTTCTATCAGGCTCGCCTTATTCTCTATTGGACTAAATCTGTATAATTTCATATCCCAAAGTACTCCATTGATTGAGCCAAGTGTACTTTACCCGTTTCAATTTTTTCACGCATAAAGTCAGTTTGTTCCCAGGTATAGCGACGTAAACGAAGTGTCATCTTAGACAACACGTATCGTAAGCGTAGTAGCTCAAACCTGTCTTGGAAGTCGGATGGCTTATCCGCAACCTGCCAATAGCCTTCCAAGAAACCCTCTAATCGCTCAGGGTCAAAGAACGTACTCCAACAAGCAATGTCGCTAACGGCATCACCAGACACACATTCGTCCCAGTCCAAAATACCTGTCACGTCTTTGCCGTCAGTCAGCAAGTTCCAGTCAGCAAAATCATTATGAACCAAGACACCTTGTTCAAGTGTAAGCAAAGGATTGTCGTCGCCAAACAACTTAGTAATGGCAGATGTTTGCTCGTCAGTCAGTACGCCCTCTTTCTGCAATACATCTAGATTAAACGGCAAACCAGCTCGTACTGCCTCGCCGAATGTCTTGTGTAGCCCAACAAGCTCACCAGTTTTAGCACATTCATTATCAAATGGTCCAAAACCATCAACTTTTACTTGATGTAGTCGTGCCATCATCCTGCCAATTTGAGGCAATAAGGCTGCTTCGTCATCAGGATGAGCTTCAAGCCACTTCTTGATAGCTGTGCCTGAGAGTTTTTCCAGGACGTGGAAGGCAAAGTCTTCGCCGTTCTCGTAATCGTGAACAGCAAGCGTATCGTAGCTTGGTAAGCCAGTTTCTTTTGCAAGATGTGATGCGGCTGCCTCGGCGTGGAAATAACCGTTGCGTACACCTTTTGGATGGCATCGCAAGATTACTTCTTTACCAGACACAAGTGTTCCTACACGAACAGAGTTTACGTTACCTAGGTTGGTCTGAGCATCTAAGTCCAGTGGCTCAATACCAGCTAGTTTAGCGTCACTTAATGCCGTGTTTACTCGCTCAACCAGCTCACTGTCAGTAAAGTATCTGTGTCTGTCTGCCCAGATATGTCCAGCTTCGACTGGGTCAACAGCACGGTCTGTCTGCCAGTAGAAAACATCCGTTCTATCGGCTATACCTGCATTGATTTTTTCCATATCAAGGTTCGTCATTTGCTCACTCACTTTATCGCTTCCTCAGCTAGCTCAGGAAACTCCTCGGTGTTCATATCCTCAAAACAGAAGTGACCATAGTCGTGAAACTCTTTGTAGCTAACATCTTTGACTTCATCACGAATGATTTGAACGGACTTGTGTATCGTTGCTTGGTCGTTGTCGGAATTGAAGATAGTCACGCCAGCAGTGCGGCTAACCAAGTCTGGGTCAATCTCAAACTCAAAGAAGTCAGCCGTGTCAGAAACAGGGTTGTTCTCTGGATTTAGCCAAGGAGCGACCAATATGACTTTGCCAACCTTTTTGTCCTTGTTCTCGCTGAGCCAGCGAACCAGGAAACCACCACCACAGCTATGACCTACCAAGACAGTTTCAGGCGTAATATCAAACTTTTCAAACTCTTTTTTCCAAACATCATATCTTGGTTGCCAAGGTTTTGGCGGTTCAATAGCCACGGCAAACACATCATTGATTTGTAACTGCTTTGACAACCAAGGAAACCAGTGTCCATTACTGTTGGTTGGATACTTTGGGTCGTAGTATTCGTCTTTATCTGGTCTGCCAGGAACTAGGATTGCATTTTTCATTGCTTCTGCCAACCTTTGTAGTCTTTAAGCAGTTCTTTGCACTCATCACGTAGTACGCCGCCAACAACCTCAATGTTGCCTCGGCTTGGGTCGGCTAACTTTCTTGAAGTCTTTGCTAATTTTTCAGAACTATAATCATCATATTCGTAGTCGTTACCAGCTACATCGGCTGCATATGCACCGAATACTATTCTGTCTACTCCAGCCCACAATGCCGCACCAGTACACATAGAGCAAGGCTCAAGTGTTCCATATAAAGTACATCCTTGCATATCCATCAAGTCGTTCTCTTTGGCACAATTGCGGATACAGTCAATCTCGCCGTGATTTGACGGGTCACGCTTACCGTAGGGGTTACTCCAACCTTTTGCGATAACCTTACCGTCTTTGACCATTATCGCCCCAATCGCAGCACCGCCTGATGCCTCAGCATCTTTAGCAGCTTGAATGGCTAGTTTGATAAAGTCTTCGTCGGTCACTCCTGCTCCTGATATGGTTCATAAGCTTCCGCTAGTTGGTTGTAGAAATTAGCTACAAATTTTCTGCCAGGCTCTGCTAATCGTCTACCTGTTCCAGTTTCAAGAGTTAGGTTGAATATCTGTGTTGCACGCTCAAGGTTTTTCTCTAATGCCCAATTAAACTCAGTAAATGTACGTATATTCTGGTAGACGCCAAATGGTCCAAACTTCTCAAGTAAATCTGCATCTGCGACAACTTTCGCCTCCAAGCTTTCAGGTTTTTCATTGTGCATACTTCCTTTATGGGTACGTATGCAGGCAGCGATTTTTTCAATGGCATCATCAGAATACTGGATGTTACCTTCTTTTAGGTATTCAGCCAGCTTGTCAGCACCGACAGCCCCGTGTGTTTTACCACTAGCACCGTACAGGAAGCCAATATCGTGCATAGTTATCGCTGGCAAAACAATAGCCATATCTGCATTTTCTGCTTCGCCTATAACAATCGCATTCAAGGTATCCCTGTAAGCGTGTGACCAATTATGTGCTGGCAAATGGTTTGCTTTTTCAAATCGGCTTTTTGTGTATTCAAAAACTGCTTTATAAAGTGCGTCTTTCTTGAGGTACTCAGATAGCTTCTCTTGTAGCTCACCAGGTTGGTGGTTTAACAATCGCATCTAATTCAGCTCCAAAAACTTTAGTACATCTTCTTTTTTGTATCGGCGTATCTTACGCTCGCCAATCCGAATGTGCTTGAGCGTACCACTCTTATCCCAGTTGCATAGGGTGTTTGGATGCACTTTTAGCATCTTACTCCCTTCACTTAGTGTTAGATACTCTGGTAGTTTGTCGTTTGCCATATAACATTATTGTACACGAGTTTCGCACCTCCTCAAATCCTGCTAGTATGAATTATGACATTGGTCATATGAATTTCGCCTCAGATCACAGAACTGAGTTATAAACTAAATTGTGTAAACTCAAATCTCAGTTAAAATTGAGACTAGTAGTCTAGGGTAGAATCTAGTCTAGATTGAGATTATCAACCGTATTTTGTAAAATTCAACTTGGCTCCGGGGAGAGGATTCGAACTTTTGGCATAGATAACCTGCCTCTGTATGGCTTTTATACAGCAAGTTAAAAACAAAATCAGATATTTCTATCAATCACAATTCCTGACTAGACACTAGAGTCCATTAGACTGAGTTTTCTCCTTCACCATATCATGGATATGATTCAGTAGAAGAACTCAACTACTGGTTCTCTATTATCTTAGTCAGGGAATTGGATTTTGTTTTGAGCTTGCTATATCTTAGTTCCATTTGTAGATTAATCAAGTTTTTTTGGCGTTAATCTCTTGTAATCTAATATAATCTCATATATACTCTATATTAGATTATGAATAGCAATGACAAGCGTATAGAAAAGTTACCCAAGGAAGTTATTAATCTTGTTGCTCAGATAGATGAGTTAAAAGGACGATGGTCTGGAAAGACAAACTTAAACCCGCAGATTCTGGGTACATTAAAGCGCTCTACGTTGATTACCTCGACTGGCTCCTCAACACGTATCGAAGGCTCAGAAATGTCTGATACTGATGTTGAAGAATATATAGACAATCTCAAAATACAGAAATTTTCAGAAAGAGACACCCAAGAAGTTCAAGGCTACTATGAAACACTAGAATTTATCTTTGATAACCATAAATCGATTGATTTTAGCGAAAATACAATCAAATATTTACACGCTCAGTTGCTGCAATACTCCAGCAAAGATGTTTGGCACAAAGGTGAATACAAAAACCTAGAAAATAAGGTAGAGATGACTGATGTTGAAGGTAATATTTTGGCGGTAATCTTTGAAACTACTCCCGCGTATCTAACCCCCAAAGAAATGCAAGAACTTGTAGACTGGTACACTGAAGCTCTACACGAGAACAAATACCATCCTTTGTTGATCATATCCAACTTTATTGTATCTTTCCTAAAGATTCACCCATTCTTAGATGGCAACGGCCGTATGTCAAGGCTGCTAACTAATTATTTGCTTTTGTCTAGAGGCTATGAATACACCCCATACGTTTCACACGAGAAACTAGTCGAACAAAGTAAGTCAAACTACTATTTGGCACTACGAAGAAGTCAAGCAACCTTTGACACTGAAGACGATTCTATAAACGACTGGACTGTCTATTTTCTGGGGCTTCTTTTAGAGCAGGCTCAGCAAGCAATAAAGCTGGTTGAAAATGAAAACCTAGAAAAAACCCTGTCGCCCCAGCAAATCAAGGTCTGGCGTTATCTGCAGACTGTTGAAGAAGCCATGCCAGGTGAGATTGCAGATAAAACTGGGGTAGCCAGGGCAACGGTGTCTCAGGCACTCAACAGGTTGCTTGATATCAAAAAAGTGGAACGAATTGGTCAAGGACGAACAACGCGCTATAAAAAGAAGTAGCTATGGACGATAGCTAAAAGCTAGAGATATACAAAAAATGGGCGCGACGATGTTCCTGACTTCACGGTTTAGGTCACCCAAATCACGCCCTAGATAACTTCATCAAGATACTTTGTGTTTTTGTTAAGTCTGTATCTACGGGTACTGTAGAGCCATCTGGTAATTTTAAACTGTAAGTCTTAATAGAGTGTAGCTTCTCTAAACCAACGATAAGCCTAATTCTGGTAAAGATTTACTTAACCTTTGTTCAAATTCTCTTAAAACCCCAAGGGCAGAGATTATAAACTAAATTGTGTAAACTCAAAACTCAGTTAAAATTGAGACTAGTAGCCCAAGGTAGAATTTAGTCTAGATTGAGATTATCAAATGCATTGTGTGAAATTCTGTATGGCTCCGGGGAGAGGATTCGAACCTCCGACCAAGTGATTAACAGTCACCTGCTCTACCACTGAGCTACCCCGGAATGGGTTTCTCAAACCAGAAGTGGGGAAGTACAGATGTTCTGGGTTTTGAGCTAGAAATCATTCTAGCATAGTTTGAGACAAAATGGCAGGGGTGGCAGGATTCGAACCCGCGGCCCTCGGTTTTGGAGACCGATGCTCTAGCCAACTGAGCTACACCCCTATAGATGCCTAGACTATTATAGCGTAATTTGAAGCTAAAATCATCTTTTTCTCTTCTTTTGGCAACACCCCAAAACCCCTACTTCGGGGTCAGACCCCGACCATTTATATCTGTTATATAGGTCGGGTTCGGGGTCAGACCCCGAAATGAAGATTTTGTAAAATTCCGTTCTGGTGGACAAGTCTATTAAGAGTCTTGTTCTGAGATCAAGATTAGTGTGGGGTCTGGTAGATTACTTATAACTTCTTGGGTCAGACTATCGTAACCAGTAGGCAAGCTAGAGGTTGATTTCCATCCCGCATATTCTGCTAATTCCTGATTTGATATCATTGCAAATCTAAAATTAAAACTAAGAGGTACGGAGTAGATAATAGCAGTCAAAATAGCAACAATCTGTTTCGGTGTCTTGGTCAAAAGCATTCTATAGTCGACATCTATTAGATAAGTCAAAACGAAGTGAACTACTTGGGTCAGTTCACTAAAGTCATAGCTTTTTACTATATTTGACTTGCCGAATTGTTTTTCAAACTCTTTGACTTCATTATTCCACTTGGTACTGATTTCTTGATAAAAAGCGTCAATTTCATCATGAATATTGATTATTGATTGTAAAAATTGATTATAATCAACTCTTTTTGGTTTTGATCGATTATACTCCTGGAATCCAGGCTGAACCATTTGCATAGAGTGAGGAACAGATCGAGGAATAGCCAGAATCAGATTGTCGTTTAAATCCATCACTGATCTAAGGATTGGGTTGTATTTTCTGATAGTATCTAAGTTTTGCTCATCTTCTCCTGGGTCTAGGTTGTAGATTTCTGGTACTATTTCGGCTAAAACACTTGAGAGGTATTCCCCTGATATTTTGCCGTCTACTGCAGCTTTGGCTGCTTTTATCAAGTTGGCGTAGTATTCGGATTTACCTAGTTTCTTGAGAACCGATTTAAGATCTTTTTTTGAACGGTTTTCGATTTGTTTTAGTAGCTCTTTTGTCTGGGTGAGGTCATGCTCTTGATAGTAGGCCGAGATTTGGGCAATTGCTTTGTCTTTGGTGAATTGGTAGGCCAAGTCATTGTAGTCCGGGTATTCTGGGGGGAGGTCTAAGTCTATGACTGCTTGTTCTAGGTCATTTCGCTGGTGGTAAAGCAACACTTTTGTAGCATCGTACCAAGTAAGGGCTAGAGATTTGTAAATAGATGGTTTGGCCTCTTCGATATTGTTGGGTTTTTGACTAGGGCTGTATTGTGAAATTAATTTTTCGATCTCAGCAACTACTTTATCCCAGGCTTTATATCCTCTGGGGTCAGCTTTGTCTAAGGGGGCAAAAAAGCTATAATTCATGATGAGCTTTCGACTGAGTTCACGGATTCTGCCGTCGTCACTCGTAATTCCTTCATAAAAGAAGTCTACAATCTGGTCATAGTAATCCCTCCCCGTCGAGCCTATGACTGCAGTTATTACCATCCTATAGAGCGTGTATATTTGGGATTGATTGAAGGTTTGTCTTATCTTAATCAGGTCTAGAATTTGTTTTGCATTGGAGGTGTCTATCTGGTATTTATGCTTGTTGATCTTTTGAATTGCTTCTTTGGACTTCTTAGTGTCATCAGACAGGGCATCTTGGATCAGACTAGCAAACTCTGGATCTGGGTTTAGGGGTTTGTCATCTTGCATGATTTTATTATAGCAATTATAGCATGATATAAATAGGATTTTTGCATCCGACAATTCTAGATCGATAATCTAATCACCCAAAACAAACAGGTTTTGTTTTACGGGGGCTATAGTTCTCTATAGTACAGCTCAAATTGTCCGGTTTTGTTTTGAGCTTGCTATAGGCGGCTATAGGGCTATTTTCAGGCTGGAATGTTTGGGGTAAAATAGACTATAGTATGGCAACTTTATGGCAGGTAATATTTTTCTCACTGGTCGGTGGGATTTTCTCACTGGTCGGTGGGATGCTGTTGATTGCTAGTAAAAAGCGGGCAAGCTTGCTCACCACTTACGCTACTCCATTTGCAGCTGGAGCGTTGATCGCAGCGGCCTTTGTCGATTTGCTACCCGAAGCTGCTCATGAAGGAGATATAGATACAGCTCTTAGCTTTACTATGATCGGAATCTTAACCTTTTTTATACTGGAAAGGTTTATTCACTGGTTTCATCACCATCATCCACATCAGGATCAGCATACAGACCCTACGGTAGCCTTGGTAATTATCGGAGATAGCCTCCATAATTTTATTGATGGGATTGCAATCGCGGCTGGATTTTTGGTCAGTCCAGAGACGGGGGTGGTTGTCACTTTGGCAGTAGCTACCCATGAGATACCTCAGGAGATTGGGGACTTTGGTCTACTTTTACACAAAGGTCTTAGTAGGACCAAGGTGGTTTGGGTCAATATATTGAGCGCTTTAGCTACGACTATAGCAGCGGTAGTGTTTTTCCAGCTAGGGCAGTCGGTTGAGGTTTCTCTCGGTGCGGTGCTTGGGTTGGTGGCAGGATTTTTTATCTATATTGCGGTTAGCGACATTATTCCCGAGATTCACTCAGGGGAGGATAGAAAGGTCGCAGGGTGGCAGTCTTTGATGTTGATTATTGGGGCAATCATTGTAAGTATTATTACGATTAACCTGCACGGGATTATTGATAATAGCAGTAATTCACCCGATAGCGATCATGCGATAAGGCTACAACACGATTCTAAAAGCATGTTTCTTGCCGACTTGGACTATTGATCCATCCTCAAGCTTTGTCAGGTCTGAACCAATTTTATTTTGATCAACCTTGATCCCCCCCTGGGCTAATAGTCGACGAACCTCGCTCTTACTACCTGCTATCCCAACCCTAACTATTACTTCTGTCAGTGATTCATTGGGACCGAGCTGGATATTGCGAATGTCTTTTGCGATATTGCCTTGGCTGACTTCAGATGTCCACTCAGCTTGAGCCTGTTCAGCCTGTTTGGCACTGTGATACATTGTGACAATCTCAGTTGCTAATTCCTGTTTGATATCACGCGGGTTAACCCCAGATTGAAGTCTGAGCTCGATTTGACCAATCTGATCTAGACTCAGCCGGGTGCAGTCAATAAAGCATTGGATGATACCCGCATCTGGCAACTGCATGATTTTAAAGTACATTTCCTTGGCAGGTAAATCTAGCCCGACCCCTGTCCCCAGGCTCTTGCTCATCAACTTTTCGCCAGTCTCTGGGTTGACCAGTAGGGTAGAGGCTATGATGTATTTTTCTTTGGATTTATAGCGTTTGAGCAGAGTGCGGCCAGCCAACATATTAAAGGTCTGATCAGTCCCTCCGATCTCTACATCGACGTCCATTGCTACCGAATCATAACCTTGCATCAAGGGATAGAAAAACTCATGGACAAATAGGGGCTTATTTTCAGATATTCTTTTGGCAAAGGAGTCTCGCTCCAGCATTTGTTGGACTGTGAAGTTTGAAGCCAATTCCACTGAGTCTTCGAAGGTTAGCTTGGAAAGCCACTCGGAATTGAATTTGAACTCTATCGGGTTGTCTGTAGATTCAAAGTCTAGGATTTTGCCAATCTGGGACTTGAAGGTCTTGAGGTTTTTTAAGACTTGCTCCTTGGTCAGTTGAACCCGCATCGAGCTCTTGTCACTAGGATCTCCAATCATTGCAGTGAAATCACCGATCAGAACAATAATCTTGTGACCGAGCTGGTGAAACCTTTCTAGCATCAGATAATTGGTCGAGTGCCCCAAATGGATATAGTCAGCTGTCGGGTCAATTCCAAGGTAAAAGGTTAGTCGTCGACCGCTAGTTAGCTGTTGCTTGAGTCCCTCTGGAGTTGGTAATATTTCTGCCACCGAACGAGTCAAAGCTTGGTCAATCTTGTCTGGATCTAAAACTACTTTTGTCATATCTGATATAAGCTTATCATCTGATGAGGTTTCTTTCAATAACCCTGTTGCCATATAAACTTGCGAGGTCAAAGCTGATGATTTTTATTCCAGACTAGCAAAACACGACAAAGCACAACAGGAGTTACGCTGCGAAGTGTTTTGCTAGTCTGGGGCAAAAATGGCAGTTTTGAAGCCGTGAGGTTATATGGCAACAGGGTTAATATTTGGGGGAATAATGCTTATGATTTATAATAAGCAGATGGAGATTTTGGTATTGGCCTTGATTGTGGTTTTGATCGGGATAGTTGGGTTGGTGTTGAGGCAGATGATTTTTCAATCCAAGTCAATCGAGGTATTAAGAGAACAGATTAGAAATGATAGTACCGTCAATCTATTGAAGGCTGATTTGGACAATATCAACCGTTCGATAGCAGATAATCAGCGTCAAATGCAAGATCGGCTTAACAATGCTGCTAAAGCTTACTCGGATCTGAGTAGAGAAGTCGGCAAGTTTAGTGAGATTGGTCGCAATATGAAGGAATTGCAAGACTTCTTGAGGTCACCAAAGCTGCGAGGTAATATTGGTGAGCAGGTGATGAAAGACCTTTTGACGCAAATGTTGCCCTTGAGGAGCTTTAGTTTGCAATACGGATTTCGTTCGGGGGTCAAAGTCGATGCAGTGATCAGGACCAAGAATGGATTAATCCCGATTGATAGCAAATTTCCTTTGGAAAACTTTACTAAGGCTATGAAGGCTGATTCTGGAGATTCGGGGCAGAGCTTGAAAGATTTTGCTAAAGACGTCAAAGTGCATATCCGTTCAATATCCAAAAAGTATATCCTACCTGATGAGGGGACTGTTGATTTTGCCATGATGTATATTCCCAGTGAAAACATTTATTATCATATTTTGAGTGATACTGATTTGCAGCAATATGGGGTGGACCAGAGAGTATTTATGGTGTCACCAAACTCATTTTATTATTTTTTGCAAACGGTACTACTAGCTATGGAGGGAGAGAAGATAGAAGAGAAGGCCAAGCAGATTATTGCTTCGATTTCGGCAATTGCTACGCAGTCAGGTAAGCTCGGGGACAATTTACAGTTGACAGGGAAGCACCTTGGTAACGCTCAGCGAGCTTTTGAGTCATCAATCAAAGATCATGATAAGCTAGCTATCCAGATCGGTAATTCTCGAGCTTTATTGCCTCAAAACTCTAGCGAAGATTGATCCAAAAAACCCATTGCGGGGTCAGACCCCGCAAGTTTATATCTGTTAAAAGGGTCAAGTGCGGGGTCAGACCCCGCAAAAGCACAAGGGCGTTAGCTGTGGCTTTTGGGGTTAGTCTATGATAAACTTAAGGAGTTAGTTGCTAAATAATAAATAAAACTAAAATTAAAAATGATCAGAAGTAAACAAAATCAAAATCGGATCTCACTTAGTCTATTGATACTAGGTGGGGTTCTTTTGATTTTGGGGCTGATATATGATTATCAAACTGTCAAGCAAGCTCAGGCGGTGGCAGTTACCAACCCCATATCTAGCCAGAACTTTGACACTAGTCAGCCGACCTTTCGTGGCAAGGCAGAAGTAGGCAATACAGTTGAGCTTGCGATCAATGGTCAATATATTACTACAGTAGAACCAGACGCACAGGGCGACTGGAGCTACACTTTACCAGCTAACCAACAGCTAGTTTGCTCTAGTTCTCAACAACTATTCAGTGCTACTGAGTATGGAGATCAGATATATCAAATGAATGGACAGAATTTGATTGGGCAAGCATTTGAAGATCCTATCAGCCTCAGCCAGTCAAATCTGAGCCTCACAGGATACCAAGATTATAGCCAAGGGTTTAGCTACCCTGGAAGTGATAGGATTTACTTGGTGAATAGTACAGGTAGTGGGGCAGAGCTAAGATATATTGATATGACTACTCAGACTTTGTCCAATCCCGTCGATCTTGGCTCAGATAGGGTATTGCCTGCAGGTTACATACAGAGCAACTATACATATACTTATGGTAGAAGCTACCCTCCGCTGTCTCCAGATGGATCAAAGTTGTATCTATTTACGGAGAATACCACTAATGGTCAGGCAGAGCTATTAGTGATAGATTACGATACCGCTGATGTCGTGGATCAGATTAGCCTTGATCGTGGCCCTGATCAGGTCAATTATAGCTATGATATCGGTATATCCCCTGATGGAGATTTTATCTATTACTATGACTATGATTCACCGTCAAATCAGTACTTGATTGATAAGGCAGATACTACAAATTATAGTTTGGTTGGTAGTTATCAGCTGGACAACTTATACCCCAGCTATGCCTATTATGTAAATGGAGAGCTAGGGGTGTCTAATAACGGAGATAGGCTTTATCTATCGCTTGTAGACGATGGAGGCAATCAGTCTTATATTCAGGCGATCGACACCAAGACAATGAATTTGGTTAGTTCACTTGCAGTTGGTTCGGCTGGGAATGGCTACCTGGTCAGCTTATTTTATAATCCGTACAGTGATCAAGTCGATACCTTCTATATCGACTTGAATAATCCAGATCAAATGTATCTTGGTAAACACAACCCTAATGACCTCTCTTTGCTCTCGGCTACCAATTTTGCGGTTCATAGCTCACATTTTAGTATAGGATCGGTGAACTCTTATGCTAGTGATTGGGTGGCTTATTTGGGGTATGATGATCAGGATCCTACAGATATACCATTTGTTAGCTTTTATAACCTTCAGACTGGAGGGATTTACAAGGTTGATTCTGCTGTTTTCTCTCAGGCAGACTTTAGTAGTAATAGGTATCTCTATACTCTGTATACTAGTACCAATGGTAAATATCTTTATTTGGGCAATCTTAAGGAGTCTACTTCCAGTCTCCGACTTGGTAGTTTAGAAGCTTTTGATTTGACTGGTTCTATACCAGAGAGTATCGGTAGTGTATCAAATCTCATCACCAGTAATGCCAGCCCAGTAGCAGGCATCTACAGATACAATATAGATAATATTACTACAAATTTTAGCTACAGGTGTCCAATAACGGAAGTTCCAAACTATGACCTATCACTCTCAAAAGATTCTGATAAGTCAACTTATCTCAAGAGCGAAGATATTGTCTATAAGATTAGGGTAACCAATATTGGGGATACGGGCATAGATCAGATAAGGATTACCGACAACTTACCTCCAGGGTTGGTTACTAGTACGGCCAATATCAGTTGTAGTTTGCCACCTGGGATTAGCCAGAGTCATTGTCAGGTGGAGTTGATCGGAGATAGTCAGATTTCTGTCTCCCTTAATCAAGCAAGCTTGGAGCCTGGTAGGTATATAGAGCTAACAATCAAAGCCGATATTGAGGTAGCGGCTGCAAGTTTTGTCAACAAGGCTAGTGTTATTTCAAATAAGACAGAAACAAATACCGTTAATAACTTCGATACAGCCAGCGTATATATTACCGATTACCAACCTAGTAACCAGACTAGTAATACCAATAATTCTAGTCTTGATTCCAGTACAAATAGCTCAAGTAGCCAGTCTAGTGATAGCGCTAATAGCTCTACTAGTACTAGTGCTAGTCAGTCTAACACTATTACTGAGGCTAGTAATACTATTAGCCAAGCTTCTGCTATCGAGAGTAGTTTGAGCACCCAGGCTAGTGATAATAATCAGCAGAGTGTCAGTCAGACTAGTCAGCTCAGTCAAGTATCATCATTGCCAGATGCTGGGTCTAAGGCTTGGTGGGTATTTTACTTGGGGTTAGTAATGTTTGTAGTAGGACTTACTATGACCAATCAGTTGAATGCCCTGATAGCAAAGGCTGGATATCGAGGGGTGATTGGGATAATAAGCTTTTTGAGGTTGAAGTTAATCAAGATCAATGATATTAAAATAGTATGAAACTTAACAATCTATGGCTTTTAGACTTTGATGGTACATTGTTTGACTCGGAAGCATTCAAGGCCAGCCTTGAATGCTTCGCTGGCAATGTAGGAGTAGATCGGGATCAATTTCTTGCTACTTACCAGCAAAGCAAGAATCAATATGGTAGCTACGACCTTTTTAGTCATTTGGACAAATATTTTGATATCGATGAAGCTACTATTAGAGCGAAGGCTGAAGAATTCTTTAAGGGTCATGACTATCAATATCCAGATGTAGCTGATTTCTTAGTAAGTATTGGCGATGATGATCAGACAATATTTACTCTAGGTTCAGATCGCTTTCAACGATTTAAGATAAATCTTACTAGCTCCTTGTCTTGTCTGGATCTTTTACAGACTGAGGCTGCTAAGAGTCGTCAGTTGATAGAGCTCACTAGCGCCGGTCAGGGAAAAGGACTGAGGTTTCGAGGTAAAGATTATCAAAATATTTATTACCTGGACAATCGAGTAGAATTTTTTATCACAGACCCTCTAGCAGGGCTAGTACAGATTAGGATTCGTAGGACTGGGGATTACTATTCTCAGGACCCGACACCGGAGGGGATCTTAGAGGTCGGTAGCTTGAGTGAGATATCTCTTATGCTTGGATTATCCTAGCTAATTTGCTAGACTAAGGTTAATTAAATCTTTTAGGCTAATTGCCTACTTAAGGAGTATTATGCTCAAGTTTGAACGTAAGCAGAGACTGGCTCTTGGTGGGGCTGTTTTGGGAGTGGGATTATTGGTCTTATTCTCATATTCAGGTAATAGTATTAACAGGGAAGCTGATGATACTATTACTACAAATATACCTGTATCTACCCCTGTCGTAGCAAATCCGTCAGCTGATAATCCAGAGCTTCAATACCTACAAGGTGAGGTTAGTTTTCAGTATCTCTTAAGTGACAATCAGCCGAGAGATAATACCGAGCTCTCATCTAGCGCTAGTCAACCCAAAAAAGAACAAGACTATACTGATGATAGCCAATTAGTTGTAGATAATTCAAAGCCCCAGCCACCCCAGCAGTCGACTGATAAGACTTTACACCTAGTGATTGAAGTAGTAGATGGAGATACAATCAAGGCCGATTATGGAGGAGAAGTAGAGGTCGTGAGGTTTGTTGGTCTGGATACCCCAGAGCTATCAAGCAATGATTGCTATGCTCAGGAGGCAAAGGATTATTTGATTGAGCGGGTCAAAGGTCAAATGGTCGAGCTTATAGAGGATCAGACTCAAGGAGATCGGGACCGATTCGGTCGCTTATTGCGCTATGTCTATCTGGGTCAGGAATTGATCAATCAAACGATGATTGAGCAAGGTTTTGGCTATGCTTTTACGGACTACGGGGCAGAGAAGATGGATCAGTTTATTGTCTATCAACAGATTGCCCAGAATAAGCAAGTTGGGCTTTGGGGCAGCTGCAACTAGACTGATTTCTGTAGTAGTTTTTGAGCATCAAATGTAGCCAAATTTAAACACAAGGCTTTCCCCATATTCTGCAAGGGGTGCCCTTGAAAACGCCGACTTTACAGATACGAAACCGCAAGGGGTGCCCTTGAAAGGGGTGGGGGTTGACGAGTAAAATTTTTATGCTTATTATAGTAAGAGTAAGCAAAAGTTTGGTTCAGAAGGTTTGTAGTGCTTTTTGGATGATAGCTTAAATAAAAAGTAAAAGAGGAGAGGTGAGGTGATCAAGATCAAAAGTATAAAAAGAAGCAAGGAGAAGCTAACTAGTCTGATTACGATCGGGCTAATAGTAGTTGCTGGAATAATTAGCTTCGGTAATTTTTTCCAAGTGGCCAATACAAGTGCATCGCCTGGGGTTACTAGTCCGACCAATGGTGGTAATCTGACCTCTCAGACTATCACTGGTACTGCCACTCATCCCAATGCTTATATTCGCCTTTACCTCGATACAGATTACACTACAAACCCCCTCGATTACTTAGCCAACGCAGCTGGACCACAGTTTGAATATAGTACCAAATCAGATGGCACGACTGGTAATTGGAGCTATACCCTAAGTCCTAGCCAGATGGTCTGTGGGGATCATAGTATAGTGGCGGTTGAGCTTGAGGAGAAAGCTTTATTTGGTCGTGGTAATACAGGTATTGCCGAATTATCACCAGATGGATTAAGTTTCACTGGAACAAAGACCGTGGTAGCGACTTCAACATTTTCTTGGCAACAGTTGGGCACAGATCCAACTGGTAGGTATAGTTATAGCGTAGAGGAGACTGTTAAGGATGTAAAAGTGATTGACCTAATTAGCGAGACAACAGTTGCCACAGTTAATCCTGGAGCATTGATTACTAGCCCAATTCGTTACTCAAGCTTTAGTGATGATGGTAAATTACTATACCTAATCAGTGATACTGAGATTGTCTCATACGATATTTCAAACCCTGCAGCACCTACATCCCCGTTGTATGTACAGGCTTTTACAGGGTGGGCAAATGTTCCAATTGATATGGTACCCGAACAGTGGATTAGTCCTAGCAGTACATATTTTGTTGCAACCGATGGCCCATATATCAACGATAATACATTTGAGCACTATTCGGTTAACGCAACATTACCTCATACCTTAGTTTACTCAGAAACTACCGTAAGGAAGTACGGTAATGTTGCCTATAGTAAGGTAGGAAATTTTGCATATGCAGCATTTAAGACAGACGACTCTATCGCTGGCAATGACTATGATGGGGTAAGAATTTACCTATACGACATGACGGATCCTACTGCTCCTGTTCGAACTAGTGCAGTTTACTACGGAGGTGGTTACCTTCATTCCTTGGTTATTTCACCTGATGGGACAAGACTACTAGCAACTAATGTACAAGCCCCTCTAGGTTTAGATAGAAGATTACTGTTGTTCTCGATAGATAACACTACAGGAGCTCTAACTTTACTTAATTTTATAAGTATCGATGCTGAAACAACTAATAACCCAACTGTAGCTGGTTTCGTCCTAACCCCCACTGCCAGTGACGGCAGTGAGGTCCAGACTGTCAACTATTCAGTACCTTGTGATTTGACGATTGACAAGACCGCTAGTGCCAACCCTCAAGTTGGTCAAATCGGTACCTACAGTATTGTAGTGAGCAATGCGGCTAGCTCGACTGGCTTTTTTGACAATGGAGCAGCGATCACTGTGACCGATGCGATTCCAGATTCACTTACTCTCAATCTACCGATTAGCCCAGCAGGTTGGAGCTGTAATGTCGTACCTGGGGTCGGGGTTAACAATTTGACCTGTATTTACACTGGTGGATCCAATCTAGCTCCTGGTGCTAGCTTACCGACGATCAGTTTTGGCTACACTATCAATCGCAGTGCGGCACCGACTCTCAACAACACGGCTAGTGTATCAAGTGTAGATGAAATAGCAGCCAATACTGGCAACAATTCCGACTCCGTTTCCGCCCAAGTTCGTTACAATTCAATCGGTAGTGCAGTCTTCGCAGACAATAATTACAATGGTCTATTTGATGCTGGAGATAATGGTATTGGTGGAGTAGGGGTTGAGTTGTGGTTAGATGATGGTAATAGTACTTTTGATCCAAATACAGATATATTTATCGACACTGCTACAGCTGATCCGTCAGGGAACTACAAAATAGACTATTTGGCCAATGGCAATTACTTTGTCTTGATTCCGACTAGTCAGTTCGCTGCTGGTCAGCCACTAGAAGGCTATACAAGTACTAGTGGAACCAATGCTTTGACTGGACCATATGAACCAGTTACTTATCTAGACAATACTGACAATAATGATGATGGTACCAATGGAGTTTACGGTGTAGTATCCGGTAGGGTTAATCTAGCCTACGGTTCTGAGACCGCCAGTACCGGTGGCTGGGTCAGCAACTACAATCAGACAGTTGATTTCGGGATGATGGTCGATCTTGATCTTAGCCTAGATAAGCAAGTCTCATCAGCTGACAACCCAATCGAATTCGGTAGTACCATCGAATACCAAATAACCGTGACAAACCCGACCGACTTCAATGCTAGCAATATTGTAGTAGAAGATGTTGTTCCCTCGGAGTTAAATGTTACTAATGTTACTGCTTCTAGTGGTAGCTACAGTGGCAGTACTTGGACTATACCTAGTATTGCTGCTAATTCTAGCGCTACCTTGACTATTCAGGCCACTGTAGCTCAGGATGGACAGATAGACAACACTGCGACTATTCAGTCAGCTGATCAGCTTGACACCAATCAAGCTAACAATACAGATACCGTATCATTCACTGTCGATCTGATTAGGCCTGATCTAGCAGTAGAAAAGACTGCAGTCGGTAGCTTCGTCGAAAATAGTTTGGGTACTTATAGGATTCAAGTCAGTAATAATACTAGCTCCCCAGGTAGTCCAGTCGGTCAGGTCTTGGCTACCTCACCAATTGTAGTGACTGATAGCCTCGATCCTGGTCTGAGCTTTGATAGCTGGGTTAGCTCGACCAACTGGAGCTGTCTAGTGACCGGTCAAGATATCGAATGTACCTATCAGAATTATCCAGTCCTAGAGGGTCAGGCACTTGAGCCACTCGAATTCAAGGTACTAGTGGATGAAGCAGCTGCTCCAGAAGTGGCTAATCAGGTCCTAGTCGAGACAGAAAGTGAGCTCGGTAATACCTATAGCGATAATGTTGATCTGGTTAATACTCCAGTCACGATTCTTGCGACTGATTTGGTACTCAATAAGTCGATTAGTGCATCGACACCTGGACCATACAGTCAAAATGATCAAATTCAATATGTAATAGATGTGACCAATCAAGGCTCTAACCCTGCTAGTATGGTAATAGTCCGAGACGCAGTTCCAAACGGCACAAGCTTTGTGTCTGCTAATACCAATGGCTATGGTAGCTATGATCAAGCAACAGGAGTCTGGGATTTGGGTTCTTTGGGTACAGGTAGTACCGCAACACTCAATCTATTAGTCAGGGTTGATCTCAGTAGTGGCGTAGTAGTAAATATCTCTGACATTCTGAGTATGCACCAAACTGATACCAACCTCAGTAACAATTATGACAGTGTCTACACAGTATTAAACAATGCCAGTGAAGTCACCGATCTCTCGATCAATAAGACTTTTGATACTGCCAATTCTGGCTACAACTCTGGTAACCAATTGGTTTACAAGCTAGAAGTGACCAATCAAGGTCCTTTGAATGCTACAGGGGTATCAGTCAACGATCCTCTGCCAGCCGGACTAACCCTAGTCGGTACACAAGGGGATGGTAGCTACAATGGTACGACTTGGAATCTAGGTACGCTAGCTGTCAATCAGACTAAGACAATCTTAGTAACCACTACCATTGGTGCTGCTAGTGGTACTACAATCAATAACCTTGCTCAGATCAATGGATTCGATCAAGTTGATACCAATGCAGTCAACAATAGCGACAGTATTGAGTTTGTAGTCGGGGTAGCTCCGGTGGTAACTGACCTCGGGGTATATACCAATATCGATTTTGCTAGTAGTACTAGTGATTTCTCGACCGGAGGCATGGTAGTCTATATCGTCAATCTAGAAAATTATGGAGATCAGACAGCTAACAATATCGTGGTTAGTGACCTTTTGCCAGCTGGACTAAGCTTCGTCTCGGCTACTCCAGATACTGGTAGCTACAATCAGGCCACTGGGGACTGGAGCGTTTCTAGCCTGGCAGCTTACAGTAATACTCAGCTCAGGATTACAGCTACTATCAATGCTAGCCTAGGCCAAGCAGTCGACAACTATGGTGAGATTACAGCCGTAGCCACCAATCTAGTCGACCCCAACTCTGCTAACGACAATGACACTATTCAGTTCACCGTTGGGACGACTCCCGTCCTGACTGATGTTGCAGTGATCAAGAATATTGATTATCCGAATAGTGGAGCAGAGCTGGCCACTAGTCAGATTATTACTTATCAAGTAGTTGCAACCAATCAGACTACTCAATCGGCTACCAACCTAACGATTATTGACCAATTGCCAGCTGGTCTGAGCTTTGTTTCGGCCACCACTAGCTCAGGTAGCTATGATCCGGTGACTGGTCAGTGGCAGTTTGCTAGCTTGGCAGCCAATGGTCAAGAGAGTTTGGTGATTACAGCTACCATCAATGCTAGCCTCAATAGTCAGCTTGATAATCTAGCTTACTTAGATAGCTTAGATCAAATCGATATCGACTATAGTAATGATTCAGATGGTGCAAGCTTCACGGTCGGTGTTGAGCCAATGCTGACTGATATCGCAGTCTTCAAAACAATCGACTTTGACAATAGCGGATTCAATCAAAATGATAGTCTGACTTATCAGATTATAGTAGACAATCTAGGGAGTATTGGTGCTACAGGGCTAATGATCAATGATGACTTGCCTAGCGGGGTAAGCTTTGTCAGTGCCAACCCTTCGGTCGGCAGTTATGACTCAGCTACTGGTATCTGGCAAATTCCAAGTTTGGCTTCAGCTGCGACAGCTACACTTGATATTACTGTCAATATTGACGCAGCTAATGGTCAAGAGGTGATTAATTCTGCTAGTCTCTTAGGTTTTGATCAAGATGATAATAATTATCTCAATGATAATGATTTGATCGCTTTTACCACAGGAGTCGTACCTGTAGTAACTGACTTGGAAGTGACTAAGGTAATCGATGATCAAGATATCAGGAGCAATCTTCAGGAAGGTGGTCAGGTGGTATATAAGATTGTTGTTAATAACATCGGGGACAATGATGCTACCAGTATTGTGATCAAGGACAGTTTGCCTACAGGGCTAACAGTAGCAGACATACAAGTCACTGATGGAAGTTTTGATCAGGGTAGTTTAACCTGGTCAATTCCAAGCTTGGTTACTTCGGCTCAAGCTGAGCTTATATTGGTAGCTGATATAGGTGTTAACGCAGGTCAATTTTTGACCAACTATGGCTATCTCGATACGATTGAACAGATTGATGTAGGTTTCAGAAACAATTATGACTATGTAGATTTTCAAGTAATCGAAGCCACTGATACTGATGGTGATGGAGTTCCGGATTATGTTGAACTACAACAGGGCACAGATCCCAATGATCCCGATGACTTCTTGGATACTGACGGTGACGGGGTGCCTAACTATATCGAAGAGCAGGAAGGAACTGATCCCTATGATTCTATAAGCTATCCTGATTCTGACGGCGACGGGGTACCAGATTATGTTGAAATCATTGACGGAACAGATCCAAACAACCCGGATAGTTTTGTTGACAGCGATGGTGATGGGGTTCCTGATTATGTTGAACTACAACAGGGCACAGATCCCAATGATCCCGATGACTTCTTGGATACTGACGGTGACGGGGTGCCTGATTATGTAGAAGAGACTGAGGGTACTGATCCTAGCGACTCTAACGACTTCCTAGATAGTGATAATGATGGTATCTCGGATTACCAAGAATTAGTCGATGGTACAGATCCATATAATCCAAATGACCCTGGTGATGGGCCAGATACTGATGGGGATGGGGTACCGGATTCAATCGAGATTCAAGAGGGTACAGACCCCAATGATCCTGATGATTTTCTTGATACCGACGGTGATGGTGTACCTGATTATGTTGAAATTCAAGAGGGTACTAACCCTAATGACCCTAATGATTTTTTAGATAGCGATCAAGATGGTGTGCCAAACAGCATCGAAGTAGTTGCAGGTACAAACCCCTATGACTCTAGTAGTTACCCTGATAATGATGGTGATGAAGTACCCGACTATGTCGAAGTATCGGAGGGCACAGACCCGAGTGACCCTGATGACTTCCTTGATACCGACGGTGACGGAGTACCTGATTATGTAGAGATTCAGGAGGGTACAGACCCTAGTGACCCAGACAGCTATCCAGATACTGATGGTGACTTGGTGCCTGACTATGTTGAAGAAGAGCAGGGTACTGATCCTAGCGATCCTACTGACTTCCTTGATACTGACGGCGATGGAGTGCCCGACTATGTCGAAGAGCAAAACGGTACTAACCCTGACGACCCTGATGATTTTGTAGACGAAAATAACAATGGTATCCCTGATTATCAGGAAGGGATTGATACCGATGGTGACGGAGTGCCTGATGTAGTCGAACAAGAGCAGGGGACTGATCCCAATGATCCGGACGACTTCCTTGATACTGACGGTGACGGAGTGCCTGACTACGTTGAAAATCAGCAGGGCACCGATCCCAATGACCCAGATGATTATCTCGATACCGATGGTGACGGAGTACCCGACTATGTCGAAGAGCAAAACGGTACTAACCCTACTGATTCTAAGAGTTTTGTTGACAAAGATGGTAATGGAGTGCCGGATTATCTAGAAGCAAAAGATAGTCTAATCGATAAGGTGAAACAACTACCCAAGACCGGAGCTGGTATCCTCACTATTATCTTGGTTGCAGTAGCAATCGCTAGCCTAGTTTGGTTGATTGGTCTTAAGAGTAGACAAGAGGACTATTCTAAGAATTAAGTTTGACTTAGTGCTGATGAAATCAAATCAGTTGATTAGTAAATGTAAAAATTTCCTGGTAGATAAATGCTTTAGGGATAGTCAGGGTAGGATTGTAGTCGCCCAACCTGCTAATCTGCCCTTGAAGATTTGGTTTTATTTTGGACTAGCGAGCCTGATACTTAGTCGCTTTTCTATCAGTTATTATTTGGGGCTAATTAGAGACATTAGCTTGATTTATTGGGCTTATTTGGAGATTCGCTACGGGGTCAACTTGTGGCGTAGATTCCTTGGTCTAATAGTACTAATCGTAGTGATCACAGGTCGGATAAAAATCTACTACTAAATCCTGACTTCGGGGTCAGACCCCGACGATTTATATCTGTTAGCAAGGTCGAGTTCGGGGTCAGACCCCGAAGTCACGAAGTCAGGAAGACTATTCTCTAGAACTTATAGCTTAGTTTGGTCACCTCAGAAGTTTAGATACCATGTTTTTTAATCATTTGCATTTCAACGAAATTTTTTGATTTATTCAATAAATACTGATGATATTGAATTAGTGATATATCCGCCTTATCGGTGAGTAAATCAAAATTGATAACCCCTAATGTAGTATGGTTTTTGGACAGACTCGAATAGGGGTAGGAAAGATAATAATCTGAATTATCAGGAGTGAGTTCGTTTGGGTTTAGGTGTATATAAGCAGAAGTGTTAGTCAGGTCAATTTCTGATAATATTGGTCTAGCCTTATATACACCCTGGAAGAGTCGACCTACCAGGTTGTGATTAGAGTTAACTATTTGAGTGTATTTTATGCTTAACCTACCCATGAATTTCTCTATGTCCTTCGGGTCTTTTGCATATATTATCATATGGAAGTGGTTTGGCATTAAGACGAAACTAACTAACGCAATTTTCTTGCTAAAATTTTGCTCTTTTCTCCTAGGTTTAGCAAATATTTTTAGAGAATCAGCCGTCTTGTTGTCTGATGTTAATAAAAACTTCAGTATAGCCAAGAACTTCAAATATTCTTGATGGTTAAAGAATATGGGCAACTTATGATTACCACGGTTGTATAAGTGGTAAAAGGTATTAGGATAGTACCGTCTAATAGTATTTGGATTTGGCATAGTTAGTATTGATTATATTTTACAGAGACAACGATAGTCAGTAATCGTTGAGTCTAACACTAAAGTTAGTTACATTGTTGCTCAAACCCAGTAATTTTGCAAGTATAATAGTCTTCAATCTATACAAGTCGGGGTCAGACCCCGACGATTTATATCTGTTAGCAAGGTCGAGTTCGGGGTCAGACCCCGATTCTATGATTCTAGATTTTGATTTATGGCAGGGCTCGGTTGACAATATGTAATACTACGTATATATTTAGTATTATGAGCCAAGTAATTACTATCAAAACAGATGATGATACCAAGAGGGCTGCTCAACAGCTCGCTAAGGACGCTGGGATTACACTCAGTAGCTTAATTAATAGCTATCTAAAACAAGTGGTTGTGACTAGGCATATTGAGATATATGTTCCAGAACCGATGAGCATAGGGCTCGAGGAGAAGATTGCTCAAGTGGAGAGAGATAGGGAAGACGGTCAAATCAGCTCGGCATTTGATAATGTTGAGGATTTCCTACAAGACCTGAAGTCATGATTATTAAATATGACAAAAAGTTTAAGCAACAATATCAAAAATTACCAGCCAAACAACAAGTTCAATTTGATCAACGATTAAGACTGTTTTTGATTGATCCAGTAAATCCAATTTTGAGACTACATCCACTAAAGGGAAGATTTGCTAGTTATTATAGTATTAATATATCAGGAGACTTGCGAGCTCTATACTATAGAGAGTCAGAGGAAATAATCATATTTGCTTTGATAGGAACACACTCGCAGCTATACGGTTAAGTAGATTACAAGAGTAGTTACAAGAGTAGGCCATGGTGTCTAAAAAAAATACAAGTCGGGGTCAGACCCCGACGATTTATATCTGTTAGCAAGGTCGAGTTCGGGGTCTGACCCCGAAACTGAAGATGTCGAAATCGAGAGGTTGAAGCTGGGGGTTATGTGGGGTTTGGTTGGGGTAAGGGGTGTGTTAAAATTATAGCTATATGACGAGAATATTTTCGGGGATACAGCCCAGCGGTAAGCCGACGATTGGGAATTATATTGGGGCAATGAAACAGTGGGTAGAGTTGCAGGAAGATAGCCCAGATAGTCAGCTGATATTTAGCATAGTTAACCTGCATGCGATTACAGTCAGACAGGACCCCGATCAGCTCCAGGAACGCACTTTTGATATGATAGCGTGGTTGCTGGCGTTGGGGATTGACCCAGATCAAGGTAACGCTAAGATCATGGTTCAATCTACTGTTCCTGCACATAGCGAGTTGGCGTGGATATTGGACAATTATACGACTATCGGTGAGCTCAACCGGATGACTCAGTTCAAGGATAAGACTGCTGGTCAGAAACCAGAGGGGCTATTAGTGGGACTCTATAACTATCCGGTTTTGATGGCGGCTGATATTTTACTATACAATACTGATATTGTGCCAGTGGGAGATGACCAGATCCAGCATATTGAACTGACTAGGGACATTGCTAGTAGGTTTAATAATCTTTACAAAGAAGTATTTGTAATACCCAAGGGTCAGATAGTTCAAACGGGGTCAAGGATTATGAATCTGCAAGATCCAAGCAAAAAGATGAGTAAAAGTAGCGATAATCATTTGAGCTATATACTATTGGAAGATCCTCCCGAGCAAGTTAATAAAAAAATTAAGAAAGCTGTAACCGATCAGTATAATCAGGTAGTTTATCATCCAGCTACCCAACCTGCGATCAGCAATCTAATCAATATTTATCGAGGGTTTAATGGTGATCTATCAATCGAAGCCATACAGAAGCGTTATAGTGGACTTGGATACGGTCAGTTTAAGCAGGATTTAGCAGAATTGGTGGCTGATACGCTAGCTGATTTACAAACTAGATATCGAAGTTTTAGAGAGGATCAGGCAATGCTAGGTAGGGTAGTGGCTGAGGGAAAAGAGCATTGTCAGCAACTGGCAGACCAGAAGCTGGATCAGGTCAAGCAATTGATTGGGCTGATTTAGTATGGACAAGGGTATAAAATTTTTATAAACCCTGCTATTTTGTATAGTAAGATAAATAGGAGAATTAGGTTTTATTCAAAATACAAATACTAGATCCCCCGTAATCCTCTTGCGAGGATTACGGGGGATGACAATGCTCTGGATACCTGTAAGTTCTCTGAAGTTCGGAGGATGACAATAACCCTGTTGCCATATAACCTCACGGCTTCAAAAGTGCCATTTTTGCCCCAGACTAGCAAAACACTTCGCAGCGTAACTCCTGTTATGCTTTGTCATGTTTTGCTAGTCTGGAATAAAAATCATCAGCTTTGACCTCGCAAGTTTATATGGCAACAGGGTTAATAGACTTGTTCCCCAATAATTTTTGAGCATAAAATTGTCTAGCTTGAGACTAGAATAGCCTTTTCGTAAAGAGCCCTAACAAAATTAAGGTGATGAAGTGAAAAGATTTATTATATTTCAAAGTAGGTGGTTTGGGACCGAAAACCTTAGTTATAGCAAGTTAAAAACAAAACCAGACTTTTGACCCAACTCTAGAGTCTATAAAGCTAGTTTTCTTACTCACCATATCTATGGATATGGCTCTTAAGAATAACTACCTTTCTAGTTCTCTATAGTACAGCTCAAATTGTCCGGTTTTGTTTTGAGTTTGCTATAAGGAACAAGTCTAATACAAGAGTGACCTTAAGGGGGAAGGGGATGATAGCGCGAGAGGGATACGATAGCAATAGGGGTACAGAAGGTTTAGATGGCAAATAATGTATATATTATAACAACGATATTATACTGGTATAACTATTGAAAAGTGATAATCATATTATATAGATAAGATATAGGTACAGATTATGTAACATTTATTACTACAAAAGTGTTGACATTATGCTAATGCTTTGCTACGATAGAGCCATGATGAAAGTTTAAATCATCAGCGAAACGTTGAGCTTGACAAGATCAAGTTTAATAAGGTTCTTTTACAATTCATAAGCCAAATCAAATTTCCTTACCTAGATAGGTTTTGAGATCAGTACTCCTGATTGACTACCGATCTAGATAATACATAGCATTGATTCTACCCGGAGGGTTAGATAGGTATAGAAATATACCTTGAGTCGGTGTCAGGAGGCAGTTAGCTTACATAGAAGCGTGCGTGAACATCGCTTTTTGCTATAGCCTGGCTGACAAGGCTAGAACGGGGTAGGATGCTTCGCCAGTATTTATCATTTACTGCCCAAGGACAGTAATCAAGAGTAGGGGAATCTTAAGCTAGGATTATACCCCCTTTGCCTAGCTTAAGATCCCCTTACTCTGATGATAGTAAGGGAACTCTCTGAAAACTCTTCAGGTAAGATTTCTCTAGTCTTTTTGTAACAAGCTTACGAAAAATGAGCAATTTTATTTTTGATCGCAAGATTGAGAATAGCAGTTGTGCTCTTAAAAACTAGAATTATCACCAGGAGAAAAGAATATTTTTTCTTAATCAGTCAAATGATTGAGAATGGGGCAAGTGCTATCAGTTTACCCTCGGTAGACTAAGTAGTATTCAATGCTAGGCAAAGGAATATTCAACTTCAGGGAAAAATAATGATTGTGATTAAGTTGATCAAGAACTCAAACAAATCGACTGATATCACACCTCGCACCAGTTATAGCCCAAAGCTATAACCAATCCAAATCTTCTAACGTGTCAAAAACTAGTTAGTAAGTAATAGGTGAGGACCTAGGCGTGCTCCAGAGTGCTGTTCTGGAGCAGACCTAGGTTCCTCATCGGCGGATGTCGAGGAGGCTTACCAGATAACTTGAGTCCAAAATCGACCCAGGTTATTACTTGGTCGGGCACTTCACCCCAAACCACAACGATTAGTTATATTTTATAACACTTAAAACGGAGGGTGCCAATAGTGCCCGATCATACTCTTTGATGTGGTTAGAGTATGATGGGAAATTGTGTCTTAAAAAGTTTTAGTAAAATAGCGGTTCTTAATCAAATACGGGATATTTGATCAGGAGTCGCTATTTTTTTGATTTATCCCCAGAAAAATCAACAAAACCCTTGCGTATAAATATTTAGTTCTTTATAATCTAGACATAAGAGGTTAGTCTCTTGTCGTTGACAGGTAAGGCAACGCAAAAAACCTTGCCTTAAAAAATAAATAAACAAAATGAGCAAAATACAAATCACAAGCACCCAATACTACCAAGCAGATTGCTGGAAGCTGGGTGCTTTTTTGTTTGAGTCTAAGATATTGCGACAAGGAGTAAAATGTTAGCCTGGTTGGGATTGGGCTTGACTGGGGGTTTGTTTATCTTTTTGAGCTTGATTGCCTCAGCTAGTCCACTTGAGACTGGCGAAGCTGGACAATTTATTGACGGACTGAGTGTCAAACCTAAGCTTAAGCGTAAGAATTTAAAGAAGCAAAATGAACAAGCGGTTGCCAAGAATAAATTGTTAGATAGATTGATTAAGACTTTGCTGGTGGTCAATACTGCCACAATGGTTTTACTAGCTATCCTAAGCTTTGGTTATGATTTGAGTTATTTTGGTCTGGTGCTGACAATACTACTGGGTTTAAATTTCGTCCTGATTGCTACTAAGTATTATTTAGGGTTAGCCCTAGTCAGCAAACCCAATCCAAGCTGGTCTGCTTGGTATGATTTGTCGGCTACTTCACTCTTGGCTTTGCCTCTAACCTTAAGGCTCTATAGCGATTTTGGCCTAGGAAAACTGTATTGGCTAGTGGGATTTGTGATGGTTAGCATTATTACACTCTTTGCCTACGAGTTACGCAGAAGTAGAGTAGTGGCAAATACCTTAGGTATCACGGTAATTGTTGCTTTGGAGTCCTTGGTCTACGCCGCAGGTGGGGATATCAATAGCTTTAGTCTGGCTGGGGCAATGGCCGGGGTAATTCTGATCATCTTATCGAGCTCATTTTTTGAAAAGGTTTTGGCAGCTGATTTCCGTAAGCTCAGTTTAGTCTCGGTCAGTATAGCAATGATTGCCAACCTAGTCGGTGTTGCTTTGTATGATAGTAATATCTTCTTTATTGCAGGTAGCTTAGTCTTGGTGGGGATTTACTTCTTGCTGATGATGATTGAAGAAGATCAACCTCTGCTGATAGGTTCATTTAAGGTGATGGAGGGAATATTTATTTTGTCAGTATTGCTTGCAGGTTGGCTAAGTGTGATCGGACTAGGTCTTAATAGCTATAGCCTGACCATAGGTCTGGCAAGCTTATGGAGTATAGCCTGGCTTGGCTACAACTACAGTCAGCACAAGCACCAATATGTTTTTCATCTAGTACTAGGCTCGGTCTACTCGCTAGCATTTTGTTTGCCAGTATATTTTGGTCTAGATCATCGGCTAGCCCTGATGCCTTTAGTAGCATTAGCTGGGTTGCTTGAGCTGACCAATCGTCATCATTATCTGGAAGAGCAGATGATTATTCGTATTTGGGGCAATACTATTGTAGCTATGACTACAATACTTGTCTTGATGGGCATTGCTTCAGGACTAAATGCCTTTAGCTATCTACTGATCACTAGCTTTTATTGTCTAGTTTATGCTGTCAATCTAAGCAGGCTATCAACCAAAACCGGACTATTTGTATTGAGTCAGGCAATACTGACACTGAGCAGTTTATTCTTAGCCGAGTACTACTTTGACAATCTAGTGTCGGGACTGTTGTTTGTAGATATGGTGAGCTTGATTGTAGCAGTCGTGGGTATCTGGATTAGACTAACCCAAACCTTTGGAGGAGAAAAGAGTAGGGTTGATATGAGGTACTTATTGATTGTCCCTGGTGTTGTCAATCTGACTATCTTTATTGTCTCTGGGTGGCTGGGGAGACAGGATTGGTTGATAGTAGCTTCACTGAGTCTAGTCATTGGGGCAAGCTTAATGATTAGCGAATATACTCTTGCTTCACTCAAGAGAGTCACTAGACTATATCCAGCAAATTTGGGGATGTTCTTACTAATACTAGTGTTGATATCACTGCAGCTAGGCTGGCAATTTAATCAGCTAGATATGTCGGGGTTGGGGATCCTTTGGCTGTTACTGTCCGCAGTACTGATCATGTTGAGTGACAAAAAATTGAAGATTAGCCAAAAAGGTCACCAATTAAATAATAGTCTTAAAGATTATTATCAATCTAGCCAGATAGTCGTACACTTAGCTGGGATGATCAGCATTTTCTTGTCGAGTTTATTCTTACTAATGTCTGGGGATATGTTGAGTGTAGCAGGACTTGTTCTATTGTCTATTTTGTTTCTTTTGATCACCAAAAAGGAGCACTTGCACTATACAAGAATTGCTTCTAGTCTAACATTTTTTATAGCAGTATATCGATTCTTATATCTAGTAGATATTGAGCTTCTGACTGCAGTGCTACCAATAGTTGCCGCGGTCGGATGGTATCTAATGGCAAACTTTTTTGAGCAAGCTCATGCCCAGTGGCTGAGGATAGGAGCGCTGATCGGTCTATATTTTGGAATCATTTTCAAACTTTTACTTTCAGTAGAAAATCGGGAACTAGTCTGTGGTGGCATTATGATTACTGCTTTTGCCTTAACCATGCTTGAGGCTAGGAGAAGAAGAACGCTTGCTGGTCAATACCTAGCCGGGCTATTTCTAGTAGTGGCAGGTTGGCAACTGATAGATTATTATGATCTTGGCAGTATTAGGATCTACACTTTTTCGGTATTACTTTATGGATGTTCTCTGGCTATGATTCATTTGTACCATCATTTTGACCATAGTCTAAATCGAGGAAAAATAATAAGTAATAAATAAGGAATATACGATTGAGCCACAAACATAAAAACAAAAACAAAAATAAAAATAACAAAAATAACAAAAATTACCAAAATAATCAGAATCATAAGAACCCAAAAGACCCCAAGCCAGAAATAGAACAATTAAGTCCGAGCTTATTTTGGAGATTTGGTTTCGGTTATTTTCTGCGCCTGATATCCAGAAGATTGGGCTTGGCTTTGGTTGGCCTGATGGTATTACAGTTGGGACTACTAGCTGGAATAGTTGGCTCTAATACTTGGCATTACCTGGAGGGGGAGCTTGAGCTAAGTCCAGTCGAGGCCAAGCTAGAGATTGGTCAGGCTCTGAAAATCAAGTCCAATTTTGGACTCGATCAAAATTTTGCAGTTGAGACTGAGCCAAGCTTCGATTATCATTTGGAGCTTATGCATACTGGTGCATTGGGTCTTGTCGATCAGATCGTCTTGGTGCCAGATGGACGACTGAAGACCGGGACTGATTATAGGGTCAAGCTGAATGGTATTGCCAAGAAATTTGGTGATAAGCAAGATCTAGAGCTTGGGTTTCGGACTCAGGATGCCCCTGAGATCGAAGCTGTAGATTTTGATCAGGCAAGCAATGTCAAGCTTGACCAAACATTGACCCTGAAGCTAACCGAACCCAACAATGACTTGAGTGATTTTCAGATCAAAACTCAGCCAGAGATTCAGTTTGACAAGATCTTATCTCAAGATAAGACTGAGGTCAAATTTGTTCCCAAGCAGGAATATCGACAGACTACCGAGTACGGTGTAGAAGTATTCGATAACTACAAAGATCAGCTTAAGCCAGTCAAGCAGTACAAGTTTCAAACAGTCAGGGAGCCAAAGCTAAGTATCAATCAGACTGAGAGCCTTAATCCAAATTCCAATCTGGTTTTGAGTTTCTCAGAACCAATGAATCAGCAAGAGACGACTATTCAAACCAATCTGGGCGGATATAGCTGGCTAGATGCTCAGAATATCAAGCTAGACTTGTCTGGTATTACTCCTGGAAATAGCTATGATATTGAAGTTATGACTGGGGCTAGGACTGAGGCTGGAGGTAGATTGGAAGCCGAAAGTCCTAGGAGCTTTAGGGTTAGATCAGTTGGTGAAGTTTATGCATCGATTTCTCCTGGGGGATATGGGCTACCGATCAATTCTAGATTTCGGGTAGATTTTTCCCAGGCTGTCGATCGGGCCTCAGCCGAGAGTAGGATTTCGGTCGCGCCGAGCTTTGATTATCATCTGGAGTGGGCTAGCGATAGTACGGTTTTGGTAGTCCCAAACACCAGCTTGGGGTATGGCTCTGAATACCGGGTAGTAGTTGGAGCTGGAGTGGTCAATCTTGGCTTTGGTTTGCCTAGTAGTAGTGGATTTACGGGGAGCTTTGTGACTGAGGAGAGGGTGACAATACTAGGAGTACCATTTTTTTATCAGACTATGCCGCTATCTTGTGAATCAGCAGCTCTGAAGATGGCATTGGCATATCGAGGGATTAGTGCGACCGAAAATCAAATAATGAGTCTTGTGGGCTACAACCCGAAACAATGGCAAGTAGATGGCAACCAATGGGATGATCCTTACCAAATGTTTGTCGGAGATGTGATGGGAAGTCAGTCGGCTAAGACTGGCTATGGGGTTTACGCGCCACCAATCGCAGCAGCAGCACAAGCATTGGGAGCGAATAGTAGCGTGCATTATGGAGTATCGGCTAGCTTTATTGCAAACCAGATTGCCAACAATAACCCGGTAGTGATTTGGGGCTATAGCTATAGTGGGCAGAGGATTGATTGGAACGCCAACGGTTCAGCGGTAGGAGCATACATAGGAGAACATGCTAGGACTGTGATTGGTTTTAGGGGAAATCCTGATAACCCAACTAGCTTTATTATCAATGATCCAGTCAGCGGTCAACTCAACTGGACCGCCGCTCAATTGATGGCCAATATGAATATTCACGGCAACTTGTCGAATCAGGCGGTGGTGGTGTACTGATGGGTATTAATTTAATCGGAGGTAACGATGGGTAAGGGTAGTAGGGAAGAAGGATTTCCGGAGGATAAGTTAGGTCAAGATATACAAGGTTTGGTTGATTGGAGTGATATTAAGGGTGCTCTAGGGCAGTTTAGGGTTGAGGCAGTGGAAAAACCCATAGACCCTAATCAAGATATCGCTTCGGGGTTGGCGGAACGGTTAGCTGAAAAATTACCAGAGGGATGCTCTAGTGTGTTGCCAAAAAGGCATAGAACTAGCTCTCGATCGATTGAAGGTGGTGCATTATTTAGTAATACTACTGGAGTAATGATTGTTTACAGAGATCCAAATAGGCCTAACCTACCGGAAATTACTTTGTCCGTGATGAAGGATGGTGAAGCTACAGATACAACATACACATTTAGTCTTGATCCTGGTGAGGCAAAGATAGTCTATTTGCCACTAGGAGCTGGAAACGTTTTGGTCTCCGTAGGTCCTGCAACGGCTACTGATGGAGCAGAAGATGGGATTGTAGATACAGCAGTATGGGTAGGGTATGGGTTTGATTGAAATGAATAGTAACCCTGGTGACAACTTTAATAGACATTTAAGAAATATTGAGGAAGAGGTTGATGGATTTACTGTTACTAAACTATATTTTTTAGGTTGTGAAGACCCAGAAAAATTTCTTGTAGAAATTCTTTTTGAAAGACTTTCGGTAGAGTGTGGACCGTTTATTATTATTAAGCCCGATTTGTATGATTTGAAGGATGAAAGCTTGGCAGGAGCATGCTTTCTGGATCAAGTAGTCTCTAGTATTGCATTTTTTAGGCCACCTAAATCCTCAATACTAGAAGGGGTAAAACTGATAGCGACTGATCAGAATGACAAAGAAGGTCCAGAGTCTACATTCTTTCTATTGCCGGGGTTATAACGGTAATAGATTTACCAGTTGGGTGCAATGGAGTTTGGGTTTCGGTGGATCAGTCAAAGCTAGCGCCAGACCCCTCGGGGTTAGACCCAAATCAACCAGGTGAAATTAATACTGAAGTGATGATTTGCTATGCTATTGGTGGGCTTTAGGGTTAGAAAATAGGGCCTCTATTGCTTCCAGATAGTTTCATCAACCTTGGAGGCAAAGTTTAGATACCGAGCGAGGGTAAAGAAATAATCGGAGAGACGGTTGAGTAGGCTGGCAATTGCTGGGCTAATAGTGATGTCCGGGTATTCTTCTAGTCCGAAGTAAGTTCTTTCGGCTCGCCTAGTAACAGAACGAGTCACTTGAGCTTGGGCAGCTGTCATATTGCCACCCGGTAAAATAAAGTTTTTTAGCTTGGGTAAAATTGTTGTCATTTGGTCAATCAAATCCTCTACCTTACTGGTAAAATCCAGGTAGTCAGACTCAAATACCTCGATGGCAGGGTTGGCAATACTTGCTCCAATCGAGAAAAGCTTAGACTGAATATCTTTGAGCAAAGTAGTATTAGCTACAACTATATCATTGATTTTTAGCTCTTGGTCATAAGTTATAAGAGTAGCCAGTAGTCCAATCGTACTATTCAATTCATCGATTGTGCCGAGGCAATTGATCCTGGCATTGGTCTTATCGACTCTAGTACCATCGAAAAGAGAAGTTTTGCCTTGGTCTCCTTTCTTAGTATAGATTGGCATTGGCTACTGCTTAAGGCTATTTAAGGGGTGATTGGGGTTGGTGGCAGGATTGGTATAGTCGTAGCTGGGAGTAGTAGGTTGGGTAGGTTGATTGACTTGGTTTGCTGGAGGTTGCCAGGGTTGAGCTGGCTGGGTAGTCGAGTTGGGCACAGAAGCTGGGGTATTAGGGGTATTATTGGGGCTAGGTTGAGATACGGAATTGGCTTGAGGAAAGCCGGGATTGGGGGTAGATTGAGTCGAGCTTAGGGGGTGACTAGCCGGAGGATAGCTAGCTGGAGCGGCAGGCTGAGGGTTGGTTTGTATTCCAGTGGAGTAGGTAGTTGGTGGAGGAGTAGAGCTTACATTTCTAGGTGGAGCATAAGGATCGGTTAGGCTATCTACGGGGTTTTGGGGGCTGTTTGGATATGGGTTGGGGCTAACAGGTTGGGTTGGGTTTTGAGCATATGAACCTGCGGATTGGACAAAGGGATTGATAGTAGGTGGTGCAGGCTTAGCAGGTGCTTGGGGGTTGGTATCAGGGGCTGTTTGAGGTTGGGGGTTACTGGGAGCTGATTGATTGAAGCTACTACGTAGGTAGGAATCCTCATAAATATTTGGAACGCCATCAGGAGCATTGACATCTGGGATTTTGATTTGCGGAGGAGTATTGGGTGCTGATTCACTAGGAGCAGGCGTGCTAGCTGGTTGGTTGGGAGTTGGTGCTGAGGTTTGGCTAAGGTCATTGGTTGACTGAGGTACAATGTAGGGCTTTGGATCTTGGGAGCTAGAGAAGCTCTGAGCAGTAGAAGCTACTGGAGGAGGGGTTGGTTTGCTCTGGCTAGTAGTCCAATCAGTAAGAGGTTTGGGTGAAAAAGGCTGAGCTGGGATAGACTGAGGGATCGATCCTAGCTTGGCATTTGTAGTCTGTTCTTGGTTTGAAGTAGGTTGGGGTTTGGTTGGTTTTGAAAAGTCAAAGCTTGGAGTAGGTTGAGTTCCAGCTGAAGGATTCGTTTGGATCTGTCTTGGGTGGGGGTTAGATGAAGGGGAATATGGAGTGCTGTTGTTGGCCTTAGGGGGATTTGAACTAGGAGCAGGGGTTGGAATTGGATTTGTAGTAGAGCTCTTGACATCAGAGTTAGTCGCTGGTTGCTGATGAGAGTTTAGGTTGCCAGGAGATTTTTGGGGCTGAGTATTGGGGTAGTCGTTGTAATTACCTCCATGTAAATGAAAAGCGTGGGGTGCTTGGTTGGATCCAGATAGCTTAGTTGAATCATTTTGGCTGGTAGGATTTGAGGAGTTGCCTGCGCCTGATTGTTTTGAATCTTTTGGGCTATTGGGAGGGGCATCTTTAGTAGGTTTATTGATAGATTTATCTCTAGCAATCTTATCTGCATAGCTCTTGGGCGGAGGTGCAATCGTAGAGTTGGTAATTGGCTGATTGTTAGTAGCTGAATTGCTAGGCTTAGGTGGTTGATTGGAGTAGCTGGGTAGCTGGGGTGAGGTAGTATTTGTAGGGTTTGGTTGGGGGCTAATCGGCTGGGGGTTAGCAGGTGCAGCTGCTAAAATAGTTTGATCCTCAGAGGTTGCGCGTAAGCTAGGGTCACCACCGATCAACATCTCGACTCGAGATCGAAGAATCTCTTTCTGGTCAGCGATTACCGCTTTGATTACTTCGGTAAAGTTTGGAATTTGTTGCTGAAGGTAGCTAAAGGCTCCCATTTCGTCGTTTTTGATTAGAAATTGATCAAATTGATCCAATTGCTCATCTGATAGCGATGCTTCAAGCTTGTCTGATAGAGCAGGTTGCAAGATGACTGCTAGCTCGTCTAAGATACCCTCTAGTTTGTCACGGTGTATCTGGTCAAGGCCCAGCTCCTTGATTAGCTCTTTATCAATCATTTGACCGTAGTTTTGCATATAGGTTTTCTCCTTTAAATTGATCAGAACCCCTTATGTCAATATCATAGCTGATTTAGTTTACATTTGCAAAAGTTTCTGGCATTGCCTGCAATAAGGTTAAAGATTTAGAGCAATAGTGTAGAATAAAACTCAATATTATATCTATAGCATGTCCAAACCAAAACCAGACAATTTGGGACTACTAATGCTGGTTTTGTTTTGGGTATACTATGGATACTAATCTTAACCTAAAACCAACTTGTCTTTTGTTGATGACTCCAGATACAAAATACTGGATCCCCCGTAAGTTCTCCAAACTTCGGAGGATGACAATACTCTCCTCTAGTCATCTTCCAAATTTCCGTAGGAAATTATGGGAGATCCAGTATTTGAGTTGAGCCTCAGGAATGCAAAATACTGGATCCCACGTAAACCCTTCGGGTTTCGGAGGATGACAATGCAAATGCGGGAATACTGGATCCCCCGTAAGTTCTCCGAACTTCGGAGGGCGGTAGAAAGAAGGGACAGGTTTCGGAGGATGACAATAAACAGAGCTAGCTACTCGGAGGATGGCAAAAGAGAAGAGAATACTTGGGGGTAAAGGTAATAGTAAATAATATTTTGCGACATAGCGGTATTTTAATATTTTGGCTTAAATAGATAAGTAAGGTTCATAAAATGAACTAACTTTCCAACTCTTTATTAGTAGTCCCAAATTGTCCGGTTTGGTTTTGGGTATCCTATATTTAGGGAGTAAGTAAGTTAAAAAAAATAATAATCTGAATGGATACATTGGCATATGATTGCGGACTAAGTCGGTGTCAAAAATCCATAGTAAAAACTAGTACAGCTAGTCTCTCTAGCGTTTTAGCTAGGGAAATCAATTATTATTCATACCAAAATTGTTTGCTAGGTGTTTGGCTGAAGGCTGAGTAAATATTTTACTCTAGCCAATAGTTAATATTGTAGCTAATTTGGTACTCATTTATAGTCACAAAAAATCAAAAATAAATATTGTGTTCAGGTTATTAAAATTTGTGGTTCAAATACTGGATCTCCCATAATTTCCTACGGAAATTTGGAAGATGACACAAAAGGGCATTGTCATCCTCCGAAGTTCGGAGAACTTACGGGGGATCTAGCATTTCGCATTTCTGGAATCCAATCCAGATACTGGATCTCCGGTATTCCCCCAAGGGGAAATCCGAAGATGACACGGGAAGGGGATTGTCATCCTCCGAAGTTCGGAGAACTTACGGGGGATCCAGCATTTCGCATTTTTGGAATCCAATCCAGATACTGGATCTCCGGTATTTCCCTAAAGGGAAATCCGAAGATGACACGCGAGGAGTAAGGGATTTTGGAAGATGACACGCGGAGAGAGCGGAAATTTGGTTTGGTGACCAACTCCTGTCATCCTCCGAAACCTGTCCCTCTTCTGTCATCTTCCGAAGTTCGGAGAACTTACGGGGGATCCAGTATTTTGTATTGTAAACTGCCATAACGCAAGCCCAAAGAAAGAAAAAGAGGGTTGATTTGGCCGGTAAGGTTCGTTTAGATTTAATTCTATTGGGCGGGGTTTTGTGGTAAGATAAGACGATGAAAACTAAGACAGAGATCTTGATGAGTCGAACTGACATTTCAAGGCTGAGAGTAATTATAGTACTCATCAATCTGATTAGCTGGGGATTAGTTTTGGGCTTAATTTTTGTAAGCACACCAGAGTCAATCGGCCCGATTGGTATAATGCTTTGGTTTGGTCTGCTAATCTTAGCTATGACAAGCTTGCAATTGTTGATCAGACAAAGAAGAGTTTTTACCGGCTTGTCCAAACTGGAGCTCAAGAAGTCACCTGATTGGCCAGGCATTAGACTGCAGTTGATCAGAAGCCTGATAGTATCTGCCGTCATAGTATTTATCTTGGCAGTTCGTAGTCTCAGGATTATTGATTATCGGGATGGGGTTCTTTTGATACTGACCATAATTGTAGTAGAATTAATCAGGAACTTGCGATCAGGCGCGAGAAATATTAAAAAAATAGATTAGTTTAGTAAAGATATGGCAAATTGGAATCAATCAATCAGATTAGAAAATCTAGAACAAATCCTAGATCAATTTGAGTATCAACTCAAAAAACAAACAAGTCTAGAGGGTCTAGCCGAGCTAAGAAGAGAGTATTTGGGTAAAAAGAGTGAAATCAACCAAGCTCTCCGGGGACTTGGTAATGCTAGCCTTGAGGAGCGCAAGAGTTACGGTCAAAAGATTAATCAGATAAAAGATCAGATGATTAGGTTGGCAGCAGATCGAGAAAAAGAACTGGCAAGTCAGACCACTGATTGGGGTAGGTTAGATCTATCAGCACCTCTAGGCAAGTCCAACCAACCCAAAGCTAGACTTCACCCTATCTCTAATATTTTATTAGAAATTACTGAGCTTGCTGGCAAGCTCGGCTACCGAGTAACTGATGGCCCTGAAGTAGAGACTGATTGGTACAATTTTACCGCTCTTAATATGGATGAAGACCATCCAGCCAGGGACGGTTGGGATACTTTTTACCTCGATCAATATCATGAGGGTAAGCAAATGCTTGCTAGGACCCATACTTCACCTGTTCAGATTAGGTATCTAGAGAATAATCAATTGCCAATCAAAGTTTTGGTGCCGGGTAAAGTATATCGAAATGAGGATGAGGACAGTACCCATCTCTGGAATTTTTATCAGCTAGAAGGTTTGGTCGTAGACCGGGGAGTCAGTATGGCTGATCTCAGGGGAGCGATTCAGTCAATCCTAATGGAGCTATTAGACGATCAGATTGAGACTAGGCTAAGACCGAGTTTCTTTCCTTTTACCGAACCTTCGGTCGAGATTGATGTAAAGTATCAAGGTCAATGGTTGGAACTAGCTGGAGGAGGAATGGTCCATCCAAAGATTCTTGAAAATCAGGGTATTGATCCAGATATATATCAAGGATTTGCTTTTGGGTTTGGTCTAGATCGAATTGCGGCGGTCAAATACGGAGTGGAAGATGTTCGCTACTTCTGGAGACCAGATTATCGATTTCTTACTCAGAGGTTTGTCCGATGAGAGTCTCACTGGCACAAATCAACCAGTATTTGGACAAAAAGCTGACAACTAGTCAGCTCGAACAGGCTTTTGCCAAAACCGAGGTAGAAGTGGAGGAAATTATTGTAGCTGAAGAGCTTGATGTCAAGGTAGTCGTAGCCGAAATCGTGGAGGCTAGTCCGATAGATGGCTCGGATAAATTGCAAGTTTGTCGACTCAAGATCGATTCGGATTCTTCAGAACTAATTGATGTAGTATGTGGTGCTGCTAATGCTCGAGCCGGGATCAGGGTAGCTTTTGCTCAGGCCGGTACAGAGCTTCCGGGAGGTTTCAAGATTGCCAAACGTAAAATCTTCGGTCATCAGTCTAATGGTATGATTTGTGGAGCAGATGAGCTAGGACTAGCCAAAGAAAGCTCAAAGATTATGGAGCTGACTGGGGATAATCTGATACTTGGTCAACCTATTTCAAGCATTCTTGAAGAAATGGTGATTTTTGACCTTAGTTTACCCTCAAATCGCTGGGATTATTTCAGCATAATTGGGTTAGCTCGAGAGGTATCGGTTCATACCGAAGCTAGATTGAAGTTGCCAGAGATAGCTCAAATCAATCCAACAATCAAGTCTAACCTGATTAGGCTGGAGGTAGATAATCAGGCAGAACTAGTAGCAGGGGTTGTCCTGGAGATTGATCCAAGTATCAAATCTCCAGATTGGCTGATCGAGAGCTTGCTAGCTAGCGGAATTAGGTCAATCAATCTTGCAGTCGATATCTCAAACTTTATTATGATTGAGACCGGGCAACCATCACACTGTTTTGATTATCAAAAGCTTCAAGGGCAGGTAGAGATCAGGTTTGCCAAACCTGGAGAGGTACTGATTACTCTGGATAATAGTCAGCTAGAGCTTGGGGATCAGGATCTGATATTGGCTGATCAGTCAGGTCCAATCTCACTTGCCGGCGTGATGGGAGGGCTATCAAGTGCAGTTGATCAAGATACTACTCAGATTTTACTCGAAATGGTTAGCTGGAATCCTGCTACCATTCGTAGACAGAGTTTTCGACACGGTCTCAGGTCGGATGCTTCAACCCATTTTGAGAAAGGTTTGCCAGCAGAGTTGATTAGCGAGCTGGCATTAGCTAGATCTATTCAAATATTTAAAGATTTGGCTCAGGCAGAGTTGATTTCTTCGATCGAGTTTGATCGGGAAATTGATTGGCGAGCTGGAAGTCTAAAATTTGACTTAACCAAAGTAAGTAGGTTACTAGGAGTCGAGGTAGAATTTGCCCAAATCAAACCTGGATTAGAAAAACTAGGGCTAAATTATCTCAAATCCAAGGGTCAGCTGGAAATCCCTTGGTGGAGGACTGATCTGGAGGATCAAGCAGGCTTGGCAGAGGAAGTAATCAAGCTAGTCGGCTTGGATCAAATACCGATCAAGTATGATCGGATAGTCAATTATCCAGCCAACCCCTCAAGTCAGTTGCTAATCGATTCACTGGGGTTAAGAAAAGAATTGGTAGCTAGGGGTCTAATCGAAGTATTGAACTATACCTTGGTCAGCCAACTGGACTTAGAGTTGAGTCAAGCGGACGCGACAGAACACCTAGTAGTAGTAAATCCAGTCTCAATCACTCATAAATATTTCAGGGCAGATTTACTGCCAGGAATCTTGATCAACCTTACTCAGATGATTAGGCCCGATCTTGACAATCAAGAGCTAGGGATTTTTGAGATTGGTAATGCCTTTGTAAAAGGTCAGGAAGGGTTGATCCAGAGCAGTAAGCTGGCGATCGGATTTAGCGGCCAGAATTCTTTGGTCCGAGCAAGAGAGGAGCTTGAGCGGTTGGTTGCTAATACCAGCCTGAGCTTGTTGACTAAAAATATTGAAGGGTATCAACCCAACCGAGCAGCTAAGGTAGTTGATCAGTCAGCCAAAAATCAAACTGTAGGCTATATTGGTCAGATCTCGCAATCAAGACTCGAAAAACTTGGGGTCAAAGATCAGGAGATTAGTATCTTGGAGCTTGATTTGGGGTATTATTTTCAAAGCCTTGAAAGGGACCAGAAATACTATAGCCCATATCCCTACCAGCTGACCAAACGAGACTTGACCTTGCGCATCTATGGCGATAGCTTGGAGTTTGCACAGATCAAGCTAGCGATTGAGAAGCTAGATTTTGTAGTGGACGTTCGCTACCTGGGAGATTACTACCATCAAGATAGTCGCGCTCTGACTCTGAGGGTTTATCTGGATGCAAGCGCACAACCAGATAGAGAGATAATCGATCAATATATTGATAAAATTGGCACTTCCATTTGGGAGCAATTTCGTGTTAAGATAGAATAGACAAGTGGAGGCCTTAAAAAAACATAAGAAAATTGGAATCACCCTACTATCAATAGGGGTATTTGTCTTGCTTATCAATACTGGCTTACAATTTTACCTAGAAGGTAAGTTTTTACCTGGGGTCAGCCTTGGCGGATACCAACTAGGCGGGATAAGCATGGCTGAAGCTAGAGATAAGCTGGATCTTGATAGTGACCAGATCGAATTAACCCTAAAGCTGGGAGATAAAGAGTATCAGCTTGGTATGGAAGATTTGGGCGCATCTATTGATCTAGAAACAAGCCTGGATCTTGCCTACCAATATGGTCGCCATACTCAGTTTGCTTTGCTCAATATCTCAAATGTGATGCTAGATAATGCTGAGTCTGAGTTTAACTTTAGCTATTATTTTGATCAAGATAAATTTGACAAGGTCACGGATCAGGTTATAGCTGAGAGTGCTGAGAAGCCTCAAAATGCCCAGATAGCGATGGAAGGGGGGCAGGCTGTTGTGGTAGAAGATTTGCCAGGTAAGCTGATAGATTTGTCTGTTTTGAAGCGAGAGATAGTATCTGCTCTTAATAGCGGCAAGCAATCAATAGTAGTAGAGGTCGATCCGGTGACGACCGAAGCCAAGGTCCGTAGTAAAGATTTGATTACTACTAAAAATAAAATCAATGAATTGATAGCTGGAAAGGTGGATATCGAGTCTGGGGGGAGGGTATTTGTAGCCGATCAGGTAAGTAAGGCGGGTTGGATTACTCCTATTAACCCTGGGCTAGACGATTATCAAGCCGAGCTCGAATCGGTCGGTTTTGAAATCAACCATCAGGCGGTGGCTGATTGGGTGGCCTCGGTAGCGAGTCAGGTAGATATACCCGTCCAAAACAAGCAGGTTACCGCTGCAGGTGGTGTGACCAATGTGATTAGCGAAGGTCAAAATGGTCAGAGTATTGATCAGCTTAGTTTGGTAGATAAGATTTATGGGCAGCTGTCTGAGGGGCAGAGCAATATAATCGCCAATGCATATCTGGTGGAAGTACCATTTCAGGTAGTGTATAACCAGATAGCAGGGATAGAGTCTGGGACATTTATTGAGGTAAGTTTGGACCAACAACATCTCTGGGTCTATGAGAACGGTAATATGATCTATGACTCAGCAGTAACTAGTGGGGCTACTGGGGCAGGATTCCCAACCAATCGAGGATTGTTTAGGATCTACTATAAGACTACCAATACTAGACTCAGTGGTGCCCCATATGGCTGGAGCTATGATGTACCTGTAGATTACTGGATGCCTTTTGATGGGGGGATTGGACTCCATGATGCTGAGTGGAGGACTCAATTTGGTGGTCCGGATTATTATTATGGTGGTTCACATGGTTGTGTCAATTTGCCTGATGATACTGCTGCCTTCATTTACAATTGGGCTAGCGTGGGGACACAGGTCTGGGTACGCTAGGGCTAGCTTTTAGTATTGGCTTGGTTGTACTTCTGGTCTTGATATTGGGTGTTATTTTGGGACGGTTTTATTTGGCAGAAAGATCTCGGCTGGCGGGGGCTGAGGAGGTGTATCTTAAGCCAGAGCAGCTTGACCAAGCATTGGATCTAGTATCATCGGAACTGAATAATATGAAAGTGAGGCGGTTTGTTGACCTTGGGTCTGGCAATGGGCGGGTGCTTAGGTATATTAAAAAACAAGGTGGGTTTTATCAGGTCTTGGGGATAGAGAAGTTTTGGTTGCTGAGGGTGGCTGCAAAGCTCAGGGGTCAGAATAGTATCGGTCAGGATTTGAGAAGTCTAGATTTGCCAAACCAATGGCGAGAGGGGACATTGTACTATGGATTTCTTAGGCGAGATCTGGCAATCATGGTACTAAGTAGTCTTGGTCAACAGGTAGGACAAAGATCAGTAGTGCTTTTTGTGGTACCTGAGGAGGTTAGTCGAGAGGATTTGATGGATGATTGGGAGGTGATTGGGGTCGAGAGGATTGGGGGGTATTGGGGGGTGGGGCTACAAATACGAAATATAGGTGGGTAAGTACCCTCTAGCACGATGTGCCAGGGTGTACTCTGAGGGATAAATTCTGCGACGGTTGTCAAGATCGCATGTCGTGTCCCTTCTACTTATCGTTAGACTTTCGGCTGGAAGCCCCTCAGAAAACTAAAAATACTTGAAATTCCCTGAGGGGCTTCCAGTTCTGGGCTAATTTGTATCTTGATTTTTAGGTTTTCTATTGTTTAGTTCGGGATTTGGACTAGTAAGGACATGGTTAGCAAGTTTACCAAGAGGGGCTAGTGCTCCTCTAATTACTCTTGTTAAGAAATTGTTTCTCAAGGCATCTGGAATTAGACTCTCTAAGGTTTCTTTTGTGCTACCAATTTTAGTTCCATCCGCTTTACTCTCTTCGCTACTTTGCATATTAACTCCCTTAGTAATTTTATTGACTGGTTTAGTAAATAGAACAAATTTATTTATAAATTTTTATTTATATGTTTGATGTTAACTTTATTACTGTCTGGTGTCAAGGTAATCTTTCTAGTAATATAAGACAATGGGTAAGATTCGAGAAAAGCTATTAGTTGGGGTCGATTACGGTAGACGGCATTGTGGGGTTGCGATCAAATTGTCTGGTCAAGATCAAGTCAGGCCTGATCGGACGATCGATGCTATAGAGTTAACAAGATACCTTGGGTCACTAGCTCCAGATATGATCATACTTGGTTTGCCGACCGGGGCTGATGGGCAAGAGACTGAACAGACGAGGGAAGTGATGGCTGTTTATCAGAGATTATTGGAGGAGTTGCCCCATGTCGAGATTGTCTTGCAAGACGAGTTTGCCACTAGTATTGATGCCAAACAACTATTGACCAAACGAGAGCAAAGGCTTCCAATCCCAAGGCAAAAAGATTTACTACACAGCTATAGTGCCACCCTGATACTTAGAGACTATTTGATTAGCTTGAGAGAGCAGGATCAAGCTTGAACCAGCTAGCCTTGTACTCAGGAAGTTTTAACCCCGTTCATCAGGGGCATCTCGCAGTAGTAGACTATCTATCATCAAGGGACTATGATGAGGTAATAATCTTGCTCGAGAATCGGAGGAACTTGGCAGGTTTAGTTGGTTTTGACGATCGTAAAGCAATGCTGAGATTGGGATTGGGCAATAGACAAGCGGTGCTCGATAAGTATGACTTTCAGTCAGAAGCCAGAGTAATAGATTATCAGGTAGTGGAGGATTTGTTTGAGATCTATGGCAAGGGTCTTAAGGTCGATATTGTTTTGGGTAGTGACGGGATTACCAATCTCGATCAGTGGCAGGGGCTAGATTATCTACTCGAACATCGAGTAGGTTTCGTCTGGATTAAGCGAGCAGGTTATCATCATCAGTCAAAACAAATCCAGGCAAAACTTCGATCCATTCCTAGTCTGAGATATCAAGAGGTCGCAATGATAGATGATTTGACTTCAGCCACCCAAATCCGCCAACAATTAGCCAATCGCCAAGCTCCCCAAGGACTCAGCCAGCCAGTCCTTGACTACATCACCAAAAATCAACTTTTCGCGAACAGTTCGCGACATCTCTAATCTGGTAAGGTGCTAAAAATCGCGAACAGTTCGCGACAAAAAATATTGCATAATATATTGTATTTTGATAATTTCCATCATTTACTATAGGGATTTTTTGATAATTTGATATTCTGCAAAATCCTTGGATTTGGCATTAAGATATTCAAGATATTGTTGCTTTGAAATACTGGTGTACCTAAAAAATCATATTAGTACTGACTACTTTAGAAATCATATGAGTTGAATTGAGCGAAGAGAAGGGGTATCTGAGGTAGTAGTTGCTATCTTGTGGATGAATTTCATTTGGGTTTAGTTGAATATAGGCAGATACATTTAGCAAGTCTACTTCTGATAATATTGGTCTAGATTTGTACCTACTTTGCATCAGATGACCAACTTTATTTTGATCAGAGTTGATAATTTGTGTAAGTTTTCTGTGAAACAAATGCATGAATTTTGGTAACTTATCACTATCTTTAATATAGATTATAAGGTGATAGTGATTGTTCATTATGCAGAAAGACACGAGGTTGATATTTTTGGAAAAGTTTTGACATGGTTTTCTAGGTCTACTAAATAACCTAAGGGAGTCGGCTAAATTGTCATCAGTCGTAAGTAAAAATAGTAAGATATCTAAGAATTTATCAAAGTATTTCTGATTGATAAATACTGGAACTTTATTATTGGCACGAGAGTATATATGCAAAAATGTATTATCGACCTTGTATCTGTAGGTGTTTCTGGCGGACATGAGATTTAAACCATTTTAGTAGTGGACTATAAAGATAACGAAGTTAGTCATATCTTAACTGTTTTGGGGTTATTTGCAAGCATAAGTATCGTGTTATGTATAAATATTTAATAAATTTCGCGAACAGTTCGCGACATCTCTAATCTGGAAAGGTGCTAAAAATCGCGAACAGTTCGCGATTGACGCGATCGGTTTGGAGAGGGTTTGGGGGTTGAGTTGTATAATATTAGGTAAGTGATATAATTAGGGTGTTAGGGTGAGTATAAAATTTGTTTTATTTTAATGAAAGGGGTGAAAGCCATGGGAAGAATTAGCAACTATTTATTTAGGCCAATCAATCGCTATATGGTGAGGATGATTGCTGGAGTCCTAGCAGTGGCACTTTTGCTCTGGGGGAGTTTTGTCTGGGGAGAAAGTCAAAGGCGTAAGCAAGAAGAAGAGCGGGTAGCAATCACTGGCGAGGTCAGTCCAGATGGGACAGACCAAGCAGTGGTGAGTGACCCTACTGATAGCGTTCTCAATACAGATGATTCATCTGAGGATCAAGGTTCTGGTGATAATAGTGGTGATCAAGATACTTCTAGTGGTCAGGATCAGATCAGTGATGGGCAGGACGACTCAAGCTCAGATGATCAAGTAGCTTCGACTACCCAGGGTACAGAGGACACAAACTCCAGTGATTCTGCCGGGACGGTAGCTGGGGATCAAGACAATAGTGCTAATGATAGTGAGGGGGATCTCAATGGGGATGGGGCTTATACCAATACTAACAACTCCAAGGATGTTCAGCCCGGAGAACATGGAGCTTTACCCCAGACTGGGATAGAGGACTTTGTCAAGGTAATAATACCTGCTATCTTGATCTCGGCTTTGATTTATAAGAATAAAGAACAGGCTGACAAGTTGCTCGATCTCAAGAGGTAGCCTGGATTGGCATTGGTTTGAGAGCTTATGAATTCGGAACATGAGAAAAATAGGCCGGAAAGGAGATGGCTAAGGTGGGGGGTAGTAGCTGGATGGGTGCTATTGATTGCTCTTGGTGTGAAACAGTGTTATGGGTATGAGGGTGATCACCTAGGTGCTGTAGGATCGATAGAAGTTAGAGAATAATTAAGGGTATGAATATGAAAAAGTTCCTTAAGAATATTGACAAGATACTCATTTGATGGTACGGTAGTAGTATGAGTGAACAAGATAATATGGGAGTTGTTGGAGAGGTAGTTGACATAGGGGGACAATTCTTGAGGTCTAGGTTTTTTAGGGGGGGTTGATGTTGTATGCAGGATTATGTATAGTCGCAAATGTTGGTAGTAAGACTGGAGTCGTTTGTGATAGGGGTCAGGCTGTATCAACCTGTGTAGCGGATACCGCCGGTGATGTGGCAGGTGGAGTATTGGATTTGGGGATGGATGCTATGGATTTGATTACTGGTAATAAATAAGTAAAGAAGTTAACTTAAAATATTTTATTGATATGGAGAGAAGACCATCGGATAATAGGGGTTGTTTACCACTGGTTGGTCAGTTGCTTGATGCAGTTTCTAAGGATAGAGAGACTAGGAAGGCAAGAAAAGAAGAAAGAGGAGGAGCTAAAGGAACTAACAAAAAGAAGAATAATCGGAATAGAGAGGTTTCTAGTAGTGAACAATCTGATAGTAGACCCAGTAAACGCAGACAAAGGGTAGTAGTCATTATGGTATTAGGGGCAATTGGTGTTATTGGGACTACTACTCTTGTAAGATGTAGCGATAGCTCCCCATTTGAAGAATCTGAAAATACTAATACAGCTATCTACACTCCAGAAACCCCAGATCATACAATTTCTAGTCCAGGGCAGGCTGAAATAAATATAAAAGAAGCAAATCGTGCTTTTGCAGAACGGGTTCTTTTGTCCACTGGAAGACTTACAGAACAAAACCCAGATGGACTTTGGTCAGTTGGTGAAGTATTGAGCATCACGATAGATAATCCTCAAGAGCTAGGATTTGATGATATGCAGATCGCAGATGAGCTGGTGGTGAGATTGACCGGAGTGATGGAAGTGACTGTCGAGCAGGGAGATAGCCCGATTGGTCTTGTGAAGCGGTATAATCCAGATCTGCCAGATAATGTGATCAATGTTATTACTGTTGTTACAGGGTTGGCTGGTAAATCTTTGAAACCGGGTGATAAGTCTTCTGTTCCCCGAGTTGAGGTAGAAAGATATGGTAAAACGGAGGTCTTACAAATTCCTTAAGGTATTGGTTAAATGACCATTGATAAAGGCCAAAGCAGGCATTGAATTTTTGCCAGCGACCTGAAGAGTGGTAATCTCAAGGGGCTTAGTCTTAGTGCGTAGAAAAAGTTTTTTGCGATCAGTGCTAATAAGCCATGTATCATCGATTGTTCTCAGGTCAAGCGATTGATCACTGAGGCTAGAGCTGAGCAAGATAATCCGCTTGCCTTGCCAGTCAAGCCAACTACCAGGCCAACCAAGAAATGCCCGGATCTGTGCCTCAATCTCCAGATCTGATTTACTCAGGTCGATCTTGCCATCTGATTTACCAAGCAGTCTGCCATAGCTAGCCTTGGTGTGATCTTGAGCTTTGGCCTTGACTGTACCAGATAGGTATTTAGGTAAGGTTGAGCGAAGCAACTGATTGCTGAGGGTGGCAAATTCTTGGTGAGCGGTTGGGTTGTCGAGGGTCAGAGGGTTGCCTGGGTAAATAGCTTGAGCCAGGATTGCACCAGTATCTAGCTCGGGTGCGATTAGCATTAGGCTAGTGCCGACTTTTTGTTCACGATTGAGCAATTGATACTCAATCGGTGACCCACCACGATATTTGGGCAATAGCGAAACATGGACATTGATAAGGCCTAGCTTGAAGGCATCAATCAGACTGCTTGGGAGAATTCTGCCATAATCGGCGACAATCCCAAGCTCGATACTATTATCCTCTAAGTATTTATTGATAAAGCTTGGGTCAGTAACTTCCTGATAAGCAAGCTCAGGGATCTGATAGTTGGTGCAAAAGCTCCGGACAGGTTGGTCGCCTGGTTGGCAGACGAAGGCTAAGATATTAGTATAGCTGATCAGATCTTGGAGTATTAATAGGCTAAATGATCCCGTGCCAAAGAAAATGATATTTGGTTTATCACTAATAATACTATTTGTCATCTTGAAGTTCACCATCGACGATTCGGTACTTTTTGTCGGTATCATCAAGATAGTCGACGAAGAGTTTGCCATCCATATGATCAACCTCATGTCGGATGACCCTAGCAGTGAACCCCCTAAGACGCTTTTTGATCTTTTTGCCGTCCAGGCTAAGCCCTGTGACTACAAGTGATTTTGGACGATCCAGCTTGGCATAACGGTCTGGGACGCTCAGACAACCCTCATGCTGATAGAGGGTTGATTCACTTTGCTCTGAAATTATGGGGTTTATGATTACCAAAAACTCCTTACTGGATGGTTGCTCTGGGTCTTTACGCATGATAAGGATCCTGAGGGGTACATTGATCTGGATTGCCGCAAGGGCGACTGCGGTCTCTCCTTTGCGGGACTGTTCCCAATCAAGGGCAGTATCAATCATATCTTGGACTACTTGCTTGACTGATTGGTCAATCTGATCAACAGGCATAGATTGAAGTCTGATTCGAGGGTTATTGATTGTCACAAGTGATTTGATCATACCTACTTAGTATAACCGAACTCCTGCCCAAAATCACCCCTATTTTGCCATAACCTTTTTTGCAAGGGGTGCCCTTGAAAAGAGGGTGCTTTACAGGTATAAAATCGCAAGGGGTGCCCTTGAAATTGGGATTTTTGGGTGAGGGGGAGTGGCGTGGAATGAGAGGGGTGAAGCCTAGAGTAGGGAGATTGGGTCAAGTTCAAAGTTGCTCGAGCTTGGCAAAGTAGGGATTAGCTTGAGTAGTTCTGAACGGGAGTGAGCACGGATCAGTAGCTGGTATTGGATTAGACGATTCTCTTGACGCTTGAGGGTTAGGACTTCACTAGTGATCAATTTGGGATTTTTAAGTAATTGATTTCTGGTATTGATGGCGTGTTGCCAGGCAGTTTTGGCTTGGCGAGCTTTAAAGTTGATCTTTAGTAGATAATAATAAGGTGGATAGCGGAAACGCTGGCGTAAGGCAAGCTCGGAAGTCAAAAGATTTTGATAATCATGATTGATTACATCTCTAAGTAAGGGGTGATCGGGATAATAGGTCTGGATGTAGACTTTGCCTGGCTGGTGATGTCTTCCGGATCGACCAATCACCTGGACGAGTAGGTTGTAAGCTCGTTCATTACTAGTATATTCCGGTATCTGCCAGAGCTGATCTGCTAGCAAAACACCGACTAGACTAAGTCTTGGTAGGTCCCAGCCTTTGGCAACCATCTGAGTACCGATGATGATGTCTGCCTGATTGAGCTGGTCAACTAGATCTTCTAAGGAGTTTTGCTTGGTATTGTCTCGGTCTAGTCTTAGAATCTTCGCTTGGGGAAAACGGGTAGCAATCTCAGATTCGATCTGCTTGGTCCCGAACCCAACTAGACGGTACTTACCAGAACTACAGAATTGACAGGGGCGATTGGGGCTAATCTGAAATTCACAATAGTGACAATGCAAGCTAAAGCTGTCTTGGTGAAAGCTAAGGCTTAGTCCACAATTGGGGCAGACTACGGTCTGATGACACTTCTCGCAGATCTGGGAACGAGCAGTCCCTCTGCTGTTGATAAAGAGGAGGCTTTGCTTGTCGGCTTTTAATTGGGTAGCAATCGCTTGGGTGAGCTCTGGGGAGATATTTTGCTTGGATTGGCCTAGATCTATGAGGGTGATTTCTGGCATAGGCAGGTTGGTTGCTCTTTTGGTCAAGAGGTGAGGGATAATTTTATTATTATCAACTAAGAAGCTGGTATCAATCGCCGGTGTAGCACTCCCTAGGACTAGTTTGCCTTTTGTCAATCTAGTTAGTTTCGCAGCAATTACTTTGGTCTGGTACTTTGGGTGAGAAGTCTGCTTGTAGCTTGGGTCATGTTCTTCATCAATCACAATGAGCCCGAGTTTGGGGATAGGAGTCAAAAGGGCAGAACGAGTACCAAGGATTAAGACTGGGTTCTGGTTTGAGAATAAATATTGATAGTAGCCTCGTCTTTGAGCCGGAGTCAAGCGAGAGTGGTAGATCAAACACTTGTCAAAGTAAGGGGTAATCCTAGAGATGAGTTGCCTAGTTAGGTTGATCTCTGGTACGAGCAAGAGAGCTGATTTTTGCTGAGTCAAGGCTTGCTTGGCTAGCTTGATATAAACCTCAGTCTTACCAGAGCCAGTGATGCCATTTATCAGGTGAAATGGTTGATCCGATTGGTTGATTTGGTCAAAGACTTGCGCTTGATCAGGGTTGAGACTTCTCGGATCTAGAGGACTGGGGTTGATACTAAGCCAAGTATCGATTTTGGCTCGGCTGGGTTTGTCTAAACCGCCGATTAAGAAGCTCGACCAGATCTGTTTGGCTGGGGTTTGATAATAAGCTGAAATCCACTCTAGCCAGTCTAGATAGTAGTCCGGGATTCGATAATCCAGGTCTTGGATAATTTGCTTGATTGGCTTGCTAAGATCGGGGGAGGGTAGCTTTTGATAGACTACTCCTGGGCTGGATTTTTTGCCAAAAGGCACTATTACTAACTGCCCCGAATTGAGTTCGGGGTCGGGAGATGAGTAGGTGTGAAGGAAGGGGTTGATATAAGGGTTTTGAGTGACTGCTATAGAGTAAAAATAAAGATTTTTTGCAAAATTCATAATATATAGGTATTATATATCAAGATGAAACTTCGGAGGAACTTATACTTAATCTTGGCGCTAGTGATCGCGCTGGTAGTCATTGTTTTGCCTAGAGAGGATTTGATTCTCTCTAAGATTCCAGGAGTAGATGATGGCCAGCTCAAAGTGCGCCAAGGATTGGACTTGCAGGGCGGTCTTTATCTGACCTATAAAGCGGATTTGGCTGATGTCGCTGATGAGGACAAGAAGGCTGCAATTGATGGGGTAATCGATGTAATCAATCGAAGGATTAATCCGACTGGTACTAGCGAGGTGATCGTCCAGACTTCTGGTGCAGATCAGATCGTTGTCCAGCTCCCGGGGGTACAAAATGAAGAGGAGGCAGTCGGAATTATCGGGCAGACTGCTGAGCTAGTGTTTTATGAAGAAACCAGTAGTGTTGATTTGACTAGTCTGAGCGAAGAAGAGCTTCAGGATCCAGCCAATCTAACCCCCCAGAGAATAGAGACTGGATTAACCGGAAAAGACTTAGCCAACGCTAGGGTTGGGATTAACCCAAACGGTGGACAAGGTGGAGGGATAGTAGTCGAGTTTACGATGAAGAACGATGCAGTAGATACTTTTAGGGAGTTAACTACTAGAATTAATAGAAATGGTACCAGGCTGGCAATCACTCTGGACAACCGTACTCTTTTCAATGGTCAGGTCAGTAGTCCGATTACCAATGGTAGTGGGGTGATGACTGGATTTGCCGATGCCAAAGATGCTCAAGAAACTGCCTTACTCTTGCGTGCAGGTTCACTGCCTGTACCGATTGAGCTGGTTGCCCAGAGGAGTATTGGGGCAAGTCTTGGATCGGTTTCGATTGCCAAGAGCTTGATGGCGGGAGTGATTGGGCTAATCGGGTTGGCTATATTTATGATTGGCTACTATCGATTGTCAGGGGTCGTGGCAGTAACTGCTCTTATCATCTATACTCTACTCAATATTGCGATCTTTAAGATTAGTAGTCAGACAGGTTTTCCAATCGTAATGACTCTGGCTGGGATAGCAGCTTTTATCTTAAGTATTGGGATGGCAGTGGATGCTAATATCTTGATCTTTGAAAGAATGAAAGAAGAATACCAGGAAGGTGAGGATTTGGAGGATAGTCTGAAAGCTGGGTTTAAACGGGCTTGGAGCAGTATTAGAGACTCAAATATTTCTTCTCTTATCACTTGTTTTATCCTTTATCAGTTTGGTACAACGGTGATCAAGGGGTTTGCCTTGGTACTGGCTATTGGGATTTTGACATCAATGTTTACAGCTATTACGATCTCGAGAAACTTGATGATGGCCTTAGTCAAGAGTCGGATTGCCAAACCAAGTAGACTTGGTTTCTGGAAGGAGAAAAAATGAATATAATTGGTAAGAGGAAACTTTGGTATATAATTTCCCTAATTTTGATAGTACCGATGACGATTTTTATTCTGACCCATGGTTTGAAGCTAGGTCTAGATTTCAAGGGCGGACAAGAGCTGGAAGTATCGGGGGTCAGCCAAGAAAGGCTTGAGGAGATTGCTAATCAAAAGGATTTGGGTAGCTATGTGGTGACGACGAGCGGAGAATCAAATCTCTTAATTCGCTATGATGCTCAAGACAATCCAGAAGAAGTTCGTGAAAGTCTAAAAACTGAACTGGAAGCTGATGGAGGCAAGGAAGAAAGTTACAATTCGATTGGTCCTTCGATTAGCTCTGAGATTACTATCAATGCAGTCAAGGCTCTAGTGATTGCTTCGATTGCGATTATGCTCTATATTGCTTTTGCCTTCAGGAATCTACCAAGTGAGGTAGACCCCTTGAGCTTTGGAGTCATTGCAGTGATTGCAATGCTTCATGATGCCTTGATCTTATTTGGTAGTTTTAGTGTCTTTGGCTACTTTTTTGGGATTGAAGTGGATAGTCTGTTTATCACAGCAGTTCTAACTGTGATTGGGTTTTCTGTCCATGATACTATCGTGGTATTTGATCGGGTCAGAGAGAATCTTGGTAAGCTCGAGGCCGATTATCCGACTGCTGTTAACACTAGTGTAGTAGAGACGATGGCAAGATCGATGAATACTTCAGTAACAGTTCTAATCACTTTGGCTGCCCTCTGGATATTTGGCGGGGATTCGATCAAAAACTTTGTTTTGGCACTACTTATCGGGATTACTGCTGGGACTTATTCTTCGATCTTTATTGCTTCGCCTCTACTAGTGACTTGGCAGAAGTTTAAGCAAAATAGAATCAAATAATCCGCTTGAGTTTATTTGGATATCGTTGTAAAATGTTTATATTATGCTAAATTATTTTATCACCTCTAAGACCAGGAGAAAGTTAGTCACTTTGTTTTCTAAGCATCCAGATTATGAAATGCATGTCAGGGGGATTGCCAAAACTATTCATGAAGATCCGGGTAATGTTCAAAGAGAACTAATTAAGCTAAGTGAAATCGGCTATCTTAAGTCCAAAGATCGTAAGAATACCAAAGTCTATACGGCTGATAAAAAATTTCCTGCTTTTCGAGAATTGCAAAGCTTGGTCTTGAAGCTCGACGCAGTATCCAGAAGCCAAAGATTGGCCTAATCAGGGGCTGGTCTTGGAGGGGTTTAAGGATAGCTGGCAACTTATCGGGCAGTACCTTGAGGGTAAGTCCTTGCTTGGTCAGATATTAGAGCAAAGGGGTTATGAGGATACTGACTTGGACCCGAGCTACCAGGATTTGGTCAATCCAAATTTTTTGTCAGGTATGAATAAGGCAGTCTTGAGGATATGGCAGGCAATCAAGCGAGATCAAAAGATCGTGGTGTATGGAGATTATGATGTCGATGGTGTCACTGCTACAGCAGTATTAACGGGCTTATTAAGGGATTTGGGGGCAGATGTCTCAAGCTATATACCCGATAGACACCAGGAGGGGTATGGCCTTAACTCGGAAGCAATCGAGGGACTGATCGAGTCAGACAATCAGCTTTTGATCTCGGTTGATTGTGGGATTACGGCTGAGGCGGAGGTTAGGAAGTATTCGAGCCAGATTGATTTTATTATCACTGATCATCACGCCTTGCCGGATAGACTTCCAGATCAGGCGATCGCGGTGATTGATCCTTTGATCAAGAGTGATTATCATTTTCAGTATCTGGCAGGTGTAGGGGTTGCCTATCTGCTCGGTTTAGCTCTAATTTATGATCAAGACTGGTATCTAAGACCAGAATCCAAGCAATTGGGCTGGAAGCCGGGGATAGAGAAGTGGTATCTTGATCTGGTAGCGATTGGGACGGTTTGTGATATCGTACCTTTGGTCGATCAAAATCGAATCTTAGTCCAGTATGGATTGAGGGTATTAAACAAGACTCGGAGATTAGGCTTGAAGGCTTTGGTATCCAAATCAAGTATAGGAGATAGTCAGGAGCTTGGGCAGATTGATGAAGCAATGATTGGCTTTGGTCTTGGGCCAAGAATTAATGCTGCAGGCAGGCTGGAACATGCAGACTTGAGCCTTAAGCTAATTGAGTCAAATACCATTGATCAGGCTGAACAGATTGCAACCGAGCTGAATAATTTGAATTACCAAAGGAGAGGTCTTTGTGACACCATATTTGACCAGGCATTAGCTCGGGCAATGCAGTATCCCGATGACTCGGTGATTGTAGTAGCAGATCCTGGGTGGTCTAAGTCTGTAGTCGGGATTGTAGCGAGTAGGGTTAGTGAAGAGCTTGGTAAGCCTAGTCTGATTCTTGAGCAATCAGGGGAGTTGATGGTCGGGTCAGCCCGAAGTGTTGGTAATTTTAATATCATTGAAGCGATTAGAGAGGTGGATTCTAGACTCAAGGAGAAAGGGATAGACGCTTTGCCGAGGAAGGGTGGTCATGCTTTTGCGGCTGGACTTAGTCTTAGCTCGCAGTATCTAGCAGAATTTAGAAATGAGATTAACCTGTACGCTCAAGATTACTCTCAAGATTTGGTCTCAAAGCTAGTAATTGATCTGGAAATCCCAGCTCACCAGTTGAGCCTGGAGAATTACCACTCGCTTCGGGCCTTAGCCCCTTTTGGGGCTAAAAACTCTGAGCCAAAGTTTGTCACAAGGTTAAGACTTGCCAGTCAAAGATTGGTCGGTAATAACAAGCAACACTCTCAGACGGTCTGGACTGACCCGATTGAGAAAAAAGTGTTTAAGGCGATTGCTTTTAATGATACTCAGTCTAGTTTAATCCCACTCAGGGATTATCTGGTAGTATATCAGATGCAAGAAAATAGATTCAATGGTCGAGTAACGCTTGATTTGAGAATCTTGGACTTTAATCTGATTTGATTCTAGGATCAGATTTGAGAGCGAAGGCAAGCTCTGGATTGGACTGAATCTGGTCTGAAAATAGGTCAATCCTTCTGGGGCTTTTTAGTAAGACTTCAAGAATCAAGATCGGGTCTGACGAGAGTTCTTGTCTGGTGGGAAGGTCAATACTATCGGGATCATCGGCGAATTCTTGTGTCAGTTTGGCAATATCGACCAAGAATTGATTGGCAATCTGCTCAGGGTCAGTCTCTATTGTATCATCTATGGTAGCTAGGGACTGATTATTCTGAGCAATTTGCTTGGCTAGATCAAATAACCGATCGAGATTATTCAAGCGGATATCTCGAAAGTAATCTGCTTCTTGGTCTGAGTCAGGGTGGTAGCGGTAGTAGCTATTAGGCTTACTAAACATAGCTATATTTTAGCTTATAGGGACTACTAATACCAGCCGTAGGCATTATGGAAAGCCAAGGCATTGCTTGGATTACCATACCTAGAAGCTATGTAGTTGAGTCCCCAGTTGAGCTGATTGACTAGCTCCATCCCCCCCATTTTGGAACAAGGTAAAGCTTGGAACAGACCACAAGCACCTGAATAGGGATTGGAAGCATATTGATTCCAGCCACTTTCTCGGGCCACCAGTGCTTGAAGTGCAAACCAATGGCCTTCACCAAACATTGCGTCAGACATCTGCTTGGCTAATACTTGAGGATCACCGACCGGTACAGCTGGCTGGGCAACTATCTGGGCTGCTTGTCTAGCTGCTTCAGCTTCGGCCGCAATGCGAGCCGCTTCAGCTTCTGCTTGTCTAGCCGCTTCGGCTTCAGCTTCAGCTTTCAGTTTAGCTTCTTTTTCAGCTTTGATTCTGGCTTCCTCGGCCTTTTTAGCTTGCTCTTCTTGATACGGGACAATAACCTGATTATAAAAATCAGTGTTTTTGTGGACTAATTCCAAATCAGGAAGGTCAATCCTGAGTTCGTAATTATCTATTATTGGGTTATTGTCGATTTTTTTAGTTTCGTTTTTGAGGTTTATCGGTACTGAACTTAACAATACTGCTAAAGATATAATGATATTTAGCAAATAATTGCTCCTAGATTTAATGAACTTGCCACCTCAAAGTGACTTAACCTATTATACTCGGATTATTGGGGATGTCAAGTCACTATGCCTACTTACTGGGCTATAGCTCAAGTCAAGTCTAAGGGGGAGTCTAAGGAGTGAGGGTGGGTCAGGTGAGGGTTGTAGTTTTATTTTAAACGGGTATAATAGATAAGGTATGATTAAAGTTACAAGGAAAAACCCCAAGGAACCAGTTGAGTTTATACTCAGAAGGTTCAATCGTAGAGTATTACAGTCTGGCTTGATGGCAAATGTCAAATCTAGACGTTTTTATGAAAAACAGATCTCTAAGTCTGCCAGGCGTAAGGCAGCGATTATCAGAGAGAATGGTCGTAGGCGCAAGTCAGAATCGATTCTTGGTCTCAATAGTCGAGTTCCTATTAAATAAAAGGTAAGAATGAGCAATAATCCCGTCCAGGATAATGATTTGCTGGCTAAGATCAAAGCTGATCTAGTGGTGGCGATGAAGGCAAGGGATGAGATTAAGGTGTCTGTTTTGAGGATGCTTGATTCGGCTATGAAATATTATCAGATTGATGCTGGTGATTTGTCTAGCCAAGATCAGATAAAGGTATTAAGAAAAGAAGCAAAAAAAAGACTGGATGCTATCTCCTTGTACCAGAAAGCAAACCGTGATGATCAAGCAGATCAAGAGAGACAAGAATTAGGGATTATTGAGGCTTACCTGCCTGATCAAATGGGGAGAGATGAGCTGGAGCAAGTGGTGGATAGAGTTATTGGTCAATTTGCCTCGTTTACCCAGAAGGAGCTAGGTCAGGTAATGGCAAAGGTGATGACAGAAGTCGGAGGTAGGGCCAATGGGGCTGAGGTTAGTGCAGTAGTGCGATCTAGGCTTAGTTAGGCTTGTGCTTAAGATAGATTATTTTCAAGAGCTAGATACAGAGTTAGATATCCCTACTCTTGAAGCAAACTTGATTCAGCTGGAGCTACCCAAGCTATTTGAGTCTGCTGATCCTAGTATTACAATTAGGGTCGGTCTCAGGGTAGTAGATTCTAGTACCTCGAAAGATTACAACCAACGATATAGTGGGAATGATTATCCTACTGATGTCTTATCTTTTGCTTATCAGGAAGATCTGGATTGGGTTGATCGATTTGCCAAAGAAGAACTAGAGGAGATTTATTTAGGGGATATTATGATTTGCTTGCCAATCCTAGAAAGTCAAGCCAGCCAATACGGACTGGGGCTTAATGCTGAATTGCACCTCTTGATGGTACACGGATTGTTACATTTGATGGGATACGATCATCAGGATAGAGACTCTGAGCAAAAAATGAGTCTAGTCCAAGATCAGTACATGGGATTTTTGGGACTAAATACGAGAAAATTTTTTAAAGACAAGGAGGAAAGTGAGCAACAATAGACATATAATCATCTTTGGACCACCTGGGTCTGGTAAGGATACACAGGTTGGTTTGCTTCTTGAAGCTAACCCAGAGTTGATAGAGCTATCTACCGGTAAAATGCTTCGGGTGCTTGCTAAAAGTGACTCTGAGCTTGCCAAAACCTTAGATACAGGAAATCTCCATAAAACAGCTGACCTAGCAAATAAATTAGCAGAAGATAAAATCCGTAATACCAGCAATAAGAGCATTATCTACAACGGTTATCCCAGGACAATAGAACAGTTTAGTTTACTTCTGAAGTTGCTTGGAGACTTGGAATCGCGAGTAGACTTGGCAATAATCCTCCTGGAGGTCAGTGACTCAGAAGTCATTAATCGTTTAGTAGATCAGAATCGCGGTAGATCAGATGATAAAAGAGAAGTTGTAGAATATCGCTTGAAGCTCTATCATGAGGTTACTAGGGATGTTGTAAATAAGGCTCAGACTGAAGTCGATGCGGATATCTTGATCATCAATGGAGAGCGTTCGATTACAGATATTTATCAAGATATTACTCTCTATCTTAGGGAGCAAGGTCATATTGATGGCGCGTAGAGGACTCATCAAGTCAAGTCAAGAAGTAGAGTGGTTAAGACAAGCCGGCAGGATTCATAAAGAAGTTTTAACAAAACTAGTAGATTTGACAGAACCAGGTATCACGACTAAGAAGATAGATAGGGTAGCACGAGAAATGATTGCTGATCTCGGTGGAACTTGTCCCTTCCTAGGGTATCAAGGATTTCAAGGGGCAGTTTGCTTATCAGTCAACCAAGAATTAGTTCACGGAATACCGGGTAATAAAATTGTTCACTCCGGTGATATCCTCAAGCTAGATCTAGGAGTCGCCTTCAATGGCATGATAGTAGATGGGGCGACTACGATAGTCGTCGATACTACAAAAAAAGATTTGAGTTCAGATATCGTAAGGCTAATGACAGGGACAAGGGCAGCTTTAGTAAGGATGAGTGAGTTTCTGAAGCCAGGCATAAGCAACCACCAGATATCTTTGGAAATAAGTAAAATTTTAAGGAAATATAAGCTGTATCCGGCTAAGAATCTCACGGGGCATGGAGTGGGTTATCAGGTGCATGAGAACCCGACTATTCCAAACTATCTAGACCTCAGCTTACCAGAGGTCAAGCTTCCAGCTGGAGCTGTAGTTGCAATTGAACCGATTGCTAGTCTTGGTACTAAGGATAATTATCTAGCAAAAGATGGCTGGACCTATATCACGGCTGATCAGTCACTGTCAGCCCATTATGAAGATACGATTCTAATAACAGAAGACGGTTGTGAATTTATCACTAGATCTTACCAGGTTTAGTCTTATACCTTGCAGTAAATCTTGTTTAGAAAAATTAGTTTCGGGGTCAGACCCCGTTATTTTATATCTGTTAAATGGTTCAGTTTCGGGGTCAGACCCCGTTAGGGGAGGCTTGCAAGGGGAGAGTTTGGGTATGCTATAATATAATCAATGAAGCAGAAAGAAAAGATTATAGTCGGGATTGATTTTGGCAGTAGCAAAGTTTGCTGTGTAGTGGGGTTGATCCAGGAGATTTCCTCGATGCCTAGCGTGATTGGTCTGGGTGTTAGTCCAGTATCTGGAGTGCGTAAGGGGGTGATTGTTGATCCTGAAGAAACTATTTCTGCATTAAGTGCAGCAATTGAAGAGGCTGAAAGGATGTCTGGGATTACTATTAGTCAGGCGGTAGTTGGGGTGAATGGTTCAGCGATTACTAGTGTTAATACTGAGGCTACTGTGGCGATCGTCAGTGACGATAGGATTATTAAGGCAGAGGATATTGATAGGTTGCATAAAGCAGCGGCAGCAATGAGGCTTAATCCAAACCAGCAAATATTAGACATTATACCCCAAGCTTACTTGATCGATGGTCAGGGAGGGATAATTGACCCACTAGGGATGAATGGTATCAAGCTAGAGAGTAGTATGCATGTACTAATTGCTGGGAGCCCGACAATTAGACAGATTGATAATGTATTGTCTAGGTTAGAAATACGAGTACTGGATTATCAGCCTAGTATCCTAGCTAGTGCTGAAGCGGTGAGTAATAAACAACAAAGAGAGCGAGGGATAATCGTCCTGGACTTTGGTGCTGAGACGACTGGGCTGGTGATATATAGTGAGGGTCAACCGGTTTGGACTAGGGTAATCCCAGCTGGTTCACTTAATATCAGTCGAGACCTCGTCCATGCTCTGCAGGTCAACCTTGAGATTGCCGAGAAGCTCAAGCTAGACTATAAAGATATTGTTAATAACCCAGCTAGTGAGATAGATCTAGCCAATTACGGACTAGATAGGAGGATAGAAAGACAGCTAGTGATAGATGTAGTGAGCTCACGGGTAGAGGAAATATTTGGCCTGGTCGCTGAAGAGATCAGGTTAGCTAGAATGAATACCCAGCTTGCTGGAGGGGCAATCCTTACTGGTGGTGGGGCAAAGCTTTATGGGATAGAGGAGTTAGCCCGCGAATGTTTGAAACTACCAGTCAAGATATCTGGACCAGAGAATATTGTTGGGATAGTTGAGCAGGTAAATGAGCCATCGATGTCATCTGGGATCGGTGTGATGCTTCGAGGGGTAGAGATTGAGGATTACCATCAGGGCGGGGTCAATTCAGTAATCGGATCTTTGATCGATAAGGCCTCTGGGTTGTTTAAGTCTCTTATTAGGTAGAGATACTGGTTTTTTTTTGTAAATTCCCTTGATTTTTGATTTGACAAATACTGAAATACTGGATCCCCCGTAAGTTCTCCGAACTTCGGAGGATGACAATGCGCAATGCCGAATACTGGATCCCCCGTAAACCCTTCGGGTTTCGGAGGATGACAATAACCCTGTTGCCATATAACCTCACGGCTTCAAAACTGCCATTTTTGCCCCAGACTAGCAAAACACTTCGCAGCGTAACTCCTGTTATGCTTTGTCGTGTTTTGGTATTCTGGAATAAAAATCATCAGCTTTGACCTCGCAAGTTTATATGGCAACAGGGTTAATTCCTCCTCTGTCAATAGCCCAAATTTCCGCCCCCCGTGTCATCTCAATACCGTTAACTTAAGGAGAGATCAGTACCTTTTGGAGTTCTACTAATGCTTGACTTGTACATTGAATAAAACTTACAAAGTCTTAAGTTAATGGCATTGCACCGTCATCTTCCAAATTTCTGTAAGAAATTATGGGATATTCAGTATTTGAATTGAACTCTCATAGATTTTTTGAGGATGACAAGGAAGTGCGAAAGTCCTGTGCTGACATCAGAGTGAAGGATATGAATAATATATGTACTCTTTATCAAGTTAGTAAAAACTTGTGTATAAAAAACTTGCATTTGTTGAACAACTAGCTTAGACTAGTATTTATAACTACTGTTCAATACAAATTGATTGGTCGGGAGTCTAACCAAATAAAAATACCATTAGCAATTTATAACATCATAGGAGGGAATAATGGCAGAAATTTTGCCAGCAATCGAGACTTTTGCTCGAATCAAAGTAGTAGGCATTGGCGGAGGTGGGGGCAATGCAGTCAATCGGATGATTCAATCTAAGCTTAAAGGGGTAGAGTTTATAGTAATTAACACCGATGCCCAAGCTTTGCACTATTCAAAATCTGCTCATAAATTTCATATTGGTAAGAATACTACCAAGGGGCTAGGGGCTGGAGCTAATCCTGATGTCGGTCGCCAGGCAGCCGAGGAAAATGAAGAACAAATCAGGGAAGCATTACAAGGCGCAGAGATGGTGTTTCTGACTGCTGGATTTGGTGGTGGTACTGGTTCTGGTGCTGCCCCGACTATTGCCAAGGTTGCTAAAGAGGTAGGAGCACTGGTAGTCGGTATAGTGACCAAGCCTTTTAGCTTTGAAGGGGATCGAAGAAGGAGGATTGCCGAGGGAGCGATCGAGGAGATTCGGGACAAGGTAGATACCTTGATCATCATTCCCAATGATAAGATTTCTCAGATTATAGACCATAAGACTTCTTTGATTGATGCATTTTCAACTGTAGATGAGATTTTGCATCAAGGTATTCAGGGTATATCAGACCTGATTACGATCAATGGCTTGGTCAATCTAGATTTTGCTGATGTCAAGTCTATTATGGAGCATGCAGGTTCAGCCCTAATGGGTATCGGTCAGGCATCTGGGGACAATCGGGCAATCCTAGCAGTCAGACAAGCGATGGATTCTCCACTACTGGATGTTTCGATCAATGGTGCTAGGGGAGTACTGATTAACTTCACTGGGGGTAGAGATCTTGGTATGCAGGAGATCGAAGAGGCCGCTAAGCTAATCCATGATGAAGTAGACCCAGAGGCCAATATTATTTGGGGTACTGTTTTGGATGAAAATATGACTGGTGAAATCCGAGTGACCTTAGTAGCGACTGGATTTGATTTGCCTAGGCCACTCAGATCTAGTGTTGGTGGTAGTAATAGCTTTGGTTTTGGTAATAGTAGTAGTTCTTCTAGCTACAATACAACCATCAAGGCTCAATCCAGCGCTAGCTATAGTAGTAATGTGGTGTCAAGCAGAAATGATCAAGTTGCTGAAATTCGCCGTGCCCAAAGTGAGGATATCAGTGCAATGGTTGATGCTGACTTGGGGTCTGGTGCTGAGTTAGAGCTTAGTTCTCAGTCAAGTAAAACTGGTCTAGGGGGTAGACTACTGAGGCGCCATAAATCAGACCCAGAAGAGCCTAGGCAGAATCAGGAATCCGACCAGATGGACTATGGTTCCGGTTTGGGTTCAGGATTTGACATTGTTGAAGAGAGGGTAGAGACTGTTAGTATTCAAACCCCTAGTTTTGAAGATGATGAGTTTGATAAGCCTGCCTATTTGAGAAACTCTAGTAATAAATCAGGTCTTAATTCTAAGTTAAGCTCCTCTGATGGTACGGATTCTGATATGCCAGATTTTGTTAAAGAGAAACTTTAGTAGACTTGTTCCTTCGATAACCCTGTTGCCATATAATTTCATGGCGTAAAAACTACCCTTTTTATCTCAAATTTATAAATCACTGCGCAGTATATGGCTGTTATCCTTTGCCGTGCTTTGCCAACACGCAATAAAAATCATTGAATTAGACCCATGGTAATGCGAGATACTGGATCCCCCGTAATTCTCCATGAGAATTCGGAGAATGACAATGCAAATGCGGGAATACTGGATCCCCCGTAAGTTCTCCGAACTTCGGAGGATGACAGGAGAGGGGTGGGTTTCGGAGGATGACAATGCTCCCTCTGTCATCAACCCAAATTTCCGCCCCCTCTTCGCGTCATCTTCCAAAATCCGGCAGGGGTTTATGGGAGATCCATCCCCTCTTGTCATCTTCGGATTTCCCCTTGGGGAAATACCGGAGATCCAGTATTTGTATTAGGAGTCAGGACAATGCGAGATACTGGATCCCCCGTAATTCTCTTAAGGATAATTCGGAGGATGACAATGCAAATGCTGGAATACTGGATCCCCCGTAAACCCTCTGGTATTTGCAAGATGACAATGCTATAGATACTGGATCCCGTAACCTTCTCAAGGAGGATTCGGAGGATGTATTATCCACAGGATTTTAAAAACTTTTTTCGTAAACTGGCTTGACATGCTTAGTCAGGCTAGTGCTATAGTAAATACAGGCTACGCTATATATAGAGCGCACATAACACGCAAAAGATGAATTGTTTACATTGTCAAACCTCAGCTAGTAGAGTGATAGAATCCCGTGATTTGGAAGGGGGGTCAGTGATCCGACGCAGGCGAGAGTGTAATGATTGTCAGCAGAGATTTACGACTTATGAGAGGGTAGAGTCGGCTCAGCTAGTAATCATTAAAAAAGATGGCAATCGGCAAGCTTTCTCTAGACACAAGTTAGCAGCTGGACTATACCGGGCATTGGAAAAACGACCGGTAGCTCAGAGCAAGATTGAGTCGTTGATCAATCAGATTGAGCAGAGTCTGAAGTCGATGGGTGAGGCAGAAGTCCCCTCTTCTCAAGTAGGAGAAGAAGTGATGAAAGGCTTGCTCGGCTTGGATCAAGTCGCTTATATCAGATTTGCCAGTGTCTATCGAAGGTTTGATGATATTGAAAGCTTTGCTCAGGAGCTTCGTAAGATTCGTCGCAAACAGTAGACTATTGGCATAGCAATAGGTTTACTGTATTAGCCAGTCTTGTTTGGGAGGGTCAACTATCAGTGTCTTGGTCTTGGTTTGAAATTGCTTTATCTGTCGAGGCGGGTTTAGCTATAGCTTGAGTTTTTTTATCTAACCTTACGGGTTTAGGAGCAAAAACATCAATTCGTTTACTGTGCAATTATAATAAAAGTATAACAAGAGGAGGGAGTGAGATGAGTGCTACAACAACTAATTCAGAGGGTCTAGTTTATCATAGAAAGTTTTCGCCTTCTCTGGATCCATATGCAGAGATTGAGACCGAAGTCAGGGATGTAGTACTGAAGAATTTTATGACTAAAGAGGTGGTGTTTGAGCAGAGGGGGATAGAAGTGCCTGCCTCTTGGAGTGATAATGCCTTAAGTATTTTTGCTCAGCACTACCTCAGGGGAAGATTAGACACCCCAGAGCGAGAGACTAGCGTACTCGAATCAATTGATCGGGTGGTGGATACTATTGTCAAATGGGGTCTTAAGGGGCGGGAGACTGATTATAATGGTGATAAATTTGAGCTGCCTGACTATGCCAAGGTCAAGCCTCTGTTTGCTGATCAGGCGTCAGCTGAAAATTTTGCCGCTGATCTCAAATATCTGATCGTTACCCAGCAGGTCAATTTTAATTCTCCTGTCTGGTACAATATTGGGGTCGAAGGGACCCCCCAGCAGTCAAGTGCTTGCTTTATCCTAGAAGTAGAAGACAATATGGCTTCAATTCTTAATTGGTATCGTGAAGAAGGGACAGTATTCAAGGGTGGATCTGGTGCTGGAGTTAATTTGTCAAAAATTCGATCTAGCTATGAGGGAATCACCAAGGGAGGTAAGGCTTCAGGTCCTTGCTCATATATGCGAGCGGCCGATGCCAGTGCTGGTACGATGGCATCTGGTGGTAGGACTAGACGAGCAGCCAAGATGGTCGTACTTGACATCGATCATCCAGATATCTACGAACAGGCTGATGGTAGCGAAGGTTTTATCCAGCTCAAAGTCAAAGCTGAAGAAGTAGCGAGAACCTTGGCTCAGAATGGATTTCGAGTATCGGTAGCCGACAACCGAGATGGATATCATATCCAGTTTCAAAATGCTAATAATTCTGTCAGGATTAGTAATCAATTCATGGAGACTTTGCTCGAAGATGGTATCTGGAAGACCAAAGCTAGAAAGCCAAATCTAATCTGGAAAGAGACTCCTAGCTATCAAGCAACTGATTTGTGGGCTAAGATTGCCAAAGCAGCTTGGGAATGTGCAGATCCTGGGTTGCAGTTTGATACTACGGTGAATTTCTGGCATACTACTCCAGCTGCCGGAAGGATCAATGGGTCTAATCCTTGTAGTGAGTATATGCACCTTGATAACTCACCTTGTAATCTTGCAGCAACCAATCTACTTAAGTTTCTTAACCAAGATGGGTCTTGGGACCAGGAGGGTTTTGTCGGGGCAGTAGAGGTAGTGGCCATCGCTCAAACTATTATGGCAAAATATGGAGATTACCCGACTGAAAATATTGCTAGGGTGGCAAGGGGATTTTTACAGATCGGCCAAGGCTATACTAATCTCGGAGCAATGTTGATGGCTAGTGGGTATGGCTACGATAGTATGGAAGGTCGAGCGTGGGCAGCTGTGATTACTGCTCAGATGCAGGCTCAGATTTATCAGACATCTAGTACGATTGCTCGAGTCTGGGGGAGCTATCCTGGAGATCCAGAGATGGGGAGACCAGGTTTTGAAGACCCTGAGAATAAATTAGCCCATATGAAAGTCGCTAAACTTCACCGAGATTATGCCGATGCAATCGGGGCTGAACCTAGTGCTCAGGCTCAGGCAAATAGTATTAAATTTGGTCCAGATAATCATATAGATATCTTCTACAATGAAATAGTAGGAGCTGGTTTGCCGGTAGCCGAGGATCCACATTTGGCCAAAGCTTGGGAGCAGGCCAAGCAGGCCTGGGGTCAAGCAGTAGAGTTGGGTGAGATTTATGGCTATAGCAACGCTCATATGTCAGTATTGGCCCCTATGGGTACAAGTGGGTTTATGATGGACAATGATACTACTGGTGTCGAACCAGATCTCGCTCTTAAGAAAAATAAGCAAAAAGTATCGGGGGACGAGATGATTATAGTCAATCAGACTGTAGAGAGGGCTCTCAGAAGATTAGGCTATACTGCAACTCAGATAGGAGATATCATTGCCTATGTCGAAGATAATAGTTCGATTGTCGGTGCGCCTGCAGTCAAGGAGACAGATTATTTGGTATTTGATACTGCTTTTCAGGAAGCAATTGGTGGTAGGTATCTCTCGATCTATGCACACGAGGCGATGATGGCTGCTGTCCAACCATTTCTTTCTGGTGCAATTTCCAAGACTGTTAATATGCCAGAAGTAGCAACTGTGGAAGATGTCGAAAAGGCACATTTTGATGCTTGGAGGTTGGGACTCAAGGCTGTAGCTATCTACCGCAATAACTCCAAAGCTACCCAACCTATGAGTAGTTCGAAGAAAGAAAAGTCAGATGGTAATCAACCAACCCAGAAGGACACAGCTCAGGTTGCTCGACATGCTCCAGTTACCAACCGAGTTAAGTTACCAAGTACACGAGATTCTAAAACATTTGCCCTAAAGGTTAATGGCTTCAAGGTCTATGTAACCGTCGGAATGTATCCTGATGGCACCCCAGGTGAGATATTTATCGGGGGAGGGAAGCAGGGTTCAACTTTTTCAGGCTTTGTTGACGCTCTAGCAATCGCGATGTCGATGGGTCTTCAGCATGGAGTGCCGCTTGATGCTTTTGTCTCAAAGTTTGTCAATATGGAATTTGAACCCAAGGGCTTTGCTAACTCTGATAATTTCACTTTTGTCAGTTCGGTGATGGATTTGATTGCTAGAGAGCTGGCAGTCAATTTCTTGCCGGCGGATAAAAGACATAGCTTGGGAATCAAGACTAATGCGGAGAAAGAGGCTGATCTAGCTGGAGTCGCACCTGGTCAAGGGCAGTTGATCCCAGACTTGGCTGATACTAAGATCGAGCAGTCAAAGTCTGAAGTTGAGCCTGAGAATACAGAGACCAAGCAAGAAGTCGAGCCTCAGCTAAAGAAGTCTACTGCTTACAAAGGGCCAATCGATGAGTCTCCACTCTGTTCAAACTGTGGGATTCCAATGACCAAGACTGGGACTTGCGCCGTCTGTGAGCAGTGTGGGCAGACTAGCGGGTGTAGCTAGGGGTTATAGACTAGGCAATGGATTCCATTTCCTGAATATGATGTTCCTGAATATGATGGGTGATCATGAAAGTCTTTAGTAGCTCTTGTTGAGGTAGGTGGAGCTTGTCTTGTATTATTATCCTTACCTTGATACATAGCATAATCTGCTACCTCTACTAGAGCCATTGAAGGCTTTTGCTGATGATCTTCTAGGAACTGTCTTTGTTGATCGGCGGGTATAGCAGCGACACCGATTGTAAAGCCTGCGTTTAAAGTAGTTGTTATAGTTTCCCCTACTTCGTTAGTGTAATTAGCTTCTTTTACATCTGTTTTTGATATTAACCCAACTTTTTCAGTGACCATCTTTAGAAATGATTCGAAATCTAGACCAGGATTATCTTCAGAAGTAACAAAAATCACAAATTCATCTCCTCCCCAGCGTATGATAGCGTCAGTTTCTCTAATATTATCAAGGAGGACTGCAAAAATAGCTTTAAATAGTATTGCATCAGTAGCCCCATGACCTACGGTATCATTAACCTTTTTAAGGTTTGCAAAGTCTATAAAGATAGCTGCACAATGGAAGGTGGTCTTAGATTCTTTGGGTAGCATCATAGCATCTAGTTCTGTAGATGTTAGTAGGGTTTTAACCTGAAAGCCAGTAAGTAGATCTTTTCTTATAGCCTCTGAAATTAGTTGATTTATTTTGCCGTGTAGGACTAGAATTTCTATAGGTATGTCGAGCCTAGCTTTAATTGACATTGTGTCAATATACGATAGTAGCCTATGTAGCTCAACAATTCGTGGTAAGTTTTCTTCGGTTGCGCTAAGTAATCCGACCTCTTGCATTGAAGGAACCTTGATCTCGTTATGGTTAATACCAGTATCCTGGGCGCGCTTATTGTGAGTTGGTTTATCCAAGTTAGGATTTCGAACATCTATCTCTGCCCGATTATCTTGGATAGTTATAGTTGGGCGATAAGTTGGTTGGTTAGTTGTTGTGGGGGCAGACTCCACTGGCGTGACAAAACTTAGTAACCTAAAACTTGTTACTACCCCCTCAAGGTCTGCTTTTTGTTGCCTTAGGTGGGCTAGATGGTCTACTGCACGGCGTAAATCATCATCTGTAGAAGTGTTTTTTGGGGCATCTGTGAAATATGCTCTATATCTATTAGTGGTTGTATCCGCATATTGCCCTTGGAGCCTAGATATCTCAACCTCAAGATCTTGTATACTGGCTTGAAGTGCATTTATAGTTGCTATTATTTTGTTTAGATCTGTTGATGTCTCAAGAGTTTGAGTATTAGGTTTTTCAGCTGACATAACACCTATACAATAGTACAAAGAGACATATAATGCAAGTCAAAAAGCTTGCAACAGGTTAGTGCTTGTGTTAATCTTGAGACTATGGAGATCAATTGGAGCTTATTTATCGATATTGTGGTCTATGGATTGCAGGGATTATTCTTCGTCAGGCTAATCTATTCAATTCTAACCAGAACTAGTGATTATAATAAGCCAAATACCACTAACCCAATCTTGCTTTTCATCTATGAGTTGACCGACCCAATCCTAACTAGAGTAAGAAAAATCCTCCCCAAATCAAACTTGATTGATTTATCTTACTTCTTGATAATCTTAGCACTCGAAGTACTGGGTAGTGTTTTAAAAGCATTACTTTAGCTAAAAAGTTAAACTCGACTTACGCAAAATCCTTAAGTCTTCAGGATCACCTCCGAAGTCCAGAACTACTTTTTAATGCTGTCACCGATGCATCGGCATCGCTTCCATTAGATAAAAGAACTTCTGAATCTTCGGGGCAAGCCTAGAGTATCCGAGGTTTTGCGTAAGTCAGGGTGTTGGGTCTAGGGGCTTGACATGATGGTAAAAATCTAAATTACGCGAACAGTTCGCGACATTTCTAATCTGGGAAGGCACCAAAAGTCGCGAACAGTTCGCGACAAAAAATATGATGTAATGTTAAGTTTTAAATTGCTCATGCTTGCAAAATATCAATTTTACTGGGACAATCAGGATGATTAGCTAGTCATTGTGGGTTAGCTTACAGCCCTCGTAGTATCATCAAGCCACTATTAAACTGGGCTTATGATGTATTGGTTTGGTAATTTTTATACAGAGATCAAATCAGCTTGAACCAATGCATTATAACTCTAGATAACAATAAAGGAGGCCAAAAGTGGACCCTATTGCAAATGTATACAAGTATTGTACGAAATATTGGGCAAAAGCAAGGGGAGGGGCAGGGATCAAGAGGCAGGTAGTTGACCAGTCAATGGTTCAGCAAGAGAACCAGGCAGTTAATCAGATTGATCAGCCAAGACTGGCTTTAAGTTCTTGGTTGCTAGAAGTAAAATGCAAAGATCAGCCCAAGGGTAAGTTGTTGTTCAAGTTACCAAGCCATTACTGGCAAGCAATCAAAGCTATCAGAATGGCAACAGGAATCTTTGAAGATTATATAGCTGATATGAAGATTAAAAACCAGGATTTAGTAAGATGTAAAATACTAGGATTTTGTATATTACCGAATAAAATTATGATAATGATTGAGAACTGTAAAGATATCTGCATTGATGAATATGTTGTAAAATTTAGAAATTGTATTGCGTATACAATGCCTAGTGTATCAAAAGAACTTACCATAGATAAATTGCTATTAGAAACAAATGCTAGGTCAAAAAATGTGATAAAAGAGCTAATATTATATCCATTGAGACTGGGCAAAGAACCAAGATATTATTTGTACTCAATACTACATTATTATTTGGGAGGATATGGCAAGGAGTGGCTGGACTTTCGACTGCTTGAGCAAATCGAAACCGATGAGTTATAATTTAGGATGGTAGTTGGTGGGTAATCGCCGCTTTGGCGGAGGAAAGTCCGAACAGCTCAGAGCAAAGACAGTCACTAACTGTGACCAGGAGCAATCCTAGGGAAAGTGCCACAGAGACAATACCGCCCATTGCGGGTAAGGGTGAAAAGAGTGAGGTAAGAGCTCACAGTAGATTATGGCGACATAATCTAGGGGTAAACCCTGTCTGCTGCAAGTCTAATGGACCCAGGCTGCTCGCCGTCTAGGTCAAGTAATTGGCCTAAGGGTATGACGCTAAGATAAATGATTATCCAGACACTAAATGTGTTGGACAGAATTCGGCTTATAGCCAGCTACCTCCCATAGCAAGTTAAAAACAAAACCAGACTTTTGACCCAACTCTAGGGTCTATCAAGCTAGTTTTCTTACTCACCATACCTATATGGATATGGCTCTTAAGAAGAACTACCTTTATAGTTCTCTATAGTACAGCTCAAATTGTCCGGTTTTGTTTGAGCTTGCTATATGTTTTTAGAATACTATACGCTATGATGGGTAAATGTTTAGAAAACGAGTTAACACTAGTTTAGACAACGATCAGCTAGATGGTTTGATTCGTAAGCTGCTTGATATCGGCAAACAAACAAATTGCTATCTAATTATACGTTTTCAGTCGCTTGAGGAGAGAAGGTGGCGTTATAGTAATCAGGAGATAAGTTCAGCAGATTCTAGTAGCGAGATAGGGGTAAGTATTTATATTATCAAAGGTCAAAAGCTAGGGTTTGTAGTCAGTAATGACCTTAGTTTGGTCGCTGATATACTGCAAGCAGAGATTGACAAGCTGGATAGTTATCCAAACTCAAGATTGGGCTCAAAGCTAGCTAGATTAGAGCAAGAACCAAAGGATCAGAAGCTGGCTTGGGATCAGGGCCAGCTATATACCGAGCTAGAAATAGATCTGGTAGATAGTGCTGAAGCAGAGAGGCTACTATCATCACTTGCGAAGCAAACTGAGCAGTTAATTGATGATAATCAGGAAATTCAAATCCATCAAAGTCTAGGTCTGACCCTTGAGGTCGAGACTTGGAGAATAGTCAGGAGCGATGGGACTGATATTGGCTACCAATTAGGTAGAGCTAGGGTGGTGACTCAGGTTACGCTTACAAAAGCTGGAGAACAGCTGGGCGGCTATCTTAAACATCTGGCAAATAGCTACTCTGCATTACTAGATACACTTGGGCAGTTTTTGGCTAATATTAAGGTTGAGATTGGGCTACTTATCGATCAATTTGGAGCAGAGGAGATCAGTGCTGGAAGCTACCACCTACTAATAGACTCTGATCTGAGCGGTACCCTTGCTCATGAGGCCTTTGGTCATGCATCTGAGCTAGATCATGTTTTGCAAAGATCCAGTATCTTGGGTGATCAATCCGGGCATTATAAAGTAGGAGCAGAGTTTGCTAGTCCCTATCTAAATCTGGTTGATTATCAGTCTGACCAATGGCATGGGTTTGTCCCGTATAGTGGATTTGGTAATGTTAGAAAGAAGGCCAATTTGATTACCAGTGGAAAGATCGAGGATGGACTGGGGGATCAAGTATCTGCTAGTAAAACTAAAGCCTTAAGAAGCACTAATGCTGAGAGAAGCCAAGACTATCAGTCAGTGGCAGTGCCGAGGATGTCAAACACCTATATCGAGCTTGACAAGAGCAGGGTAGTAAAGGGGGATTTTGCTAGCTACCAACCTCGTCAGATCCAAGAATTCTTGCTCGATCAGGGTTGGTTTGAAAATTATCAAGAGATTGTCTTGATTCTTGGATGTCCTGGTGGGCAGGTTGAGACCAAAGAGGGAAGCTTTATGTTTGGTACTAGCTATGTCTACCTATTAAATTCTGAGGGGTATAAGGCCTATAAACCTGTGAGCTTTTCGGGCAAGGTGGATAGTGCGCTCAAGAGTGTTGAGTATGGATTTGGCAAACTGGAAACCAAGAGTTCTAGTGGCTATTGCGGTAAGGCTGGTCAACTAGTACCGGTGGATGCAGGTTCACATCAGTATTTACTATTAAGAAAAGATTCAGAGGTTAGTCTAGCGTGATGATTGATAATGACCTGCTGTCATATAAGCTTGAAAAACTTCAGACCGAGCTAGAAAAGTCTAGCTTGTTTGAGGGGTATCAAATATATTTGGAGAATAATCACAAGATTAGAGTTGGTTTTGATCAAGACTACTTTGCTGACCTTTATGATCCGATTAAGCATAGTCAGATTATGCGAGTAGAGATCAGGCTCAAACTGACCGATCAGAGACAAGCAAAGCTGGAATTTGGCTACTTGCCTGATATTACTGAGCTAGAGAACAGAGCCAAGCAGTTGGCCTATACCAGTAAGACACCAATCGTATTCGCCAGCTCAAAGCTTGAAAAGTATGTCAAATTGTTTGATAAGTCACAGCTAGAAGCCTGGGGGCAGGATTTTGCCACCAGGATAGAGGAGGTCGCAAGAATTTCTAGCTTGACCAAAAGTTTTAGCCAGACGAATTATGGCCTCAGGCAAGTTGATTTTAGTAGTTATAGACTAGTTAACTCGGATGGAGTTGATTGGCATGATCGTTATAGTCATGAAAGTATCCTGGTAGACCTGGATAGCAGAGTAGGGTTTAGTCAGAGGTCACTAAGGCCGATTGATATTAGTAGCACTATTAAGAGATTGGAATATTACGGTAGACTTAGTCAAGGTTATCAAGCTAAATCTTTATATCATCAAGACTCGGCAGTCAAGAATTCACGGGTAGTTTTGTTGCCAGGATGTTGGGAGGAGTTACTAGATCAATTGCTACTAGCTAACCTCATTGGTACTAGTATAGAGGCTGGTCAGTCAAGGTTTGGATTTGAAGATTTTGGCAAGAAACTTGTAGCCCATCCGGGCTTTGATCTTAAGATAGATCAGCTGGTTGATTATGATTATCGGAGCTACAATTTTGGCTCAGGTGGGATTACCGGTAAAAAGCTTGATTTGGTTAAGGACGGTCGATTGGTGACACCGATCCTAGATCTGAAATTGTCTCAAAAGTATCATTATCCAGCAACTCACCTGGAAAGCTTGGGGGATTGTTTGCCGTCAAGCTTAATCAAATGGCAAGAATTGTTGTCAAGTAAAGAGTCGATACTAATCATTCCTTCACTCTTGGGGATCCATACTGCACAGGCAATTACTGGCGATTATTCTTTGCCAGCTCCCCACGCAATCTTATTTGACGGTCAAAAATACCGACCAGTCGAAAATCTGATCTTGAACAGTAATACCTTTAGTGACTTGATGAACCCCAGTACAAACTTTTGCCAATTGCCGACAGGTGAAGTCGGCCTAAGTCTTTAGATTAAGGTTTAGTAAATAGGCTTATCCCAGTAGGGTTATTAGTCTAATTTTTTTAAACTCGTTTTTTCAAGGGGTGCCCTTGAAAAGGCAATAGTCAACAGATCAAAAAGGTCAAGGGGTGCCCTTGAAACTGGGGTTTTTGAGGAGAGTGGTTGGCATGGTATAATGGTAGAAATGAGTGTCAACAGGTTGCCCAAGAGTATTAAAAGGTTTAGTAGAGAGCCAGGATCGAGACTAGTAGCAGAGCAGTATCTGTTTAAAATTTACAAAACTCCAATAGTAGATTATCAGGGCAACTCACGAGACTTTACTATTATCCAGCGGCCAGATACCGTTAGCATCATTCCAGTCTTAGACAACGGAAAGATTTTGATAGCCAATGAAGAACAACCCCATTGGGGTACAGCTGGCAAGGTAATAATGTCTGGCACAAGAGAGAAGGGTGAATCGATTGTTGATGCTGCCAAACGTGAACTAATGGAAGAAGCAGGCCTAATTATGAAAGATTATTATCATGTGATGACTTATCGGATGGGGGCATTGGAATGGTTCTTTCATCAGGTAGTAGCAAGAGTCGAAGTCAAATGGGTTGAACCTCAGTTAGAGCCCGGAGAGAGCTTGACCGTTCAGGATTATAGCCTGGAAGAGATTATCCAGATGATTCGTGAGGAACAATTTATCTACCCACCAAGACTACTTGAGTCCTATATGTTGACAGATAGACTAGATGAGCTAAGGGATTTACTGGCTCACCCCGATCGATATCAAGTCTCTTGGCAGGACTAAAATGGCACAAATTAAAATCACAGAATCGCAAACTAGAGAATTGTATGCAAAATTTACCAGGTCAAGCAATCATTCGGTTGTGGTCAGTAGTAGTGATGACTTGTCAATGCTTAAAGCTTTGGATAATCAAGCACAATACGTGGTCAAGGCAGATACACTTGTCTCTGGTAGAATGAAAAAAGGAATGATCAAGGTGGGTGTTAACCCAGAGGAAGCTAATAGATTTATTACTGACAATCTTGGTTCGATGGCGGATAGGTTCATTATTCAGCCACTAGTCAAGCATGATCAGGAATATTATTTATCTTTTGAAACTATGGCTGGGTATGATCTAATACGATTTAGTAGGCAAGGTGGGATAGAGATCGAGAACAATTGGGATCAGCTCGAGCAGTATCAAGTAGATCTGGATGATCAGGAGCTGGAAAGTCTGAAGGAGCATCAGTATTATCACGAAATTAAAGATTATTACCGATTTTTTATAGATAAGGGGTTGGCTTTCTTGGAAATCAACCCATTGGCGGTAACTGATCTAGGCTTAGTGCCATTGGATTTTAAGGTTCGCTTGGATTCTGAAGCGGGGGATAACTATCTGTACGAGAATCACAATGCCACTAGTCCAATCGAACAGGCAATTAGTCAGCTAGATCATATGAGTGGAGCTTCGCTCAAGTATACTAGTTTAAACCCAGATGGTCGGGTCTGGCCGATGATTGCAGGAGGCGGAGCGAGTATTGTTTATTTTGATTTGATTTCAGATAAGTTTGGTATTAACCAGATTGGATTTTACGGAGAGTATAGTGGTAATCCTGGTGTAGAAGAAACTTATCAATACGCAAAGCTAGTGGCTCAAGCAATGCTTGAGAGTAAGGCTAAAGCTAAAATTTTGTTGGTCGCAGGAGGGAATGCAAACTTCACTGATGTAGCCAAGACTTTTACAGGCATAATTCAGGCGTTGGAGCAGTTGAAAAGAGAGCTAGTCGATCAAGGCATTACCGTGATTGTTCGTAGAGGAGGACCCAATGACCAGATTGGGCTAAAAAAAATCAAGCAATTTCTTGATGATGCGGGAATTAGCAACTATGTTTATGGGCTAGAGGTAGAGATACCAGATACCTTTGAGGAGTATTTATTGAATGAGTAAGCCATTTCAGTTTGATTATCAGGATCAAGTAATAGTCTATGGTCAGCACAAGCAAGCAATCCAGACAATGCTAGACTATGACAATTTGGTCAAAAAGCAACAACCAAGCATTGTTGCAGTAATTGATCCTTTTGGTGGTACCAAGCAAGTCTATAAGTGGGGAAAACTTGATATCCTGTTGCCGACTTTTAGGTCGGTTGATCAGGCAATTGAATCGGGTCTAAAAGCTAGGATTGGTGTCAATATGGCATCTTCACGCTCTGCTTATCAGGCAACACTAGAAATGCTAAAAAATAAATACTTGAAGTTAATGGCAATTTTGGCTGAAGGGGTGAGTGAGAGAGAGGCTAGAAAGATTGCAAAACTTGCCACGGAAAGGGAAGTAACCATCATCGGACCTGCGAGTGTAGGAGCTTTGATCGCTGGCAAATTTAAGATCAGTCATGCGGGAGGCACGATTGATAATGTCTTAAGAACGAGACTGGATCAGCCTGGGAGTGTAGGATTAATCTCAAAGTCGGGAGGGATGCTCAACGAGCTAATGACAATGATTGACAAGAATAGTGATGGGGTTACTGAGGCAATAGCGGTCGGCGGAGACCGCTACCCAGCAAGTAGGCTAGTCGATCACTTGGCTAGGATGATTGATAATCCTCGGATTAGGCTAATAGTTATCTTGGGGGAAATTGGGGGAATTCAGGAGAATCAGGTAGCAAAGTATCTAAAAGACAATCCAACTGACAAGGTAGTGATTTGTCATATTATTGGCTCCGGGTCTAGGGGTCTCAATCGGGAGATCCAGTTTGGTCACGCTGGGGCTAAGGCCAATCAAGAGCAAGAGATGCCAGATTATAAGTTGGCCAGACTAGAGGAGGCAGGGGTCTTGGTGGTCAGAAAGTATCAAGATTTAGCTAAGGCGATTAGGGATCAGGGCGTTTTGGATAATACCCGCTCAATTAATCACTATTATCAAGAATTCAATCAGGCGATAGTGGCCGGAGACTTGCGTTATACACCAAGTATTATTTCGACTGTTGATTATGATTACCAAGCTGGTAGCAAGCAAGGATTTGGAGAGATTATCGCAGACCTTTGGCTGCAAAGACCAGTCAAGCAGTGGCAAGCTGACTGGATCGAGCTAGCTATCAAGCTGATTATTGATCATGGTCCTCTGGTCAGTGGGGCCCATAATACAATTGTGACTGCCAGAGCTGGCAAGGATTTGGCAAGCTCGCTTGCCAGTGGACTGCTAACCATTGGGCCGAGGTTTGGGGGTGCAATCACTGGTGCTGCAACCTACTTCTCAATCGCGGTTAGCCAAGGTCTGAGTCCGGAGGAATTTGTCAGTAAGATGAAGCAAGACAAGGTATTGATACCAGGGATAGGGCATCTTAAGTATTCTAGAACTAATCCTGATCTGAGGACCAAACGATTAATTGATTTCCTGAAGTCCAACCTGGATCATAGTCCCCATTTGGATTTTGCTTTGGAGGTGGAAAATATTACTCTGCGCAAAAAAGACAACTTGGTTCTCAATGTCGATGGAGCTTTGGCAGTTTGTTTGCTCGATATTATGCAGGATATTGGGATTGATCAGCAAGGTATTCAGAGTTATATTCAGGCAGATTTATTCAATGGATTTTTTATTTGGGCTAGAAGCATGGGGTTGATTGCTCATCATATTGATCAGAAATTGCTGAACCAACCGCTGTACAGACATCCTGAGTGGGATAACCCAATTATTTCTAACCCTCAATAGAATTGGCTCGGAAAAAACTAGTTCGGTTTGCAGAAGTGGATTGTTATCCTTTTTATCATGATTTGAGCAAGAGTAGATATAGGTCAAATCAGGATCGAGTTGATCGGATAGTTGGGCTACAGAAGTTGATTTTAGATAGGGAACAAGCAGGGGTAGTATTGGAGCTGGGTTGTGGTAGTGCGGATCTTAGTATTGGTCTAGCTAAGCTTAATCATCAAAGACTATATGTTGCTTTGGATATTCAGGGGGAAAGACTTTGGCGGGCTGGCCAGAAAATACTTGAAGAGCAGATCACCAATTTGATACTAGTCAGGGGTAATGGGCAAGAGCTAAAAGAGTATTTTGCTCCGAGCACACTTGATCAGATCTGGCTAACATTTCCTGATCCCCAACCAAAGCAAAGAAATGCCAAGCATCGCCTGACCCACCCGGGATTTTTAGATATTTATCGAAACATTTTAAAGCCAGGGGGAGAGGTGATACTCAAGACTGATAGCTCAGAGCTATATCAGTATAGCTTGGAACAATTCGAGGCAAGTTTGGGATGGGAGATTATCCAGAGGGTAGTAGATATTGATCAAGTGAGTCAGCAAGCTTTGCCTCAAGGGTCTAAGATAGAGACATATTTTGAAGTCAAGGCCCGAGAAAGGGGTGAGAGGATTGGGATGGTCGTGGCTATACATTGAGCAGAAGAAGGATGTGGTCACTGGAGTTACATTTGCTATATATTGTAGTATATGGTATAATCGGGGTAATTAACTGGGAGATAGTATGAGCGGATTGGAGTTAGAAACAGGTGAATATGGTGAATATAAAGACCAGAGAGTAGAGAAGTTCATCGGGGGATTATTTGCACAGGGGGGGGTAAATGAAGGATTTGTTTATGACTCCTTGGTAAGTAGTTTTGGCAAAGAAGAAGATGATATATGGTATGGTGTATTCTGGACAGAGCAGGAGCTACTGAGTTTTCTCTATGGAGTAGTCCATCAGAAAGATGCTGCTAATGATTTAGTTATAACAGGGCTGCGATTTTCATCAGAAGAGATAATAATTAATTTCAAGACTAAGAAGAAAGATCAAGCTGGGCTAAGTGCTATATTGATAGACGAAAAAGACTCAGAGGCATTGTTTACTCAGGTATTTAATGACAAGACTTCTGAGACAACTGGGCTTTTCCCAGCAAGATACCGTCTAGGCGCTGGAATAGACCAGGTTTTTGTAAGAACACACCAAGGGTCAGCTGATATATAGCAAGTTAAAACCAAAACCAGACTTTTGACCCAACTCTAGAGTCTATAAAGCTAGTTTTCTTACTCACCATATCTATGAATATGGCTCTTAAGAATAACTACCTTTCTAGTTCTCTATAGTACAGCTCAAATTGTCCGGTTTTGTTTTGATCTTGCTATAAATCAATTAACCAGTCTTGACTAGTCCAATCTAAGGGACTAAAATAGCTATATGCGACAAGTGATTCTAGCGATAATTCTTAAAGCCGTGATTGGTAAACGGCGGGAGTTTGTTGTCTAGAAGCAAATAAAATTAGATCAATAAGCAAAACCCCGCCAGACTGGCGGGGTTTTTGTTTGAAAGGAAGAAAATGAACCCAAAAAGCCCGATCAAGATTAATTATCAGACGAGAGATGGTCAAGACAAATCAATCATTGTTAGTACCGAAACCCAACCAATTATTTTAAGTCTGCTCGAAAATCTGGATTGTAAACAAGTATTAGAGATCAATGATCCTGATCAAGGGCAAAGACTGGAGGAATTGTGTTTTGCTCTTAAGCTAACTCACTGACGATAGTGTAGAGTGGCAACTAGAGACTAGGCTTATTTACTCGGGGTGGTGAATAGATACCCGATTATAGAATTGTAGAATTTAATGTATTATTGTATAATTAAGATATTAACTCTTTTGATAGTCAGGTGGGGCGGGATGTGTTGGAAACAAGCCTAGCAGGAGGGGTTCTTGACATAGCCTCTAAAAAAGCTTTGAGGATATTATTATCCCCAGAACATTTCTCATATCCAGTAGATCGTAAAAGAAAATACCATGAATTGATGATTACTATTCTACTCACTGGTCATCAATCTTTCAAGGATGCTATGGCTAGTATATTTGCTGGTAATAGTGATCAGATAACAGACCCTGATGATATAGTTGAATTATTTGGTAACTATTTACTTGAGATAGATGCTAATATATTTTCAGATCCCGTAATAGTTGGTCAGGTTGAAACTTTAAAGGAGTTAGATCTCAGTATTGACAGAGACTTCTCGGGAGACTTTACTAGGTTCTGGGAAGAACATATAGTCCCAGTAGCTATAGGCGGGGTATATACGGTATCTGCAATTATTCTGTTGGCAGATGAAATGCTGAAGTCCTATAAACCGATTATTAAACCAGAAATATTTTGGCGTGATGTATCAAGCTTTGCGGTAGATTGGTCTAGGCTTGAAAATAGACTAGACCCAGATCTAGCCTTCGCTTTATCTGTAAAGGGGCATTGCCCAAAACATACTCAGGGATATATAAATACTTGCAAGGATTGCTTTGTATTAGCTAGAATAGACATAGAAACTAGTGGCTTTCCTTTTAATAAGATCAGATTTGATCAAAAATTTTTCTTTGCGTCTGAGAGAATACCTTACTTTGGTGTTTTGCCCAATGAGGACGCTGATCTTGAGTATAGAACATATGGTATTGAAGGTAATAGGATCATGATACCAACTAGTCAAACATGCTTTATTAATAGGGATGGTGAGGATATCAGAGATATACATTTTGGTTGCCCTATCTATGGTAATAATGTAAGGGCTATTTTTAATACCCTAAGGGAGTTGTATCTTAAGCGGGGCATTATTAGTACTTGAAATAGGTAAAGTATTGATAACCACTTTGACTATTGATTTTTGTAGTTCATAAGAGTTTGAGGTAAGATAGAATGATGAAGAAAATTCCCAATTACCAGCCTGAGAAATTAGAAGATCAAATAATAAAATTTTGGCAAGATAATCAGATCTTTGAAAAAAGTCTAGACAAGACCAAGGAGGGAGAGGTCTATAGCTTTTACGATGGCCCACCTTTCGCTAATGGGTTGCCTCATTTTGGTCACAATCTGGTGACTGCGATCAAGGATGCATTTGGCAGGTATGAAACAATGCGAGGTCATTATGTACCGAGAAGACTTGGCTGGGATTGTCATGGGTTGCCAGTCGAAACCAAGATCGAAAAAGAGCTCGGGGTTAAGAACAAGCGAGACATTGAAGAGAGAATAGGAATTGCTAAGTTCAATCAGGCTTGTCGAGAAAGTGTTTTCAAGTATAAGGATCAATGGGAGAGACTCTTTACTAGGCTAGGAAGATGGGCAGATAGTGAGGATTATTATGCTACTTTAGATGACAACTATATAGAGAGTGTTTGGTGGGTATTTAGTGAAGCTTACAAGCAAGGTCTTGTTTATCAAGGGCAAAGACCGACAGGCTATTGTCCACGTTGTGCTACTCCATTATCCAATTTTGAGCTCAATCAGGGCTACAAGGAAAATGTTAAAGACCCTAGCCTAGTAGTCAAGTTTGCTTTGAAGAATCAAGAGAATACTTACTTCTTAGTTTGGACTACTACTCCCTGGACCCTACCCGGTAATCTAGCAATCGCAATTTCCCCTAGCCAAACTTACTTCAAGGTCAAGCTTGGTGATCAACTTTTGATCCTGGCTGAAGCAAGGTTGGAGTTATTGGGTAAGCGAGAGTATAAAGTGGTAGATCAATATCTGGGGCAGGATTTGATTGGAGAAGAGTATCAGCCACTTTATTCTGCAATTGGTCAGCTTGACTCGGAGCAACTGAAGAGAGTCTACAGGCTTTATCCTGGTGATTTTGTTTCGATGGAAGAGGGGAGTGGTCTAGTCCATATTGCGCCAGCATTTGGTGAGGATGATAATGCGCTTGCCAAGGAGTATGATTTGCCAGTCCTGATATCGGTCGATCAGCACGGAATGATGGCTGATTATACAGACTTTGCGGGAGTGTTTGTCAAGGATGCTGACAAGCTAGTGATTGAGGAGCTGGAAAGTCGTGACCTAGTGTTTGAATCGAAACAGATTAGGCATACTTATCCTTTCTGTTGGCGCTGTGATAGCCCTCTAATTTATTATGTGATAGATACCTGGTATATAGAAGTGTCAAAATTGCGAGAGAAATTGGTTCGTTCCAATCAGGATATCCGTTGGATACCCGAACACTTCAAGGAGGGTAGATTCGGTAATTGGTTGGCTGGGGCTAGAGATTGGGCAATTTCTCGGAATAGATACTGGGGGTCTCCAATCCCAATCTGGAGATCTGAAGAGTCGGGAGAGATGATTGTTGTATCAAGTCTTGAGCAACTTAAAGAGCTATCGATCGAGCCAATTGGGGATTTGGATTTGCACCGTCCTGGGATTGATCAGATCAAGCTCAGGACCCCATCTGGAGCAGTAGCTACTAGGGTCGACGAAGTCTTTGACTGTTGGTTTGAATCAGGATCTATGCCTTATGCTGCTATCCATTATCCATTTGAAAATAAGGAGTTGTTTGAGAAAAGCTTCCCAGCTAGGTTTATTGCTGAGGGTCAGGATCAGACAAGAGGTTGGTTTTATACCCTGCATGTACTTTCTGCAATCCTTTATGATCGTCCTGCCTTTGAGAACGTAGTGGTCAATGGTTTAGTTTTGGCTAGTGATGGTAAGAAATTATCTAAAAAGCTCAAGAACTATAATGACCCTGAAAAGGTCATCAATCAATTCGGTGCTGATAGTCTGAGGTTTTATTTGCTAAGTTCAGCAGCTACCAATGGTCAATCTATCAAATTTATCGAGAAAGACCTGGCGACTATTAAGCGTAATGTGATGATGACATTTTATGCTTCGGCTAGCTTTCTGACACTGTATGCAGAAATTGATCAGTACAATCCGACTGAGCTTCGACGACCTGAGGGTTTGATTAGTCCACTTGACAACTGGATTATTGCTAGGCTAGATCAGACCAATCAGGAAATAGTGCAAGCGATGGATGGCTATCAATTTTTTAATGCTACCTCTCCAATAACTAAGCTGATCGACGATTTGTCAAACTGGTATATTAGAAGGTCTCGTAAAAGATTCTGGAAGTCAGATGATGATACTGACAAGCAAGAAGCTTATCAGACCCTGCACTATGTATTAGTCGAGATCGCCAAGCTATTAGCACCTTGGGCACCTTTTGTCAGTGAGTATTTGTACGGGGAATTGATGGAAGGAGTTGGGGGTAAATTAGAATCGGTACATTTGACAGATTGGCCCGAAGTAGTGTCGGCCGATCGACAAGTGTTGGATCAGATGACCAAGCTTAGGGAGCTAGTTACGGAGGGATTGGCTCAGAGGGCAAAGGCGGGCATCAAGGTTAGACAGCCATTGGCTAAGGTGACAATCAAAACTGACTTGGACTTTAGTACAGAATTAGTTGATATCTTAGCAGATGAACTTAATGTCAAAAAAGTGATTACCTCAGATCAGCTAGACGAGGATATCTTGGTCGATTTAGAGATTACGGAACAATTAAGGGCAGAGGGGATGATCAGGGATTTGATTCGTCAAATCCAGTCTACCCGCAAAAAACTGGATCTGGAAGTGACAGACAGAATCAAGCTGATAGTAGATACTGAGTCGGGAGTCCTGGAGGCTGCAATCAAAGAATTTGAAGAGGTGATAGCGACTGAAGTATTAGCCGACCAGATAGACCTAGCGGAATTGGACAGACCCGATAACCAGTTTGATATCATAGGTCAGATGGTAAAAATTAAGATCAGAATATAGCACTATATTTGGTCTGAGATTTGGTATGAGTTAAAATGTAACTATGCTAGATAACTTTCAAAAAGAGGATAGACTTACTAAAAATAGTAGCGAGACTAAGCAGTATATATTGATAAGAAAGGTACTAATACACTCAAAAGATCAACGGGTCTTGGTGGGCCATAAGTTAGTATATAAGAAAGGACAGGCAGGGTAGCTAGGTGGTATTAAATAAGGTTAGAGAATTAGTAGTAAAAGGCCAAGTAGTCGCGTTAAAACGGGTTGGAGAGGAAGATTACTTAAGCTTAACGGATATGATCAAGTCGAAAGATGGAGATTTTTTTGTTGCTGATTGGCTTAGGAATAAGAATACTCTAGAGTTTTTAGGTATCTGGGAACAAATTCATAATCCAGGTTTTAATTATGGCGAATTCGCCATAATTATTAATCAGGCAGGAGTGAGAAGGTTTAAGGTTAGCGTAAGCGAATGGGGGGAGAGGACTAATGCTGTCGGTTTATTAGCACAAACTGGTAGATATGGGGGTACATACGCTCATAAGGATATTGCTTTTGAATTTGGTACCTGGATAAACCCTGCCTTTAAACTCTATTTGATTAAGGAGTACCAGAGACTAAAGGAAATTGAAGCAAACTCTTATAATGTTGAGTGGGATGTTAAGCGAATAATCACCAAATCAAATTATAAGATACATACGGATGCCGTGAAAGAGCATCTAATGCAGGGATTAAGATGGAAGAAGGATTTTGTATACTCAGATGAGGCAGATCTGATAAATTTAGTTCTATTTGGGGTCACTGCCAAAGACTGGCGTATGAAAAATAAAGATAAGGCAAAACAAGGCCTCAATATTAGAGACATGGCTAGTATTAATGAGCTGACAATTTTATCGAATTTGGAAAGCTATAATGCCGTACTCATAAAAAAGAATATTAATAAACAAGACAGGTTTCAGGAGCTTAGAGATATGGTCATAACCCAAATGAAGTCGTTACATAGTATGAATCCAATCAAGTCACTAAAGAAGAAGAGTGAAATGGTATATATTGAGGCATCAAATGAAGTTACAAAAGATTAGAGTAGAAGAAGTTCAACAATCCTTTTTAATCAGTAAGACAAAGAACAATCTATGCCACATATTAACCATGAATGACATATCTAATGGTGGGAGATGCTGTCAAGATATGGTTGGCGTCGATAAAGTCTACAGGGACAATAGCCAAGAACACTTAAATTACAATTGTATTAGTGAAGAATATTTAACTTTAGATTTTGGAGTAAATTGTTGAATGATTAGGGATATGTATCAAGGTCTACTTGAGGAACTCTTAGCTGTAAGTTTTGACTCTCTGGATGAAGGTGAATATAAGAAATTAAGAAGCAATAAGGGTAGCAAAGTGGCTGACTATATCCATCAAGAAGAAGAAGCGAAGATTGAGCTATTAATTATTGTAGAAAAAAAAGAGGTTGAAAACCTAGTTGATACATCTGACTTTCAGAATCTAAGTAAAAAGGATCAAAGAATTAAGACTAATAAGAGGATGGTCAATAATGATTTTTGCGAGGGTGTCCATATTCAGTATGCAAATTATGCTGATAAAATAGGAAAAGGAATTAAAATTGCAAATAAACAGATTAAATCTACAATAGAGCTTTTGGAATTGAAACCCGAAAATACAGTCAAGATTATAGTATTTAACGTCAAAGATGGTATTTTTCGTAATAGTAGTCCCCATTGGACCATTGATAATGCCAATACCAAAGAAAAAGATCATGGATTGTATAGTAAATATGATTTTCAACAATTATCCAAATGTCAAGACTGTATTTTTTTTCTTTCTGAATATAGTGAAAATAAAAGATTGGGACTGAATTACATATTGCCAAACTTGGAATCTAAACATTATCAAGATTTTATTCTACCAAGGTTGTTAGATAATAAATGCAAAGATATAGAGCGGTGCAAGAATGAGTGCCTAAAGATTGCTACAAAGAGAAAAGATGGTATTTGGGATATAACTGGCAGTAGTTTAAATGAGACTTCTTAGAAACTTTAAGTTCGATTGGCTGATTGTTTTGCCGGCTGCAGTATTGGTACTAATTAGTATTAGTGTACTGATGGCTTCAGCCTTGGCTGGCTCGACAATTGGGGTCGGTGATGTTATTAAGCAGATTATATACCTTATGATCGGGATAGTGTTTGTAGTACTTTTACAGAGGTTTGATTATCGACTGGTCACAAGGTATCATAAGCCTTTTTATATTCTAACTTTAATCCTACTGGTCTTAGTAGAAGTGGTTGGTACTACAGTTTTTGGGGCAAGGCGGTGGCTAGACTTGGGACCAATTCAAATCCAGCCATCGGAGTTTGCTAAGTTGGCGATAATACTTTCTTTGGGAGTCTACTTTGCAAATAATTATCAGAATAGTCGAAGGTTTAGCTTCATTATCAAGTCAGGCCTAATTAGCTTGCCAATCTTGATACTAGTTCTTATCCAGCCAGATCTCGGTACTACCTTAGCAACCCTGATCATCTATATCATTATGCTAGCAAGCTCGAAATTTCCAAAAAAGATACTGCTTGGATTAATGATAATCGGGATAGTCTTGGTCCCAGCAGTCTATCCATACCTCGGGGAGTATCAGCAGCATCGGATTGAGGTATTTGTGAATCCAGATAGTGACCCTCAGGGGATAGGCTATAATGTCCGTCAAGCTAGGATTGCAATTGGAAGTGGTGGATTAAGTGGGCAAGGGATCAATGCTGGTAGTCAGTCTCAGCTTAATTTTTTGCCTAGTCAACATACAGATTTTATCTACTCCGTGATTGGTGAGAAGCTTGGCTTTGTCGGGGCAATGGTAGTACTGATAATGGAGCTCTGGATTGTGACTAGAATTATTTGGCTTGCAAATTACTCTAGAGAGCGGACTGCTACCTTCTTGCTCCTAGGCATAGCAGGGCTTTGGTTCTTTCATAGTATTATCAATATCGGAATGAATCTTGGGCTTGCGCCAGTCACAGGGTTGCCTCTACCATTAGTATCGCTTGGGGGTTCGAGCCTGATCCTTAGCCTAATACTACTCGGAATAGTCAATAATATCTATCAGCGTAAAAAACAATTGGAGAAGACCTATGCGGAAACTAGCTAGAGTTTTGCTTGGATTAGTGGTCTTGATTGGCTTTGTTTGGTTTAAAAATCAATCTAGTTTGAGTAGCCAACAGGTAACTGTTTTAAAGGTAATCGATGGGGATACAATCGAGGTTAGTCTCAATGGTAGAGAACAGAGGGTGAGGCTTATTGGGGTGGATACTCCTGAGACTAAGGATCCGAGACTAGTCGTGCAATGCTTCGGGACAGAGGCTAGTCAATATAGCAAAAATAAGCTAGAGGGGAAGCAGATTACGTTAGAGTCTGATCCTTATGTCGCTCACTATGATAAGTATCAACGATTACTTGCTTATGTTTACCTAGATGGCAAGAACTTCAATCAGGAATTGATCGAGCAGGGTTATGCTCATGAGTATACTTATGATAATCAGCTCTATTTATATCAAGCTGATTTCAAGCTCAGTGAGGAGTTGGCCAGATTTAAGAATCAAGGTTTCTGGAATGAGCAGACTTGTGGTGGCAATACTAAGCAGCCAGCATAATTTTGAGTAGGTTTGTTTTACAGGTATTGACAAGCTTCGCAAAATCAAAATATCGCGAACTGTTCGCGACATTCGTAATCTGGTAAGTTAGTAAAAATCGCGAACAGTTCGCGACAGGAAATGTGGTGTAATATGTTAGTCAAATTTATTTTGGATATCTTGATAGTTTGATATATAATGATATTAAAGCTTATGAATTGTGATAATTGTCAGGGTAGTAAGATTATCCAAATCGCCGGACGCGACTACTGTACTACATGTGGTCAGGCTTTTGGCAATTCGAAATCTCGCGTTAAGACCAACCCAAACCAAGCTAGTGAGACTGAGAAAACCAGTCCTGTTTCTGTTGCCAAAACTTTGCCAGATAATAGCACTAGAGATACTGGTCAGATCGTAAAACCTATCAATCAAATAGCAGAGCCAGCATTCGCTCCAATCACCAATTATCAGCTGGAAACTCCGCTCAACCCAGCCATAAGTTCAGTGACTCAGTCGGCTAGTCAACCAGCCCCAGACCTACTAGATACTGCTAGCTTAAAAGCCCCTAACAGGACTATGGTTGGTCAAATTGATTCAAAAACTGGTTTTAGTGACAATATAGAGTTAGGTATTGAGGGATCAAGTCCAGACTACGCAAAGCGTTTCGATCCAATCCCCAGTGACTATCAGCAAGTCTCTTCGCCAATTTTGACCGAATCAGCGCCAACTAAGCAAGTGAATCAGGCTAGACCAAACAGTGTGTTAAGTGATGATCAGCTAAGCGATATGGAGCAGAGTTTTGCCCCTGAACTTAGTCCTAATCAAGCACAAGGATTGGATCACCCAGAATTAAGTCCATTTAACTCTAGTAGTTATAGTCAGGACCAAAATCAAATAGAAGAATTCGCGCAACAATACTCACCCAGTCAAGATCCTCAGGGTTATTATTATAACCAGGATCAGGCCTATTATCCCGAAGAACATTATTCTGGTGTTTCGGTTGACAGCTCGACAAATCAAGATCAAGTTTACGATTATCAGAGCCACTACGCTCAGCTCGAGAATACTGACAATACTACTTATAAGCAATATTATGAGCAGAATAATATTGATAATCAGGTTACTGAGCCGGAAGTAGCTAATAAGACCCAAAAGTCTTCTAAGAGTCAGCATTACTTGAATAAGCTCAAGGGATCAGTAGCTAATCTAGGGGATTCGGTCAAGAATGCCTCTAGTGATTTAGGAAGCAAGGTTGGTCAGGCTGGTAATAGACTTAAGCCTGAACTCAAGACGAAGTCTAGTAAGCTGAAACCAAATTTATCTGGTAAGGTCAATAGTATTAGTCAGGACACCAAGAATAGAGTCTCAAACTTTTTTGCCCGCAAAGTCGCTTTGCCCAGTCCGGGGATTGCTAAGCTTGCAGGGAGTGCATTGGCGCTTGCTGTAATCTTAGTCTACGTATGGCAAGTTAATTATCCTAGCTTGGCGCTTAAGATTGCTGGGGCCAGAGCTGGGATTGCTACTAGTGTCCCTGGTTATCTACCGAGTGGTTGGCAATTGAGTCGTGACATCAAGATCGAAGATAATAGTTTAACCTATAGCTTGGTCAATACAACCGACCGAGCGACAATGGCAATCTCTCAGCAGTCTAGTCAATGGACAGATCAAGACCTGATCGAAGATTATATTAGCAGTGTCAGTGATAGTTATCAGGCTCTCAGGACTGGAGGACAGACACTTTATATATATGGAGACAATCAAATCAGTTGGATTAATGACGGTCTTTGGTATAGGATAGAAGGAGACAGTAACCAACTAGCCAAAGATCAATTGATTAAAATAGCAAGCAATATCTAGAGATGAGTGATAATAGTAAGGTTCGTACTAGATTTGCGCCTAGCCCGACCGGGTATTTACATTTGGGTTCTATCAGGACTGCTTTGTTTTGCTATTTATTTGCCAAATCCAAATCTGGACAGTTTGTCTGGAGGCTTGAGGACACTGATCAAGAACGATTTGTCAGTGGTGCTGAGGCTCAAATGCGTCAAGTTTTTGATTGGTTGGGGATTGCCCCTGACGAAGGCCCAGAAATCGGGGGAGAATTCGGTCCGTATCGTCAGTCTGAAAGATTAAAACTTTATCAAAGGTTTGCCCATGAGCTTGTAGATCAAGGTCTAGCATATTATTCCGATCTAAATCAGGCTGTAATTGAAGAGGCTAAGCTCAAAGCTAAACAAGACAAGAGAAGCTTTGTATTCAGGGGAGAAGATTTTGATAGACAACTTGGAGACAATAGGGCAAATGTCCCAATCAGGTTTAGGATGTCAAAGGTAGTTGGTGATACGGTCACCTGGAAAGATAGCATAAGAGGAGAACAAACAGTTAATCTTAGTACTATAGAAGATTTTATCTTGATCAAGTCAGATGGTTACCCGACCTACAACTTTGCAAATGTGATCGATGACCATTTGATGCAAGTAAGTGATGTGATTCGGGCAGAGGAGTTTATTGCTTCTACCCCCAAGCATCAGTTGCTTTATCAATCATTGGGCTTCGCTGTGCCAAATTTTTTACATCTACCTATAGTATTGGGTGAGGACAAGAAAAAACTTTCCAAACGCTCAGGAGCTAGTGATTTGATGCTTCTTAAGCATCAAGGTTACCTACCTAATGCAATTGTTAATTACCTAGCGTTACTAGGCTGGAACCCTGGAAGTACTCAGGAGGTATTTTCATTGAGCCAATTGGTCGCAGCTTTTAATCCCAAGTCTTTGCAGGTTAGCCCAGCGATATATAATCAAGAAAGGTTGGATTGGTTTAACACTCAGCATCTAAGGATGTTAGGAATGCAAGAGCTAGTCGAAGTATTTAAGCCACTGATCAAGGATTATTTTGATCCAGAATGGGAAGCTAGTCGGAATTTTTTGAGTAACCCCGACGATATAGCCTATCTAGAAAGGATCTTGACTGTCGAAAAAGATAAAATTACCAACCCCAAGCAGTATATTGATAAGATTTATTTCTTATATCGGAGGCCAAAGTTTGATCAAACTGTTTTGGATCGGTTTGACCTAGATAAAGCTGACTTTGAGGTCGTAGTGGAAAGACTTTTGGCAGTCTTAGAATCCAATCAAGACTGGGAGAAGGGAGAATTGATCAACTTGGTGAAGGGGTTTATTAAATCCAGTGGGTTAAGTACTAAGTTTGTGATGATGAGTCTCAGGGCAAGTCTTACTAGCCAATTGGGTGCGATGGGGATCTATGATATTATGGTATTATTGGGCAGACAGGAATCGCTTGCTAGATTAAATCAAGCCTTAGAAGAATAGCAACCAAATAAATATAAAAGGAGAAAAATGCGTAAGAGTTATCAAATAGCAGTGATAGGTAGTGTGGCCGAAGATGATAAGTCTGCTTCTTTAAGACAGGCTGAAATTGTCGGTCAGGAGATTGCCAAGATAGGAGGAGTACTATTGACTGGTATTGGTGAGGGAGTTTTAAGCGCAGTGCTCAAAGGATTTAGGGATCATGGTGGCCAAGTCGCTATGGGGTTTTCCCCAATGGACAGCTACAAAACTCATCTCGAAAAATTTGGAGATGAGGTAGATAAGTACGATGCTGTCTGTTTTAACAGTGGAGGATATTTTGTCAGAAGCTTGCCTTTGATATTTTCTGCTGATGCGGTGATAGCGATTAGTGGGCGAATCGGGACGCTTGAGGAGATTGCTATTGCAGTCGGTCATCATAAGCCTCTGGGGATATTGTCGGGTAGTAAGGGGATTATTGACCATGTCGAGGCGATTATTGACCATGCAGGATACGATAGTACGAATAATATTTATGACTCAGATCCAGTCGATTTAGTTCAGAGGGTGGTTGGCAAAATCAACTAAGAATAAACTTCTTAACTGATTTCGCCTCACAAACTTTCCCACCTCATAGACCAAAGTCCGGGTTGGGTTTTTCGACTCGTCTTATCATAGATAGTCGCGAAAGCTCATGAGGGCTAAATCTGCTAGCAATCCTAGTGGAGGGTAGATCTAGGGCTTACCAGCAGATTACAGTAATACACTCTAACACACTCGCACTGAAATGTCAAGTATTTTGGTATTTAAATAAGTGATTTTCAAGGGGTGCCCTTGAAAATCACTATGTCAACAGATATAAAATTGCAAGGGGTGCCCTTGAAAAGGGAAGTTTTGATTTTGGGCTGATGATAGTTTATAATGATGTCAAGTAATGATTAAACGAGTGACACAAGCGCACTCACTCTATCCAGAAGGATTTAGGCGGCTCTATAATCCTCCAGAAGCAATTTATCTCAAAGGGAGGCTAAGACAAGATATTAGGCTGGTGGCGATGATTGGTACTAGAAAGCCTAGCCATTATGGAGTTGCTGTATCAGTCCAGATCGCCCAAGGTCTGGTTCGGTCTGGACTTGGGGTGGTCAGTGGGTTGGCGTACGGGATTGATATGATTAGCCAAAAAGCAGCTCTCGGGTTGTCAGGCTATACCTTGGCCGTACTTGGATCTGGGCTTGACCAGATATATCCAAGTTCAAATAAAGGTTTAGCTCAGAGAATCTTTCAAGAGGGGGGAGGGCTTATCTCAGAGTATCCAGCAGATGAGAAAGCTTTGGCTTGGCATTTCCCGATGCGCAACCGCTTGATTGCGGCCCTGGCCGAGGTGGTGATTGTAATCGAAGCGGGAGTCAAGAGTGGTACTTTCTTGACCGTTAACGCAGCTTTAGATCTAGGCAAGACGGTCTATGCCGTACCAGGGTCTATTAATAGTAAAGCTTCAGAGGGCACTAATACCCTGATTAGACAGGGGGCGACGCTAATTCGTTCGGTCGACGATGTCTTGGAAGAGTTGGGTCTATCTAGTGGTCAACCTAAGCTTTTGATTGGGCAAGAATTGGATCAGCTAAGCCAAGCCATACTAGAACTAGTTAGTTCAGGTGTCGGAGATCAGGACAAGATAGTAAAGTCACTTGATTTAGACCCACGCGATACGGCAAAGTTACTGGTAGGACTAGAACTAAAAGGCCTAGTAAGAAAGACAAAAACTGGGATTTGGAGTTTACAAGTTTGAGTCTAAGGGGTAGTATGAAGTCTATGAGTGCAAAAAAAGTCGTAGTCGTCGAGTCACCTGCTAAGGCCAAAACAATTACAAAAATTTTAGACTATCAGTATCAAGTAGTAGCAAGTTTTGGCCATGTCAGGGATCTTCCAAAAAATAAGATGGGGATAGACATCGAAAACCATTTTGAACCTGAATATATTATACCCAAAGATAAGTCCAAGAAGGTTCGAGAGCTCAAGGCGGCTTTAAAAGACGCCGAGGAAGTAGTACTAGCGACTGATCTCGATCGTGAAGGGGAGGCGATTGCTTGGCATATAGCTGAGCTTATTCCTAAAAAAACTAGAGATAAGATTAAGATTAAACGGATTACTTTTGCTGAAATTACTTCTACGGCAATCAAAAATGCAATGCAAAACCCGCGTCAAATTGATATGGATCTGGTCTATGCTCAACAGGCGAGAAGAGTACTAGATAAGTTGGTAGGGTATAGCTTATCACCAGTCCTTTGGCGCAAGGTAGGGACTGGATTGTCAGCTGGTAGGGTTCAATCAGTTGCCCTCAAGATAATAGTGGATCGGGAAAAAGAGATCATTGCTCACAAGCCAGAGGAGTATTGGACGATTGAAGCAGAGCTAGATCATCAATTGATTAAGGGGTTGAAGGCAAAGTTAACTGATCCTGATCAAAAGTATTTGTCTAATGGCGAACAGGCCAATCAATCCAAGCAAGAGCTGCTTGAAAGTCAGTATAGTATTAAAGAAAATAAGATTTCTGAGACTACCAAAAAGCCCTTACCCCCTTATAAGACCTCCACACTACAACAAGACGCCTCCAGACTACTTGGACTGAGTAGTAAGCAGACGATGATGCTTGCTCAGAGACTTTACGAAGCTGGACATATCACTTACATGCGTACGGATAGTACGAGCATTAGTCAGGATGCTGTGAGGGCAATTGAACAATATCTTGATCAGCAAGGCCTAAGATTTGATAAAAAACGAGGTCAATTCAAGACTAAGACCAAGGGTGCTCAAGAGGCTCACGAGGCGATTAGGGCTAGTGATGTTAACCGTATACCAGAAAGCTTGGATGGTTTTGATGCTAAGGCAGTCAAACTTTATGACCTAATTCGTAATCGAGCGATTGCTAGTAGAATGGAGCCCAGCAGGTATCAAAAGTTTAAACTATTGATTGAAGCGAAGGCCAAATTGGGCAATACTTATCAGTTGGTTTCAGAGGCTAGAATTAGGACTTATCCAGGATTTGAGGCAATATTTGAAGTCGACAAGGGAAAGTTTCTCGATCTATCAGCAGTACAAATCAAGGATAGTTTGGAACTAAAAAATCTTGAGATGGAACAGAAGTTTACCAAGCCGCCTGCTCGATATAGTGAAGCTACCTTGATCAAAGAGCTTGAAAGTTTGGGGGTCGGTCGGCCTTCGACTTATGCGAGTATTATTTCTACCTTACTACTTCGCTATGCGCAAAAAGAAGAAGGTAGACTAAAGCCCAACCTGTTAGCTTTTCCAGTGACTGAGCTGTTGACTGATAATTTTGATTTTGTAGTAGACCCTAGTTTTACGGCCAATATGGAATCAGAGCTGGATCAAGTAGCTGATGGTAAGCGAATCTGGTACCAAGTAGTAGAGATGACCTATGACCCTATGCATAAGACCCTGAATGAAAAGCTTGAGGATATCCCACGCTATCAAGCACCCAAACAAGAGCTTGATGAACAGTGCCCGGAGTGCAAAAGTCAGCTCCTGATGAGAGAATCTCGCTACGGGCAGTTTATCGCCTGTTCCAATTTCCCAGAGTGTAAGTACAAGCGTTCGGTCAAGACTGCGGTCGCAAAATGTCCTGATTGTGAGCAAGGAGAAGTGGTCGAGAAGCGTACCAAGCGAGGCAAGGTATTTTATAGTTGTGAGCGCTACCCGGATTGTAAGTATGCAGTTTGGAAAAAGCAAGATATTCCGGAGCAAAATCTTATAAAAAATAGCTAAATTACATTGATTTATTTTGATTAATAGTCTAAAATATAGATGTAGCATTATATTATGAGTAAAGTAAATACGATCAATAGTAGTAGCCTAGCAGATTTAGTCAAAGAGTATCTTTCGATTCTTAAAAAAGATCGAGACAAGGATATAATTTCTCGAAGATTCGCAATCCTTGGTAATGATAACCATACTTTAGAGCAGATTGGGCAGCAGCTTGGGGTGACTAGGGAACGGGTCAGGCAAATAGAAAAAGCAGCAACCAAGAGACTAAAAACCCTCCATGATCATAGGCATCAACTCTCAGAAGAAGTGATTACATTGTTGCAAGAGACAGGGGGTCTTATCGCATTTGATGCCTTGCTAGAACGATTGAAGCTTGATGAGCAAGATATTCAAAATCTTAAGTTTTTACTTGAAACCAATCCAGAATTTATCCTGATAGATAAGCATGATTTATACGAATGTATAGTGTTGGACAAAAAAGTTTATTGCGCAGAAGATATCATTGACTTACATGATAGTCTAATCAGGATCTTAAAAACTTATAACAAACCAGTTAAGCTCGAAAAGTTGTTGTCAGAACTTGAAGGTAAGCACCATGATAAGACAATTGAGCACCTTGCTAGTAGCTCAAGGATGATTAGGGAATTAGACAATCTCTGGGGTCTTCATATTTGGCCTAGTGTCAACCCAAGGTCAATCCGAGATAGGATGTATATTGCTCTCAAAAAAGCTCAAAAACCATTGCATTTTTCAGATATTGCCAAAAGAATTCAAGGTATTGGCAATAATAAGACAGTCACTACTCAGGCTGTTCATAATGAGCTGATAAAAGACAAACGGTTTATTTTGATCGGTCGAGGTATTTATGCTTTGGCCGAGTGGGGATACAAATCTGGAACAGTAGCAGATGTGATTAGGCAAATCTTGGCTGACGGTAAACCACATAAGAAGGCAGAGATTGTCAAACAAGTATTGGCTGTTAGAAAAGTTAAAGCTTCTACTGTCTCACTCAACCTTCAAAACAATAAGGACTTCAAGCGATTACCCGATGATTATTATCAACTAGCCTAGGGCAAGGATTTTGCAGTTTTAGGAGGAGTAGGCTAATGATTGAGGGTATATTCAACTTTTTTTTAACCGTTTTAATCCGTTATTATGGCTGGTTGCCTTTGGCTGGGTTTTTGGTTTGGCGGATCATAGTCCAGAACCGTCAGATTAGACTGGTCGAGGATCAGAAGTCTGTTTTATTGCAAATTATTATACCAAGGGAGAACGACAAATCAGAGTTGGCTGCTGAGCAGATGTTTGCCAGTCTACATGGGATACTCAGAAGCAAGACTGAGCTAAGATCAGGGATGGCACTTCAGGAGTCACTTAGTTTCGAGTTGGTAGGGTCTAAAAATATTTATTTTTATCTGCGTTGTCCTGAAAAATTGGAAAACTATGTCGAGGGTCAAATCTATGCGCAGTATCCAAATGTCCAGATAATTAAACATCAGACAGACTACTTAGAAGGGATGAAGGGTAAGGCGATCGGTAGTGAGATAGTGCTAAAAAATAGTCAATATTTGCCGATTAAGACTTTTAGTAATTTTGAGGTTGATCCATTATCGGGAATTACGGCTGTCTTATCTAGCTTAGAATCTGATCAAAATCTAGCAATCCAGATGATTGTACGACCAATATCTGATGATTGGCACAAGGATAGTCAAAAAGAGATTGCCAAGGTCAGATCAGGTAAACCCTTGATCAGTAGTTTTGCAAATCTGCCAGCAGGTCTAATGGCTTGGGTTAGGGATTTGTTTCATGCCTTATTGGTTGGTCCAGTTTCGATTGAAGAGTCACATAAGTCAGATAAGCTGAGTAGTCTGGCTACTAGCCAGGTCGCTGGGATAGAAGAGAAGGCAACCAAGCTAGGTTTTCAGGTGATGATCAGGGTAATTTATATCGGAGATCAATCCCTTGCTCAAGCTAAACTTCAAGCAGTATATGGAAGTTTCAAACAGTTTAACACCCAGCTCAATGGGTTTAGAGCTGGTTCTACCAAAAGAGGAGAGCAGTATTATCAAGATTTTAAAAATCGAGTCTTTGATACTAGGTATAGTTTTATTCTAAATACCGAAGAATTAGCTAGTCTCTTTCATTTCCCACATACTTCGGTCGAGACACCAAATCTTGCCTGGACTGGTAGTAAGCAAGCTGAACCGCCTCAAACCTTGCCGATAGTTAGCCAAGCTGATCAAGCTGATATTAGCCTGATCGGTCAGACAATGTTTAGGCAACACAATGCAAAATTTGGGATTAAGAGGTCTGATCGGGCAAGGCACCTCTATGTGATAGGGAAGAGTGGGTCTGGTAAGTCCTATCTTTTGACCCTTCTGGCAATCTCTGACATCTATCACAATCAAGGTTTTGCGATCATTGACCCTCATGGGGAACTGGCTAGAGATGTGATGAGCTATATTCCTGAGCAAAGGCTTGCTGATGTAGTATATTTCAATCCATCCGATCGAGATAATCCAGTTGCATTTAATCCTATGGAAGTGACAAATCCGAACTTCAGACCCCATATAGCCTCAGAGATTATTGGGGTATTACATAAGATATTTGCTGATTCTTGGGGTCCAAGACTCGAGCATATTTTGCGATATTGTCTGCTTGCTTTGCTTGAATATCCTGACGCAACGATGCTAGGAATAGTCAGGATGTTGACTGACAGTAAGTATCGAAAAAAAGTGGTTGATAATGTGACTGATCCAGTAGTCAAAGCCTTTTGGGTCAATGAATTTGCGAGCTGGGATCAGAGATTTGCTTCTGAGGCTACTTCTTCGATCTTAAATAAGGTAGGAGCCTTTACTGCCAACCCACTGATTAGAAATGTGCTGGGTCAGCCCAAGTCCAGCTTTGATATTCGTCAGATTATGGATCAAGGCAAGATCTTGATCGTAGATCTTTCTAGGGGTTTGATTGGTGAAGATAACGCTAGTATTCTGGGTGCTTTAATGATTACTAAGATCCAATTAGCAGCAATGAGTCGGGCGGATACCTTACCAGCCAATCGGCGACCATTTTATCTCTATGTCGACGAGTTCCAAAATTTTGCTACTGAGTCGTTTGCAGTTATTCTCTCAGAAGCTAGAAAATATGCCCTAAACCTGACTGTTGCCAATCAGTATGTCTCTCAGATGCGAGACGAAGTCAGAGATGCAGTATTTGGCAATGTTGGCTCAATGATCACTTTTAGGGTCGGGGCCGATGATGCTGAGTATCTGAGTAAGTACTTTAAACCAGTTTTTAGTGAAGAGGACCTAGTCAATCTAGATATCAGAAATATTTATATAGCAATGAGTATTGATGGTCAGACAACCCTCCCTTTTAGTGCGAAGACTTTGGATGTACCAGCTCCAAGTTTTGATTTAAGCAATAAAATAATAAGTTTGTCAAGACAAAGGTATTCGAGTAGAAGAGAAGAAGTAGAGAATAAAATTCTCGATTGGGCTAATCTAGCCAACACTGTGAGGTCGGAGAATAATTCCTTACAAGGGATGCTCGAAAGGAAGCATGGTAACTCCAAGCAAAACCAAGCTCAAAAAACAATTAACAGACAAAATGCCTTTAGCCAATCGATCGGGGCAAATTCAGCCAAAATTCCTGAACCCAAGAGATATTCTGGGAGGTAAGCTTTAGTCTAGGTAGTTTTGCTTAAGAGTAGATACCAAATGATAAAAAGGTATCTACCCTGTGGAAAACTTGCTAATTAGTCGCAAAATATACATTGTGCGACATAAGCAATATCTTAGGTTAGGTTAGTAGTAATATACTCTATTGGGAATTCTTAGATCAATATATTGCTTGATTTGAGTGATTGGTCGTTCCCTCAATACTTTAAGTAAGTTTTCTATTTGTACTTCTGCACTGCGTGAGCTATTAAAACGAATTTCTATGCCTTGGTCAGTTTCTATGATTAATTCTTCGATACTTTCTTCTATATTGTATTTTTCAAAATTGATAAAATCAATTTGGGTTTGATCAGCCTGGTATAACTTTTGGACAAAGCTAATAAATTGATCGGTGGTGACTTTTTGCCCAGTTGTGATTGGTAAGTTGGTTTTATCAAATACCTCAACTATGTTATTAAGTTCGGTTTTTGTTTGGACTTGACCAATCGCTCTTCCATTTGAGTCGAGACCAAAGCTTTGACCACCACTTGTCCAGATTAGCTCGGTTGGATTCTCTTTTAGGCTTATTGTTATGGTCTGTTTCTTATAGTCTTTTTTGCATTCCGCATTTGAGTAGATGGGATATTTAGTATTGAGTAGATTAGAAAGCTTAAGGCAGCTAAAAGTCAGGATATTGCCGTTGATAAAATTGTAATTTTGGTCTATAAGTTTATTTAAGTCGGTTTCGGTGATTGCTAGATTTGGTTGCTCAAGCTTGAATTGCTTAATCTTGAGTAGCTGATAAGCAAATCCGATCATTATAAGACAAGAAACACTGATCATTATATATCTGTTGATTCCTGTTTTGCGGGATTTGTGGGTTTTTTTAATAGAAATATTATTCTTACGATAGTTACTAGACTGGTGCTTGACTGTTCTTTGGTAGCGTTTCATGCCTTGGTATATTTTGAAATATTGAGCAGGATGCCGATTGCCACCAGGTTGACAATCAGGTTACTCCCACCATAGCTAATAAAGGGCAAAGGTATCCCGGTCAAAGGAACCAATCCGACCATTGCTCCGATATTCATCAGGGTCTGAAAAGCAATCCAGGATACAATCCCGATCACCATGAATCTTGCAAAGTCATCTGGTGCTTTATTGATCAGTCTAGTAGACCTAAGGATTAGAAAGATAAAGATCGACCCAATTACTAGTGAACCGATCAACCCCAACTGCTCTCCAATCACCGCAAAGATTGAATCGGTATGGGCTTCTGGCAAGTAGCCAAAGATTTGGATGCTATTACCCAGACCTCGACCAGTGATACTGCCAGAACCAAGGGCTATTAAGGCTTGCTGAATATGGTACCCTGCTCCACTAGGGTCAGTACTTTCTCCTAAAAAAGTTAGGACACGACGAAGCCTAAATGGTTCAATTGCAATCATTAGGACTGTTCCAGCTAATAAAACGCCAATGATCAAGCTGACTTCCCGAAATTTCGCACCACTTATCCAGTAGATGCTTAGAATCTCTAGAATCAAGATAATACTACTTCCTAGATCTCTTTGGAGTAAGGTGACTAATAAGAATACTAGGATAATACTGACTAGAGTGATTTGAGTCTTTTGATCGGGGTTTTTGGAAAGCTGCCTGGCCAAGTAAATGATAATTGCTAGCTTGAATAATTCAGTCGGCTGGAAGTTCACTGGTCCTATAGATAGCCATCTGGTAGCTCCATTGACATTTTGGGCGATTCCTTCGACTAAAAGTAGTGAGATCAGGATAATCCCGATTATTAGGATAGGGATTGCAAATTTCTTATAATATTTATAGTTAATCTGACTAGCTACCAACAGCCCAGTGAGCCCAATCAGGAGACTTATTACTTGTTGCTTAAAGTAGATATTGGCTTGGTCTTGACCATTTGTTAAATTGAATCTAATGCTCGAACCAATCGAATAGATCACAACTAGTCCGATAGCAGTCAAGACAAAGGCAAGAATGGCAATCAAGTAGTCAGGTTTATGGCGAACAATTCGAGATTTGTTAGTGGACTGGATCATGATTAGATCAAACTCAAAATAATTCCCAGCATTGCACTAATAGCACCGATAATCCAAAAACGCATAGTCACCTTGGTCTCTGGCCAACCAACTGCTTCAAAGTGATGATGCAAGGGGGCCAGCTTAAAAACCTTTTTATTGAATAGCCTCTTGGAGCCAATTTGAATGATACTCGAAAAAGTTTCAACCACAAAAACAAACCCAATAATTGGTAATAAAAAGAGACTATCAGTCAGCATAGCAATAATCCCCAGGCTGGTTCCTAAGCTAAACGAACCAATATCTCCCATGAAGAACCTTGCTGGATAGATACTAAACCAAGTATAGGCTAGGGATGCCCCGGTCAGGGCTGCGCAAAAAACAGCTAGACCAATTTGGCCTCTAAGAAGGGCGATAATACTAAAGCTCGTAAAAGCCATACAGAGTAGGCCGCCAGATAGACCGTCTAGCCCGTCACTAATATTGACAGCATTGGCGCTAGAAACAACCACTATAGCAAATAGTGGCACGATCATCCAACCCAAGTCGTGAGAGCCTATTAGAGGAACGGAAATTGAGCTATAATCAAGCTTTAGATAAAAATACAGTCCAGCTAGGATCGCGATCACTAAAACACTTAGGAATTTGACGGTAATCTTGAGGCCTTCAGCCTTGAATTTGCTAAGATTAATCAAGTCATCAGTAGCACCTACTGCTCCGGCTGCAATTAACCCAAAAATTGGTAGCCAAGTCTGGGACCTTGAAAGGTTACCAGATAGAACAGTTGATAACACTACAGAAATTATAATAATTACCCCTGCCATAGTCGGGATATTTCTCTTATGTTTTTCAGCATGGAGGCTAATAAATAGTGAAGCTGTCTCACCGGTAGAGGAGGTCTGTCGAGGCTTCTTCCATAGTTTATACCGGTAAGCAAAATAGGTATAGACAGGTGTCAGGCAAATCGCAATTGCAAAAGCCAGTAATCCCTGGACAAATACCCGAACTAGAAAGTCAGAAGTAGGGTCAACCGACATACACACACCTTGATTTCATAAAACCCTCCAAGAAGTTTAGATGTAGATGACTAGCCTTGAATTGGCACTTAGACTAGGCAATCACTGCTTCTACAGCAGCCCAGCGAGGCTTGGCGGCACTGTCTTTGGGTAAGATGATACTTAGCTCATCACCAGCCACAGCCTTAAAATAAGATACACTGGCATAAAGGACACGATATCTACCGTCTTCAGTCTCAACATAATACTGATTGTCATCTAAAACTAGAGTACCTACAGCCTTGATTCGATCAATCGGACCAATTTGCTTGTAGATAAAGTTACCATTGGTCTCAATCGTTAGTTTCAGGGTATCACCCTCGACCAGTTTTGACTTGGAAGCGTAGTTGGCAGGTACAGGATAAAGCTTCTGATTGTCACCTAGCATATTCTGACCATCAAATGCACCATGGATGACCTTGCCAGCCGCCGATTCTTGATCCGAAGTGGCAGGACGAGCAGATTGATAACCTAGATCAGACAATTGAGCCTGGGCGTTGGTAATCATATTTTGAGCAGCTTTAATCTGGTCAAGTAGTTGGCTTATTTCGTCTGAGTTTTTCTTATTTGTCATCATTTATTATTTTTAATAACACCCCAATAGTATCACTAATCAGGATGTTTGGCAAGTCACAATGCTTACTTGAGCTCTACTCCAGCACCAGCTTCAGTCAATTTTGCCTTGATCTCTTCGGCTTCATCTTTCTTGACCCCTTCCTTAACAGTTTTGGGAGCAGCTTCTACTAAAGCTTTACTCTCAGCTAGACCAAGACCGGTGATTTCTCTTACGGCTTTAATTACATTGATCTTTTTGTCGCCAACGCTAGTCAAAACTACTTCAAATTCACTCTTCTCTTCTCCGGCAGCTTCTCCAGCGGCAGCAGGCATAGCACCCATTGCCATTACTGGAGCTTGAGCACTTACTCCGAATTTTTCTTCCAAAGCCTTGACTAGCTCGGAAAGCTCTAAAGCACTTAGGTTTGCAATTTGATCTATAATAGTATCAAATTTTGGGTTGGTTGATTGTTCTTCAGCCATTTTTCTCCTTATTGTTAATTAGTTTTTTGACTTAGATTATTTAGAACATTGACTAGACCAGAAAGGTTGCCAGCTAGGGTACGGACGGTGCCAGTCAGAGGTGCAGCGATCGTGGCAGCTAATTGGGCTAGTAATTGTTCCCTGCTAGGTAGGTCAGCTAAGACAGAGACTTGTTCTGGAGTTAAGAGGGTTGAACAGTCCTCGAGTCCAGCCACTACTTCGAGCTGAGGGTAAGTCTTATGTAGCTCCTTAAGCGACTTGGCTACTTCTACCCCGTCTTGGCCAAAAACCAAGGCAATTTGACCATCCAGAAGTTGGTCAATGACTTCTGGCGAGACCTTAGCATCAGCTAAAGCTTTGCGGGTCAAGGTGTTTTTGCTAACAGTCAGGCTAATGTCTTGATTTCTCAGTTCCTTACGAACTACTTCGATCGCTTCAGCATCAAGACCTTTGTAGACGATTGAAAATAGGTATTTTCTTTCATTTAATAATTTAGCGACTAGCTCTAACGCTTGACTCTTCTTAGCTTTGTTCTTTGCCATGGGTTCCTTCCTAATATAAAAAAACTGCCGAGACCGACAGCTGAATAAAAATTTGTTCTATTCCTGCGTAGTATTTTTAAGCTTTCACCACTACGGTCTTCGGTCTACTCTGGGAATTATAGCAGATATTCCCCGTCAATGCAAATTGAATTTTTGTTATATTCAAAATACTCAAGGATTCTTTTCAGTTATCCCTTGAAAAGGTGCTCGGGTTATATGTCAACACTAATAATGCTAAGATTTAACTATTGGGGTAGCTTGATCGAAGTCGATTATATATATCCTAGGAGGTATTTTTAGGTCAATTTTGCCTTCTTGATCTAGGATGGGTACTAGGACAAAGTTTCTCTCATGCGGATGACCGTGATCAATCCCTGCCCGGATCAGTATATCTATAATTAGTTTTACATCAGAGGTAACTTTATCTCTAATTTGCTGAGAATACAGTACTAGTGCACTTTCAGGCAAGGCGCGACCTCTGAGGTTGTGGGTAGTTACTTGGACTTCTAGAGGGTTTTCTGGGCTTTCAGAAAAATTAGCAATTGGTTCGACTGGCACATAATCGAAACCTGCTTCTTGCCATTGATATGCCATTGTATAGGCTTCTAGCCACTCTAGAAAAGATGAGACTGTGATTATCCTAGTGGAAGCTTCAGAACTACCAGGATGGATCATGGTAGTAGATCCAGATTTTTTAAATTCAGTAAATTTTTCGGGGTGAGTTGATTTATGAAGTGGTGACGAAAGCAATAATGGGGTGGCTATACGCGTTAGCTCCAATCTCTCATGCTCTGGCAAGACCCCTATCTGTCCAATTGCTTCTAGTTTCAGCCTTTCATCCACTTCGGGGTTATTAAGGATAGACAAAACAATTTCCAATCTCTCATGCTCTGGCAAGACCCCTATCTGTCCAATCGCTTCTAGTTTCAGCCATTTATTCCCTTCGGGGTTATTGAGGATAGACAAAACAATTTCCAATCTCTCATGCTCTGGCAAGACCCCTATCTGTCCAATCGCTTCTAGTTTCAGCCATTCATCCACTTCGGGGTTATTAAGGATAGACAAAACAATTTTCAATCTCTCATGCTCTGGCAAGACCCCTATCTGTCCAATCGCTTCTAGTTTCAGCCTTTCATCCACTTCGGGGTTATTGAGGATAGACAAAATAGTATTACTAATAGCCTCAAATAGCTCCAATCTCTCATGCCCTGACAAGACCCCTATCTGTCCAATCGCTTCTAGTTTCAGCCTTTCATTCACTTCGGGGTTATCGAGGATAGACAAAACAATTTTCAATCTCTCATGCTCTGGCAAGACCCCTATCTGTCCAATCGCTTCTAGTTTCAGCCTTTCATCCACTTCGGGGTTATTGAGGATAGACAAAATAGTATTACTAATATCCTCAAATAGCTCCAGTCTCTCACGCTCTGGCAAGACCCCTATCTGTCCAATCGCTTCTAGTTTCAGCCTTTCATACACTTCGGGGTTATTGAGGATAGACAAAATAGTATTACTAATAGCCTCAAATAGCTCCAATCTCTCATGCTCTGGCAAGACCCCTATCTGCCCAATTGCTTTTAGTTTCAGCCTTTCATCCACTTCGGGGTTATTGAGGATAGACACAACAATTTTCAATCTCTCATGCTCTGGCAAGACCCCTATCTGTCCAATCGCTTCTAGTTTTAGCCATTCATTCCCTTCGGGGTTATTGAGGATAGACAAAATAGTATTACTAATAGCCTCAAATAGCTCCAATCTCTCATGCCCTGACAAGACCCCTATCTGTCCAATTGCTTTTAGTTTCAGCCTTTCATCCACTTCGGGGTTATTGAGGATAGACAAAACAATTTTCAATCTCTCATGCTCTGGCAAGACCCCTATCTGTCCAATCGCTTCTAGTTTTAGCCATTCATTCCCTTCGGGGTTATTGAGGATAGACAAAATAGTATTACTAATATCCTCAAATAGCTCCAATCTCTCACGCTCTGGCAAGACCCCTATCTGTCCAATTGCTTTTAGTTTCAGCCTTTCATACCCTTCGGTGTTATTGAGGATAGACAAAACAATTTCCAATCTCTCACGCTCTGGCAAGACCCCTATCTGTCCAATTGCTTTTAGTTTCAGCCATTTATTCCCTTCGGGGTTATTGAGGATAGACAAAACAATTTTCAATCTCTCATGCTCTGGCAAGACCCCTATCTGTCCAATCGCTTCTAGCTTCAGCCTTTCATCCACTTCGGGGTTATTGAGGATAGACAAAACAATTTTCAATCTCTCATGCTCTGGCAAGACCCCTATCTGTCCAATCGCTTCTAGTTTCAGCCTTTCATCCACTTCGGGGTTATTGAGGATAGACAAAACAATTTTCAATCTCTCATGCTCTGGCAAGACCCCTATCTGTCCAATCGCTTCTAGTTTCAGCCTTTCATACACTTCGGGGTTATTGAGGATAGACAAAATAGTATTACTAATAGCCTCAAATAGCTCCAATCTCTCATGCTCTGGCAAGACCCCTATCTGTCCAATTGCTTTTAGTTTCAGCCATTCATACCCTTCGGTGTTATCGAGGATAGACACAACAATTTCCAATCTCTCATGCTCTGGCAAGACCCCTATCTGTCCAATCGCTTCTAGTTTCAGCCATTTATTCCCTTCGGGGTTATTGAGGATAGACAAAATAGTATTACTAATAGCCTCAAATAGCTCCAATCTCTCATGCTCTGGCAAGACTCCTATCTGTCCAATTGCTTTTAGTTTCAGTCTTTCATCCACTTCGGTGTTATTGAGGATAGATAGAAGAGTGCCAGGTAACTTTTGGAGGTATTTAGCAATCTTTGTATATAGGTTTCTGATTATTGATAGATATTCTTCCTCGAGAGCATCTGAGCTAGATAATGGCGGATTATTAGGAGCCAAACTATACATACCCAAATAGCTGGCATTGGGTCTAATGGGACTAGGATATTCTCTATCTAAGATTTGTTCAGTCATCTAAATGACTTAGGGCATATTCTAGGCTATCTTGATCTGATTCCAGGGTAGTATCTGGGCTAATGCCTTCGTGGTCGATATTGACGCCATCAGGAGTATACCAAAGAGCCGTAGTTAGCCTCAGGTAGTTGTCATCGTCGACGTCGATCAGCTCCTGGACACTTCCCTTCCCATATGTCTTTTGTCCAATCAGGGTGGCACGATGGTTATCCTTGAGCGCTCCTGCCAGGATCTCGGCAGCTGAGGCACTGTGATCGTCAATCAGTACTACGATCTGAAGATCGGTCGGCACCATGGTCTCTTTGTCCGCTGATTCAGAGTGTTCGGATTGTTTGCCTTTTTGGGAGTAAATAACACCAGAGTCTAGGAAGTAATCAGCTATTTCAACTACGCTATCCAAGTAGCCTCCAGGGTTATCCCTGAGATCAATAATCAGTTCCTTGCTGGATTGCAACTCGGGTTCAGCTAAATAGCTAGATACTTCATTAGCGGTATTGCGAGCAAATTGGTCGATATCGAGGACCGCTACTCCATCTTTGTATTCGAGGTTAGTCGAGGGTGCAACGATTTCTTTGCGTTGAATTTCAAACTGCAAGGGTTCCTCGCCTCTAATAAGACTAAGTGTGACATAGCTATCAACAGGTCCAGTGATCTTGCTAATAATTAGGTCTAATGGTTGATCTGTGATATCCTCGTCATCGACTTTGACAATCTGATCACCTGGCTTGATCCCAGCTGCTAGGGCTGGAGAGTCTTTGATCGGTGTGACGACAAAAGTTTTGCCCTCTACTTGATCAAGGCGAATACCCACACCACTAAAAGTACTATTGAGGCTAGCCTCAAGCTGAGAAAACTCTTCGGCATTGAGCTGGTAGCTGAAGTCATCTCCAAGACCAGCTACTAAGCCTTTGTTGGCTGAGTCAATTAGCTCACTAATATCATAATCTCTGGCATATTTGTCCTGGATTAGTGATAAAGTCTCAAAAATCGGTTGAAATTCTTGCTCGGTCGCTGGGCTGACTTCCGAAGACTGGTGGGTCAAAGGTAGATTGAAGTAGGCAAGACTGATACCTAGGACAACTCCAGCAATAAAAATCAAAGGTTTGGTCAATTTGTACACCTAGTGAATGAACATTAAGCTACTAGTGGGCCAAACGCTATAAGAGAATTGACCATCAAACTGAGCATTGTACTCACTAATCCTGACCGAGTTGCCACCATCAAGCACTTCCTCGACAATCCCAACATGTCCGTAGACTCCACCTTGATAGACTGCTACATCACCATACTGAGGGTCTTGGTCGACACTATAGCCAAAGCTATTTGCCCAACCTACCCACATTTTGGCATCAGCAGGACCCATAGTACCCCAGGCAGGGATTGCCTTGCCGATACTTGCTCTTTTCCAGGCTGCATAGCTAGTACATTGGCGCAAATAAAATCCCCAAGGATCTGATTGAAAGCTAGGAAAACTAACTCCCGACCAGGGGTATGAACCGTCACCACCAGTGTAGGTAATCTGCTGAGCTGCTGCTGCGATGGCTGCTGCTTGCTGGGCTTCTAGCTCTGCCCGTTTACTTTGGTCACTGGCAATCAATTCTTGATACTTGGACTCTTCGCCCTTGGTGACATTGAGGACTCGTTGCTGTTCTGCTATCTGAGCTGCTAAATTGTCAGCTTGGGCTTGTTGCTGGGCGGCAAGCTGTTGCTGACTCTTGTATTCTTGCTCTAGCTGATCTTTTAAGACTTTGATATCGGCGATACTAGCATCGATTTTCTCACCAATCTTCGAGATATACTCTTGCTTGTTGACAAAGTCACTTAGGCTAGAGCTACTGACCAAAAGCTCTAAGGTTTTGACTTGATTTTCTTGATACAAAAGTCGAAAGTTTTGACCAAGTAAGACTTTTTGGTCTTGGAGCTCTAGATTGATTTCACCAATCTTACTCTCAGTCTGAGTAAGCTTGGCTTTGGTATCTTCGATACTAACTCTGGCAAAATCGATTTCAGCTGCCAATACCCCAAGGCGATTCTCTAGGGTATCACTCTTGGCTCGCAATTGGTTGAGGGTCTCTTGCCTTTGAGTAATCTGAGTATCTAGGGCGTCAATTTGATCTTGCAGTTGGTCGGCAAAGATTTGGATAGGAGAAAGCAGAAATACCATTGCTAGACTTGAGATCAAGATTGTGCGAGCTAGATTACTGAGCTTCATAGTATTCATTTTAACTTTTTTGGGCTTACTTTACAATAGATTTGGTAGCTAGTCTCAGTCAACAGTATGGCAATTACAGCTGTAGCAAGGGTGGTCAGAAATAGACCCAAACTTGGGAAGATCAAGAAGGGTACTAGTATCAGTAAGCCAATCAAGCTGACTATTAGATAGTAAGGTATGGCTTTAAGAATCTTTTTGCCTGCAAGTAAAGACCAGCTTTGGTTGAGGGCTTTAAATATAGGTAAGTCAAGCTTGAGAATTAAGACAAAGGCTAGGCTAAATCGGATCAAGATATAGATGCCGATCAAGATAATCACCACCCCAAGTATTAGTAATAAAATACTATTCCCGACCTGGGTGGCAATCAGTGAGCTAAATATCACTAGGTAGAGCCAGGGCAGGCTAATGATTATACTAATAATCATGGCTGCAATGTAGCTAAGTAAAGTTGTGTTGGCTCGACGCATTGCCTGTGACCATTTATCACTAGACTGGATTGAATCGATATTGAGTGTCAGCCAAGAAACTGAAAATACCAGATATAGATTGATAATTCCGACACTAGTATCTCCATTGGCAAGGTAGCTAATAAAAGTAATGACAAGAATTGGCAACCAGCTAAATCTTAGAGTCTTAACCATCCGATCATAGCTAGCTTTGATTGATTTCATTGATCCATTGACCTGAGTATTTTGATTCTCTCTTGAATTGGCGGGTGAGTCGAGAAAAGTCGAGACAAACTAGCAGACTTGAGAGGGTTGGCGATAAAGAGATGGGCCGAGCTGGGGCTAGCTTGAACCAGCTGAGAGTGACCGGAAATTTTCTCTAGGGCATCGGCAAGACCTTCTGGATAACGGGTCAACATCGCTGAGGAGGCGTCAGCTAGATATTCCCGCTTGCGAGAGATAGCTAGCTTGATCAGATTGGCTACTATTGGCGCGATGATTAAGCTTGCTATCATGATAATTAGTCCGATTGGATTATTGGAGCGATTGTCGTCATCCCTACCAAAAAGATTTAGCCGCATCACCCAATTGGTCAAAAGTGAGATGATCCCGACTAGGGCAATGATGATGGTCATGATTCGGATATCATAGTTCTTGATATGAGAGAGTTCATGCCCGATCACCCCTTCGAGTTCGGTTTGATCAAGGGCATTAATGATACCGCTAGTCATGGCTACATGGGCGTGTTCAGGATCTCGCCCAGTAGCAAAGGCATTGAGTGCTGGGTCACTAATGATATAGACTTTTGGCATTGGTAGTCCGGCTGTGATTGCTAGATTCTCGACCATGCGATAGACCTCCGGGGCGTCTGATTTGTCAATCGGTTTGGCATGATTGACTGATAAGGCCAGCTTAGCAGACCCTAAATAACCGATATAGCTATAGACTAGAGAAAATACTACCCCAGTCACGATGATCGAAGGGTCACCGTAGTAAAGGTAAAGACCATAGCTAATTACACTGAGTAGAACAATAAAACTAATAATTAGTAACCAAGTTTTACGCTTATTGCTAGCAATTTGTTGATAGATCGGAGCTTGCACTGGCTAAAATTTGACCTCGACTGGCTTCTCTACTTCGGCTTGATTCTCTACCTCATAGTATTTGTAGCTTTTGAAGTGAAGCTGGTTCGCAATAATATTGGTGGGAAATGTCTGGGTCTTGGTAGTGTAGACTCGAACATTGTTGTTGTAAAAGCGTCTGGAAGCTTGAATCTTATTTTCGGCATCAGTCAGTTCATTTTGGAGATCAAGAAAGTTTTGATTGGCTTTGAGATCGGGGTAGCTTTCGGACAAAGCGAAGATACTCTTGAGGGTGGCACTCAAAGTATTGTCAGCCTGAGCACTGGCTTGAATGTCGCTGGGGTCGGTCTGCATGGCTTGATTGCGAGCAGCTATCACTTTCTCAAGTGTTTCCTGCTCATGTTTGGCATAACCTTTGACAGTTTCTACTAAGTTTGGGATCAAATCAAAGCGTCTTTTGAGCTGAACAGTAATATCGCTCAAGGCTTCATCTACTCGATTGCGAGCAGTGATTAGGCTATTGTAGGTGATGATAATCCAGCCAGCGATCAAGGCCAGGATAGCGATCAGGACAAATAATACTTGCATAGTTTCCTCCAGCTACCAAAGATTAATAAAGATAAATATTGTGTGGTTTTGGCAACTAGTTATATTTTAACACATCTATAGCATACCCCAAACAAAACCAGCCTTTTGACTCACTACTAAAGGCTACAAAGTTAGTATTTTCCAACTCTTTATTAGTAGTCCCAAATTGTCCAGTTTTGTTTGGGGTATGCTATATCTACGGATATGATTTGTCTATCCGAGTACGACTTGGAGTTTAGCCTTTGAGCTTTTTGATCTTAGCCTTGATAGCGGCAACCTGTCTGGTATCAGATTGGGCTTGGTAGGCTTCGAGTAGGGCATTGTGGAGACTTAGGCTATCTGGTAGCTCTGTTATAGCAGTCTCCAGGACACTGATTTGACTTGCAAGGTCTCCGAGCGAGCTATGGGCTTTGGCGATTGCTAGATAGATACTGGGCTTTTTTTGTTCTGTGAGGGCAGAACTGAGACTAGAGATAGCATCGTGAAAACTGTGAAGGGTAAGCTGAGTCAGACCAAGGTTGTGATAGTTGTTGGCAATGGGGTTAAGCTTGACTGCGTGCTCAAAGCTAATCAGGGCATCCTGGTGGTGGCCATGCCTATTGTAGATTACTCCAAGACGGTTAAAGCAATGGGCATTTTTGTCATTGAGACTGAGGGCTTTGAGATAAAACTGTTCGGCTTTGCGGTAGTCTTTTTCATCAAACAAGTGGTCTGCTCTGAGAAGGGTCTTATTGAACACTGAGTTTCTGGTCTCAACTTTGTCGATCATTGATTTGACAAAGTTGCTAGTATTGAAGTCGTAAAGCTGGCTTTTGAGGTAATAAATCAAGGTCACAAACAGGATAATGATTAGAATAATAGAAAGATTCATCGTAGCTCTTTTATTATTGAAAGCTTGGTTAGGAGGAGCTTTATATTGAGATTGATCGTCATGTCTTGGATCGTAGACAATAATACTCGGTACCAGTTATCTAGCTGCTGACTAGAGGATAACAGCTCATCATTGATCGATAAGGACAATTCACTACTGAGTGATATTAGTAGAGCTTCTAATTTGGGTCTAGAACTGTATTGCTCTATTAGCTTGAGTCGTCCTAGGGTCGAAGTGCTTAAGTAGCTAGTCTTGGGGTTGATTAAGGTTTGATAACCAAGTGACACCAAGGGTAAGCGAGATCTAATAGTAGATAGTAGTCTATAGGGGTTTTTGGATAAAAAGAGGATATATTTGTTGGCACCCGGTTCTTCCAGCTCCTTGAGCAAGGCATTGGAGGCTTCTAGGCTAAGCTTTTCAGGCTGCTCGACAATCGTTAGCTCGGTATTAACCGCTCTATGCTGACGATGAGCTTTGAATTGCTTGATTTGATTAAGACTGATTTTGAGCTTATCAGTATCGGGGTTGATAGTATTAATGCTTGATGGGTTGATGCCCCACTTAGTAGCTAGATACTGGGCGATTTCAGACAAGTCTTGATTCTCTAGACCAGATATTATATAGCTACTAATAGCATTGTTGCTGATAAGGGATAGGCGTGATTGGGAGGCCGGGTTAAGGGAAATCATAAGCTTTGGTTTGCTCAAACTGGAGCCCAAAAGCGGACTCGAACCGCTAACCGGCTGTTTACAAAACAGCTGCTCTACCAATTGAGCTATTTGGGCGATTTGTGATGAACCAAAATATTGGGCTATCACGCTAAGTATCTTACCATAAAACTTTATGGCATTACTATGATATTTTTAAATATAGCAAGCTCAAAACAAAACCGGACAATTTGAGCTGTACTATAGAGAACTAGAAAGGTAGTTCTTCTTAAGAGCCATATCCATAGATATGGTGAGTAAGAAAACTAGCTTTATAGACTCTAGAGTTGGGTCAAAAGTCTGATTTTGTTTTTAACTTGCTATAATCTAAGCTGTGGTTTTAGAGTCTAAGAAAGGAAGCTAAGTCGGGAGGGAGGTCTGAAGTGAAATTGTAGGATTGTTCATCGAGCTGGAAGCTAAGCTTCGATGCGTGGAGGAATTGTCTAGTCAGTCCATCGGGTCTAGTTTTTGCTCCATAGAGCGTATCACCCACTACTGGTGAGTGAAGATGGGCGAGATGGGCACGGATCTGGTGAGTTCTGCCGGTCAGAATCTCGATTTCTAGTAGTGAGTATCTGGATAATTGCTTAAGTGTTTTGTATTGGCTAATTGCAAGCTTGCCATTAATCCCTACCTGCCATTTCTCTCGATTTTTGGGGTTTCTGGTCAGTGGAAGCTCTAGCCTTGCCTGCATGAGTTTGGGCTTTGGTGATACTAGGGCAAGATATTTTTTTGATACCTTGCGAGATTTAAAAAGCTCTTGGAGTTTGACTTGAGTCTCCTTGGTCTTGGCAATAATAAGAAGCCCTGATGTATCACGATCGAGTCGGTGGACAATACCAAAATTGAAGGCTGATTTGTCTGGCTGAAGCAATTCAGCTATTCCCTGCTCTGCCTTAACAGAATTAACAATCATCCCAGCTGGCTTATCTAGAATATAAAATTCTGGCGATTCAAAAATAATTCTAGCCTGCAAATCAGAGGATTTCACTAGCTTTGCGGAGTTGAAGCTTTTTGCCGAGCAGGATGAGTTTCTGCCCACTATGGATTTTGGTGTTTGGAGCTGGTTTGATGTTGATTTCTCCCTCTTTATCGATGACAGCGAGGATTTGAATATCAATTCTCAAGTTTTCAATTTGGGCGATTGTTTTACCGAGGACTTTGCTATCATCTTCAATTATTATCTCTTCGATCTGAAGCTTGTTATCCTTATTGCTCCCTAAAATATCTAGAAAGTCAACGACATCAGGTCTCAGTAGCATGGTCGCCATATGGTAGCCACCGATGGCATGGGGCATAGTGATGCGATCGGCTCCAGCTCTCAAGAGCTTTTGCCCGTGGGCTTCGGTATGGGCTCTTGCGACAATAAATATGTCTGGATTGAGTTGCCTGGCTGTAACTGTCACAAGTAGATTCTCTGCATCTCGGCCAAGACTAACGATAATACCCTTGGCTCTCGCTAGGCCAGCATCAATCAGGGTCTGCTCGAGCGAAGCGTCACCTATGATATGAAGGTCAGAGTCGGCTTGGTCTTGATAGGATTCGCGTTTGTCGATTGTGACAAAGGCCACTTCCTCATTTCGAAGCTCTTTAGCGACATTACTACCTACTCTGCCGGTACCACAGACTATGTAGTGGTTACTGATCTTGTCAAGTTTTTTTCTCAATTTAATATCCCTTAGTTTAGTATCTAGTTGCATGACATATTCGGCAAAATATTTGAGCAAATATGCGATAAATATCAGATTTGCCAGCATCATAATTATAACATAGATCCGACTACTCAATCCATGGTAGTCATGATGGTCGATATGGGTCAGAAGAATAATCAGGCTATAGTAGAAATTGTTCCAAAATCCTAGCTCAGGGTTGGCTCTATCGAGAGCAATACTACCGGATACTAGTAAGAGCAAAAATATTATTAGTAATCTGACCCAACGGTTTCTAAAGCTCATCTAGTTCTTGAGCAGTTTTGCAACCCCAAACCCTATGATAGATCCGACGATTGGAGCCAAAACATAGATAGGAGACAAGGCGTCGAAGGCTAAGGCTACAGCAGGGTTAAGAAAGGCATTACTGACATTGGCAGCAATGATAATCCCAAATCCTAGGCTCATACCAATCGCGCTAGCAGCAGCTAGACCCTCTAGCTTGTTACCAATAGTCATGCCGATACCAAAGCAGAACAAGGCAGTACCTAAGGTTTCAAATAGGGCGGTCTGCCAGTCATTGACGATTGGCAATTCTGGCATCGATCCTACTACTTGATTGAATAAAACAAGAGCCAAAAAAGCACCAAGAAATTGGCTCACTAAGTAGCCAATTGTGGTCTTAGCATCAATCTTGCCGAATACGAATTGACCTAGACTAACTGCTGGGTTGATGTGGCAGCCAGATACATTACCAATCAGTAGGACAAAAAGTCCTAAGGTAGCTCCGACTCCGATTGGGACTGCTACTCCCAGGCTAGGGTTTGAGACCAGAGCCAAGACTGCTCCAGCTAAACCAAATGTACCAATTAGCTCCGCTAAATACTTTTGATAATCCTTTACCATATTCCCTCCAATGGTTTATTAATCTTATGCTTATTGTCCCATATCCTGAGAAAATGTCAAATGGGGTTGTTTTCTAATAAATATTAGTCAGTGCGGGAATACTTCTTGGGGAGTTTTTTGGTCACATTAAATCCGAGGTACTTGCCAGCTGCTAGTTGCAACTGAGCACTGAGGGCTGCATATGAAAAAATACAGAGTGCAACTACCGGCAATAGTGCCCATTGGATGATTAGGCCAAAATAGCGCCAAGGCTTTAATCTACCAATTGGACTAGGCACGATCAGGAGGCTAATCCAAATAGTTGTGAAAATTGCTAGGTTAGCTAGTAAAAGGATACTACTGGCAATGTCAGGAAGGTTGTAAATAACAGCCAGATCACTAAAGCTTCTACTAAAAAAGATTGGTATCCAGGCTGAGAAGAAAATAATGATTGAAGCAGTAGCCCAACTAATATGCCCATCTATTAACCTCGTCAAATGCACTAACTTAGCTGGTCTGGAAATCTTGGAATTTTTAGGAAATTCTTGGACAAGATAAATCATATCGGTTATGCCCCAGGCCCAGCGACGAAGCTGGCCAATCTGTGCCTTGACTGTCTTTGGTAGTGTTTCGGCTTGAACAGCATCTTGATAGATAGGTGAATATATAGGCTTGACATGATAGTCTCCATCAAAGGCCAAAAGTGACCGCCAGTAGTGTCGACCATCTTCGACTGGACTTATTTTACACCAGAAGTCAGTCTTGATCAGGGCATCTAGGCTCTGAGAATGAGCAGCAAAGTTTCTCAGTCGGTGGGGTCTCATCGATTCAATCAGCACCCAAAAGGAGTTACCGGTGGCCACAATGCGAATAGGTGCTGGTACTTCCCAGATATTGTTAAAAAATAAGGGGATTGGTTGAAAGCTATAGTGGCTTCTATTGTCTGTCGTCAGGTATTTGTAGGTCAATTCGCTGAAGTATTGTCGATCGGGTTGATGATCGGCATCCAGCGTAGTGACAATAATCTTAGCGGGATCAAGACCTTTCTGGTCGACCAAGATAGACTTGAGCTTTTGACCGGCGTAGGTAATATTGGCACCTTTGCCAGGGATTTCTCCAGGCAAATCTTGTTGATGTTCAATCAATAGTAGACGATTAAAATATTCAGAAAACTCTGTCTGAATTATTTTGGCATTGTCGATAAATTCCTGACCTGCTCTTTGTTCGGCTGCGATCACTATGATTAGTTTCTTTGGGTCATAGTCAACTTTGCTAATTGCTAACATCGAATCTCTTAAGACCTCAATCGGTTCATTGTAGGTGGGTATTATGATTAGATGATAAAGTTGACGGTAGTTGGGCCCAGTCATTGAGTCTAGTGTTTCAAGTTTAGCCGACCAGTCAGTCTTGTGAGAGGCTTTGAGATTTCTATAACCCCTGATGGTAATGATTGAGATATTAATGCTTTTCAGTAGCCAGTAAATATCATAACCAATAATTATGAAGGCATAGACTAGAGGGTTGAAGATCCCGATCAGTAAAAAAACTAATAGTATCTGAATACTAATGGTACCGATAAAAATCTCAAGCAAGCGTTGGCGCTTGGAAATAAATAGGATATTTGAGTCAGTTGGCATTGCATCCGGGTTGAGGGTAACTCGTCTTGAGCCAAAAAGCCTGGAGAGCATATTAGTTGGGTTGATTATTGGCGCCAGTCTTTGCTATTAGTTGGCCCACATTAGATAAAGATTGGATTGTCCCTACATCTTGCCACCAGCCTTTGATGAAGCGGTGATGCAGCGACTTTTTTGCAATATATGGGTTTATCAGGTCTGTAATCTCATACTCTCCCCTCTGGCTAGGCTTGGAACGCTGTACCAGATCAAAGACAGTACTGTCAAAAAGGTAAACTCCGATTTGGGCATAATTACTAGGAGGTGGACCGGGGTTGAGTTTGCCAGGTTTTTCAATTATCTCTACCACTTCATCATTTTGGTTAAACCTAGGTACGCCAAATCTTTCTGGATCGGTTACTTCAGAAAAGAATACCATAGCCGAACCCATAGGTAATGCTTCAAATTCTTTAAAATATTGGTCAAGAGAATTTTCGACAATGTTGTCTCCCAGGATAAAGGCAAACTTTTCACCATCAGATACAAAATCTTGAGCCATTCCCACTACCTGAGCTAATCCTTGTGGCTTAGTTTGTACCTTGTAGGTTAGATCAAGCTCAAACAAATTGCGGTCTTGATCTGTCTCGTAAAAACGCTTATCGATCTTACCACTTCCTAGTAAGTTGACGAAGTCTCCAGCGTGATCCTTGCCTGTAACAATCATGATTTTGCTAATTCCGCCGAGGCTAAGTGTTTGCAACGGGTAGTAAATCATTGGCAAGTCAGCTACAGGTAGCATATGTTTGTTAGTTACCCTTGTCAGTTCGCCAAGTCTGGTACCCTGACCACCGGCAGCAATTAATCCCTTCATATTCATTCAATTTCATTATGGTGCAGGGTGTAGGATTCGAACCTACGTAGGCATTAAGCCAGCTGATTTACAGTCAGCCCTCGTTGGCCACTTGAGTAACCCTGCAAAATGTCGTCAGATTTGGTGTCAATATCTAAGACTTGGTTATTTTACCAAGTCTTAGGGGTTTTCTCAAGTAGACTTATTTTGCTTATTTTACGTTAGGTTACTGATTTTGTGACAGGATACTGATTACCTCGTAATCCTCATGCGAGGATTCGGAGGATGATAATGCCCTTCTTGTCATCTTCGGATTACCCGGAGGGGAATACCGGAGATCCAGTATTTGAATTGAATCCCAGAAATGCAGAAATACTGGTTCCCCCGTAAAATCCTTTGGATTTTCGGAGGATGACAGGACAAGGGTCAGGATTCGGAGGATGACAATGCTCCCTCTTGTCATCTTCGGATTACCCGGAGGGGAATACCGGAGATCCAGTATTTGAATTGAATCCCAGAAATGCAGAAATACTGGATCCCCCGTAAAATCCTTTGGATTTTCGGAGGATGACAGGACAAGGGTCAGGATTCGGAGGATGACAGGAGAGGGCGGGATTCGGAGGATGACAGACCCGAAGGATAGCCAAGAATGCGAAGGGTTATTGACTGGCTCTGTCAAGCAAAGTGGTTAAAATCTCTTGAAATCTTGAAAGGATCGAGACTACCGGACTGTCAAATATCCAGCTTAAGCCGATTAAAGAAATACTAAGACAGATGCAAAATATCAGCTTGGTCTTAAAGTATTGATGCCAATTAGGGTTATTATTACTTTTGATAGGCTTATATAGGTAGCTTGTTAGTAAGGTAAAGTTGATTAACTGGTCAGTTGCCTTGACGGTCAGGCTGATTATTAAGCTGGTGATTAGGGTTATTATCAAGATTAAGATATTGGGAATTCTTGAAGCGTAAGTAAGACCAAGTATCATAAGCCCAATCATTGCTATCTGGACAAGATACAATATACTCTTGGCAATGCTTCCTTGATAACTAAGCCTGCTAGGTATTGCTTGTTTATTAAGTTGATAACCAAACCTTTTTTGATCTATCCAAATCATGCTTAGAATATGGTAGCCAAGCGTGATAAATAAAGTCAGACTAAAAATAATAGAAGTCAGTGCTTGGCTTGACCCCGATACAGGTCTAAAAATAAATAGTCCATTTATACTAATGGCAAACAGTAAGACTAAAAAACCTACTTGCCTCAAGTCCAGCTTACTACGGTAATTGATAAAAATTTGGTTGATATCTGAGTCCTTATTCTGCCAATGACTCACTAATCTTGTCTCGTGGAGGGCTATTAGGTTGTCTAGGATGTGAGTTATCCAGATTAGCACTATCATTGCACTAGTAATAGTGAGGTAAAAGTCTGACAAGTCAGTGCTAGCTAGTGAGGTAAAAATCGATTTATTGTTGTTCTTAAAGATACTAATTATAATCCAGATTAGGTAAGGAGTGAGCCAAGTCAAAGTCTTGAGCCAGTTTAGAAGTACTACTGTTTTGAAGGACTGATCAAGCTTGAAACTGAAAATATTCTTTGTAGGTTTGCTTTTTAAGCTTAGGTTGGGGGCAAGGTTGATTATTTGATGTTTGAGTAGACTAAGTGAAAAATTAGAATCTACTGGGGCCTGATTTGCAATCTTGGTGTTTGTTGCACTTTTACTAGTCAGGTTTTTAGGAGTTAAGTTTTCTTGAGTATTATCGGTATCTTCAGACAGTCTGGGGGTTGATTTGGTTATTTGGTCTTTTTTTGAGCTAACTTTGGGTTGAGGTTGTTTGGGTTTTGGTTTGCGATAGGAGCTCATGATTGATTTTGAGCTTAATTTTTTTGTACCAGATAGGTTATCTATCTGCCTAGGCTTCATGGTTTGACCTGAGACTGGCTAGTAGTTTTGATCTTCCAGAGATAAGCAAAGTCAAAGCGATTGCTCGGAGTAATAATTTTATATACTGGCAAGTCAAGCTCAATTCTGCTATAGATTAGATAGTAAGGGCGATAGAGGATGATAGACGCAGTGTCTGCTTGCCAGATTTCAAGAAAGTCAGATATCTTCTCTGCCCGGCTTTTGGCGTCCGAATCAAGTCTAGCACTTTCCAACAGTCGATCAGCCTCGGTATTCTTATAATTTGCTAAGTTGGTACCAGCAAAGTCAGCTTGGCTCGAGTGCCAGAAACTGTAGACATCAGAGTCGCTACCAGTATTCTGACCAAATAATAAAATGTCATAATCTCGACTGGCAATTGTATCGTTGAGTTGTTGTTGGCTTAAGATAATGTTAATATCAAGCTCGATCCCAAAGGCTAATAGTTGATTAGATACTGCTTCGGCAATCGTACTTAATGAGCTAGTAGTAACTAGCTTGTAATTGGTTTGATTTGGTTCAAGTCCAAATTCTCGAAGTCTAGCCAGGGCTTGATCAGGGTTGTAATTGTGTTTACCAAGAGACTGGTTATAGCCTTCTTGATCCGAGAATACTGGATAATTAATGGGGACTGCTTGATTGCTAAGATCTATACTCTCGAGTAGGGCTGGCTTATCAATCAATTGCTCTAAGCTCAATCTTTTTTCAGGACTATTTAATTTTTCACTGGAGTTATTGAGAAAAAGTCCGATATAGGAATTCTGACGCAGTTTGTACAGATAGTTTGGATCAAGCTCAAGACTGATTCCACTAAAGCTATCGATTTGATTCTGGCTATAGGCTAAAAGTAAGTCACCCTTGCTGACAAAAGTTTGAATTTGGATTTGATCCAAATAAGGTATACCATGGTAAAAATCTGGATTCTTTTCCAGGGTTATTAGTTTATTGTCCTGATAATCAAGGTAACGAAAGGCCCCAGTGCCGACAGGGGCTAGATTGAAGCTATGAAACCTCAATTTATTGGGTTCTACGGATTCTAAAAGGTGACTCGGAATAATCCCTATGGTTGTTTGATTAATAAAGTTGTTGACTCGGGTTGGCAGGGTAAGCTCAAGTGTATTATCATCAATAACTTTATGGTTGACATTTTGCCAGTCTGCTTGGAGGCCAGAACGGGTATCGGGGTTTTGAATTGCAGTCAGGGTAAAGTCAACATCTCTTGCGCTAAATGCGTGACCATCATGCCACTTGACATCATCACGCAAGTGAAAAGTGTAGATCAGACCGGTTGGATCTATTTCCCAGCTCTTTGCTAGGTCAGGCTCAAGTTTGCCAGTCTGGCCAAATTTGGTCAGACCACTAAAGATTAGATGGGTTAAGTCCCGGTCGGTGCTAGTCTTTGCCAAAATTGGGTTGATGACCTGGACCTCCCCGACCACCCCTTCCCTATAAATGCCTCCAGCTTCAAAGATATCTGAGCTGTAAGCTTGATAGATAGCTGGCAATCTAATCAATGTAGATATCAGGATCAGTAAGCCAAGACCTAGGCTGGCTAGGGTTATGATTGGGTTTGTCTTTATTTCTAACCAACCTAAGTAAAATTGTCCAGAAAGGGTGCGGTGGGTCTGACTAGCTGGAGTAATCTTTTTTTTGGTTCTGACCTTGATATGGTGATTGGGAGGTTGTTTGGCTCTGGATTTGAGCATAGTAAGAGTTAGACAATAATTGCACGGGCAACGGTAGCAAGAACCAAGACAATGATTGCTACAATAGTCGCAATAAAAATAAAGCGTTCGGCTCCTCTTCTGGTACGGTAACCTTCACTACTTCCGCCAAAAGCCATTCCTAGTCCGGTTCCTCGATTTTGTAACAAGATTAGCACTACTACTAGGATTGAATCTATAAAAATCAAATAGTTTAGAATTGTTTTTTCCATTTTACCCTCGTGCTCCCTTTTCCATATTAGTCTTGACTAGGTCAGTCATTAGATAATTGATCACCCAGATTAAAAATCCTGCCAAGATAGCAGATCGGAAATTGGCTATCTCAAATGATCCATAAAAAATACTGGTCAGATAGAGCATCAGGCCGTTGACTACAAAGGTAAATAGACCAAAAGTTGCAAGGATTGCAGGCAATGACAAGATAATAATCACCGGTCGAATCAAGGCATTGACAAAGCCGAAGACAAGAGAAGCTATGATAAGTACTCGATAGTTGTCTTGATAATTGATTCCATCTATTAGGTTTGCAGCTACAGTTAGTCCGAGGAAATTAATTAGAGTAGAAAACAGAATTCTTTTAAGAATCATTTCTTGGAGGATTTACGACTAGGGGTTTTACGCTTGATGAAAGCTGAGATGATTGCTGCAAAAGCAGTCGGACTGACTACTTTTGATCTGACTTCTTCAATCGTTTCTAGAATATTTTTACTGCTATCTTCGGCAATTTCAGCGACCGTAGTAATGATGTGTAGCAGTTTTACGACACCAAGTAATAGGATGATGATGATTGTTACGAGGAGTAAGAGACCAAGGGCGTTTAGAATAGTTAATATGTATACTGCTGTTTCCATAGCTTTATTGTAACATATTATCTAGTAAATCTACTAGGGTCTTGCGAATAAGCTGAGGGTTAGCTTGGCCTTTGGTCTCTTTCATCGCTTGGCCGATTAGAAATCCTAGGATTTTTTGCTCTCCGGACTGGTACTGAGTTACTGCCTCAGGGTTGTTTCCAATAACCTGTCTGAGTATAGAGTCGATGATTGATTGATCATTGATCTGGGTTAGTCCACGCTCTTTAATAATGTCTTGAGGAGACCTACCTTGACAAATATCAGGAAAAATCTCCTTTGCGAGGTTATTTGAGATCACAGAAGCTTCAATTAGCTCAATTAGTTGTCTTAGGTGGCTAGCTGATAGATTAGGTGATTCAATCGTCTGATATTCACCAATCAGCCAGTTGCTAATCGGTTTGATCTTGGCTGGATCGTTATCAAAAATCGCAAGAGTCTGCATGAATAGTAGCCGACTTTTTGGGTCTAATAGGATTGTGTCTTGGACTCTTAGGCTAAGACCTGCTGACTGGAGTAAGCCTCTAAGCTGGATTGAGGAAGTAGTGTCTGGGCGAGTTGCATCAATCAGGCTTGTCTTAAGGTCTAGAGGGGGGATATCTGGCTCTGGGAAATAACGATAGCCATCGGAGTCTTCTTTGTTTCGTTGGCTAAAAGTCTTACCCTCTGCTTCATTGTAACCTCGAGTTTCTTGGATGACTATCTTGCCTGAGGATAGTAAGTAAATTTGACGATCAATCTCATATTCTAGGGCTTTTTTGGCAAATCTGAAGGAATTGAGGTTTTTTAATTCAGTTCGGGTCCCCAAGGTAGTGCTTCCCTCTTCTGCTACTGAAATATTGAGATCAAACTTGAAGTGACCTTTTTGCATATCACCTTGACAGGCACCGATACTGGTGACTAGTAAGTAAAGTTCGGTCAGGTATCGTTTGGCTTCTTCGGGAGTAGCCATGTCTGGAGCGCTGACAATCTCCAGTAAAGGTGCTCCAGCTCGATTGAAATCAATCTGAGAGTAGGGTTGACCTTCTGGGTGGATTGCTTTGGCGGCGTCTTCTTCTAGGTGGGCCTCGGTGATTTTAATTGAGCTGGAGTTATCATCATCAAGCCAGATTGTGAGCCGACCGTTGCGGATGATTGGTTGGTAAAATTGAGTAATCTGATAACCTTTTGGTAAGTCTGGGTAGAAATAGTTTTTGCGATCAAAACTGGATTGTTCTTGAATCTCTGCATCAAGAAAATGACCAATCTGAAGTGCTAATTCTACAGCTTTTTGGTTGAGAGTTGGCAGGGTGCCAGGCAGACCGATGCAAATCGGACAGATATATTGGTTTGGTTTAGAGTCATCTTGGCCAGATAGTCGGCAGCTGCAAAACATCTTGGACATAGTGTTTAGCTGGACATGAACCTCTATGCCAATTGTTGGTATTAGTTTCATCTTAATTCTCCTATTGCTTTTCTCAGGTTTTTACTAGCATGGGTTAGTTGTTGATTTGAGTACTGATCTTCACTATCCAAGTCGTGAACTAGACGATTTCTAAGCTTGTGGGAGTCCCAGGTTGCTTGGACATTTGTTAGTCTGTATTCTTGACTCTTAAGACGATCGGTAAAGCCACCCTTACTTGATGCTCCTTTCAAGACATAGTCAAGTAATTTGTCTGCTTCAATCACAGCCAAAACTGGGTTGCTGACCTCTAGGTCTTTGATTTGGATTAGGTTTTGATCAACCTTTTTTTGATCGACTCTTGCTAGTTTTTGTCGAAATTTTAGATTGCTTATGTAGCCTACTAGTAGTAAAGCAATTATTCCGGTAATCGCGATTGCCAGAAGAATAAAATTCAACATAGTAAGTCCTCGAGCTCTAGCAGCTGATGTTCTGCTTCTTGGTCAGCCATTGCTTGCAAGCCATAAGGTAACCCTGAAATCTCCATTTTTGGCAGGCTTATTGCAGGTATCCCTGCTAGATTAGCTACTACGGTCATGATGTCAGCCAAATATTCTTCGGTGGGATCGATCGAAGTAGTGTTAGTCAGAGGAGCTATATCTGGAGTAGTTGGGGACAAGATTAAGTCGAATTGCTTAAATACAGTTTTTATCTCAGTCTGAATTTGTTGACGGAGCTTGTTGGCTTTGAGGTAAAATGCATCATAATAGCCATGACTCAAAAGATAGGTACCAATCATAATTCTCCTTTGGACTTCTACGCCAAATCCCTGCTTGCGACTATTCTTGTAAACTTCAATCAAGTCTTCCTGATCACTATTATAACCATAGCGCAAGCCATCATACCGAGCAAGATTGGAGCTAATTTCGGCTGGTACTAGGATATAATAACAGGCTAAAGCCTGCTCGAGACTTGGCAGGTCAATTGTTTCGACCTTGACCCCTCTGGCCTCAAGCTGATCAGTGATTTCCGAAAAAGCCTTAGTTTGATCTGGTTTTAATCGTTCTTGGTATTGTTTGACTAAGGCAATACGCTTAATACTGGCAGACTTATTAAGGTTGAGCTTGGACGGTAGGCTAGTAGAATCTAGCTGATCATGACCGGAAATAAATCCAAGCACGATTTTGATATCCTGATTTGATCTGGCAATGATACCGACACAGTCAAAACTAGAGGCCATTGCGATTACTCCATAGCGACTAATTCGACCATAGCTAGGCTTGAGGCCATAGGTGCCGGTGTAGCTGGCTGGATTACGAATCGAACCTCCAGTGTCAGTCCCAAGACTAAAAATGCAGTAGTCAGCCGCCACACTAGCAGCTGATCCACTAGATGAACCCCCAGCTACTCGTGTCGGGTCATTTGGATTAAGGGCGCTACCAAAAAAACTATATTTTCCACTACCACCATGGGCAAATTCATCTTGGTTGACTTTGCCTAGTAGAATTGCTCCGGCTTTAGTTAGTTTTGAGATTGCAGTGCTACTATAGGGTGGGATGAAGTCTGCAAGACTACGAGAGGCAGCAGTCGTAGCAATCCCTTTGGTCATAAACATGTCTTTTGCGAGATAGGGGATAGCCTCAAGGCCAGTTAGCTTGTGGCCATTACTGATTTTTTGGTCCCAGCTTTTGGCGTGATTGATTGCTTGATCTTTATTCTCGGCAAGCATAATGTGGAGCTGGTTATTGCTAGATTCGATTTGATCAAAGTAATACTCAACTAGCTCTAGAACAGTTATTTGATTAGAGTTTATCAGGTGATGGGCTTGGTCGATAGTTAGTCTAGTAAAGTGGTTCATCTGATAATCCTCTTGACTCTTAAGTAGTTACCATCGAAGTTTGTGGCGTTACTAAATAGTTCAGATTTGTCAATCGGGCAGTCAATGACTTGATCGGATCTCACAATGTTTTCAAGGTTGCTGACTTGGACAAGGGCTGGCTGGTCACTCAAATCAAGTGAATTGAGCTGACTGACAAAGCTGAGGATTGCATTGATTTGAGTAGTATAGAGTTCTTGCGATTCTTGATCTAGGGACAAGTGAGCAAGGTGGGCGATCCTGATCACATCATCAACACTAAGGTTAGGAGTATTCTCTAAAGGCATAAGCTATAGTTTACCGAATCTAAGCTAGGTTGGCAATCTTGAGTCAAACTCTGCTTCTGTTAGAATCTTGACTCCAAGACCCAAGGCTTTTTGGTATTTGCTTCCAGGATTTTCTCCTGCTAGAAGGTAGTCTGTATTAGCTGAAACAGTTGAAGTGACAGTCCCACCGTAGCGAGTGATAAAATCTTTGGCCATCATTCGGCTGTATTTTTCAAGGGTACCAGTCAAGACCCATCTGCCGGCTAGCTGATCATTTTGACTTGTCTGATAGGGCTTGACGACTACCCCTAGGCTAAGTAGTTGGTCGATTAGACCCTGATTGCTTGGGTTACTAAGCCAGCTGATTAGGTACTGAGTAGTCGCCTCGCCAATCCCATCAATAGATTCAATTTGATCGGGTGACTGGTAGGATTTTCGCCACGCCTGAAGATTTTTGAAGTGTTTTGCAATATCTTGGCTGGTTTTTTCTCCAATTGTCCTAATACCCAGGCTGTAGATGAAGCGACCAAGGCTAATTGTCTTGGATTGATTGATTGAATCAATCAAATTATTGGCCTTTTTTGCTTTGAAGTTCTCAAGGTTATAGAGGGATTCGGGCTGGAGTTTGAAAATATCAGCTGGGGTTTCGATTAGGCCAAGTTCAAGCAACTGCTCAAGAATTTTTTCGCCTAGTCCTCTGATATCAAAAGCAGGTTTGGAAACAAAGTGCTGGAGTCTAAGCCAATTGATTTCCGATAAGTCGAGATTGGCAATTCGTGGTATCGCCTCGTTTGGATCACTAATCACCTCAACCCCCTTGAACTTATTGGGCATTTTAAAAACTTTTTCTTGCCCTGTCCTGAGAGCAATAATGGGCTCAATTACCTCTGGTATGATGTCGCCAGCTTTTCTAATGATCACTGTGTCACCGACCCGGAGGTCCTTACTAGCAACCTCGTTAGGATTGTGAAGCGTAGCTCTTGAGACCGTAGTACCGGCTACCTTTACCGGTTCCAATACAGCGTATGGAGTGAGAGCACCAGTCCGACCAAGACTGAGCTTGATGTCAAGCAATTTTGTAGATACTAGTTCTGCAGGAAATTTATAAGCTAGTATTCCCCTAGGGTATTTACCACTGACACCTAGGTCTTGATATATTTTTTGATCATCAACTCGGATCACAATTCCATCGAGCTGGTAGGAAAAATTTGCTCGATCAGCGGTAGTATCCTCTATATATCTAGAAAGTTGATCGATATTTTCAATAATTTTTGCACCTCGGCTGATTTTAAAGCCCAGAGTAGATAGTAGTTGACGGTTTTTGTGATGGTCATGTCCGAGATAATTACCAAAGTCATAGGCAATTATCTCAAGCGGTCTTTTGGTTGCGACTTTTGGGTCTAGCTGTCTAATACTACCACTAGCAGCATTGCGTGGATTGGCCAGAAGGGGTAATCCACGCAATGCTAAAGATTGATTGTACTGATCAAAGTTGGCTTTGCTAATCAAGATTTCACCTCTGATTTCGAGTCTACCCTGCTCGTCTGCTAACCGGTTAAATAGTTGAGGATCTAGGGTGAGGGGTAAATTTTTGATAGTCTTTACGCTATGGGTGACATCTTCCCCGATCTGCCCATTGCCTCTAGTGATTGCTTGATAAAAGCTTGACTTACTATAGCGCAGAGCGATCGCTAGACCGTCTAGCTTTACTTCGGTATGTAGGGGGCTATCAGAAGAAAGTTGGTAGCCAGCAAATCGCTCAAGACTGTTAAGCCAAGCTCTAATCTCGTCAAGATCAAAGGCATCCTTGATCGAAAGCATTGGTCTAAGGTGGGTAGTTTTGGCAAATTTATTGTTTCTCTCTGGTTCTACAGTTTGGGTGGGGCTAGTATCCAGTGACTGATTAAGCTCGTTTTCTAGGGTGACTAGTTGACGGTTTAGGCTATCGTAGACACTATCTTCAACTAGACTAATGCTCTCTAGGTAGTAACTCTGGCGATAGTGCTCCAGTCTTGATTTGAGCGTTTCTATCTCGCTTAGCAACCGTGATCTATCTTTTGGGTTGTCTGGCATGGTCTAAGACTTGTAATCATTGAGAATTTTTTCGATTCTTGATACTTGATCTGGCCTACTGTCGTAGATTAGTTGTAGTCTTGGTGTTTTACGCAGACTTAAACCTTTGGCCAAAGTTTTTTGGAGTTCAACTCTAGTCGAATTGATAAATTGGTTAACTTGCTTCTGACTGGGTTCTGGAAAAAAAGCCAGATAGACCCTGCAATTGGAAAGATCTGGAGAAACACTGACTTCTTGGATCGTGATTAAAACTTGAGATTTACTGGTCAGTAGTTTAAGCTTGTTACCAAGTAGCTCTAGAATGGTATTGTTAATTTGCTCGATTCGATAGCTCATTTTACTTATTTAAGAAAGATGATTTGATCACCAATCTCAGTTTTGGTTTCAGATTGGATTGCCAATCCACATTCCTGTCCGGCTTCAGCTTTTTCGACAGGATCTGGTCCGACTTGGATACTAAGAAGTTTACCCTCCCCAACCATTTGGTCATCACGGTAAATCCGAAGCTCGAGATTTGGGGTAATCGTGCCTTCGACTACTTCCCCACCGGTGACAACTCGTCCAGATTTGGTATAAAATACCCCCTTGACTTGTAGCTTGGCTACCTCTTGCTTTTCTCTATCTGGAGAAAGTTCTTTGACTAGCTGCTCTATGTCCTCAATTAGCTCATAGATGATTGTATAGGTCTTGTATTCTATATCAAGCTGTTTGGCTAGCTTGATCATTGGACTAGAGAATTTGCTATGGAATCCGATTAGAAGAGCCTCAGAAGAGCTCGATTTACGAATGTCAGTTTCATTAATTGGTCCAATTCCTTGATCAACTATTACAATATCCACGTCAGGGCTAGCTAGTCTAAGTATACTGTCTTCGATTGCGATCAGTGAACCTTGGCTATCTGCTTTGATTAGCAGTCTTAGCTCGGGTCGGTTTTGTTTTTGAAGAGCTTTTTTAAAATCTACTACTTCAGTAGTAGCCAGCTTGGTAATATCAAAATCCTTACTAGTCTGCTCGAGCCAAGATTTTGCAGCTTTTTGATTGGGCACTACCTCAATCCATTTGGCGAACTCTGGAATATCCTTAAGACCCGATAAGATAACCGGCATTGAAGGCAGAGCTTGCTTGAGGCTTTGGCCGTCGGTGCCAGTAATAGAACGGATTTTACCCCAGGATTTACCACTGACTATGTAGTCTCCGATTTTAAAGTTGCCATGCCTTACTAAGATAGTGGCAAGGGGCCCTTGACCAGTCGCTAATTCTGATTCTAATACTATACCCTCACCATGAATCTTATAATCTGCCTGAGCTGGGTTGAGCTGATTGACCAAATGGATTAGTTCAAGCAACTGATCAATACCTTGACCAGTCTTTGCAGAAATGTCCAACATAGGTGTGTCTCCACCCCAATCTTCAGCAATTATTCCCTGCTCGGATAATTCCTGCTTGACCTTACTAGAATCTACTGAAGGCTTGTCGATTTTGTTGATAGCGACAATCAGGGGTAACTTATTTGATTTGACTAACTCAATCACCTCCTTGGTTTGCGGTTTGACTCCGTCATCAGCGGCCACTACTAGGATGACAATATCGGTCAGTCTGGCGCCATGAGCCCTTAAAGCACCGAAGGCCTCATGTCCTGGGGTATCGATAAAGGTGATTTTATTGTCAGCCTCACCTATCTGATAGGAAGAAATATGCTGAGTAATACCACCAGATTCTGAAGCTGCAACTCTTGCTGAACGAATATAGTCTAGCAGTGTAGTCTTGCCATGATCAACATGTCCCATAATCACTACGATCGGGGGACGAGACTCAAGAGTCTGGGGGATGGTATTGGTTTGTTTGGAAGGACGGTCTTGATCTAGTTGCTCTATCAGCCTTAGCTCAAGATTGTACTCCTCAGCTACTAAGCTAGCAGTCTCAAAGTCGATTAGATCATTTGGGGTCGCATTGATTCCATTGGCAACAAGAAAATTGATAAGCTCAATTGACTGAAGGTTGATAATCCTAGCTAGTTCTCGTAGCTTGATTGTTTGACTGATACTGATAATTCGCTTGTCTGCCATCTGACTAATTGTAGCACAATAAAGCCCTGATGACGATAGTCCTAGAATAGATATCTATTTTAGACTAAGGGAAAGTTTGTGTTGCTCGGGGTCAATCGATAGGATTTTGAACTGCTTGATTTCATTGAGCTTAAGAATCTTACGGGGGTCTTTGATTGGTTCTTCAGAAAGCTCGGATACATGGACTAGGGCTTCAATAATCTCACTGATTTGGACAAAAGCCCCAAAAGGAGTAATCCGTACAATCTTGCCATCTACCTTTTCTCCGACTTTGAGCTTGGATGCCTCTTCTACCCAAGGGTCTGGAGTCAGTTGTTTGATCGACAAGGACAGCTTATCTTGATCAATTGAGATAATTTTGACATCTACTTCTTCACCGATTCTGACATGCTCATTTGGGCTATCGATTCGCTTCCAGGAGATTTCAGATATGTGTACCAAGCCTTCTATTCCATCAACATTAACAAAAATCCCGAAGTCAACAATCCCGGTCACTATTCCCCGAATCACTTCTCCGACTTTTAGCTTGGAAAGCTTGGATTGAGTCAGCTCCTTCTGAGCTTCTTTTTCGGAAATAATTAGCTTGTTATTTTTTCTGTCTAGGTCAATGATTCTAACCATTAAGACCCTGCCAATTAGCTTGTTGAGCCTTGATAAGATTTCGTCTTTGTCTGCTCCACTGACTCGAGGGTAATTTTCTGCTGACAATTGAGAAACAGGAAGAAATCCTTTGACCCCCTCCATCTCGACAATTAGTCCACCCTTGTTGGCATCGATTGGGGTAACCCCAAATACTTCTTTGTTTTCAAACTTCTCAGTTAGTCTGTCCCAGCCTTTCTCCTTAGCTACTTTTTTCAGACTAAGAACAGCATAGCCGTATTTGGTTTCTGGCTCGATTACTGAAGCAGAAATTACTTCACCAATTTCTGGACGTACCGTAGTATACTCGAGTTCATTACTAGTAATGACACCAGTGCCGTGGACACCTAAGTCAAGCCAGATCTGATGTTTCAATGATTTTATTACTTCGCCTTGAATCAAATCTCCTTCTTGAAGAATAGTTAGAGGAGTTGCACTTAGCAAATCATCCATACTGGTAGCTTTTGTATTAGTAGTTGTTTCAGTCTTAGACTTAGTTTCTGTAGTCATCTGATCCCTTCTCTTTCTTTATCTTGCAGATTATATTAATGATATTGTTATCAGTTGAGGTCAAGGCAGCACAAGATATATCCGCCAAGTTGCAGATCAACCATTAGTACAAAACACCTACTACAGGTTAATATCTACCCTTTTGACCTAACCAATTAATACTAATTTTAAGCTAACTAAATGCTTTTGTCAATAACAAGCCTAAATAAAAGAAATTTTTCAGAAGCTTTCAATTTAGGTAATGTATTGGTTGACTTTATTAAGGACTTGAGAAGGAGTTAGCTCTGACTTGATGATATAATCGTCGATACCGAGGGTTCGAATCTTTTCAATCGTAGTGGGATCATTGACATTGGTCAAAATTAGGACTGGTACTTTGCGGTTTTTCTTAGCTTTAGTCCGTAAATATTCTAGGGCTTCTTCACCGTTGATCTCTGGCATCATTAGATCTAATAAGATTAGTCCAAAGTCATGCTTGTCAAATTGCTCAATCGCTTCTGCCCCATTGGTCACTGAGATCACATCGAGCTTGGCCTTGCCAAACTTGAGCTCATACATCTTACGGATAAATTCGTTATCTTCAGCAAGCAGGATTGTTTTGACTTTAGTCATTAATCTAAGTGTAAGCTTGATAAGGCCAACCTGTCAAGCTGCATTATTCTAACCCCGAATCAAAAAAAAGCATTTTCAAGGGCACCCCTTGCTAGTTTTGATCTGTTGGGGTAGGTGATTTCAAGGGCACCCCTTGAAATCAAGTGGCGGTTTGGATTGCAAAAATCAGAGATTAACTATAGGATTATAGATAATGCTAAAAAGTCTAATATCAATTGATGATTTATCAGAAGCGCAAATCAATCAATTGCTTAAAAAAGCTCAGCAGTTTGAGCTCAATCATCACAGTGATCAATTAAAGGGTAAAGTTGTGGCTAGCCTTTTCTTTGAACCTAGTACTAGAACTAGGCTGAGTTTTGAGAGTGCGATTAGCTATCTAGGTGGCTCGGTGATTGGCTTTGCAAGCGCCGATACAAGTAGTCAGAGTAAAGGGGAAAGCCTCGAAGATACAATTAGGGCTATTAGCCAATATGCTGATGCGATAGTGATCCGACATGGTGAAGCTGGCTCTGCTAGCCGGGCTCAAGCTGTCAGTGGTGTGCCAATAGTCAATGCCGGAGACGGTAGCAATGAGCATCCTACTCAGACCCTGCTAGACCTTTACTCTATTCAGTCTACACAAGGTGGTCTGGAGGGGTTAAATATTGCTTTGGCTGGCGATCTTAAGTATGGTAGGACAGTTCACTCTCTAGTAAAGGCCTTGACTCGATATCGGATCAATTTTACATTGATAGCTGATGATTATTTGCAGCTACCCCAAGATTTAGTTAAATTGGCTCAGGATTCAGGTTGTCAGGTTCAATTTAGATCAAGTATTGGCCAGCTGGATAAGCAAGATATCTTATATATGACTAGGGTACAAAAGGAGAGATTTGATGATCCAGCTAAATACTTTGAAGTGGCTGGTAGATTGAAGTTGAGTCTGGAAGATCTAGTGGACACCAAGGAAACATTTAGAGTACTTCATCCATTGCCTCGGGTTGATGAAATTGACTTGGCAGTAGACAAGCATCCTGCGGCTTACTACTTTGAGCAGGTCCGTAATGGACTCTATGTTCGTCAAGCTTTATTGTACACAATCTTGAATGGTTGATAGGTATCAAGTAAGAGTGAAGTCGGTAGAAGTAAAAAGTCTGTTTGAGAACAATCAAGCAATTCCTTTAGCTGAAAAGCTGAGACCTAAGAGTATAGATGAGATTGTCGGACAAGGTCACTTGGTCGGAGAGCAAGGTCTGATTCGTGGGCTAATCAGGGCTGACAAGCTGACTTCGATGATTTTTTGGGGTCCCCCTGGCTCAGGTAAGACAACCTTGGCTAGAGTGATTGCAGATACTTACCGGGCTGAATTTATCGAAGTTTCGGCTGTCAGTATGGGCAAGGCTGAAGTTCGGCAGGCGATTGATCAGGCTTTGCAATCAAAAAACCTAGGCAGGCAAACCATCCTTTTTGTAGACGAGATTCACCGTTTCAATAAAGCTCAGCAGGATATGTTTCTTCCTTATGTCGAAAATGGGACTGTTCACTTGATAGGGGCAACTACTGAGAATCCCTCATTTGAAGTGATTGCACCTCTGCTCAGCAGGAGTCGTGTGCTGGTGTTTGAGGCGCTTACGGAAGTCGATTTACTCGGCATCATCAACCGAGCAAAGATCTTCGTAAGGCCTAAGACGATTACGCCTCAAGCTGCTTCTTTGCTAGTCAAAATGTCGCTTGGAGATGCTAGGGTTCTACTCGGAGGGCTAGAGATAGCGGCTTCATTGTCTACCAGGGTTATAGGCAAAAAACAGATAGAGCAAGCAATGCAACAGGTAGTAGCTAAATACGATAAAAATGGTGATCAGCACTATGATTTGATTTCAGCTTACATCAAGTCAATGCGTGGTAGTGATAGCCGGGCTGCTATGTACTACCTTTATCGGATGCTTAATGCTGGTGAGGATCCAAAGTTTGTCGCCAGAAGAATTATCATCTTCGCTAGTGAAGATATTGGTATGGCTAGCCCTCATGCACTTACCTTGGCTACTTCAACTTTCCAGGCTGTAGAGCGGGTAGGTTTACCCGAGGCAGAGTATGCTTTGTCTCAGGCAACGATTGCAATGTGTCAAGCGAAAAAATCTAGGCTGGTAGCGGAGCAAATGGTAGAAGCCAAAGCTTTGGTCAGTAAATATCCCAACGCAAACGTGCCCAAGCACTTGCGTAATCCAGTAACTAGCCTAATGAAAGACTTGGATTATGGCAAAGGCTATCAGTGGGAGGCAGATTTCAAACACCCAGATGGGTTTTTGCCAGAGGGAATTGAGTAGAGGGTTAAATGGGGTAATTAGTTAAATGGCTCTTCCCAGCAAAGGTAGGAAAACCTGGGATATTGATGCGTCATTATTGTGTTTACCACCAAATAAGCTACTAGCTCTGATCTGTCTTTGTCTGGCTTTTGGTTAAGTAGGTCATCTAGTTCAGGGGTAAAATTTGTTTGCCAAAATGATTCTCCATCCCAGGGGTAAGATTTGATTATTGATAAATTCTTGGTATTCTGGGTTGGCTACGGTTGTTTGAAGTATATGATATAGGAGTATTGGCTGTAATATTTCGTTTGCAATATTCAATATTACCTAGTGAAGCTACTTCGGGGATTAAACTTTCTTGATTGACCGGAAGTACAGTGTCTGGCTCAAAGTTTTTATTATTAGTCATTTGACAAAGTCAGCTTGATAACGCGTTTTAGCTCGTCCCAGTCCTGAAAACCCTCTTTGAGATGGATCGTAGCATCTTTCTTCCTATCTCCTGGCTCAAAGATCTTTGACTCGAAGCTGGCTCCACCCATGATAAATACTGTAGTCCAGTTGCGAGCTGACCAGATTCCCAGGAGATTTTTACCATTAACTACTAGATATGGCATGCCCCATTTCTTTTCCCACTTCCCTTCCGGGATAATCCGAATTGACAGCTCTACTACTTGCTTAGCTAGTTCTTTCTGCCACGGCTCCGCAAAATTGATTATCGATAATGGATTTTCCATATTAGTAATTTAACACACTTATAGCAAGCTCAAAACAAAACCAGACAATTTGAGCTGTATTATAGAGAACTATAAAGGTAGTTCTTCTTAAGAGCCATATCCATAGATATGGTGAGTAAGAAAACTAGCTTGATAGACTCTAGAGTTGGGTCAAAAGTCTGGTTTTGTTTTTAACTTGCTATAACTTCAGTCCAACAGTAAGATTGATGATTTCAAGGGCACCCCTTGCTAATTTTGATCTGTTGGGATGAGTAATTTCAAGGGCACCCCTTGAAAAAGGATGAAACACAAAAGACCTCTTGAGTGTCAACTAGACATTAATTTTTTCATAAATTGCATCTCTAGAAAATTCTTTGATTTTATATCTAAATATTTATTATAGTCTTCCCTACTAAAGCCAGATTTAGTGAAAAGCAAACTCTGGTCAACCACGGCTGACACTGGGTGAGTAGTTGCTAAACTGTTATAGGGGTATTCTTTATAATATTCAGTGTTGGTTCGCATTAGTTCATTTGAGTTGAGATGGACATAGGCAGTTGTATTGACCAAATCTAGCTCGGAGTTTATCAATCTTGATTTGTACTGACTTTGGAATAGATGTCCTACAAAGTTATGATTGGTATTGATTAAATGTGTAAATTTTTGATTTAGTCTTTGCATAAACCCTGGTACCAAAGAAGATTCTTTAGCATGAATAACGAGATGGTAATGATTAGGCATTAAGGTAAATGCAACTAAATGGATAGCTTGGCTAAAATCTTGACTAGCTAGTCTAGGTTTGGAAAATATCTTAAGATTATCTGCTACTTTTGCTTTTGGGGTTAATAGAAAAAGTAAAATAGACATAAATTTTTCATATTCTTGTGCGCTGAAAAATATAGGTAGTTTTCTATTCCCTCGGCAATATATATGAAAACTGGAGTCTGAGCAAAAGATTCTAACCGTATTGGGGCTCGGCATAATTTTATAGTAGTAGTTAATTAAGGATAGTTAAAAATATCTGTTGGTAGTATTGTAGCTTAATTAAGTACATTTTGACAAGCAGAACCAGTTTGTTTTTTGTCCTTTTCAAGGGCACCCCTTGCTAATTTTGATCTGTTGGAATGGGTGATTTCAAGGGCACCCCTTGAAATTGGGGAGAGGGTTTTTGGGGGGATAGTGGTGAGTGTGGTGCTTTTTGGGAATTTTGGTATAATGAGGTCTATGCGGGTGTAGCTCAGTTGTTTAGAGCGCATCCTTGCCAAGGATGAGGCCCCGGGTTAGAGTCCCGGTACCCGCACCATCATAGAATTTGTTGAATTGCCATCAAGCATAGTTCGTATGTGGTATGATGTGATAGTTGATATCGCCGTCAATACGTAATGGGGTTATTAGAAAAAACAATGGAAAAGTTAGAGAATCTTGAAAAACTAGTAAAAGAGCTTTATCAAGAAGGCAATCCTAATCGTGAAGAATGGGCGAGTTGGCTGGCTGATAACCACGTATTTGTTGTGGCTGATTATGCTACTGAACTAGCGAAAAAATATGGGGCTAACGAAGAATTAGCACGTGTGGCTGCTCTACTTCACGATATTGCCGATGTTAAGATGAAGCGTGACAACCCAACTCACGAAGAAGAAAGTCTGCGTATGGCTCGTGAACTTATGCAGGAGGCTGGGTATAGCGAAGATGATGTAAAGCTCGTAGTTGACGATGCCATCCGTTACCATAGCTGTCACGGCGACGAACGACCTGCTTCAACTGAGGGCAAAATTTTAGCTACTGCTGATTCGCTTGCACATCTTAAAACTGATTTTTATATTTATGCTACTTGGGCTTTTGGTTATGACAGAACACTTGAAGAGACTAAAGATTGGGTGCTCAAGAAGATTGACCGTGATCTGAATAATAAAATCTTATTCGAGGATGTCCGTGAAGAAGTAATGCCCGACTACAACATGATTAAGGAGTTATTTTCAAGATGATAAAGCACGAGATTAGTCACTACTATCAACCGACAAACCATTCTTGTAGCCAATCAGCGATGGCGATACTCTTATCGTTTTTCGGAAAAAATCTAACGCCAGAAGAAATAGTGGCAAAGATACCTGTCAATAAAAATGACAAGGGCGAAGACTGGGGATATTAGCGAAGGTGATTGGAGAAAATATAACTAATGGCAAAAACAGCTTGGTTACTACACGGAACTGGTGGGAGTGACAAGGATTATTTTTGGTTTGGAGATAGTAAGAAATACTTAGAGTCTAAAGGTTATGAAGTGTGGTGGCCGTTGCTTCCAAACACCGATAAACCAAACCTTGATGAAACAAGAGACTTCATTGAGGACAATATGCCGATGATTGACGAGAACACTATTATCGTCGGTCATTCATCAGCCTGCCCACTTATTTTGCATATGTTGGAGAGCTTCAAAGTAAAAGTTAAGCAAGTTATTCTTGTGTCTGGTTATTATCAAACAATATCAGATGAATCGAGTAATATGTTGCCTGAAATTTTTGACTGGGAGGCTATTAAGAATAATGCTGATGAAATAATCATTATCAACTCAGATAATGATCCTTGGGGCTGTGACGACAGGCAAGCTCGACTAGCTGTAGAAAAATTGGGCGCCAAGTTTGTATTTGCAGAAGGGCAAGGTCATATGGGTTCTACTACCTACAATCAGCCTTATAGAGAGTTTTCAAAAATAAGAGATCTATTGGATGCCTGAGCTTAAGCAGGTTATTCTTGAGTCTCCGTCCAAAGTCGGTAGTGTGCGTTTTGTTTTAAGCTTGCTATATGATATGGGTTTGTATTATGCTCTCCTGCTCTACTCATTTGAGCTGGTTTCGGAAAATTCCCAGAGACTGTAGTTTTTTGTTATAATCATTTTATGAACGAACAAATCTCTGAAACCCTACAAAAAGCTCACGACCTACGTACGACACCAGGTGCAGTTGTTGGCTACACAAAGGACGGTGTGAGAAATATAGTAGCTTCTGGCAATCTTACATATGCTGTCAACTCCCCTCGCGTAGGACAAGATACGTTGTACGACGTTGCATCTATTACAAAGTCTATTCCTTTATCGAGCCTTGTTCATATTGCGATACAAGAAGGTAGGCTCCAGCTTGATACCAAAGCCCAGGAATTAGTGCCTGAATTAAAAGGAAAATATCACCAACTTATAGCCATTAATCACCTACTCACTTATACAGCGATTTGGGATATTCCCAATGGACTTTCAGCTTACGCCGCACAAGGAGCCAAGGCAGTCCAGCAGGCAGTCACTGAGCTTTCTCTTGTAGCTAAGCCCGGCAAAAAGTATTACTACACCAATACGCCTGCTGTTGTATTAAGCATGATGATTGAGAATATTTATAACAAACCACTAGACATTGTCGCTCAAGAAAAGCTATTTACACCGTTGTCGATGAAGTATACAACCTTTGATGCCACTCCATACGCTGATGAAACAGTTACACCTACCGAAATCAGCGAAAATGGAGATGTTCATAAGATAGTCCATGACGAAACAGCACGAGCACTAAGGGAGCAAAACATAGTCTCAGGAAATGCGGGCTTATTTACAACTGCTGGCGACTTACTCAACTACTGCTCTATGCTCCTTAATGACGGTAAGACTATGGATGGAAAGCAAATCTTTACAAGCAAGACACTTAAATCTTTTGAAACAAACTACATTGCCTCAATCAACGAGAGTGCCTCGCTGGGATGGGAACTTAATCAACCTAATTTTATGGGCAAAAACGCTAATCCTGCAATGTTTGGTAAAACTGGCTTTACGGGGTGTGTAGTTATGATTGACAGAGCCAGGCAAACCGCTATGGTATTGCTGACCAATGCTCAATATCCCAAGCGTCATCCAGATCGAGGCTCCGTGAATGAGCTTAGACGGGCAGTAGCCGACATAGTGTTTAGCTAAGCAGTATGAAGAAACTAGAACAAGGTAGATTGGATAATATGATAGCCGAGGCTGCTGGTAAGGTAGAAATCGGAGGGAGATATTTGCATTACAAGGGTAATATTTATAGAGTCCTAGATATTGTAATATCTGAATCCAGCCAGACATTATTGGTAGTTTATCAAGCAGAGTACGGACGAAGATTAAAGTTTGCTAGAGATTTGGATGATTGGCTAGAGGAGGTCGTGATAGATAGTCAAGTGACCCCCAGGTTTATGAAGATATCAGAATGATTGAGTTTGGGTCAGGAAGTCCCTAGATTCTATTTCCAAATGCAACCTTAGCTAAGTCTAACTCACTATTAGGGTTAGAAGCAAGCCAATCGTAAACCTCTTGAGGTGTATGCCACCCTAGTCTTTTTCTAGGCTTGTTATTAAGCTCCCAGGCTATATCATCTAGCTCTTGTTGGGTTAGTCCCCTAATATCACTACGCTTAGGGAGATACGCCCTAAGTTGTCCGTTGATATTCTCGTTAGCTCCTCTCTGCCAAGAGCTATATGGATCAGCAAAGTATACCTCTATACCAATAGCTTCTGTGATTCTCTCGTGTTTAGTGAATTCAGTACCATTATCAAAGGTGATGGTATGGGCAACAAGACCTCTAAGCCCGTCTATTACTGCATTGGCTGTCTCCTCTGCTGTCTTACGGTCTAGTTTAGTAAATACTACTAAACTACTAATTCTCTCGTTTACAGTGTTAATAGCTTGTTTATGTAGGTATAAGACACTATCACCCTCCCAATCTCCTAGTCTGGTTCTTTGATTTACAACTTCTGGTCTTTTATGGATAGATACTCGATTTGGTATCTTAGACCTATGAGATGACCTACCTTGATTCTTGGTTCTCTTTTTCTTGCCTTGTCTAAGATATTGATAGAGCTTTTCCTCTTTAGCCCAAGAGCTAGTATATATCCAGTTATAGATAGTTTCAGCAGAGACTGATGGGTGTCCTTCTTTCTTTAATCTACCTGAGATAGTTACTGGATTCCAGCCCTTCTGTAGGCAGTCTACTACTCGACTGCGTAAACGATGATTAACTGGGTTATCTAAGATTGGTATCTGTCTAGATTCTTGTCGGTTCTCTTCATAGCTAGATTGAGCTATCCAGGTATGATAGATACCTTTACCATCAAGCCCTCTTTTGATCTCTCTACCTATAGTAGATTTATCTTTACCAATTCGCTTTGCTATTTGATTATTTGTATAATTGTCTTGGAGTAAGACTTCTATCTTACCCCGTTCTGCAGCCGTTAGGTGACTCATGCAATCCTTTCGTTTAATTGTATGTATTATTCTAACGGTTGCATTTGATATTGGAACTATGGGTCAGGTTTTTGATCGATGTTTTTTGGTATAATAGATTTGTCTGGAGTCTAAATAACAAGGTAATAGAGAGATAAGATGTTAGATAATATCAAGCTAGTGATTTGGGATCTTGATGGGACGATCATCGATAGTTTTGGGCTACTCAGCCGGGTTATCGAGGAGGTAGCTGATCAGACAGGCAGAAAACTATCAGCTGATCTTGAGAATCATTTTCATGGGTCACTATCTAATACATTGATAAATGTTCTCAGCTTGGATGATCAGGAGCTTGACTCAGTCATGTCAGTATTTCTCGATATCCAAGATAAGCTATATAGCCAAGACCTAAAGGGCTATTTATTCGATGATACTCTGAGGCTGATGATGGAGGCTAGTAGACTAGGTATAAGACAAACAATCGTCACCAATAGGGGTCATTTGGGTCGAGGTTCTGCTAGCCCAATTGTGATAGCAAAAAAGTTGGGGATAGATCAGTATATTGATCAGATTATCCCTGGAGATCAGACAGAGTATCGTAAGCCAGATATAAGGGTATTGGGTAATCTGACTAATGATATGATGTCAGATAATATTTTAGTAATAGGTGACCAGATCGTGGATATAGAGTTTGCTATCAACCTGGGTGCAAAGTCAATATTGGTTGATAGGTAGGGTGACAAGATTAAGCTTGGAGCTAAAGATTATCCGGGAGTATTGGTAGTCGATAGACTTGATTTCACTTTCTAAGCTCTTGTATAGAAAGCTCAAAACAAAACCAGACTTTTGACTCAACTCTAGAGTCTATCAATCTGGTTTTTCTAGCTGTTTATTAGAAGTCTCATAGTGTCCGGTCTTGGTTTGGGTGTGCTGTATGATCAATCAATATAGTGAGAATCCTAGAGTACTTTCACCATCTACTGATTTTGATCCGAATATATTATTTACATCTGTCTGAGATATGCTTTCTAGATTTAAACCCCAAATACACAACTAGTCTCAATAACTCCCCTAAAGATTAATGACAAGGGTTAATACAATATTGAATCATGACTACCTGAACAGCTATAGCACCACTCTTTGTTTTAACCTTACGAATAAATCCAATACTACTAGTATATGGGATAGTGCTATGAAAAACAGTTACCTTAACCTGTTGGGATGTCCAAAATGTGGAGATGTTGAGAAACTCAGGGGAAGACTGCGTACCGCTTGCAGGGAGGAGTGATAATAGTAAGACTGATCGAGCTAGGCAGTTATTAGGTCTTATATAAACCCATCGCTCTGATGGGACCAAAGGTTTTGATAAAGACCTTCCTGCCTGGAAAGACTAGAGTGGGGTCCGTCTTGGACAATTTTGCCATCGTCTATGACGATAATTCTATCTAGGTGCTTGATTGTTGAAAGCCGGTGGGCAATCACGACTGTAGTACGATTTTGCATTAGTTCAAATAGTGCCTTCTGAATATACTGTTCGGATTCACTATCTAGAGCTGAGGTAGCTTCATCCAGTATTAGGATAGGTGAGCGCTTAAGAAAGGCTCTAGCAATCGCTACTCTTTGTCGTTGACCACCACTAAGCTTGATGCCTCTCTCTCCGACCAGGGTATCATAACCCTTTGGTAGGGTCTGTATGAATTCGTGAGCATAGGCTTGCTTGGCCGCTTCAATCACTTCACTTCTAGTCGGAGAGTCACCTCCATAAGCGATATTCTCAAAAATAGAACGATGAAACAGGGCTGGTTCCTGGGGTATATAGCCGATCTGATTTCTAAGTGAATTTTGAGTGACACGCATGATATCTTGTTGGTCGATTTCAATCTTACCCCCATCAGTATCCATGAATCTCAAGATTAGCTTGACAAAGGTTGACTTCCCTCCCCCACTCGGACCGACTAAGCCAACTGACTGAGAGGGCTGGATGGTCAAATTGAAATCCCGAAATACTTGAGAGCCTTCATAGTTGAAGTCAACCTTTGAGAATTTGATTTGACCATTAGTGACATCTAGTGCTTTGGCGTCTTTGCTATCTACGATTGTAGCAGGCTGATTAAGGATACTGAGACCTTCAGCCCCTGCCGTCAGTTGATTTTCAATATTACGCCAAGTGTTAGCTATATCCCAAACTCTTGAAGATAAAAATCCAAAAATTGAATAAGCAAAAAACATATCACCAATCTCGGCCCCAGATTTAGCTTGATTTATAATCACTATTAATGGTGTAAATAGAATAATGATATAGGTCAGTGAGGTAATCGGATCGATTCGCCAATTGGAGTAGAGCCAAGACTTTAGAGTTACTTTCCCGGCTCGTCCTACTTCTTGGGCAAAGCGATCAAGCTCATAGTCTTCTTTTGCATAGGCTTTGATTGCTACGGCATTGGTAATCCCATCGACGAAGTAGCCAGTCCTTTTGCTCTCCAAGATAGATCTTTTGGCAACTATTTTCATCCGTTTTCTAATCAGTGGAGAGACTATCAGTGTATAGACTACGATCCCAGCTAGCCCAAATAGGCTACTAGCAGGGTAGTTAACCCCTACCGTAATAATCATAAATACTAAGGCCACTAGCGTATCGATGATTTTCTCATGTAGGGTATCATTGAAGTCAATCGAACTTCTCGCTAGGCGATTAATCTTGGTGGTCAAGCTACCGGCAAAGTTATTGGCATGAAAGTTTAGTGATTTATCAATCAAGTTTTTATAGGAATCCTTAAGGATCGTATCAGCCTGCGCTATCTGAAAGTGGGCTACAAAATGCCCCCAAAGCCTGATAAAGGTTTCTCCTAGGATAATTGAAGTTATTGCTAAAGCAACAAGCATGTATAAAGTATTAGTATCAAAAGATCCAGTGCTAAGATTATTGATCACTCTAGATATTATCAAAGCTGGTAATAGTGAGGCAGAGGATAATAACCGACCTACTCCCCAAAGGACAAAGGTTATCCAAGCCCACTGTGAAGTTTGAAGGTAGCCCTTGATGTAGTATAGCCCTGCTTCAGGTAGACTGACTGTAATCTTCTCTTTGTCCATAAGGTATTATTGTATCAACTCATACCGACAATGACTAGAGATATCTTTTTGGGGCTGCCCACTGTAAGGTCTTTACTCTTAAAGTTGTAGCTGTGATCAGTGATCACAGGGGCTCATTGATCACAGAAGATAAGATAGTAGTAAGACTGATCACTACTAGCGAAACCAAACTAATCATCAAGCCAATCGCCAACCCGCCAGTATGGTCGTCACTTGGGCCGAGTAAGATAATTATCTCGAGTATAATTACTGCGCCGATTGTGATCAGGTGGCAATGTCTAATGATCCGGAGCGCCTTAAGTGATTGGGTTGATACTACTCTCTTCTGTCTAGTATAACCCAGTAGCTGATAAACCTGATAGAGACTAATGAAAAATGGGATAGATCCTAGGTATGCCAGAATCAAAAAGGGATCTTGAAGGTAAATCTCAAAGTTTGTGGCAGACCGATTGACTCCTTCTGTCTGAGGCTCCCAAATCAGAAATATTACCATGACTATTCCAGACAAAACGGTGACTAACTGCAAAAAGCTGATGGACAGATTAAGCTTGTGCTGTCCGATTCGGGTTCTGGCGTGCATTTTGATAAGTTTTTGGTAGAAGTCTAGGGATTTACTCTGTGCAGCTATCGACCAGCTCAGGATTTAGACCATTTTCTTCCAGTGAGGCACAGCTGACATTGTTCTGGGTCTGGATCACTGCCTTGAAATCTGAACCATCCAGCTTGTAATACCCAATGTAAGCCTGACCATTACAACCCTGAAACTCTACCACAGCTTGATTGTCATTTAGTTGGTTATTGACAACTACTTTATTGTAGCTTCCTTCAGAACAGTTTTGTTTGACCAGGTCGAGTAAGTAAGTACTAAGATTATTTGGTAAGTCTACATAGGAGTAGAGGTAGTCACTGGCATCGATCGCATTATCGTCAATAGTTTCAAGATTGAGACTTTGGCTAACTGCAAAAGGTAGACCATAGGTGTAGCCTTGGCTACTTGCCTGCGCCAATTGCAGATCCCTGATAGATCCCTGATCGTCTACTATTTGGTACTGCGCAGAACTATTTTGATCTGAGTCGTTTGCTAGGACTACTATTCCTTGCTCAGTACTTGGTCCTTGATAGATTTGCTCTAGGGTTGGATCATTGGTTTGTTCGAGTTGATAATTGCCCTCTAGATCCTTTTTGAGCTTGAGTGGGATTGATGATTGGGATTCTGCTTGTGTTAGGTAAAATAAATCAGAATTACGATCATAATTGACAGTGCCTGAGAGTTCGGTTTTGTCGGTACTCAAAATTGATCCAATCTCTTTGACAGTCCCGTCAGTGCTGACTACAGCAATCGTCTCGGCTTGCTCTGGTCTCTGGATTCTAGAAAAAAGCATAGTACCATCTTGACTCGGGTAGGCATAGGTCAAACTTTCCTGGTAAGAAGTCATCTGAGTTGTTCGATCGTTAGCAATGTCATAATTGAATATCTGAGAATTAAAATCAGTATCAGTAGAATCTTGGGCTGAAGCACTATAGACAATCGTATCTGAATCCAGCCATATTAAATCAGTCCACCAGGTTTGGCTCGATTCCTGATGGGGTAAATCTGCAATCTTATTGAAATCTTGATCGACGAGGACAGAGCTATCTTTGAGCTCCACAATAAACTTAGATTGATCAGGGCTGGGGGCAATATACGAAGGATTACCTAGATCTTCAGGAAGTCGATAGGTAGTCAACTGGTCAGCTTGAAGATTTTGGCATTGAATAAGTCTTGGGAGTGTGGTCTGACAGAGAGTATCAAGCTTGGCTATATCTGGGGAGACGTCTACTTGCTCAGAGTCAACTTTGGCATCCTGATTGTCATCTTTGATCATCAAGATTAGCCCTGCAGCCGCCAAGCCAAAGATTATAATAAAAAGGACTAGATAAATACCTCTTTTTGATTTAGATTTTGAACTATTGTCGCTAGGATTCATATTTCACTCCATAGGATAATTAATATTTACTTACAGTCTATTCTGATACTTGAGGTTCGTCAATTAATTATGACCCAACACTTTGTCTTGCCACAATAAATTCCTAGACCCTAGACTAAGTAATAGTCTGCTTTAAGACTGAGTCATATCCTTTGATATGAAGAAGGAGTAAAGATGGCTAGTACTAGGAGAGGTCAGGAATTTAGTGGTAAGTCAGGGTGTTGGGTCTATAAATGTAGAATACTGGATCCCCCGTAAACCCTCCGGGTTTCGGAGGATGACAGGACAAGCGACAGGTTTCGGAGGATGACAGGAATTGAGTCATCCTCAACTTTTCCGCCCTTCATTTGAAGGAAAAGTTGGGGATCCAGAACTCTAGATAATGGATTAGGTAGTACAGTTAGTTTTTATGTTTATTATTAGTTTTCTGGATACCCAGAGCAAGCTCTGAGTATGACGGATGCAAATACGGGATACTGGATCCCCCGTAAGTTCTTTGGACTTCGGAGGATGGCAATGCAATACACAATACTAATACTGGATCCCCCGTAATCCTCTTACGAGGATTCGGAGGATGACAGGGCAAGGGGCGGGTTTCGGAGGATGACAAGGCCTCTTCGTGTCATCTTCCAAATTTCCTTTAGGAAATTATGGGAGATCCAGTATCTGAATTTGGGAACTAAGGATAAGAAGTTACAATGCTTATAAAATGGTGGCGACTGTAGGAATCGAACCTACGACACAAGGCTCTTCAGGCCTCTGCTCTACCAACTGAGCTAAGTCGCCATGGTGGAGCATATCGGATTCGAACCGATGACCCCCTGCTTGCAAAGCAGGTGCTCTAACCAGCTGAGCTAATGCCCCAAATAGGGATAGTGAGAAATTAATGGTGGGTGATAGAGGACTCGAACCTCTGACCTCCTCGGTGTAAACGAGATGCTCTAGCCAACTGAGCTAATCACCCATAGTCATTCTTAGTTATCGCAAGTTAAAAACAAAATCAGACATTTCTATCGATCACAATTCCTGACCTGGTACTAGAGTCCAGTAGAAGAACTCAACTACTGTTTCCCTATTATCCTAGTCAGGGAATTGGATTTTGTTTTGAGCTTGCTATGTGTGGTTGTGAAATTGGTTGGATGGTGGGCGAGGAGGGACTCGAACCCTCAAGCCATAAAAAATAAGGCAACGGATTTTAAGTCCGTCGTGTATACCAATTCCACCACTCGCCCTTTTGCTATGGAGACCTGTAGCGGGATCGAACCGCTGTACAAGGTTTTGCAGACCTTTGCCTAACCACTCGGCCAACAGGCCCTAGACTCGACTTACGCAAAATCTCTGGAAGGCAAGTCTAGAGTATCCGAGGTTTTGCGTAAGTCGAGTAAATATATCTATCTAGTTTTTAAGGAGCTTTTAGAAATACTTTAAGTTACTGAATAATTTTACAGGATTCGCTAAGTATTGGCAATGGCTATAGATACTTATCTAGACTTTGGTCTTCAAGCCCTTTAAGCACTTTACTAATGTCTCCACTCCGATGTCGATCTGCTACCAGTAAAACATCATCGCTATCTACTACTACAAGATCCTCTACTCCGAGCAAGGCTACCAGCTTATTAGGGTTAGCCTTGACTAAACTTCTTTGACTATCGATATCGATCACTTGACCATCCTTATAAATCTCCTCTTGCTCATGACGCAAAGTCTGGTAAATACTATCCCAGGTACCGACATCAATCCATTCAAAGGGTAGAAGAACTAGGGCTCCAGAATCAAATAAATGCTGAGTGACATCTTCTGTAGCTCCAGATTCCATGGTCTGGTAAATTGCTGCCACTTGATCAGGTTGATCTAGGACTTTAGATATTTTCTCTAGAGCTTGGTACCAGTCAGGACGATATTTCTTATAGGCTTCAAGCATTTTCTTAGGATAGTAGGCATTGTGATTGGCGTGGGTAGATACATGATAGTCTTGAATTAGCTTTTTGGTTTCGGCATAGTCTGAGCTTCTCGGAATAAACTTGTCAATCTTGTAAATACTAATATTATTAACTTCACTTAGCTTCTCTCCTAGGGAAAAATAATCTACACCTAGGTCAGGTCGGGTAGCCTTAAGTCCAGCCGTAATAAAGACCTGATCTTTAATCAGTAATTCTTCAATTGACTTAAGGGTAGAAAGGTAGCGATCATTTGGTAATCTCAAGCAATCACTTTGGATTAAGATGAAGGGCTCACCAGGGTAGTGATGGTCAAGCCAAACCATTGTTAGCCCATCGGCTGGGCCTCGATTTTTTTTGAAGTCAGGCTCCAAAATAATGTTCTTTTCAGGAACTGCCTGATTGTCAGTCCTGACCAGATCTAGGTAGCGCTCTTTGGTCTGAATAATAATATCTTCGGGGTCAATCTCGGTTAGTAAAGTATCTAGATTGATTTTGAAGAGAGTTTGGTCTCCGATGATGTTTTGAAATTGTTTTGGTTTGGCTTCTCTAGATAGAGGCCAAAGTTTTGTACCTTGTCCGCCGGCTGTGATTACGTATTTCATAGTGGTATTTTAGCATTGATTGAGCTCAGCTGTCTAATAACTGGGCCCCATAAATACTAACCCTGTTGCCATATAACCTCACGGCTTCAAAACTGCCATTTTTTGCCCCAGACTAGCAAAACACTTCGCAGCGTAACTCCTGTTATGCTTTGTCGTGTTTTGCTATTCTGGAATAAAAATCATCAGCTTTGACCTCGCAAGTTTATATGGCAATAGGGTTACTGGATCCCCCGTAAACCCTTCGGGTTTCGGAGGATGACAAGACAAGGGACGGGTTTCGGAGGATGACAAGACAAGGGACGGGTTTCGGAGGATGACAAGACAAGGGACGGGTTTCGGAGGATGACAATGCCCTCCTGTCATCTTCCAAAATTCCGCTTCCCTCTCCGTGTCATCTCCCAAATTTCCTCTAGGAAATTATGGTAAATCCAGTATTCGAAGGGTAGTATCGGCTGGTTGAGCCGTGTCAAGTAAGTATTTCGCTGTAGCTGGAATAATTGAACCCAAGCTGGAAACTTCATTGTCTGAAAAGTTAGCCAGGACAAAATCTCTAGTCGGCTGATATTCAGGCTTGGGACCAATCCCTATCCGGTAGCGCCAAAAGTCTTCTCCGATTGCTTGAATCACGGATTTTAGGCCATTATGTCCGGCATCACTTCCGGAGTGACGGATCCTAAGATCACCAAAGTCTATAGCATAGTCATCATAGACAATGGTGATCGCCTGATTGTCAAGCTTGTAAAAGGCTTTAAGTTTTTGGACTGCCTGACCACTAAGGTTCATATAAGTAGTGGGCTTGGCCAGAATAAGATCAGGGCTTTTGCTAGTCAAGCTGTATTTATGAGTGGACCATTGGAGGTTTAGGTCTGTCGCAAGCTGATCAAGCACCATCCAGCCCAGATTGTGACGGCTAAATTGATATTGTTTACCAGGATTGCCTAGCCCAACGATTAGTCTGGTCATCGAGCTGGATGATTGATAATCTTGATCGGAACACCAGTCATCTCTAGTCGATCTCTAAGCTGATTTTCTAGATATCTTAGATAAGAAAAATGTAGCTGACTAATATCTCGACCATAGAGTTGAATTGTCAGCGGCAGGTTGTCAACAACCTTGGCATTACTAAATTTGACAGTCTTATGATCTTTGATCGTTTTTGCTGGATGTTTTTGAAAAGCTTGATTGAGGATCCTATCAATTTGTTTGATACTCTTGGGCTGGTGAATATTGGCTTCAACAATTTTTACTAAATCAGCTAGTTGATTGAGGCCAGATCCAGTCTTGGCAGAGACAAAGACAATCGGAGCCCACCAGATGAATTGGAAAGATTTTGCAATTGTTTGCTTGAATACTTCTTGTTCTGTGTCGTCAATCTTGTCCCACTTATTGATAATGATGATTAGCCCTTTGCCAGCTTGATCAATCATCCCGGCTATCTTCTGGTCAAGATGCCCATCAGGCAATTCGGCATCGAGGACAAGTAGACAGATTTCAGACTGCTCGATCGCCTTCTTGGTTCTTAGAAGAGATAGTTTCTCAATCTGTTTGCTAACTTTGCCATTTTTTCTAATTCCGGCAGTATCGACCAGATTGATGGTCTGATCATCCACTTGCCAGTTGGCTGAGACTTGATCTCTGGTAGTGCCTGCTATCTCAGATACTAGACTGACCTGATGCCTGGACAAGGCATTGAGTAGTGAGGATTTGCCGACATTTGGCTTGCCGACTAGACTAATGCTTAATTCTGGGTCAAAGTTGTCAGCTTGATTACTAGAAGAATAGTATTGGGAGAGAGCTGACCTAATCTGATCTATGCCAATATTGTGGATCGAGGAAATTGGGATCATTTCTCTAATCCCAAGCTTTTGATAGTTTGCTAGCCCAAGAAACTTGCTCGTAATATCAGCCTTGTTGACTAGTAAAATTACAGGTTTGCCACTTCGTCTAAGGCGTCTAGCGAGGCTGATGTCTAGCTCGCTAGCTTCTACTGTCCCATCAACTACTAGAGCTGATACATCACTTTCATCTATTAGGTGGTCGATTTGATCCATCGCTAGTCTGGCAAGAGCATCATCAGTCTTATCGAGGCCAGGCGTATCGACGATTTGCCAATTTTGCTGATCGAATGTGACAGTTTGTCTAATCGGGTCACGGGTGGTATTGAGGTAGTCGGATTCGATTGCCAGGCGTCGACCAATCAAGTGGTTGAATAGGGTGGATTTGCCGACATTGGTTCGACCAAAGATACTAAAGGTTGCTTGTTGCATACCTTAGGATTATAGCATGCTAAGGCGTAAAACTCTTAGACCCTAGATTCTATTTCCAAATGCAACCTTAGCTAAGTCTAACTCACTATTAGGGTTAGAAGCAAGCCAATCGTAAACCTCTTGAGGTGTATGCCACCCTAGTCTTTTTCTAGGCTTGTTATTAAGCTCCCAGGCTATATCATCTAGCTCTTGTTGGGTTAGTCCCCTAATATCACTACGCTTAGGGAGATACGCCCTAAGTTGTCCGTTGATATTCTCGTTAGCTCCTCTCTGCCAAGAGCTATATGGATCAGCAAAGTATACCTCTATACCAATAGCTTCTGTGATTCTCTCGTGTTTAGTGAATTCAGTACCATTATCAAAGGTGATGGTATGGGCAACAAGACCTCTAAGCCCGTCTATTACTGCATTGGCTGTCTCCTCTGCTGTCTTACGGTCTAGTTTAGTAAATACTACTAAACTACTAATTCTCTCGTTTACAGTGTTAATAGCTTGTTTATGTAGGTATAAGACACTATCACCCTCCCAATCTCCTAGTCTGGTTCTTTGATTTACAACTTCTGGTCTTTTATGGATAGATACTCGATTTGGTATCTTAGACCTATGAGATGACCTACCTTGATTCTTGGTTCTCTTTTTCTTGCCTTGTCTAAGATATTGATAGAGCTTTTCCTCTTTAGCCCAAGAGCTAGTATATATCCAGTTATAGATAGTTTCAGCAGAGACTGATGGGTGTCCTTCTTTCTTTAATCTACCTGAGATAGTTACTGGATTCCAGCCCTTCTGTAGGCAGTCTACTACTCGACTGCGTAAACGATGATTAACTGGGTTATCTAAGATTGGTATCTGTCTAGATTCTTGTCGGTTCTCTTCATAGCTAGATTGAGCTATCCAGGTATGATAGATACCTTTACCATCAAGCCCTCTTTTGATCTCTCTACCTATAGTAGATTTATCTTTACCAATTCGCTTTGCTATTTGATTATTTGTATAATTGTCTTGGAGTAAGACTTCTATCTTACCCCGTTCTGCAGCCGTTAGGTGACTCATGCAATCCTTTCGTTTAATTGTATGTATTATTCTAACGGTTGCATTTGATATTGGAACTATGGGACTTGTTTGTGAAACACTGGATCCCCCGTAAGTTCTTCGAACTTCGGAGGATGACAGGAGAGGGGTGGGTTTCGGAGGATGACAAGAGAGGGACGGGTTTCGGGGGATGACCAATACTCCCTGTGCTAGTCACTAGCGCTTAGTACTTGCAATTGTTCGATTACTGAGGTTGCATCTTGGTACCGGTCGTCAGAGCCCAGGATGGTGATTAGGAAACTACCAGCTGAGTTTTGATAAAGCACGATTAGACACTGCCCAGCCAAGGTCTCAGTGCCAGTCTTGACACCATGAACATCAGGCCTAGGAAGCAACTTATTGGTACTAATTAGTTCAAAATCTTGCCCCCCATAGCTGATAGATTGATTGGTAGTTCCAACAATGCCTGATAGAATTGGCTGGGCCAAAACCAATTTGGTCAGTATAATGAGATCCTCAGATGTAGAATAATTATTGGGGTCGTCCTGTCCATAAGGATTGGCAAACTGAGTATTGTTCATCCCAAGGTTTGTAGCATACCAATTCATTTTATCGACAAAGCCATTGATCGATCCGGCATTGAATAGTGCTAGATTGAGAGCTGCTTGATTGTCAGAACTGATTAGTAGAAGTTCTAGTAGGCTTTGGACATCTATTTTTGAGCTAGTTGATAAGTAATTGCTCTGATAGCCATTGGGTAAATCAAGGATTTGGGTGGTAATCTCCTCAGTCGGTTGGTTTTCAGAGATAATGATTAGTGCTGTCATTAGCTTGGTCAATGAAGCGATTGGTAGTTTTGATTGCTGATTGATATTAGAGATCACTGTATCAGTATCGAGTTGATAGAGTTCAAACTGTTTGGCACTGAGCTCGGGTAAGCTAAAATCTTGCTGGACCGATCTCAAGGCATCGATCTCAAACTTGCTAGATTTAAAACCAACGGCATAATCTAGATGCGGATTTACCAACGAAAATCCAAGAAATATGATATTAAAAATTAGCTCAATCACTATTGCGGCTCTTTCGTGGCTATTTGGACAATTTGATACTGACCTTCCTCTAAGTCACCAAGCTGGTAATCACCAATCTTTGTTCGGATTAGATCAATCACTTGGTAACCCATTGCTTTAAACATTTTACGGATTTGACGATTCTTGCCGGAGATCAAGATTATTTCTACTATATCTGGCCTGATCAGCTTGATCGCTTGAGCTCGATAGATCTGACCATCAATGGTCATGCCAGACTTGAATTGCTTGGCGACAAAGCCAAAATCTTTGATCTGACGATCAAGCGTGATTCGATAATACTTTGATTTGTGACTACTTGGGTGGCTGAGTTGCTGGATCAATTGACCATTATTACTGATAAGCATTAATCCCCTACTGTCCTTGTCGAGCCTGCCAGCAATTTTGTAGCTATGGTACTTGTCTGGTAATAATTCAAAAATGGTGGGAGCATCTTGGCTAAGATGACTAGAAAGATAACCCTTGGGTTTATTTAGTAAGATTAGCTGATTACTAGGTAAGCTTGGCTGGTAGGTCACTGTCATATTTTGAGCTTCTATTGTATCACCACCAGATACTTGGCTAGTAGTCTGAGCTAGTTTGCCATTGATCTTGATCTTACCTAGAGAAATTAGCTGATCAGCCTTACGCCGAGAGCTAGCAAAGCCCAGCTCGACAAGTGCTTTGTTGACCCTGATGCTATATAACCTCACGGCTTCAAAACTGCCTTTTTTGCCCCAGACTAACAAAACACTCCGCAACATAATATCTATTATGCTTTGTCCTGTTCTGATACCCTGGAATAAAAATCATCAATTTTGACCTCACAAGTTTATATAGTATCAGGGTCATTAACCCTGAGTGAAGGCCGAAGGTTGGATGCCATTAATCGAGTTATTGAGTACCCCCATCGCTGTTTCTACCACATCCTCTAAGGTTACTTGAGACTTGACCAGATAGGCTGATACTCCGAGTCGATCTCCTCTCTGACGGTCTTGTTCGGAGCTTAGAGCGGTCATCATGATTACCTTGACTTGTTCGAGTCCCGGAGTTTGTCTGAGGATATCTAGCACATCAAAGCCTGAGATCTTGGGCATCATTACATCGAGGATGATTAGATCAGGCTTAATACTAGTAGCCATGGTCAGCCCCTCTTCTCCGTCGCTAGCTACAAAGACCTCTATATCTTCTGCACTTAGCCTAGCTGAATAAAGATCTCGTAAGTTGATATCATCTTCTACTAATAAAACCTTTGTCATAATCTACTCCTTGTATAGTTAAGCTATCACTGTGTCTTAAGTCTATTCTATCACATTACCTGGGTTATTTTGGAGATATTCTGGTACTTTTGCCTGATTGAGATCTTTGGCAAGTGGTAAAGAAAATGAAAAGATTGTCCCATGTCTATCGGGAGCTTGCACCGAGCTAACCCAGATCCTACCACCAAACTTTTCGATAATGTTTCTAGCAATATATAGCCCCAAGCCTGTTCCGCCAATTTCGCGAGTAAAACTATTGTTGACCCGATAAAATTTTTGAAAAAGATGTTTTTGATCTTCGGGGCTAATCCCAATCCCATCATCTTCGACTTCCACCAAGCAGTAATCAGGGGTGACTTTGCTTCGAATAGTTACATGGCCGTGATTGCTAAATTTGATAGCATTATCGACAAGATTCGAGATCACCTCATTGATTTTATCTGGGTTGGCCTTGATCGGTGAGATTGGGGCTACGGCATTTTCGTTGCCATTGCCTCCAAAGTCAAAATTAAGCTGGACTGCTTTGGATTGGGCAATGGTTTGCATTTCTTCAAAAACCTTCTGAACGATCTTATTGAGATCAACTGTCTCCAGCTCGCCGACTGAAGCATTGTCATCAATCTGAGTAGTACTAAGCAGATCCTTAAATAGACTACCCAGATGGAGAACTGATTGATGAGCTTTGTCGAGGAACTTGCGAGCTCGATCATCAATCGTTGCGAGCTTGGGGTTGAGGGCTAGAGAAAGGTTGCCCTCAATCGCAGTCACTGGTGTACGCATCTCGTGGGAGGCAGTGGAGATAAACTCATCTTTCTCCCTTTCGGTAGCTTTTTGCTCACTAATATCACGGATAATAGCAATCACCCCATTGATATTTTTGTCGGTATCAAAGCTTGGAGCAGCCGAGATCGATAGGTCAATTCTTTGCTGAGTTTTATCAAAAAGGTAGAGGTCAGAGTTTCGAACTACTTTGGCGGTGGTCAGTACTTGATAGAAGGGCGATGCTTCCTGTAATTGATTGCCTGATTGGTCATAGAGTACCAGAATCTGAGCAATATTTAGTCCTCTAGCTTGGTTGAGATCCCAGCCGGTCAACTTTTGGGCAGCTGGATTCATCAGGGTAATATTGAGCTGATTATCGACACTAATGATTGCGTCAGCAATTGAATTGACTACCAGCCCCTGAGAAACAGCATCACTATTGATCCGATTTCGTAGTGCCATTAGGTACCAGTTGCTTTTCTTGAGCTGCCAGGCAAGGTAGACTCCAGCTGTGCTGTAGAGGGCAATCCCTAGTCCCAAGGCAATTAGTTGAAGATATTGATTGTCACTCAAATCAATGATTTGAAGGTCGGTCACCAATATGCCCCAGCCAATCCAAAAAAAGGTGAAGCCACTAAGCTCAAAGTAGTTTGGCGTACGGGGGTAGACAAACCAATAATAAATAGTCCCAAGCATGATCCAGCTCAGAAGTAGGATCCCGATAATACTCAGTGGTCCTTCCCTATTGAGCAATAGGATAAAATTTAGACCACCCAATAATGCCAAGATTACTCCAGAGTATATTAGCACTAGTGGATTGTATTTTTGCTTTTGCACTATCTATATATTTAAGCATAACTGGGTTGATCAATCAAGACGACCGATCAAAGCCTCAATCGATTTTTCAAACTGCTCAAGCTCACCATTATTGTCAATACAATAATCGTAAGATTCTAAGACTCTAGCCAGACTAAAGGTGCTAAGCCTGGAGTATAGCTCGGTATCTTCTTGTTCTTTAAAGTAGGAGAAGCTAATATCTTCTCCTACTTTGCCCCGTCTAAGCGCTCTTTGGTATCTAACCTCTGGCTTGGCGTTGATCAGGACAATCTTGAACCCCTGGGCTTTCAAATAATCAATTTCTTCAATTGTACGCATACCGCTGACTAGCCAAATCTCCTTTTTGGGGTCAAGTAGGCCGTAAGCTACTCGGGCAAAATAATCATTGCCTTCTTGCTTACGGGTTTGGTTAGCAATAATAGCTAGGTTGTCTCGATCGAGATTGCCTAATCCGTGACTTTGGGTATAATCTCTTAATGCTTGGCTAGTAGATATGTGATCAGCTGGGTAGTGGGCAGTAAGATAGTCAGAAAAGTAGTCCTTACCACTACTAAATAATCCGATTACTCCGAGCTTGAGATGACTTGTCATACCATTAGATTAAAGCAGAAAATAACTCGGTTGCCAACAACTCAAAATAGATAATAACCCTGTTGCCATATAACCTCACGGCTTCAAAACTGCCATTTTTGCCCCAGACTAGCAAAACACTTCGCAGCGTAACTCCTGTTATGCTTTGTCATGTTTTGATACTCTAGAATAAAAATCATCAGTTTTTAACTTGCTATATGACAATAGGGTTAATTATTGTGCCAGAAAACTGATTGAACGAGTCTATTGGGAAACAGATACCTCACTAATGCCGGTATACTCAAGCAATAATTGTTGTAAGGCAGGCGGATTATCATAAAGGTTGCTAAGGACATAATCTAAGAAGAAATACCTATTATTGGGATCTATGTCTGTAATCTTTGTATTAAGATTCCTCGCGGCTCGATTTTCATTAATCTCGATTATTGGCCAATCTTTATATTGATCATCTAAGCCTTCAAGCTGATCGATCTGATCAGATACATCTTCTATGGAGATGCTGAGGTCATTTGAGGCTCGGTTGATAAGGATCCTGGCTATTTGCAAATCCTGCCTCTCAGGAGTTAACTTTTTAAGCCCACGGATCTGAGTAGATACATCTTCTATGGAGATGCTGAGGTCATTTGAGGCTCGGTTGATAAGGATCCTGGCTATTTGCAAATCCTGCTTCCCAGGAGTTAACTCTTTAAGCCCACGGATCTGAGTAGATACATTTTCTATGGAGATGCTGGGGTCATTTGAGGCTCGGTTGACAAGGATCTCGGTTATTTGCAAATCCTGATCAAAAGAATTTAAGTGTACAAGCCCACGGATCTGAGTAGATACATTTTCTATGGAGATGCTGGGGTCATTTGAGGCTCGGTTGACAAGGATCTTGGCTATTAGCAAATCCTGATCAGAAGAATTTAAGTGTACAAGCTCACGGATCTGAGTAGATACATCTTCTGGGGGTATACTAGGATTAGTTAATTGAATTGTCGAGATTTTATTTATGATTTTCCGCTTCTGACCTACGGTAAGGTTCTGGCTACCCTTGATAGAATCAATTGCCTCTTGATACTTTGCAGCATTGGTTAATATGGCTGCGCAGTATATGGGATCCAGGCTTGCTAGCTCTGGGTGTTGATTAAGGAACTCACCAAACCACTTGGGAGTTGGATCTAATGATTCAGGACTGTGAGGGTCTAACTCTAGTAGGTATCTCATCACCTCAGTCTCGGGAGACTCTGGGGAGTTGTCTACTGCTGCTTGTACCGCTTCTTGCAATGCAGTAAACCTTTGGCGTGTCTCGAGATCAGCGAAAGATTGAGGGTCAATAGAAAATCTTTGCACTCTATCAGGTTTGAATTGAATAAAATGGGCAAGTTGATGGGCAGATAATACTACAGATGATAGTATTGTATTACTTTTATCTCCTATATCTTCTGGCCTCTTGAGCTTACCAATCAGTGCCAGCCACAGGGCTGCTTGGACACATTGACGAAGTTTCTCGAGGTACTCAAGTTGATATTCTAATTTATCATTCTCTGAAGCGATATCCGCTAGTCCTTGCTCCTTAAAGGGTACTGGAGGATCAGTCATAGCAATAGATTTTTGTAAATTTTGAACCAATTCAAGTAGATGTTGACGGGTAGGATTATCAATGTCCTTGGTAGTTTCTGTTGTCGTTTCGCTCATTTCGGAGTTTCTCCTTTAGTTATTATTAAAAAAAAGAACTAAAAACTAACTCTATTATTCTTTTACTGGTTGTCTCGAGTTGATTCGTTTTTGTTTTGAGATTACTATATTTTAACTATAGTGTTATCATATTTATGTATTGAATGCAAGACTGGGGTGGGTTCTAGAAATGCCAATACTGGATCCCCCGTAAGTCCTCTGAACTTCGGAGGATGACAATACTCAGTGTCAAATACTGGATCCCCCGTAAAATCCTTTGGATTTTCGGAGGATGACAGAAGAGGGGTGGAACTTCGAAGGATGACAATACAGAGACAGTTTCGGAGGATGACAGGGCAAGGGACAGGTTTCGGAGGATGACAAGCCTTGCTACCACTAGATAGTTTTGATATAGCAAGCCCAAACCAAAACCAGACAATTTGAGCTGTACTATAGAGAACTAGAAAGGTAGTTCTTCTTAAGAGCCATATCCATAGATATGGTGAGTAAGAAAACTAGCTTTATAAACTAACCCTGTTGCCATATAACCTCACGGCTTCAAAACTGCCATTTTTGCCCCAGACTAGCAAAACACTTCGCAGCGTAACTCTTGTTATGCTTTGTCGTGTTTTGCTATTCTGGAATAAAAATCATCAGCTTTGACCTCGCAAGTTTATATGGCAACAGGGTTACTCTAGAGTTGGGTCAAAAGTCTGGTTTTGTTTTTAACTTGCTATACGAGTAATCTTTCTTAAGATTGCAGTCAAAGGCATGAGGACGATCACTAAAGACACCAGATTTGAGCTTCCAGTATTTGGTAGACTAGTGACTTGGGTGTATCCTTGCACAGTACCGGTCTCGGCTTGGGTGGTTTGATTGGAAGAATCAGCTGGGGTATCTTGGCTGTTTGACTGGACTGGATCAGTAGCTTGATCGTTGCAGCTCAACTGATCTGATTGTGGATTGAGCCAAGTATTGCCAGTCAAGGCTATTAGTGCGTGGCTGGTAGTATAGGTGTCAGAACCATATTCAGCCAAGTAGCCAAATCCTCCATCGCTCAGCTGGTTGTCAATCAGCCATTGGCTAGCTAACCCTTGATAGGCTTGAACATCCTGAATGGTACCAATTGCATTGAGTGCAATTAGTCCCCAAGCAGTAGAAGACCCATCGGAAGGATCACCTGGCAAATAGCCGAAGCCACCATCTAGATTTTGACTGGGTATTAGATAATTAATCGCGCCTGCTATGACCTGATCTAGATTGGGATGAGTCAACCCAGCCCGCTGGCTACTGATCAAGGCTACCAGGGCTGAAGCGGTATCATTGGTATCAGAACCACTTGATAAGCTATAGCCAAATCCTCCATCGGGCTCTTGGTTATCTACTAAGTAATTGAGGCTATCCAATAGGGCTATTTGTGTAGTCTGATTACTGCCAAGCAGTGCCATGATGCCAAAGATATCATCATTGAGCAGGGTTGGATCGCCCAGTTGATTGGCTTGATAGCTACCAAGTAATTGATCTAGATAGTTTATTCCATAAAAATTTTGAGGGTCTTGTCTGAGTGCATTAATTGCTAAAATCCTCTTTTCGATCGTGGTAGCTGAGCTAGCAGGATCTAAGGGGTTGCTAGCTAGGTATTGAACGATGGTCGGGCTAGATTGGTAGCTAAAGCTTGCTGGGTCAAGTCCAGCGGTTACTAAACCGATACTTGCCCAGTCCGAATTGCCCCCAAATCCAGTGATTTCTCCGGTAGCAGTAGACTGCTGAGTGCTGAGATAATTTGTTGCATCCAGCAATTGACAATCAATATTGCTGATCGGTGAGATTGCAAAGGATTGGGTCTGCCAGATTAAATTTGCAGTCAAGATGATAATAATTGATAGTATTAGATTGATATTTTTTCTCACCACGTCTCCTTATATGTATTAGTTAGATTGATATTCCCAAAACACAAAGTCTCCAGATTTGACCAAAACCTGAGAGCAACCCAAAGGGGGACTAACGCCATTGACTTTATATGTCCAATAGACTTGATTTGGGTTGCCTATCCCATTGATACTTAGTACCCCCAGACTGGAGTATTCCGAAAAATAGCGAATATTGAGCTCAGTTAGCTTGCCCTGGGTAAAGGCTTGGTTCAAGAGGTCGCATTGATTGATCTGATCGGTTACTGACAGCTGGATGACTGGGTCTAGGTTGATTTGAAGCTTGACTGCTAAAGTAGTTGGAATAATAGTAGGCTGAGGAGTTGGTTGGCTGAGAGAAGTAACCTCGGGGGTTAAAGTTGGCTGGGGATTGGGAGTAGTTGGGCCTTGATCTGAGCGGGTTACTTGGGGCGATAGATTTTGATTGGTAGGGGGATTAGTATTCTCTATCGGATCTGAAAAGTCAGTTGCGGGCTTGGAGTCAGGAGATGAGGCAAAAGTCTGATCGGTGATTTTTGTGCTATCTTGATCAATAGTTGTATTGGTCGGCTCTGGTGTCAAGTAAGCTGGTTGATTAGCCAGTACCTTGATCGAACTAAAGGTTAGAACGACCACAGATAGAGTCAGGCCTAATAGGATTAAGTCTTTTTTTCTAGTAGCTAAACTCGACTTACTTATTAATCTTTTCATTACTCCCCTGTTATCTAATACTTAGCAAGGGTAGTGAGATCGATTAATACCGCACGCTCCTTTGCTACGAAGGATACGTCTGATGATGGTACGGTATTCTGGCTTTGCCTGATAGATTATCAGACTTACAGTTGCGGCACAGCGAGGGAATCTCACCCTACTTCCCCGTTCTATTGTGATCATAGATTCCACCAAGGACTGATGTATAGGTTAACATTAATGATCATTCTTGGTCAATAGAAATTTACTAGTTTATAACGGAATACAGATACGAGATACTGGATCCCCCGTAAAATCCTTTGGATTTTCGGAGGATGACAATGCAACCACCCCCGTAATTCTCTACTATCAATCCTTTTTAAGAAGCTGAAAATCTATCAGGAAATGCGAAAGTTCTACCTATTGTTATTTGATTTTGCTTCCTAATTACTATATGGTTAAAGTAGTATTAATGCCAGGAGGTAAAATGGGTGTAGGATTATTGGTTTTTGGATTATTGGTTATTTTAGTTAGTATTCGCCAAGTAGATGAATATCAGAGAGGAGTAAAATTTCAGTTTGGTCGATACAAGGGGATTGTTGGCCCTGGCTGGAGACTAATCTTCCCTGTAATCCAGAGCATGACCAAGGTTGATATCAGAGTCAAGACAGTAGATGTCCCGAGCCAAGAGGCGATCACCAAAGATAATGTATCTGCCAGAATCAATGCAGTGATTTATTACAAAGTCAATGATGCTTCCAAGGCTGTCTTGGCAGTCGAAAATTACTACTTTGCGATTAGTCAGCTCGCCCAAACTACGATGCGTAATGTTTGTGGTGAGATGGATCTAGATCAGTTACTAGCCAATCGGGAAACAGCTGCTGAAAAGATTCGCAATATTATTGATACGACTTCAGACCCCTGGGGGATTAGTGTCGAGAGTGTGGAGCTCAAGGACATAATTTTGCCGGATGATATGCAGAGGGTGATTGCCAAGCAAGCTGAGGCTGAACGGGAGAAACGGGCTGTGGTGATCAAGTCCAAGGGCGAGGTGGTAGCAGCAGAGAATCTGAAGCTGGCTGCTGACACTTTGGCCCAAAGTACAGGCGCTCTTCATCTCAGGACACTAAATACTTTAAATGATCTGAGTAGTGACCAGTCTAATACTGTAGTATTTGCAATACCGCTCGAAATTCTTCGGGCATTTGAGTCATTTGGTAGAAAGTAGGGGCTCCGTTATTAGGTATTTCTGGATACCCAGAGCAAGCTCTGAGTATGACGGATGCAAATGCTGGGATACTGGATCCCCCGTAAACCCTCTGGGTTTCGGAGGATGACAATGCACAATGCCGAATACTGGATCCCCCGTAAGTTCTCCGAACTTCGGAGGATGACAGGAGAGGGACAAAGTTTCGGAGGATGACAATCCTCTTCCTCCAGTCATCTTCGGATTTCCCCTTGGGGAAATACCGGAGATCCAGTATTTGAGTTGGTCATAGGAAATACTAAACACTGGATCCCCCGTAAACCCTCTGGGTTTCGGAGGATGACAATGCACAATGCCAGAATACTGGATCCCCCGTAAGTTCTCCGAACTTCGGAGGATGACAAGACAAGGGACGGGTTTCGGAGGATGACAATGCACAATGCCGAATACTGGATCCCCCGTAAGTTCTCTGAACTTCGGAGGATGACAAGAGAGAGGCGGGGTTTCGGAGGATGACAGCATTGCCTTGAAACTTTAGAGATTATTAAGAGGATAAAATTCGTTTTAGCTTTGCCAGACTAAGCTCAAGCTGACTACTTTGGGTTTGGGTCAAAATACTGCCAATCAAGTCAAGCGAAGCAGGGTCATCTGGTTGTTGAAAGCTGATGATGGTAGCCTGGATTAAGTCCAGCATAAGGCTACTGGGGATTGTAAAATTTATAATCAAATTGTCAGTTGGGCTAAAATAGATCCATAGCTTATCTCGAAGAATTAGACTGATACTAGATAGGCTGAGCTTACTCTGTAGCTCGATCAAGCTACTTTCCAAAAGGACTAGATTGTTATTATCTTTTGGCAAGGCTATCCCAAAATTTCTGATAAGTTTATAAAAATGATGGATGTTAATAATTAGCCTTGTATCTAGATTAGCAAAATTGGTATCGTCTGGTTTGAGCCACTTACTTGCTTGATTTACCAAGCTAAGACTAGCTGTCGGATTTATCTCGATAGATGGAGCAATATTAGATCTGAGCTTATCGCTGAAGCTAGAACCAAGCCCATATACTATTTGGTTAAAGCCCCTAGGTTGGCTACTCAGATATTCAAGATCTGATATCGGGAGACTCAGGTCTGGCTTGTTTTCGAGGTAAAACTGATAATTGTCAGCAATTGTTCTATACAAAGGCTCTACCTGGCTAATCGCTATCAGATCACTTGCTACCAAAGCTATACTCTGTCGGTTTTGCTTTCTTGTTGGACGATTGAGTAGCTGACTAAAGTCTAATTTAGCTTGATTGAATACTTGAATCATCTTTGGGTTTGGTCACTTTGGCTGCTTGATTTAGTTTGTTTTGATACTGCTGATAATAGTATGCCCCGGGGATAATCGGAATCCAGACACTGACCAATCTATAGATCAAGGTACCAGGCAAAGCCAAGCTAAAGGGTACGCCTAAGGTGACAAAAGTAGTAGTCATTACTGTCTCATATATCCCCACTCCACCAGCAAAAATTGACCCAACACTACTACCCAAAGCGAAGCTATAAGCAACTATTATAATCCCAATATTTAGGATATCACCAAGCGACCAAAAGACAATGGCAATAGTCAAGATATCAGCAAATACCCCCATGATCGCAAATCCAAGTGGCCAGAGAAAGTTTTTGTCTTCTACCACCAGTCGATGGATTTGATCAAGGTGATCATTGATAAAGGTTACAGCTTGCTCTCTGTCAAAACTTGGTTTAAATTTTTTGATTAATTTTTCTACCGGGATTAAAGCAAGGTTGGTAAGGTTTTTGAAAAAGTCAACTGCGATTGTGACAAGAATAATTAGAAGCATTAGGACGATTAGGAGCCCAAGAATGATATATACTATTTTGAAGCTGATTAGATCAATATTGTCACTCCAAATCAGGCTAAAGAAAGCAACAACCAGCCAGCTAAATATCGCCAGACCATTGAATATATAAAATAAGAAATTGGCAGAGCTAACTTCGCTAAATTTTGTCTCCGGATAGAGCTTGGTCTGCATGTACTTAAGTCCAGCAATTCCCCCACTTGGAACAAGCAGATTGATCGTATTCATTGTCCAGAAGGGTGCAATATGAGAGAGGCTAGGCCAGGGCTTCTTCTTGTCATGGATAATAATACTTTTGAAGTAGCCTGCCTGACAAAAAATACTAAAGACTCGGGGAAAGATTGCCAAGACTAAGATTAAGAGGTTGATATCCTTGATCGTTTGAGTAAGGTTTTTTAGTTGGGGGATACTAGATGATACTAGGCTAATTAGGCCAACTATTGCAATTGCAAAAATAATATTACGAAAAGTTAGTCTTGATTTGACATTTTTTATGATTGATCTAAACTTTTGACTCATATTATGGTATTATACCATTGTAATTTAGGAGTTATAGCAAACTCAAACCAAACCAGACAATTTGAGCTGTACTATAGAGAACTATAAAGGTAGTTCTTCTTAAGAGCCATATCCATAGATATGGTGAGTAAGAAAACTAGCTTGATAGACTCTAGAGTTGGGTCAAAAGTCTGGTTTAGTTTTGAGCTTGCTATATAATGGGTGAAGTCAGAAATGAGGGTGAGTATCCTCCATCGAGTAATAGTCTATTAGGGAATTTAGTAGAATATTATGATGGGTATCCTCCGACTCTATGGATACCTGAAAAGTGTCGCGACTTAAGCCTAGCAAAAATTCAAGAAGCTGAGGGCTTGATAACTATTATGCACACTCTAGACCCAAATGAACCCAATAAAAAATTACTACTTACAAGTCACCTTCCAGAAAGGTTTTTGTCTACAGGTCAGTTTATTAAGCATGATGGTAGGGTCTATACTTTGCCTACTGTATTGGTGTATCAAAGGCATGGAGCTCCTTGTACGGCCAATGGTACAGAATATGACGAAGTGTATCTGAACCCAACCACAAGCAACACGTTAAGACATAAAGGAAACCGTAAAATAGGCCCATATTTTATTAACTCCGCAAATACTAATGGTAAACAAAAACTCTATCTAATAACAGGCACAACAGCTAAGGTGACGCCAAAGTTTCTTGATCGGATAGCAAATCAAGTGCTTGCTCTGGAGTAGTGGTTGTCATCAGTCTAGAGCGAAGCTGGTCAGCCCCTTCAAACTCCCTGATATACATCTTGAAAAATTTCTTAAAGCTTGAGTAACGCCTTAAACAGTATTCTTGGTTTGAGTCGATAAATAACTCTAAATGCTTCTTTGCCACTTTGAGTAATTCTGATTTAGTTCCCTTCTTGCCACTAAATACAAAAAAGTTTGAGAAGATACCACGAGCAATCATTACACCATCTAGCTGATACAGGTCAATATAGTGCTTGGCTTGATCTAGATCCAGTAGATCGCCATTACCAAGAAATTTGATGTCTGGGTTGACTGATTTTGCTATCACAGAGGAGCGTCCAATCTTCTCCCAGTCGGCTGGGTATTTACTCATATCTTTAGCTATTCGACCATGCATTGTTAACATATCAATTCCCTGTTTTGCTAAAAATTCTACCCAGATTTCCGACTGATCTGATTTGTTACCAAGTCTAGTCTTAACACTGACTGGTAGATTTCCTGCCCCTTCCTGGACGGCTTGAATAATCTCTCGAGCTAGAGGTTGGTTGTCTGCTAGGGCTGCACAACAGCCTTTCTTGATTACAGCCTTGTCTGGACAACCCATATTGATATCAACCCCTTGATAGTTATTGGCAGCTAAGTATCTGGAGACTTGATAATATTTATCCGGATTTGATCCCCAGATTTGGGCAATCAACTTGGTTTCATTTGGGTAGCGATCAAGACGCTTGGAGCTTACCGACCAGCCAGGTGTGTCCCAGCTATCTACACAACAAAATTCCGTAAAATATAGATCGGCAGGGGCATAGGTTTCGATCATATACCGAAATACCCTATCAGTTACTGCCTCCATTGGGGCTAGGGCAAATATTTTAGATGTGTCTGACAATTTAGGAGACTACGTCAACTACATCGACATAGGTTCTGACTACTGGTTTGCCTGCATAATTGCGAGCCTTGCGTTGTCTGAAAGCTACTTGTCCATCTTGACTAGCGTGAATAGTTTGATCCTTGGAGGTGAAGGTATTATTGCCAGCTTTGTACCTAGTACCGCGTTGTCTCAAGATAATCTGGCCAGTCCTGACTACTTGACCACCAAAAAGCTTGAGACCTAGTCTCTGACCTTTGGAATCTCTTCCGTTTTTAGTAGAACCACCGGCTTTAGTTTTTGACATTACTCTTCTCCAATACTAATAACTCTCTCTTAACAAATTGACCTGGACGACCATAAATCAACCGATCATCTGGCTGTCCTAGACCAAACTTTAGTAAATTATATCCCAAATCTTTTGATTGGTCAATAAGGTTTAGTGAAACCATTTGGTCTTCAAGTTGCCAGCTTGGAGTACAGATTACTATTCGACTGATTCTACTGTCCTTAGTCCAAATAGCTAGAGCTTGCAAATAGATTGATTCCAGCTTTGATTTTTGTGTAAGGATTTGCTCTAGATTTGGGCGTGATTCAAAGTTTTCTCCGAGATAACCCTCACTGACCAATTTAATTTGACCTTCGAAGTTCAATTGATCTAGGGATTGCTCAGTGGTAGCATCTGCTAGATATAGATTTTCAATTAGTGATTTCGTGACTGGGTTAGCAGGATTGGATTGAAGCCTTAATAGACTTTTTTGTTCAAATACCCAAGTTAGATTTTGTTTGGCTTTTTTTAGAATTGATTCTGAATTGTCAGATCCAGCATTGTGTAGTCCTAGTAGACTAGCTTCAATATTAATAGTGCCAGTCCCACAAAATGGATCGTAAATCAAATCCTCTGGCTGAGGTTCTGCTAGATTGATCATGATTTGAGCAAGCTTTGGGGGCAACATTCCTACCTTGCTGTCTCTACCCGGTTTGTGATAGTCCCTGAGGCTGTATTGGTCAGGGTTTTGAATGCCAATTGTTTTGGCTAAGAATATTTCACGATTTGACTTTAAGATCAACAATTCTAGGTTGGGCGACTGGTCGAGCTGATTGTGGAAAGTTTGGACACTAGTAAGGGCTTGCTTGTCAGAGCTGGGTAAGACTAGTCTCGGTTTGAGCCCAGCCTGCTTTAATTGTTTTTTTAGTCTGAGGAGTTGGGCCGAGTTAATTTGACTATTGGTATAGTTTGAAATTGCCAGGTTAAACTTTTGATTAGTCCGTAGACTATCTGTAATGATTTGCTTGGCAATAGAAAGTATATTCTGTGAAGGATTAGTAGCCTTCACTACTTCTACTATCCTTGGGGTAGATCCAAGCTGATTAATCGAAATAGTTAAATCAGTTTGGAATCTGACAAATTCATTAGAAAAAACTTCTGCGTTCTTGTAGACTGCTCTAATCTCAGCTAATGTAAGATCAAGAGATTTCCCTACTTGGGCAAGATAGATTGGCATCAATCAGCTGACCAGGGATTTGATACTGTCTACGACTTCAGCAATGCTGACTTGGGATTTGACTAAGTATAGGTCGGCACCAAGTGATTTGGCTTTTTGAATATCACTAGGTTGTGATAAAGCACTAATGATCACAATTTTTGACTTGAATTCGGGAGTATTTTTGAGAATATCCAATACATCATAGCCAGAGATTTTGGGCATCATGATGTCGAGCAGGATTAGATCAGGCTTGAAGTCCAAGGCAGTAGCTAGCCCCTCCTCACCATCTTGAGCCACTTTGAGGTCAAAACCTTCTGCTTTGAGCCTAGTCTGATAGATCTTGCTTAGCTGATCGTCATCCTCGACTAAAAGGATTTTCTTTTGTGGTTTCATCTTGGTCGTATTGTATCATGGATAGACTGGTTCCCCAATAGACCGATGGTTATTGTCGTCCTCCTAAGGTCTCAATTCAAATACTGGATCTCCGGTATTACCTTTCGGGTAATCCGAAGATGACTAAGAAAAGGAGGACGAAATTTGGAAGATGACAGGAGGGGATTGTCATTCTCCGAAACCTGTCCCTCTTCTGTCATCCTCCGTAAACTCCGAAGGAGTTTACGGAGGATCCAGTATTTTGCATTTCTGGGGTTTAATTCAAATACTAGATCTCCCATAATTTCCTACGGAAATTTGGAAGATGACGTGAAGAGGGGACGGAAATTTGGAAGATGACGTGAAGAGGGGACGGAAATTTGGAAGATGACGTGAATAGGGGGAATTTGGTTTGGTGACGGAATAAGGGGATGGAAATTTGGAAGACGACATGAAAAGGGGCGGGAATTGTCGAGGATGACGGCATTGTCTAGCCTAGGATCAAGAATTTATTTATGGCGAGATAAAGTATTAGGTCTAGCTTCAGAGGCAAGAGCGCTCGAAATCAGGCCTAAAAATAAGGGGTGAGGATTCATTGGTCGAGAGCGAAATTCGGGGTGAGCCTGGGTAGCGACAAAAAATGGATGGATATCTTGGTCCAATTCAATAAATTCTACTAGTTTCTTATCTGGTGAGAGTCCTGAGAATCTGACCCCGACAGCCTCAAGCTTATTCTTGTATTGGTTGTTGACTTCATAACGGTGTCGATGTCGCTCTGTAACATTGAGGTTTTGGTATAGTTGATAGGTTAATGAGTCAGGATCAAGGATTGCTGGATAGTCTCCCAGTCTCATAGTACCTCCCTTTTCGGTTACGTGGTGCTGTTGATCCATCAGATGGATCACTTGATCACTAGAGCTAGAATCAAATTCGGCACTATTAGCTTGGTCAAGTCCTAATTGATTCCTGGACAATTCAATGATTGCAGTCTGCATCCCCAAGCAAATACCGAGGTAAGGTATCAAATTCTCTCTAGCATATTGACTAGCAATAATTTTACCTTCTATGCCTCTAGAGCCAAAGCCTCCCGGCACTAGAATAGCTTGACTACCCTTGAGTCTAGACTTCAAATGATCAAGATCTTCACTATCGACCCAGACAATTTCAATCTTGCTCCCGAGCTGCCAGCCAGCTGACTTAAGTGCCTCGACAATACTAGCATATGTATCTTGATTATCAAGGTATTTGGCTACTATGGCAACCTTAATAGGTTTGGTAGCATTATTAATTTTGTCAATCAAATCCTCCCAGTCTGAAAAGTCAGCTTGAGATTGATTTAGATTGAGAATATCACTGAGAATTTTAGTGATAGAGAATTGACTGAGATAAGACGGTACTTTATAGACATTGTCTAGAGTTGGTAAAGGTATAATGTATTCCTGATCAAGGTCGGCGAAAATACTGAGCTTTTCAAGGCTAGAAGCCGGGATTTGATGATCTGACCTAGCACAGACTAGATCTGGCTTGATCCCGTATGATTGCAAAACCTTGAGGCTATTTTGAGCAGGCTTGGTTTTGATTTCCTGACTAGCTTCTAGATAGGGTAGGTAGACCAGGTGGATATAGGCAACATTATTTTGCCCTACCCTTCTCCGCATCTGTCTGATTGCTTCGACAAATGCTAGACCTTCAATATCACCGATGGTACCACCAATCTCAACAATCATTATCTGATAACCTTGGGCTGATTTGATGATTTCATCTTGAATCTTATTGGTGACATGGGGAATGACCTGAACAGTCTTGCCCAAATACTTACCTTTTCTTTCATCTTGGATTACTTGACTGAGAATTCTTCCACTCATTAGTGATGAGCTTTGTTCGAGTTCGATATTGAGGAATCTTTCGTAATGACCAAGATCTAGGTCGGTCTCAGCCCCGTCTTTGGTGACAAAGACTTCGCCATGTTCACTTGGGTTGAGGGTCCCTGCATCGTAGTTGAGGTAAGGATCGCACTTGAGTATCCCGACATTATAACCGGCAGCCTTGAGGTTTGCTCCAATCCCGGCTGCTGTAATCCCCTTACCTAGGCCGGACATTACTCCTCCGGTCACGAAGATATATTTAGTCATTGTCTGGTTAGCTCCTCCAATCTTTTTACAGTTGCTTGCTCACTTGCTAGTCTAGTCAGCTCAGGGTCTTCACCTTTATTGACAAATTTCATCATTTTGGCGACTTCTGGTGTAGCTTGCATTACTTGATTATACATCTCTTGACAGATTTTGCGATACCCGGGGTGTCCCTGGGGTGTAGTACGGATTTCAAGTAGATGGGTTAGACTTCGAGCATTGATCACAAAACGATAGCGCATATTGTGAGTCAAAAGGCAAGCATATTGGGCAATAGTTTGATTATAGTTTTGTATCAGATGGTTGTAGAGTCGTTCGGATAAGTCTACGGTTGATCGATATAGATTTTCAAGACCCGATTCTATCACTAGCTCGGGTATCTGGTAGCCTAGATTTGGAGAAAGTTTCTGCCATCTCATGTCGTCAACTATTCTGTGTCTTTGAAGGTCTCTAAAAGTGCCATAATCTCCAACAATCTCCCATTCATAATGAATTAGCTCAAGAGCTCTACCGGGTTTGTGTCTACGATTCATCCGTTTGCCAACAAAAGTATCCCATAGGTTTTGCTTTTCTTCAGGTGAGTAATTATCGGTTATATTTTTGATCTCCAAATTGTCAAGCTTGGTCTGATCAAAAAGAATATTACTGTAAATCTGATCAAAGTCTGGCCAGGTGTTTAAGAGCCTGACTGGTCTAAAGTTGGCTCCTCTAGTCAAGGGTAAACTCTTGGAAAGCTCAGATAGTTCCCTTGCTATTTCTGATTTGTAAGCAGACAATGCAAGCCCCCTGCCGGGCATATCAGCTCGCTCAAAAAATACTGGATAAATCTTACGAACTTCTTTGAGGATGGACAGTCCTAATTTTTGAGCTTCTGTCAGGGGGTTTGATAGTAATGAAACGATCATATATTCAATAGTCTGAGCATTGGCAACGACACCTACTGTAGAAGTCGTAGCTACTGGGAACAAAGGCCTAGCAGCGTCACAGGCTTGAGCTCTAGTGGCTCCAGTCCAGGCAAGAATCTCAGTTTTGTCAATTGGTTTCGGATTTTTGACTCTAATGTAATTTGTAAGCTGAGTGACTAAACTAGAATAATTATCAAATATCAGATCCATTGAGGAATTATAAAATTTTTGATCAGCTTGAGATAGTTCTTCAGGGGTATGATAACGGTATCTGCCATTTTGTTTTTGGTCAAAATAGATATATCTGGTGGATTGCTCAAGATAAGCTCCTAATCGATGCCACTCAATAGTTTTGGTCATTAGATTGGAGGTATTCTCGATTACTAGCTGGATGGGTAGTAATTGTTGGACTGAGTCATCACCATAGGCCGTCAGTACCCTCTTCATTAGATCAGACGATTTGTTTTGATCGACTTTTTCATATAGTAGTTTGATCTGATCAAGCTCCTTTATCTCATCAGGAAACTCTAAAAGTAAGTTATTTCTTAAGTCTTCAGGGCTTCTGGATAGCCTGGCCATAGCAGCTGCTACAGTACTAGCAGGTACAAATGGCCAAAAACCATAGACATTACCAGAAATATTTGTCACGACACTCTTGAGTAGCTCTCTACCCTTGTCTGTAGGCTGATTTACCACTTGAATCAGATCATTATTCATAGTACCCTCCTTTGTGCTTTTGTGCTAATAATTATTCTGGCAATTTAAACTGTTTGGCCATACCCAGTATCTCTGATCTGAGGTTGGCCTTGTCTCTCAATATTCTGACAATAACTTCTGCAATTTCTTGCATTTGATCTTCTTGCATACCACGGGTGCTCAAGGCCGATGTTCCAAGTCTAACCCCAGATGATAGCATAGGTGGAAGTGGGTCATTTGGTACTTGGCTCTGAGAGGTAATAATCCCCTGCTCCGCTAAGAGATCTTTGCTTTCTAGCCCATTGAGTCCAAAAGCTTGGTAACTATTGAATACCAAGAGGTGGGTGTCGGTACCGTCGCTCCAGAGCTCTACTCCGTGGTCTTGTAAAGATCTTGCTAGGGTATTGGCATTACTTAAAACCTGATTGGCATAAGCGGCAAATTCTGGCTGGAGAGCTTCGTAGAAGGCCTGAGCTTTGGCGGCAATACTATGTTGATGAGGCCCACCTTGGAGCCCTGGGAATACCGCTCGATCAATCTTGATAGCCAATTCTTGATTATTAGTCATGATCATCCCACCCCTGGGACCTCGGATACTCTTTTGAGTAGTGGAAGTCACGACATCTGCTATTCCTACTGGACTAGGAATAGCTTTGCCAGCTACTAGGCCAGACAAATGAGCAATATCTGCCATTAAATAGGCGTTGATTTGATCTGCAATCTGTCTTAGTCTGTCCCAGTCAATTAGTCTGGGGTATGCACTAGTACCAGCAACTATTACTTTAGGTTGAAATTTCTTGGCCAATTTTTCAAGCTTGTCATAATCAATCCAGCCTTGTTGGTCGACTCCGTATTGTTTAAACTGAAAAAAGCTAGAGACTAGACTCGCTTTCGATCCATGAGTCAGGTGTCCACCATCCGATAAGGCTTGACCCATGATCTTGCCACCTACTCCAGCCAGGGCAGCGTAAGTAGCAAGGTTTGCACTAGAGCCAGAGTAGGGCTGGAGATTGACATAATCGACATCGAATAGTTTTTTTGCTAGATTAATCGCATGATTTTCAAGCTGATCAACTATTTCGCAACCTGCATAATAACGTTTGCCTGGGTAGCCTTCAGAATATTTTTCGGTAAAAACTGAGCCATTGGCTTCTCTAACTGCCCTGGAGGTATGATTTTCGGAGGCAATCAGATTGAGCGTATTTCTTTGACGCTCCGCTTCCAGTCGGATTAACTCTGCTACCTCTTTATCCACTATTATTAGTTTAACTTAGTTTTAAAGATTATAAAACCTTGACTTAAAGTATCAAATGTGTTGAATATTTACTCAACTTACGCAAAACCTCGGATACTCCAGGCTTGCCTTCCGCAGACCTGGAAGTTCTTTCATCTGATGGAAGCGATGCTGATGCATCGTTGACAGCATTAAAAAGTAGTTTGGACTTCGGAGGCGATCCTGGGGACTTAGGGATTTTGCGTAAGTCGAGTTTACCAATTGCTTTCAAGCAACAGTACTGATCCAGCAATTTCAAGCGCATCAGTAAATGACCTATCCCTTGGGTATTTACCATTGGTAAATAGGCCGTTTGCACCTATCAGTTTTATCCCCTCTATACCCTTGATCTTGGGGTATTTTTTTTGGATTAATTCACCAAAATTTTTACTAGAATTCTTGGTCAAGCTAATATATTTATTAGGTATAGGGGTAGAACAACCGCTAGCAATCACTAATCTATTTGTAGACTTTTGATATACACCTACCCAGCCTCTTATTTGTGGGTAATTATTAGAATTCTCTACTATACCCTCCATGGCAATTATGATATCACTGCTTTGTATTTGTAATCGGGCTGCTGCAATACGGTTGAGTACCCCCTGCTTCCCTTCAGTGTCATTAGAGGGGGTTTCGGATACATTGCTATTAACGGAGATAGTACTTAGGGTGTATCTTATTGGCAAGAAATCAGACCAAGGAGGATTGTTAAATGCGTCTTTAACTGCATTAATTTTTGCTTGATTTTTTGTAGTGATTACAATATTTATGTTATTAGTCTATAATATAAATTATGGTGATGTCAAAGTATTACACTTCTGATCCCTCCTGAAAACACTCATTCATTTCCTTTATGCTTTGTCGTGCTTTGCTAATACAAAAAAAATCATTAGTTTTGAGCTTGCTATATGACAACAGGGTTACTGCCAATCCAAATTTTCATAGGAAATACAGAAATACTGGATCCCCCGTAAACCCTCTGGGTTTCGGAGGATGACAATACTCTCCCTGTCATATTCCAAAATCCTGTAAGGATTTATGGGATATCCAGTATTTGAGTTTAGTATTAAAGTAATACAGGATACTGGATCCCCCGTAATTCTCTATGAGAATTCGGAGGATGACAATACAAGGGGTTTTCGGAGGGATTTATGGGATATCCAGTATTTGGGTTGGGAGCCCAGGAAGCGCGAAATCCTAGGGAGCTATAAGAACTTAACGGAGCTTGATTAGCTTGTCTGATTGGAGGTCAATGTGATAGATGTTTGAAGGATTAGCCGTAAGCTTACCGACTGAAATCATAAAATCAATCTGGTCTGAGAAAAATTGGTCAATTAGTCCTGGGTCATTGAAGGGAGGTTTTTGATTTAGATTGATACTAGTGGAGACTAGGGGGCCAGTCTCTACTAGTAGTTTTCGCAAGGCTAGATTGTTTGGTAAACGGATTGCTAGAGTATCTCCAGTAGGGTTTAGATAGTCTAGATGGTTTGACCTAGATGGTAATACTAAGGTGTTTGGCCCAGGCCAGAGCTCGGCAATATATTTCAGATAGGGTTTATAATCTATCCCTAGCTCAGCTAGCTCCGAGATTTCGCCAATCAAAATAATAAAAGACTTATCGTTCTGCCTAGACTTGATTGCTTTAATTCTTTCAATTGCTTCAGGTTTAAAGATGCTCGCACTAAACCCATAGATAGTATCCGTGGGGATTACTGCAACTGCACCATCAATCAAAAGCTGGACTTGGTCCTTTGTAAAGTTCATCAATTACCTATCTATGACTAGTATCTAGATGCTCAACAATATCAGCATGGATTGCTGCAATAGTCTGGTCGCCATTGACCCGAGTAATATTTGGTTGATTCTTAATTAATTTTTGGTATCCTTGATGGACTCTAGTATGAAAATCTGGACCCATGCGCTCAAAACGATCTAATTCTGCTGCTTGGGATCCAAGTCTAGCTTGATTGGTAGCAAAGCTTGTATCGATCACAAAAGTATGATCAGGTACTAGATTATCAGGCATTACAGCCCGGTGCACTTGGTCGATTGTGGATATATCCATCCCTTGGCCATAGCCTTGGTAGGCATAGGTAGATAGGTAGTTGCGGTCACTGATCACCCATTGTCCAGATTTGGTCAGTTGGGATATATAGTTTAGGAGTTCTACTCGCGCTGCATAAACCAGCAATAGCCCAGTTTTTGGGTCTAGGTCAAACTTGCTATGCTGATTGAGATTACGGATTGCTTCACCGGCTGGAGTTGATCCAGGTTCCCTAACCACCTTGGTAAGAATCCCCTGATCAGTAAGGTATTGAGCTAACCTTTCTACTTGAGTAGATTTACCAGATCCTTCGGCTCCTTCGATCACAATATACTGAGGATTTGGATTGGGTTTATTAACCATATTACTATCTTAGCTTATTTTACAGAATATAGTTAGAGTGTTGTGGTATCAAGCTCAAGGCTGGGAGACATGGTTGATGTCAGGTAAGCACTAATCAGATACTTCCCTTTGCTTGAGCTGGGCTTGGCTGATTTGACAGCACTGATCACAGCGTGGGCATTATCAGTCAATGATTGGTCTTCGAAGCTAATTTTGCCAACTGGTATATGGATGATACCATAGGAGTCGGTCTTGTATTCTACTCGACCTTTGAGTAGTTCGCCAATAGTATCGATTGGGTTTTGAGTAACTGTACCGGCTTTGGGCGAGGGCATTAACCCTCTAGGTCCAAGCACTCTGGCGTACTTACCCAAGAGTGGCATCTTAGCTGGAGTAGCTACTAAAATATCAAACTCTAGCTGTCCTTTTTCGAGTTGTTCAATAATCTTTTCTTCTTCGGCTTCAATTGCTCCAGCCTTCATTGCTGATTCTATGTCCCCAGACTCTACTAAGGCATAGATTTTGACGGCTTTACCAGTACCGTGAGGCAAAGCTACAGTCCCACGCACTATCTGATCAGCGTGTTTGACATCCACACCAAGACGGATATGAAGCTCCACAGTCGAGTCAAATTTTGGCTGATCAAGACTTTTTAGAAGCTTGATCGCTGAAGCTAGGGTCTGAGGTGAATCAAGATTCTTGCCTAATTTCTCTACCGACTTACGATAACGCTTGGACTTCTTGGACAAAAGGTCTCGGGGTTTTCCGGGTTTGGCTTGTTTGGTGGGGTTTGATTGTTGTGGCTCTTTTGTGACAACTGGTTCTTCAACCACTTCTATTACTTCTACTACTTCTTCTTCTATAATTACTTCTGGTTGGCTATTTTCTTCTGCCATTTGATTTCCTTATGTGGTGATAGCGATTCTCGACTGAATCTCCCACTGATTATTAATAGTTTACCCTTTGATTTCTATTCCCATTGATCGAGCTGTCCCAGCGATTATTTTCTTGGCAGCTTCTAGGTCGTTGGCATTGAGATCAGACATCTTGGCTTCAGCAATCTTGGTCAATTGTAGGTCAGTCAGACTTGCAACTTTATTCTTATTTGGCTCACCAGAGCCTTTTTTGATCCCTAGCTCAGATAGGATCATCTGGTCAGCTGGGGTAAGACTATAGCTAAAACTAAAAGATTTGTCTTCGAATATTTTGATCTTGACGGGAAGTTGTTGGCCCTTGTGGCTCGAGGTAGCGTCATTGAATGCCTGAATAAATTCCATCATATTGACACCATATTGACCAAGACTAGAGCCGACTGGGGGTGCCGGGGTTGCGCCACCACCGGGGATAACCATTTTGAGATTTGCGATAACTTTTTTACTTGCCATATTATTATACCTTCTTTACTTGTAATGAATCTAATTCCACTGGTGTCTCACGCCCAAACATATTGACTAGGACTGTTAGCTTGCCTTTTTGTTGGTCTACTTCCGAGATAGTTCCATCAAATCCCTTGAAGGGACCATCGATAATATGTACCAAATCCCCTACGCTAAATTCTATATCATAGACCGGATTTTCAATCCCCATTCTTTTACGAATCGACTTGACTTCAGATTCAGCCATTGGAGTAGGATCGACTCCAGAGCCAACAAAACCAGTGACATTTGGGGTATTGCGAACAACATACCAAGAGTCATCATTAATCACCATGTAGACCATGATGTATCCTGGGAAGATTTTTCTCTCGACTACTTTGCGCTTGCCATTTTTGATTTCAATCCGTTTTTCTTTGGGGACGATTACTTCAAAAATTTTTTCAGACATGTCCATTGATTCTATTCTTTGTTCCAAGTTTGTTTTGACTACATCTTCATAGCCTGAGTAGGTATGGACAATGTACCAGTGGGGGTTGTTGTCTCTGATTGAGCGCTCTTTGAATCTATATTTAGCCATTTAGTTCGATAAACCTCGTTAATGATATGTCGAAAATTCGATTTAGGACAAAAATAATTATTGCACTAATGATGGTGACAATTATTACCATGATTGTCACCCGTACAATTTCGGGACGACTTGGCCAGGTAACTTTGCGTGCCTCTTCAATATAAGTAGAGAAAAAATCTCCGATTCTCTTAAAGATGTTTGCTTGACTGGCTTTGCTACTCATAATAATTGTACCAATAAAAAAAGCCTTCTAAGGCCTGATGTCAAGTATACAGGGTATTTATAGTCTGGTCAATAGTATTTTTTGAGATCAGTCCTTTGCCTTAACCAACCTTATGACCAGTAGACTTGTTCCTTAAGTTAAGGTTTCTGACACCAAATCACCTATCTTGGACTATAATAATCTTCCTAGATTCTATTTCCAAATGCAACCTTAGCTAAGTCTAACTCACTATTAGGGTTAGAAGCAAGCCAATCGTAAACCTCTTGAGGTGTATGCCACCCTAGTCTTTTTCTAGGCTTGTTATTATTAAGCTCCCAGGCTATATCATCTAGCTCTGGTCTTTCTAGCCACTGGGCCACCATAGGTTTTTCAGGGTCATATTCCAAAAGCTTGTCTCCTTTCGCATCATCTTCCAAAATACTGTAAGGATTTATGGAAGACCCACCTCTCCCCTGTCACCAAACCAAATTTCCGTCTCTTCTCCGTCACCAAACCAAATTTCCTTTAGGAAATTATTGGAGATCCAGTATTTGGGTTAGTTGCCCAGTAATACAGAGATACTGGATCCCCCGTAAACCCTCTGGGTTTCGGAGGATGACTAATGCTCTGGATCCCCCGTAAGTTCTTCGAACTTCGGAGGATGACAGGAGGGGGGTGGGTTTCGGAGGATGACAATCCCCTCCCTCCAGTCATCTTCGGATTTCCCCTTGGGGAAATCCGAAGATCCACCTCCTCCTGTCATCTTCGGATTACCCGGAGGGGGATACCGGAGATCCACCCTCTCCTGTCATCTTCGGATTTCTCTAAAAGAGTAATACCGGAGATCCAGTATTTGAATTGAATTCCAGAAATGCAAAATGCTGGATCCCCCGTAAGTTCTCCGAACTTCGGAGGATGACAATACACAATGCAAAATACTGGATCCCCCGTAAGTTCTCTGAACTTCGGAGGATGACAATGCACAATGCTAGAATACTGGATCCCTTAAATAGTAATAGGTAAGTGCATACTTATCGAATATAATAGAAAATAGCCCATCAGTGTGGCTCTTGGATCTCTTGACATAGCTCTCAATGAGCTATTGTCCTTAATGGGACCTGTCCACTATGGGCTATATCTATTAAAACAAGCAGTGGCTTGACAAAAGGTTGTCCGAATCAATCTCAATTTTACTAGTAAATAGTGATTGATCGTGGCTCATTTAAGAACTGCCCTAGCTTGTCATATTTACTTAATAACACTTTACTATGAAAGGAGAAGTGCTATGTTCCCTATTGTATCAGAAAAGTATGATTTTGTAATTGGTGTAGATACCCATGCTAAAAAGCATGTAGCTACAGCCATCAGTAATAAAGGAGTTGTCTTAGACCAAAGAGAGTTTAGGGTACTAGAAAAAGAGTTCTGTAAATTTATTGATTGGGCAAAAGAGATTACTAAGAACCATCTCTCAGGTAATCAACTACTAACCCCATCCAGCAAACTAGACCGGTCTAGCAATAAATCAGATCAGTCTAGTAACAAGCCAGACCAGCCTAACCATCATCCTAGTCCTCAATCTAACCCTCAATCTAGCCATCTCCTTTTCGCAATAGAAGGTACTTCGTCCTATGGGGAGACTCTAACCAATTTACTACTATCCAGAGGACTTGAAGTAGTAGAGGTTAAGCCCCCTAAGCTCAAGAGTCGTGGGGCTAGAGGTAAGACTGATCAAATAGATTCAGAATTAGCTGCCTTAAGCGTCTTGAGGCTACCGGTATCAAAGTTAATTATTCCCAGGACAGGAGAGTTGCGTAAAAACCTCAGAGTATTACTGAGTAGTAGAAGAAGCATGGTGAGTCAACGAACCATGAATAAGAATGCCCTAATAGCCCTTTTGAGAGGTGTTGACTTAGGGATAGATGTCAGAAGGGCCTTAACCCTCAAGCAATACCAAGTAATTGCTAACTGGAGAGTTAAGAAAAGTGATAGGCATTATGATATTAAATCAGAAGCCAAGAGGTTAGCTACTAGTATTATTGAACTATCTAATAATCTAGACTTCAACCGTCAAAGACTGGAAGTGATAACTATTAAGTTATCCCCAGAGCTATTACTTGAGCCAGGTATAGGACCAGTATCCTTAGCTCAGATTATCTGTGCTTACTCTCACAAAGGGAGGATAAAGTCAGCTGATGCTTTTGTGATGCTTGCAGGGGCTGCACCAATCCCAGCATCCTCAGGTAATACTACTAGATACAGACTAAATCATTATGGGGATAGACAGCTTAACTGTTCACTAACAACAATTGTCATATCTAGAATAAGGACAGATCAAAGAACTCAAGAATATGTCGCTAAAAGAACTAAAGAAGGGTTAGATATTAGGGATATTAAAAGATCACTAAAAAGATACCTAGCCAGAAGTCTATTCAAAAAACTAGAAAACTGTGTAAACTTAGCCTGAGCCATGACAATATTGGGGTTGATTTTTCTTACAAAAGGGTCCCGTAAACCCTCTGGGTTTCGGAGGATGACTAATGCTCTGGATCCCCCGTAAGTTCTTCGAACTTCGGAGGATGACAAGAGAGGGGTGGGTTTCGGAGGATGACAATGTGTAATGCTGTCTAGGTAATTACCTAGATAAAGCTCCGAGTATTCGAGATGTATAGCAAGTTGAAAACAAAACCAGACTTTTGACCCAACCCTAGAGTCTATAAAGGTAGTTCTCTATAGTACAGCTCAAATTGTCCGGTTTTATTTTGAGCTTGCTATAAGTCTTCTAAAAAAGCTTTGCCTAGCTACTTGTCCGGGATGTCGGTGGGTATTAGGATTATCTAATATATCTGACAATCTACTAATAAAAGTGTTCAATTTATCTTGGTCAATATTATTAATCAAGAATTTAATTTTTAATTTTAAGTATTCTAAATCAATTTTCCAATAGACTACATCGTGGTAACCACTTATCAATTTGTCACCCTGGTTGGCTTGGAGATCTTTTCGTAAGTCTTCTATTGAAAGTAAAGTATGACTAGTACGGTCATTATTTTTTGGATCAATATTGACAAAGGGTTGGAGGAATAGGGCTAGTCGAATTGCCAATTCCAGGTCTGATTGACAATAACCCTGTTGCCATATAACCTCACGGCTTCAAAACTGCCATTTTTGCCCCAGACTAGCAAAACACTTCGCAGCGTAACTCCTGTTATGCTTTGTCGTGTTTTGGTAGTCTGGAATAAAAACCATTAGCTTTGACCTCGCAAGTTTATATGGCAACAAGGTTAATACTCTTGGACCAGTTGAGCTACTGTATCAGCCGGGGTGTCCTCACAGTCGGGTCTATGATTAGCTCTAATTAATTCCAGTAAATCTCTCGGGTGATATGGCTCAACGCCACTAGTACTAGTACCCCTCTCGGTAATTGGCACTAGGCAGTAATTGCAGTCGCCATTGTCAGGCACAATAATTTGATGAGTTAAAAGTTTTGTTGGTAATTGGTCAGAATCAAGCTCATCAGTTGGTTTTTGCCCGTCAGGCAAGCTAGTTGGATCTATTTCGGCTGCCATTAATAGGTTTGGGTTAGAAAATGTTGTTAATATCTCTAATAGTGATTAAGGCCATCAGGATTAATAGGATCACCATACCAGATCCGTGGTAGTAAAGCTCAAATTTATCACTAATTTTGATTCCCAATTTTCTTAAGATTACGATCAATGCTCTTCCTCCATCAAGTGCAGGCAATGGTAAGGTATTCATGATCCCAAGCGAGATCGAGATAGCGGCGGTCAAGGCTAATACATAGCTACTACCAAGGGCTAGACTACTACGAAATACTGATACGATGCCGACTGGACCAGTCACAGAATCGGCTAATTGATTATCATTGGGGTTATCTCGGAAGATCCCAACAATCAGTGAGCCAATTGTGTCCAAAGTCAGTTTGAAAGATTTGGCAATGATAACTAGCCCCCCATAGACTGCATCTAGAGGATGATAGCTCCATTTTTGTTCGATTATCACTCCTAGCTTACCAGAGTCTGCTTCGGGGCTAGCTAGGGTCAGATCTTGCTTGACCTCTTGCTTTTGAGTGAGATACTCCAGTTGGATATTCTTACCAGCAAATTGCTCGGTCAGTTGACTAAGGTTTTGATTATTGACTAATTGATTATTGATTTTGACAATCTGATCACCAGGCATCAGTCCGATTTGGCTAGCTGGAGAGTCAGGAGCTACATAGATCACTTTTGGCTGAGTAGTTTCAACCAACTGACCCTTGGTTTGATCAAGCTGACTAATATCAAACGGAAAGATTAGTGAGGGCAGACCACTGATTAAAAGACCAGTCAAAATTAACCAGCCAATCAGGAAGTTGATCATTACTCCAGCTAGTAGAGTCCGAAGCTTGTGATAGGTGCTCGCAGCGACGAAGCTATCAGGCCCAGACTCTTGATTATCTTCACCAGCAATTTTGACAAACCCTCCGATCGGTAGAAGGTTAATGCTATAGATTGTTCCCTTACGTTTTATTCCCCAAATCCTAGGAGGGAAGCCAATCCCAAATTCGTCTACTCGTATTCCTGCCCTCCTAGCAGAAATAAAGTGACCAAATTCGTGTAAAAGTACAAGTAGCGAAAAAGTAAAAATTGCGACTAGTATACTAAGCATTAGTTCCCTCCATATCTTCGTTCACGAGAATTGAAGTTTTCTAAAACCTGACTAAGATCATCTTTATTGAAATCAGGCCAGTTTTTGTCGATAAAAGCTAGTTCACTATAGCTACTCCCCCAGAGCCAAAACCCTGATAGTCTCTGTTCACCTGAAGTCCTGACTATCAGATCTGGGTCTGGTATATCTGAGCTCCACATCATTTGTCTGAGATTGTCTTCAGTCGGCTCCTGACCAGACTCGGCTAGTCTCTTGGTCGCATCAAGGATTTCGGCCCTACCATCGTAATCTATCAAGATTGCAAGTATTCCATTGGAATAATCTTTGGTTTTTTGTTCTAGCTCTTCCATTTTTTTGACCAATTTAGAGCTTAGCTCACTTCTCCGACCGACGAAGATAATTCTTATGCCCCTTTTGATAATCTCCTCAAGTCTCTGGTGGCTAAAAGATTTTGCAAATAATCTCATCAGGTAGCCAACTTCTTCTTGACTTCGCTTCCAGTTTTTTTGCGAGAAGGCATAGGCTGATACGACTTTGATACCTTGGTCGTAACAAACTGTTGCGATATCAATAAAGTTGTCATAGCCAGCTTGGTGGCCAAATAGAGCTGGTTTGCCGTTTGCCCTTGCCCATCTGCGATGTCCATCTAGGATAAAGGCAATATGACTAGGTAGGTTCATTTTAGATAGATTTGATAGCGGTTTGTTTGACCTCAATCATTTGTTTGATCTTGGTAGTATAGTCTTGACAGGTTTTTTCAATCTGATCTTTGAGGTCTGATGCTTGATCTTCACTAATTAGTTTATCCTTTTCTTGAGTTTTGATGCTTTTGTGGGCTGTTTGACGCTGTTGGCGCAGAGCTACCAAGGCTTGCTCTTGCTTCTCACTAATTAGCTTGACAAGACCTACTCTAACCTCCTCAGTCATGGCTGGAATTTTTAAAATAATTCGGTTGCCATCACTACTGGGATTAATGCCTAGAGTGTTATTTTCCGAGATTGCTTTCTCGATCGCTTCGAGGTTGCTTTTGTCCCAAGGCTCGATAAAAATTGTCTGCGAGTCCGGTACTGAGATATTGCTGGTCTGGTTTAGGGGTAGTTGTTGACCATAGACTGGCACCTTGAGACTATCGACTAGGCTAGTATTAGCTCTGCCGTCACGAATTTGACCTAGCTCCTGATCTAGGAAAGCTAAGGTTTTGTCTAGCTCATTTGCAAGAGTCTGGGAGTTCATAGCTAGCCCAACTGGTAGCGTACAAAACGCTTGATAGTGATATTTTCTCCAAGCTTGGCAATATTAGCTTTAATCAAATCAGATATAGATTTGTCTGGATCTTTGAGAGTCTTGATTCGCATTAGGACTAGTTCGTCTCGGTATTTATCAAGTTTGCCCTCGATAATCTTGTCTTGGATCTCTTGGGGCTTAGTGGTATCAACTTGGTCTGATACTTCTGATTTCCACTCGGCTAGAGTTTGTTTGTCGATATCTTGATCACTCAGATATTGAGGATCACTAGCAGCGATCTGCATTGCTATTTCTTTGGCTAATGCCTTGAAGTCATCAGTCCTTGCAACGAAATCGGTCTCACAGTTTAACTCGAGCAAAACTCCGACTTTGCCTAGATGGTTGTAGGTTTCAATCAACCCTTGGTCGGTATTGCGGTCACTTTTTTTGCTGGCCTTGGCTATTCCCCTTTGTTGCAAAAGTTCTTTGGCCTTTGTGATGTCTCCATTGGCGTCAGTTAAAGCTGATTTGACATCCATCATTCCAGCTCCAGTTTCTTCTCGAATCCTTTTGATATCTGCTAGGTTGATACTCATTTGTTGTCTCCTGATTATTTAAAATTACTCTAAGGGTAATTGCTACTTTTGTCTGGTCAAGTATTCTCGGTAGCCAGTTTGATAAGCTACTTGGATTTCTCTGGCTATTAGTTCAATTACTTTGAGATTGTCATCACTGGCTACTATTGGGTAATCAATGCCCTTGGGGCTAGAATTGGTGTCGACAATAGCGATTGTGGTCAAGCCAAGCTTGGTTGCTTCTTGAACAGCAGTTTTTTCTAGATTTGTGTCGACTACAAATACTGCCTGTGGTGGTCGCTTGATACCCTTGATCCCACCGAGCATTGTATTGAGCTTTTTGATTGACTGCTCCATCTTGCCTAGCTCCCTTTTGGTATACTTTGCTCTGAGGCTCTGATCATCAAGGGTTTTTTCCATCTCGGTTAGCTTCTTTAATCTTGAAGAAATAGTTTCAAAGTTGGTCAAAAGTCCACCCGGCCAACGCTTTGTCACATATGGAGCATCAATCTCTTTGGCTAAAGCAGTCAGGACTGGTGCGGCTTGAGATTTGGTTCCGACAAATAGAAGCTTTTGACCTTTTTTACCAAGGCTATAGACTGCCTGACAGGCTGCTTCGAGCTGCTCGATTGACTGAAAAAGATCTATGATATGAGTATTTGACTTGCTTGAATGTAAAAAATTTTTGATACTCGGATTCCAGTGACTTGTTTTGTGACCAATATGTGCACCAGATTGAAAAAGTTCTTCAACGGTTACGCTCAGGGTGATTGACTTGGATAATTGTTTAGACATAGCTGTAATTTTAACACAAAAGAATAAAAATACAAAATATGTTATGATGCTAAGTAGCCTATTTCACAAAAAAGTATATTAGATCGCAGTAAGGACACTTACATAGACACTACAACATTGATCTAGTATTACTTGTTGTGAAATAGGCAAGTCGAAGTAAGTGTCCTTTTTGGTGTCTGGGCACTAGGGTAAATAATACTAGGAGGGATAATGTCAGGATTTAAATTAATATCAGGGAATGTCGTGATTCCCGAGCAGTCACTACCGATGTATAAAAACGCCAAATCAATTCTGATCGAGGATTTGGTTTTGTCACTTGAGTGCATAGTAGATCTGATGCTTGGCAAAAACAAAGAAGAAGCCAAGATGTATGCTGGAAGTGTCAATAGCCAGCTTAGTCAGCTCAATCAATTCTGTCCAGTGCTTGAGGGACAGGGGTTTACAGACTGGAATCAGTATTTGATCAAAAATCTAGAGGCTTTGGGGTTTAGCCAATTTAATATCTAAATCCAGTAATAAAATAATCTTGGTAATAAACTTCTAGCTTGCTTGGTTGAGCCAAAAGTTCAAGAGTTGGTTGTTGCCAGCGATCTGATTCTACCCACACTTTGGCCCCTGGATTAAGGTACTCAGTAATACCATCAAACATTTTTTGGTAGAGTTCTAATCCAGTCTTACCTCCGTATAGAGCCACAGCTGGTTCAAAGCTTGTTTCTGGCATCACCTCAATCCCATCTGGCAAGTAAGGGAGGTTTGCAACGATTGCATCAAACTTTTGAGGTGGAAGCTGGTCAAATATATCAGATACTAGCCAATCGATCTTATGATCTGGAATCAGTCTAATCTGGTTAATTTTTGCTACTTCTAGAGCTTCTGGTGAATAGTCACTACCAGTCACTCTTAGATCTGGACGATGATATTTGAGACTAATTGCTAGATTACCACTGCCTGTACCAAGGTCTAAGACTCGGCTATTTTGGGCTAATTCTTTGACTAGTTTTTCGACAATTACTTCGGTCTCTGCCCTTGGTTTCAATACTCTAGGGTCTACAAAAAACTCTAGATTGGCAAATTCAAGCTGTCGGATCAGGTATGCCAAGGGTTGGTTAGCTGCTCTGAGATTGATTAATATCTCAAAGTTTTTGATTTGATTATTGTTTAGAGATTTATCCTCTGAAGTGGCTAGCCTAGATTTGCTCACGCCAAGACTATGCGCTAGCAATAACTGACTATCGAGGCTAGCTGACACAATACCTTGGTTGGCTAGGTAGTCTCTGGCTTGTCTTTGAGCAGTTGAGCTAACCGTTGCTGGTGGTAGTCGGAATCTAGGGTTTGCCATATTTTGTCGAAGTCTCCATTGATAATTTGTTCTAAACCGTGCCAGGATTGGTTAATGCGATGATCGGTGATTCGGTCTTGGGGGTAATTGTAGGTACGAATTTTTTCAGATCTATCCCCAGTACCGACTTGAACTAGTCTGTTTTGATCTAGCTTTGCTTGTTGCTCGGCTTGCCAGATAGCCTGAAGTCTACTGCGCAAGATAGTCATAGCTTTGATTTTATTTTTAAGTTGGGATTTCTCATCTTGGCAGGTAACGACTACCCCACTCGGTAGGTGGGTAATCCTAACAGCTGAGTCAGTCGTGTTTACACTTTGACCTCCATGTCCACTTGACCTATAGGTATCGATTCTGAGGTCATTTGGGTCAATCTCCAGTTCGTTCTCTTCTACTTCTGGTAAGACTGCTACTGTGACAGTCGAAGTATGAATCCTGCCACCAGATTCGGTAGTCGGTACTCTTTGGACTCGGTGTACGCCAGATTCGTATTTGAGAAGGTTGTAAGCTCCGAGGTCTCGGCTGGATTTAACCTCACAAACTACTTCCTTGTATCCACCGACTGGATTTTCGCTACTTGAGAGTAATTCGACACTAAGCCCCTTGGACTCAAGCCAACGACCATAGCCCCGTAGTAGCTCTGAAGCAAATAGACTTGCTTCGTCACCGCCTGCCCCAGCTCGAAGCTCGAGAATGACGGACTTATCATCATCCGGGTCTTCAGGCAGAATCATTAACTCTAGCTTTTGTTTGAGCTCGGTTCTTAGCTTGGATTTTTCTGCTTGCTCTTCTTTTGCTAGTTCGACAAATTCGGGATCTTCTAGTAGTGAGCTTAGTTCTTCCAAGTCTTTAACTAGCTGATTATAATCTTGAATTGTTTGGAGTTTAGTAGAAAGTTTTTTCTGACGCCTGAGGCTACTAATGTATTGATCGGAGTTGTAATCAGTAGCAGTCTGAAGCTGTTGATTTAAGGTTGCCAAATCAGAAGACCAAGCAGCTTCTATCGCTTGGTAGTCGATTTGCATTATTTTTCTACAGGTTGGACTTCTGATTCGATGACTGGGGATTCAGCTAACTCTGGAGTTTTATCAGGTTGCTCAGATTTGGTACGGGGTTGTTTGGGTTTGGCTTGCTGTCTTAATTGTTCTGATTTGCTGGCTCGTTGCTTAAAGCGGTCTACTCTACCAGTGGCATCTAGTAGCCTGTCAGTGCCAGTATAAAATGGATGACAGTTGCTACAAACATCAATGTTGATATTACTGACCACAGATTCAGTAATCCGATCAGTATTGCAACCTGCACAGTGAATCTTGGTTTGATGGATTTTTGGGTGAATATCTTTTTTCATAACTTAGGGTATTATAACACTAAAGTTGATTTGATACAAACTACTTAGCTTGTTAGCTTGCAAATTCCTCTAGAGTCACGGTTAGCTCCTGCTCATCGTTGTCACGAATGATAGTCAGCTTGATTTTGTCTCCTACCTTGTGGCTATTAATAATACTAGATAGATTAGTATTCTGGTCAATATCTTGATTATCGACTTTGATAATAATATCGCCTGATTCTAGGCCAGCTTTGGCAGCTGGACTATCAGCTAGCACCCCAGGATTTGATTCGTCGCCTCTGATCAGCACTCCACCTGAAGTATTCAGATCATACTGTTCGGCAAGTTCGGGAGTAAGATTAAGGTAGCGAATTCCTAGGTAAGGTCTGATAATCCTCCCTTGCGCTTTGATTGATTCTACCAGGCCTTTAGCATCATCAATCGGGATTGCAAAGCCAATATTTTCACTATAGCTAGCAACTGCCGTATTGATACCGATCACCTGACCTGCGTAATTTAGCAGTGGTCCGCCTGAATTGCCAGAGTTGATTGCAGCGTCAGTCTGGAGTAAGTTTGATAATGAGTCCGAGCTTGCTCCCGTACCATCCCCGGCCACTATATCTCGACCCTTACCGCTAATAATTCCAGTAGTGACGGTATTGTCAAATTGTCCCAAGGCATTACCAATCGCTATCACTTGTTGACCAATTTTCATCTGATCTGATGAGCCTAGCTCTGCAGGTGTGTAGCCCTCACCTTCGGCTTGGATAAATGCCAAATCATTAAAGCTATCTATATCAATTAGTTCAGCTGGGTGGGACACTCCATCGCTCGTATAGATAGTTAGCTCATCAGCATCAGATACTACATGACGATTAGTTAGGATTAAACCGTTTTGGTCGATCACAATGCCGGTGCCTGCGCCGACTGGGGTTAGCTCACTTTCACCAAAAAGGTTTGATCTGTCGGCAGAGGTCTGGATACTGACTACGCTTGGCGAGATTTTTTCGGCGATATCGATAACGATCGAGTCTTCTTCTAGAGTGATTGATTGAGACTGGGATGAGGAACTGGGATTGTTAGTTTGGAAGTTTCTGCCTAGTAAAAAAGCAATTATCAGTAGACAGATTAAAATCAGGATAGATATTATCCTGAGGATTGGGTCATTGGTTTTGGATTTTTTAAGCATAAGTAGATTATAACACTATTCAATCTAAGGCATCAAACAATGCGAGGTCAAGAAGGGCAGCTTTGAAGCCGTGAGGTTATGTGGTAATAGGGTAATGCGGAGATACTGGATCCCCCGTAAACCCTCTGGGTTTCGGAGGATGACAGGAGAAGGGTGGGTTTCGGAGGATGACAGGAGAAGGGTGGGTTTCGGAGGATGACAGGAGAAGGGTGGGTTTCGGAGGATGACAGGAGAAGGGTGGGTTTCGGAGGATGACATACTAGTTATACCCGAGGCTATAGTCTTGCTCCAAAGTTGAGATTAGTTCGGGATCTTTGGATACCTTGATTGATAATTCAAGGGGTTGAATCTTGTAATCAGTCTGGATTTTTAACAGGACTGGGTGCTCTCCGGGATAGTGATCGAGTAGCTGTTTGAGCTTGATTAGCTGATTTTTGCCTGGTTGATTGAGGGTAATGATTAGCTTCTCTAGTGGCTTATAGCTAATATCCTCCTTAGTACTGGAGCTAGACTGCTTTGGTGCTCTGATTCTGGAAAGTGTTTTTTTGTCTAGTTGTCCGATTTTTTCAGCAATTAGTTTAGGTTTGTCTAGCTGCCTACCTCGGTCTTGATAGTTGACTTTAGCTTTGACTATTACCGTATGATTTTCTTCAATCAATGCCTGATAGGCTTGATAGCTATTAGGAAATACTACCACCTCGATATCATCTTCTACTCCAGATAAGCCAACTATTGCCATGGTTTGACCCTTTTTTGTGGTAATTTTTTTGATTGAGCTTATGATACCGGCCACCACTACTAGCTGACCCTCCTGACTAGGATTTAGACTTGGTATGGATTGGGTCTTACTCTCAATTTCTTCAATAAACTCTTCTAGGGGGTGCTTGCTAATATAGTGACCGGTTAGTTCTTTTTCCCAAGTCAGTATTGTCTTGTCACTGATAATCTCTCGAGCTGGACTCAGCCTAATCTTATGGATTGATTGGGCAGACTCAGTACCGGCAAACAGGCTGTTTTGCTGGGAATTAATAGTTTTTTGGAGGGTTGAGTGATAGCTGACTATTTGTTCGATATTGGCAAGCAAGATTTGCCTATCACCTAGTGAGTCAAGTGCCCCTACCTTGACTAGACTTTCTAGGATTTTCTTATTGATTACGCCAGTTGGGATTTTGGTCAAAAAGTCATCTAGGTCAGTAAACTGTCCAGATTGGTTTCGGATCTCAATTAGTTGGTCAATGCTTTTTTCACCAACATTTTTAATCGCCATCAGGCCGAAACGAATTGCCTGCTTGTCCGGAGTGATGGCAAACTCAGTGTAGCTTTGATTGATATCTGGGGGAAGAATCTTAATCCCCATATCTTTACATTCCTTGATAGCAATTGTTAGTTTTTCTGTCTCTTCGAAGTGATTGGTCATTAGAGCCGCCATGAAAGCAGCTGGATAGTGAGCCTTCAAGTAGGCAGTCCAGATAGAGATCAAAGCATAGCTGGCAGCATGGGACTTGTTGAAGCCATAGTCGGCAAAGTCCTCAAGACTAGACCACAAGTCATTAATATATTTATCATCGACTTGGCTATGAGTCTTGGCTCCTTTGATAAATTTATCTTTCATTTTTGCCAAAGTATCGCGTTGTTTTTTCCCCATGGCCTTACGCAGAGTATCAGCTTCACCACCACTGAATCCAGATAAGACTTTACTGATGTCCATTACCTGTTCTTGATAAACTACTACTCCATAGGTTGGCTTTAGGATAGATTCGAGCTTGGGGTGACCATACTCTATTAGGTCTGGGTTATTTTTGCGCCTAATGAATTGATCAGTAAAACCACCCCCCAGAGGGCCGGGTCGATAGAGGGCTACCATTGCGACAATATCCTCAAAGACTGTGGGCTTGAGCTGTCTAAGATAGCTACGCATACCGCTGGATTCGAATTGGAAGATGCCCATGGTCTTGCCTTCCTGAAAAAGCCGATAAGTGTCAGAGTCATCCAGGGGAATATTCGTTGCGTCAATCTCCTTTTTATAGACTTTTTTAATAATCCTTAAGGTATTTTTAATAATAGTCAGGTTTGAAAGGCCTAGGAAGTCAAACTTTAGTAGGCCAAGACCTTCGACATAATTCATCGAGTATTGGGTAGAGATTACCCCTTTGGCAGCATTCATCAAGGGTAATCGTTTGACTAGTGGCTCGGGTGCGATCACCACCCCAGCAGCATGGACTCCTGAATTGCGAATAGTCCCTTCAAGATTTAGGGCATTGTCAATCACGTGTTTGGCAATTGGGTTAGTCTCGTATTCGGTCTTGAGTTCAGGATCATTTTTGATAGAATCTGCTAGTGGAATATGACGACCCTGGACTGGGGCAGGAATTTTTTTGGCAATACTATCAATCGAATTGTAATCATAGCCCAGTACTCTTCCAGTATCCCTGACAGCATTGCGAGCAGCCATTACGCCAAAGGTTACGATGTGAGCTACTCGATCAGAACCATATTTCTGACTAGCGTAATCAATCACTTCATCTCGTCTATCATCTGGAAAATCCATATCAATATCGGGCATACTGATTCGCTCTGGGTTGAGGAAGCGTTCAAAGAGCAACTGGTATTTGAGCGGATCTATATCTGTGATGCCGATACAGTAGCAAACTATTGAACCAGCGGCACTCCCTCGACCTGGACCGGTGATAATTCCCTGGGATTTACTCCAATTGATTAGATCCCAAACGATTAACATATACCCGCAATAACCCATCCGCTTGATCACACCTAGCTCAAACTTGATTCTATCAGTGACTTCACTCGGTAGATCGGACTGGTTATTCTTGTAGAGTCTGTTCGCTCCAGCTAGTACCAAGGATTCTAGGTAACTTTCTTCGGTCTCGGAGTCTGGTACTGGGAAGGTCGGGATCAAGATTTGACCCATTGGGATTTCCAGATCTACTTTATCAGCGATTTGGTCAGTCTGTCTGATTGCTTCTAAGATAACATCTGGTTCTAATTGAGTACTAGCAATCGTCTCATCGGTACTGGTTAGATAAAGAGGCAGATCAATTCGAAACCTATCCTTGTCATCAAGATTGCTAGCAGTCTGGATGCAGAGCAAGATATCATGGGCTTTGTCTTGCTCTCTAAGTGTATAGTGGCAGTCTTTGGTGATCACATATTTGATACCAAGCTCTTTTGCTAGCTTTAGATTGCCTTGATTGATAATCTTGCCTAACTCCCAGTCACCATGATCTTGAAGTTCCAAATAGTAATCATCGCCAAAGACTCGCTTGTACCATTTGGCAATTTCTGTTGCTTTATCAAAGTCGTTGGCTTCGATTGCCTTGGCTAGCTCGCCGCCAGCACAGCCTGAGAGACAGATTAGTCCCTCACTGTATTGCTCGAGCAGTTTTCTATCTATCCTTGGCTTGTAGTAAAAACCATCTAGCCAAGCGATGGTTGAGAGCTTGCAGAGGTTTTGATAGCCTTGATAGTTTTTGGCAAGCAAAATCAGGTGGTAGGGGTTGGCATCTTGTTTACCAGATTTATCCAGATGACTTCTACGAGCCATATAAGTCTCGATTCCAATGATTGGCTTGATATCTCGTTTTTTGGCTTCCAGGTAGAATTCGATTGCCCCAGACATTGATCCGTGGTCAGTGATGGCTACAGCTTTTTGTCCTAATTCTTGGACCCGATCAAGCATGGCTGGTATTTTTTGTAGACCGTCCAAAATACTATAATGGGTATGATTGTGAAGGTGAACTAGCTCTGGGGTTTTTGCCATAACTAGTATTATAGCAAGTTAAAAACAAAATCGGACAATTTGCTACTACTAATAATAAAAAGCTAGAAAGTTAGTTCTTTTGTTTTGAGCTTGCTATATATCCCCCTGCTAGTGCTTGCAAGAGGACTTGCCATTGTCGCGAACTGTTCGCGAATTTTGACATCTTTCCAGATTAGAGATGTCGCGAACTGTTCGCGACAAAGCCTGATAATGGGGTGATTAGATGGTAGTAAATCTATGGACAGTAGATTATAAATATGTAATCATAAGAGGGATGATTTTTGGACAAATAAGTTGGCAGACGATTGCAAACCTGACAGTGATTTTTATCCTGATGATAATCCTGCTCAAGCTCGCCCAATCTTATTTCTTAGCAAAGCTGACTACAGCTTACCAGACTAGTAAGGCCGAGAAGTACTACTTCATGACTAGGTTGATTCAGGGTAAAAACTTGATTATTATCGGTATTGCTTTTCTTCTAGCTACCCATATTGTCAGGTATCCAGCTGAAAATTACTTCTTGCAAAAGCTAGCCTGGGTAGCGCTAATCATTCTACTGACTAAAGAGTTTATTGGTATTATCTCTCATATCATCCTGGAGAGGTTGCTAGCTCAACATCTTAAGCATAGTACAGCTAGGTTGATTAGTAATATTATTGGTCATATCTTGAGTGTAGTGATCTGGATTGTCGTTGGTTTGGTAGTATTACAGAATGTCGGAGTAGAATTGACAGCCTTGATTGGTTCTCTGGGTATTTTGGGGGTAGCTCTGGCATTTGGCATTCAGTCTATCCTGATTGATATTTTGGCTTATTTCTCAATTATTTTTGATCGACCATTTGAATTGGATGACTATGTGGTACTGGGAAAAGATCGTCTAGATAGTGGTGTAGTAAAAAAGATTGGTATCAAGTCTACCCGCATTGAATCAATCAATGGAGAACAGATTATTGCTCCAAATAAGGAGCTGACTAATATCCGACTTTACAATTATGCCAAACTCAACCGTCGACGAGTCGAACTGGTATTTTATCTGGACTACCAATCTAGTAAGTCAAAAAGATCTAAGCTGCCAATTGAGATTAGAAAAGCATTATCAAGTGTCTCCGAGATTGAGTATCAAGATTGCTATCTGAATAATCTTGATCAATTTGGTATAGGATATAAATTGGTTTATTTTTTGTCGGATCGAGACTTTGTCAAACATTTGCAGACTCGTCAGCTAGTGACTGAGCAACTACTGGAGGTGATACAGAGCCTCAATTTAGAGCTAGTAGGTAAAAGCTTTTCTACTGAATGATTAGACTGTTTTGGCGCTTGATCAGTGCAATGATTTTTGCCACTGGTATTATGGCAATAGTCGGGATAGGGCTTATCAGCCATAGTCAAGATAACTATCGATTGTTTAATACTATTTTATCTCAGCTTCATCCAATTGACCCACCTAGTCAGAGCATTGAAGGGTACCAGTATCTCGATAGTCAAGTCGTTGATACCGTCAATGACCTGGGGATTGATAAAAGCTCATTACCTGATATCTTGATCAACCCTGATTTGTGTCTCAATCAAGCCAGTCATCCAGATGGCAAAGTCCTCGGGTGCTATATTGAGCCTCCTAGTAATATTTATATTAGACCAGAAGCCTTTGAGTTGGGTGCAACTGGTCTGGCTACTACGATCGCCCACGAGTATTTGCACTATGTATACTCTCAGCTACTTGATGACCGAGCTAGAGAGCAATTGGCTCTCGGTCTTAGGGAGTATTACCAGTTTTATAATACCAATGTCTACCCTGACAGATTTGATGCATATCGGGATCAAACAGGTCAAGATTTTGACACTGAGCTCTATGCGATCTTTGGTAGTGAGGTAGCAGATAGCAACTTGCCAGCTGGGCTTCTGGAGCATTACAAACAATTTATTCCAAATCGGCAGTTTTTGGCGGTTTATTAAAAAACAGTTTTTTAGCTCTTATCTGTTGGTCAAAAACTGTTTTGTCAAGTTAGGACAAATGAAATGGTAGTTTTGGAGACATCAAGCTATCTGGCAACAGGGTTATTCAATAGTATCGATTACAATACTTAGCCATTCTAAAAAATCCTCGAGCTGGGTGCGGGTACCGGGGGTAAGGTTGGGGTCATCTAAGGCTTGCTCGAGACTAATCCACCAAAAGTTTGTGACTCGATTATAGTCAGGGTTGATCTTAGGTTTTCCAGATATCAGTTTGCATACGTGGGGTATTCCGATACTCCAGATGCTTGGATCAGACACTGGTTCCGAGGATAGTGTGGTAAACGGAGCAATGATCTCTACTTTGAGGTCATCACCAGCTTCCTCGATCAAGATTCTTGTAATCGCTTGGGCTGGTGTTTCACCAGGTTTAATGTATCCGCCCAATAATTCTTTCCTACCTAGATTGTCAGGGTCTTTGGGGTCGTTACGCTCTCTGATTAGTATTTTGCCTCGGTCGTTAATAATTAGAATACCTACCCCTACTTTGCATGAAAGTACCAACCCAATATACCACAATGCACTATAAATATATACTCGTATTATGGAGTACAGTAATATTAATCAGTAGTACAGCACTATCTCTTTTGTATCTGGTCTTATGCTACATTTACCTCCATAGGGTAATGTTATTTGTGGAGCCGTATGTCCAAAATCAACATTTTGTACGATTGTTAAGTCTTTATTATAACTTCTTATTGTCTTTATAATGGTTGATCTTTGCTTTTTTCTGTATTCTACTCTTGCTTTTTTCGATAATGGTTTATCAAAGTCCCATGTCTTAGGTCTTCCAACCAGAATAGCCTGTATCTTACTAAGCCAGCCTCGTTCCCCAAGACCAGTTAACAAATACTCAACTACCCAGTGATCTGGTATATCCTCGGCCGTCTCAATGAAGAGAATCGTACTATTCATGATACTGGGAGAAGGTAAGTATACTTCTGCACTGACTTGCGCGATTAATGACTCTACACATCCTCCCCACAGAATACCAGTTGCATCCTCATGGCCATCCCAATATGTTCCCTCATTAGCTTCAAAAATTCTATTTTTACTGAGATTATTTTTAATAGACCAGTTAAGTCCTATGTCATTAAAAGTACTTGAGTCTTTGACTGTTAATTTACCTCTCTTAAATAATGCTTGTCTAAGATATTTATCTGTTAGATCAGGTATCTTTACCTGGAATGCTAGCTCGGTCATTATACAGCTTCCATAGTATGAAGGTATGCCTAGGTTCCATAAAAAATTATGTAGATGTGTATTGTCACTATAGCCAAAAAATGGTTTTGGATTGCTAGTAAATACCTTTGGATCTAGCAGCTTTATAAGTTTTATCTGATCATTGCCTCCTATTGAAGCAAATACCGCTTTATTTTTCGAATCTCCAAAAGCATCCATTATATCACGTGCTCGAGCTTCCAGAGATGAGCCCATTAGTCGTGTTGTTGGGTACTCTTTAGCAAATAGTCCAAAGTTGGTCTGAAGCCTTTGTATGCCAAGATCTTGTACCCAAGGGAATAAGCCAGGAAGACCTGAAGATGGAGATATTACAGCGACCTGATCCCCGCAAGATAATTTTGGCAAGTTTACAAAATCATTCATCATCACCTATTATACCTTACTACAAGACTTACATCTCTACAGAGAAGGTACCAAACTGAGAATGGTCTAAAGATAGATAAATGTAGCTACCGTTCTTGAACTGGGATAATGCTTGATAAAAGAGTCCTCTTAATACGGACTTGGATAAGGCACTGTCACTAGCAATTCTCTCTAACCTTCTCTCACCTGTAGATCTTTTTAATCCTAGACTCCTACCAGCAGAGTTAAGAGAGATCAGGGGACGAAGAGAGATTGTGGCTACTGCCGTATTGTATCTTTTTAGTTTAGCCTGAGGTATGTATTTTCCCCTAAACTCTTTACATCTGCTTGTATTTTTTGTAGTTTATTCATAGCGACCTTTTGTTTAAGTGTTTACACCTTGATTTTAGGTCGCTTTTTGATTGAATGCAAAAAAGTAACTTATTACTCCCTGTCTAATACAGTAACTGTTAGTTACAGATTAGAAAAGTGTGGGTGGGTCAGACCGAGCATAGGTTGTTTATTTACCATTAACGAGACTCCATTTTGCAGCAGGAGTTATAAAAGTATGAACAATTTCCTAGACAGCTCGGTTGTTTTACAGACATAACATGATATTAATACAAGCTAACTCTACACTTCCTGACGCTAAAAGTCAATACCTCAAGATCAGCTGGGGTGATACCTTGGATATTCATTGCGTCAGCTATAGTCTCGGGCATTACTTCTCTCAGCCTCTCGACTGCCTCATTTCTTAGGCTCTTGATCTTTGTATAATCCATCCCCGATCCCAGCTTGATCTCGGCTTGTCTTCTCTGCTTCTCGATGATTTGTTCTTGTTTATCCAGGTAGCCACTATATTTGATCTCTGACTCAACTGTGTCATAGATACTAGGGTCGATTACTTCAGATCTTATCCCGAGAATTTCTAAAGTCTGAGCCAAAGTCGTTTTGGGCATTCTTAGGAGTTGGTATCCCGTAGTAGGGTGACCTTGATATTTGACTGAGCTAGTCCTGAGTAATTCGATAGCTTGGTCAATCATCTGTCTTCGATGATTGACTTGACTCAAGTAAGATTTTGGCTGTAGACCTAACCGATAACCAAGCTTAGCCAGCCTAAGATCGGCATTGTCGTTTCTCAGGCTCAGACGGTATTCAGCTCTCGAGGTAAACATTCGATAAGGTTCGACATGTACTTTGCTAATCAAATCAGAGATTAGTACTCCGATGTAGGCTTGATCTCGTTCTAGGACAAATCTAGGCTTGCCCAGTACTTTGAGGCTAGCATTGATGCCAGCCATCAGACCGAGGGCAGCAGCTTCCTCATAACCCGTAGTCCCAATCAATTGACCTGCGAGATAGAGTCCAGATTGGTTACGAACCATCAGGGTCTTGTCTAGCTGACTCGGCAAGAAATAGTCATAAACCACTGCGTAGCCATGACGGATAAATCTAGCATTTTCTAGTCCGGGGATAGTTTTGATGATTTGTTCTTGAATCTCCTCTGGGAAAGCTAGAGACGCGCCCTGGATATACATTCTTTCTCCATCCACTCCGTCTGGTCTACCTTCTGGCTCGATAAAGATTGGATGTCGAGATTTGTCTGGGAAATTTGCTACTTTTTTGTCTAGACTGGGGCAACTACGGGGAGACCGTTGATTGATCATGCCAGAAAATACTGGGGACTGCTTGAGATTGTCCATGATTACCTGATGTGTCTGATGGTTAGTATAAGTTAGATAACAAGGTTCTTGCATGGAGAGAGGCAAGATTTGATGGTTTGGGTAACAGAAGCTGATTGCTGCGTCAGAGCCAGGGGAAAGTTCCATTTGGTCATAATCAATGCTATCTCTGGCAATCCTGGGAGGAGTACCTGTTTTGAGGCGTCCAGACAAGACACCCAGCCTTTTGATACTATCACTCAGACTATAGACACTATCCTCATCGATTCTGCCTCCCTTGCGTACTACTCGGTCTCCGATTACAATCTCACCATTAAGGAAAGTTCCGGCTGTAATCACGACCGATTCAGTCAGGATTGATTGACCACCTACTAGCCTTACCCCCGTAATTTGATTATCTCGGCTCACAATCTCCGCTACTTGAGCCTCAATCAAGTCAAGTCCTTCTGTGCTTTTGAGTAAGGCAAGCATATTTTGATTGTAGAGAGTTTTGTCTAGCTGTGCTCGGTAGGCTTGGACAGCCTTGCCTTTACCGCTATTGAGAATTTTGATTTGAATTGCAGACTGATCAGTAATCGTTGCCATTATGCCTCCAAGGGCACCGACTTCTCTGACCAGATTGCCCTTGCCGGGACCGCCAATCGAGGGGTTGCAAGGTGTAGTAGCTACCTTGCTTAAATCAGTGGTGATCAGGGCAGTCTTAGCACCAATCTTGGCACTAGCGATTGCCGCTTCACAGCCAGCATGACCGGCCCCAATAATGATTACTTGGTATTGACTTTTTGCCATATCAGATGAATTATAGCATTTTAGCTTGTGAAATAAAATAATCTTAGTTATAGCAAGTTAAAAACAAAATCAGACTTTTGACCCAACTCTAGAGTCTATAAAGCTAGTTTTCTTACTCACCATATCTATGGATATGGCTCTTAAGAAGAACTACCTTTCTAGTCCTCTATAGTACAGCTCAAATTGTCTGGTTTTGTTTTGAGCTTGCTATATTAACCCTGTTGCCATATAACCTCACGGCTTCAAAACTGCCATTTTTTGCCCCAGACTAGCAAAACACTTCGCAGCGTAACTCCTGTTATGCTTTGTCGTGTTTTGCTAGTCGGGAATAAAAATCATCAGCTTTGACCTCGCAAGTTTATATGGCAACAGGGTTATTACACAAAAACTGTTTTTATCTTGGAGGATGACAATGCCCCCTTCTCTTGTCATCTTCGGATTTCTCTAAAAGAGAAATACCGGAGATCCAGTATTTGAGTTGAGCCCCATAAATACTAAATACTGGATCCCCCGTAATTCTCTCAAGGAGAATTCGGAGGATGACAATGCAAATGCGGGAATACTGGATCCCCCGTAAACCCTCTGGGTTTCGGAGGATGACTAATGCTCTGGATCCCCCGTAAGTTCTCTGAACTTCGGAGGATGACAATACAGGGTTACTCCACCCTTCTTTGTCGTCTGATCACTAGGACTGGTATAGAGATTATAGAGATTAGTAAGAGTAATTGGGTGACTGGATGAGAGAGGATACCAGTATTAGGCAAGATAGAGTTTGAAGTGATGTCTTTGGTATTGGAGTTGGTTGGGGTGGGTTCTGGGGTGGGGGTAGGTTCGGGTTCTGGCTCTGGGGTGGTAATACTAATACCACTGACTAGACCTGTGTTGTTGGTTTGGTCTGGGTCGGTTGAGGTGGTGGTGGCTAGAGTAGCGATGTTGGAGATAGTGTCTGAGGTGTCTTCTCCTATGTAGGTATTGATATATACTGTCTCACTAAGAGTAGGAAGAATACTATCATCTAGAGTGCAGGTTACTGTAGTAGTACCACTACAGTTGAAGTTGGGGTTGGCACTAGTAAATCCTATGAAGGTTAGTCCTGTGGGGAGGGTATCAGTCACAGTGATTGGTCCTGGGGCTGAGGTGGTGGTACTATTGTTGGTTAGCTTGAGAGCGAAGGTGACTGTATCTCCTATCCTAATCTCTTCGGTGGTCTCAAGGGACTTAGTCAGGGAGAGGTCGGAAATGGGGAGGGGTTGGGTGGTGTCTGGGATCAGGATTAGGCTAGGCTCTGTATTGTCTGTAGGATCATCATTGCCATTGCTAGCTGGATCATCTGAGCCATTGTCTGGGTCTAGTCCGTCTTGGGAGTCATCAGTGTAGGTATTGTCATTAGTATCAGTACTAGTGACTAGAGCTGTATTGAAGTAGTCATGGTCTAGGGTAGGACTAGTCAAAGTCAGAGTAAAGCTTAGGACTGCTACTTGGTCTGGAGCTAGACTAGAGTCTGCTGGGATAGTTAGACTAGTATCAGTTACTCCATCATAGTTTGGATTGGCTACTACTGAGTCTGGAGTAGTAGTGATTGAGACTGGGGTAGAGACTACTATTTGAGTTGGGTCTAAGTCAGGGAAAGTAGCTACTAGGTCATCAGTGACATCAACCATTAAGGCTTGTCCTAGGCCATAGTTTCTGACTGTCAGGGTGACTGGGATATCATAGCTATTAGCTATCAGCTGTCCTGGATCTAATGGGTCTGTAGTCTGAGTGATAGCTCCGATGCTCTTGGCTATCCCGACCATTGGGGTAGGGTCAGGGGGAAGGATCGGATCTTCAGTCAGAATCTCTTCAGTATCACTATTGTTATCTTGATTAACCACTGGTTCTTCAGTAGAGGAGACAGTAGCAGTATTGGTAATAGTGGTATTAGGGTCTACTCCGGGATTAAGAGTGACTGTCAGAATAATACTCTCTAGGGTAGCTGGAGAGACTGGGTAAGAACCCAGGTAGTTACAGTCTAGAATTGCTGGGCTACCTAGACTAGAAGCACTACAGTCCCAGTTGACTGCGTCTGATCCAGTTGGGTAATCAGTCATAGTCAGTTCTGGAGGTAGATTGTCTAGTACTCTGATTGGACTAGTACCCCCACTATTGACTATCTCTGCTCCACTCAGGGCTGGGGTTAGACTGTAGCTGTACTCTGTCACTCCATCACTGATCCAAGTAGCTAGCTCAGGGTCAGTGGTAGCGGGTAGGGTGTCTTTGACGATGGTCAAGTCAGGAGTAGGCAAGAGGGTGATCTCGGCATTGTCTTCATCATCATGGAGGTCTAGACCAGTAGGGTTGGTAGTTGTGACTGGCTTACTACCGGGGTCACTAGGACTATCTGGGTCTGGGGCTGAAGTATTGTCATTGGGATCAGAATCAATGTCTACTTGATCGAGTCCAGTGACCTGAGCCAAGTTCTTGATTGTACCAGTAGCAGTGGCTGAGAGATCCATCGTGATTTCTAGGGTAGTCTCTTCTCCACTAGGGATATCTCCAATGTTCCATACTCCTGTTAGAGGATCAAAGCTTCCTATGGTACCAGCACTAGGAGCATCGGTAATAGAGTGAGAGAAGTAGACTAGGTCTGGAGCTAGTCCAGAGATGATATCTTCTACTACTACTCCAGTAGCATCTGATAGTCCATTACCTGTGTCATTGTTACTGACTGTAATACTCCAAGTCACTTGGTCTAGGGGTAAAGGAGTAGGATTGTTGACTGACTTAGTCAGCTCTAGGTCTACTACTCCTAGGACACCAATCTCTTCACTATCACTATTGTTGTCTTGATTAACCACTGGTTCTTCAGTAGAGGAGACAGTAGCAGTATTGGTAATAGTGGTATTAGGGTCTACTCCGGGATTAAGAGTGACTGTCACGATAATACTCTCTAGGGTAGCTGGAGAGACTGGGTAAGAACCCAGGTAGTTACAGTCTAGAATTGCTGGGCTACCTAGACTAGAAGCACTACAGTCCCAGTTGACTGCGTCTGATCCAGTTGGGTAATCAGTCATAGTCAGTTCTGGAGGTAGATTGTCTAGTACTCTGATTGGACTAGTACCCCCACTATTGACTATCTCTGCTCCACTCAGGGCTGGGGTTAGACTGTAGCTGTACTCTGTCACTCCATCACTGAGCCAAGTAGCTAGCTCAGGGTCAGTGGTAGCGGGGAGGGTGTCTTTGACGATAGTCAAGTCAGGAGTAGGGATATTACTAGGATCCATCTCAGCAGTACTCTGATCACTCACGGTGTTGTCAGGGTCTACGGTATCTACTCCGTCTACAGTAGCTGTATTGTCAGCTGGCGATTCTGTGACTCCACTGTAGTCTAAGTCTACTACTACTGTAATCACTGCGAATTCACCGATCGGTAGATCTGAAGTCAAAGGATCAAGCAATTGAGGGTTGGTTGACTTACCATCATAGCTAGGGTTGAGAGTCAGAGTCCCAGTAGCGGGGGCAGTAGAGACAGTAACGCTATTGACAGCAGTGACTACTACTCCAGGGATCTCGGTCTCAATATCATCTACTAGATTTAGCTGAGACAAGTCGACATTACCAGTATTCTCCAATCGAAGATCAATAGTGTAGCGGTAAGAGTCTAGACTTAAGAGTTCTGGAACAGTAGTGATTGACTTAACTAGATCAAGAGCTGGATTAGGGGTAGAAGCTCCGAAACTAGCTGGGTCACTGACACTAGATTGATCACTAGTCAGACTAGCGATGTTGGGGAGGGTGTTGACACAATCTCCCTCTGGGGCAGTCAGACTAGCTGAAGGTGCTCCACCTCCGAAGGTAGCATATCCCCAACTCTCACTACTAACGCCTAATGAGATCCTAGACAGTAGCATATAATCTCCAGGGTTGATTGAAATTAGTGAAGTATCAAATACTGCCAATTCTCTAGTGTTTTCTAAACCGGGATCGATTGATCCATCATTTACTCCAGATGCTACTAAATACTTTCCGTCAATAGTCATATACACTGAAGTAATCAACAGATCATTAGGTAGAGCAATTGAGCCTAAATATGCCCCACTAACTACATCCAGCATATCAATCTCATGATTTAAAGGATCTGGTACGTAGTAATAGAACCCATAAGGATCAATTGCGGCTGATACAAAGTAGTCGCTAGTAGTATTATTGGTATCAAGAGTATGGACTCCAGTTGTTAAGGTGCCTGACAGTGTATCGATTACACTGATCTGATCAACTGAATTATATTGGTATATATAGAGCTTGTTCATACTCTTAGAGATCTCTAGAGCCATTGCCCCAGCTAGAGAGTGAGCCAGAGTAGCACCAGCTCCTAGATTGTTTGAGTCAATGGTATAGATAGCTCCACCAGTCTGGAAGTCAGCTGCTACCCAAACAATTCCTTGGTTGTCTATCTCTAGATCGATTGGTCCAGTTGTTATCCCTGGTAGGTTAATAGTTTGGATCGGAGTCGTCGGAATAGTAGTCGGGACAGCTGAAACATCGTAGACTGTTATTACTCCTGGGAATGTAGCAGGTCGATATTCTGCCACAAAAAGTTTTGTTTGATCAGGTGATAAGGCTACTGCTGCTCCATATGCGTAACTGCCCAAATCAATACTACCAAGTAAGCTAATGTTGTCCTTGTCACTAGTGTCATAGATATCAATTACTGAATAGGGTATATTGTCCAGGTCTATCAACTTTGGAGAATAGGTGATAGAACCATCTCTAGTAGTGACGACATCACCAATCCCGCCAGTAAAAGTATCTCCGGGTGCCGAGTCGGGCAGTGGTGTCCAGGTAGTCGGGTCAGTAGTGACATCAAAGAAGAAGCCCAAATCTGTCCCAGGTGTATTGGCCTGAAAATCAACACTACTCATCCACTCCCTCTCAGTATCATAGACAGTAATCGTATGATCGCCAGCAGTACAAGGCAAATCAGTTGATGTGAAATTGTATAGGTAGCAACCATTACTGTCAGCTACAGTAGTAGCAAACAGTGAAGAATCGACATAGATAGCTACAGTAGCATTAGCCTCAGTCGTACCGACAATTGTCCCATTACCAAAAGCATCGATATCAATCCAAGGGGTAGAAGTCAAAGCTGGGTCAGGGTTACAGCTCGGTGCATTACTAAAGACTGAGTAGTAGTCAGTGATATTGAGCTCCACCGTGAAGCTGATTACTCCTGAGTCACCATCTAGGAGGGTTAGCCCGGAGCTAAAGATGTCTGGGTCTAAGCTACTTGCACTAAAGCTAGAGTTTAGGTCTGAGGCTGTAATGTCTGATAACACAAACCCACTATCAATCACTGGCATAGTAGTGACTGTGATGTCCGAGCTAGTGAGGTTTAGACTAGTCTCAATATTATCGACTAGCTGGAAGTTGGTCAGGTCCTGACCTCCGAGGTTACTAGCAGTGATAGTAACACTAGCTGAGTAAAGGTTATCAGAGATATGTACTAGATTATTAATGTCTTTTGTGATATCAAGTCCTAACTCTTGAGCCACAAAGCCAAAGTCAATAGTGAGGTCACTATTGATACTACCATCTCCATCATTACTCGGCTCTGAGTCAGTAGCAAGACTGATTACTTGAGTGATTACTCCATAGCTAGACAGTTCTCCATTGTCATCACTATCTATCTGATCATCTCCAGATTGTCCTGAGATTGAACTGTATCCATATAGAGCTCCCCCAGTAGTTAGCTGACTAGCTGGGATTAGGACGAAGTAGTCTCCTGCGCTCAGACCAGCAAACTGATACCAGCCTGATTCAGTCACCCCGGTAGTAGCTGGGTTGTCTCCCGTGATTGTAGTAGAGACTAGGGTGTCTACTCCACTGTCATAGACACCATTGTCATTAGTATCTAGGTAAAGCTCTAGAGTCACCCCATTGACTCCAGTGTCAGTGATATAGTCATAGACTGAGTTATTGCCATTTTCGATCCAGACAGTATTACCAATACTTAAGCTAGTATCATAGATCCCGGCATCAATGTCTGGGTAATAGTTGTCAGGCATTATTCCAGTCGCTAGAGTGAAGGTAGCGGTTTGTCCAGTAGTCAGATTCTCGACATCAGAGTCGTATTGATCAGTAGTTTGATTAGCGGAGGTAAAGACATAGTTGGTAGGTAAACTACTAAAGGTGATGTAATAGTCTCCAGCAGGAACATCATCAAACTGATACCAACCAGTCTCGATGATTCCTACAGTGTCTGGATTGTCTCCCGTGACAGTAGTAGATACTATGCTGTCATCGATTGCACTGTAGAGGGTGACAGTTATTCCGTCTACTCCCGACTCAGTGATGTCTTGGATGCCATCGTGGTTACCATCATTCCAGACATAGTTGCCCAAACTAGTTGTCTGGTAAAACCCAAAGTCCAATGTGTTATTAGTATTACTATCAGTATCCTCATCAGTGATTGGTTCAGTCAATGGTTCTAGGGTAATAGCTTGAGATGCTACCCCAGCTGAGTAATCACTTCCGCCATTGACTACTACTCCATTGTCATCATTGTCGGTGTCATTATCTGGGTCTACTACTAGAGTAGAGCTAAAGTAGTTCTCTAGGACTGCACCAGTATCAAAGTTTGTACTAGTGACTAAGACTAGGTAATCTCCTGGGATTAGGCCATCAAACTGATACCAGCCTACTTCAGTCACTCCAGTGGTGTTTGGATTGTCTCCAGTGACAGTACTTGAGACTAGAGCATCTATCCCAGGATCATAGACTCCATTGGAGTTGGTATCTTGATAGAGCTCTAGTACTACACCATCGATACCAGTCTCACTACCGTTGACAGTACCGGAGTTGTCTAAATCATTCCAGACGTAGTTGCCGAGGGATAGTCCTACTTCACCAAAGTTGTTCTCTATTGAGTCTTCGTTTTCAAGTAGTACGATTGAGTTAATCTGATTGACTGTTAGTGGATCAGATGTCTGTAAGCTCCCTTCTCCGTATCTAGGATCAGTCCCAGCTCCGTCTGGACCATTACTAGGGTCAGGCAAGGGGTCACCATTACTATCATAGCCCAGGAAGCCATTGTCTGAGCCAGTAGAAGCATATTGGCTGGGCTGAGTTTCATAGAGATTGTAAGTACCAGGATAGAGACCAGCAAAACCATAGTGACCATTTTGATCAGTCATCACTGGGCTAGTGATCAAGTATCCGGCTGGATAGGGATTTGAAGCACTATAGCTACCAGCTGGGATTAGTCCTTGACTGACTAGATTGGTCATAGCTTGTTCGTATTCTACTGGATATTGATTCTTGTCTGGCACTAGGATATTCCCGAGCAAGTCTACTCCACTGAGGAAGACATCTACTCCCTCTATCCCATAGTCACCATCATCGATCGCTATGTCCTTGTCTTGGTCATAGAAGACAGTACCAGAGATAGTTGAGAGACCAGCTGGAATGATTGGTACTTCGTGAGTATCAGTATTGTCAGTGATGTCTACTTCAGTACTGGTAGTATCGACTGATACTATGTTCTCTACTACTGTGTAGGGGTTGGTCAAGAGGTTGATGTCACCCTTAACAACAACTGTGATATCAATACTAGAAGCTGAGCCACTAGTCAGGGTGAAGCTTGATGGAGTAGAGCTATCTCCATCATCATCACAGTAGATAGTGTAGTCTGGTGCAGTTCCCTCAGTGCTACAGACTAGCCCAGGGATGTCAGTAGCTAGGTTGGATTGATCGATTACTGGGATCTCACTAGGGTTGGTCGAGAGGTGAGTATTGTCAAGAATATCTACTAGACTGAAGTTAGTAGCATCTTGATTGCCATTGTTACCAAACTCAATAGTGTAGGTGTACTCCTGACCGAGGTTGGCTTTGATATCACTACCAGTCTTGACAGCATAGACATTACTAGCAGTCCCGACTAGAGTCGAGGCTGAGTCAGTATTGTTCTCTGGAGTAGGGTCGAGGGTGGATGAGTCAATACTAGCAGTATTTACGAGGATTGAGCCATCGACTGCTCCAGGATCAGCTGGATTGATTGGCTGAGTGATAGTCACTACTCCTCCCTCTCCGGGAGCTAGAGTGAGAGTAGAGGCAGTAGCTGAGGATCCATCATTGTCACAGTAAATCTTACGGTTGGCTGAATCAAAACTACAGAGCATAGTTGCCCCACTGTCTAGGGTAGCCACGATCACTGGAGTACTAGGAGGATCTGTCTGGAAGGCTAGAGGAAGCTGGTCAGTAACTACTACTGCATTACTAGTATTTGGTCCGAGGTTACTAAACTCTAGAGTATAGGTCAGGGTATCACCATTAGATATCTCAGTCGTAGTGATGGCTGAGAGATCGACTGACTTCTTAAGCTCTAAGTCTGACTGAAGTAAGAACATTCTATCAGTATCAGTGTTGTTGCTAGTCAAGAGTTCGGGAGTAGCGGTAGCAATAGAGACATTGTTGTCTATAGTAGTTAAGGTAGTATCTTGCATTGCTACTACATCAAAGCCAAACTTAGTGACTGGTCCTTGATAGGTAAAGGTATATCCATAGATCTTAGGTTCGGCAGTCGGGTTGGCTGTCCGATCGAAGTCGAAGCGGATACAGATATTAGTCACTGTAGCAGGAATACTAGAGATGTCGACTACTGAGGTGACTGGCTGATTCTGCCACTGAGTACCGAGGGAGGTGGTACAGGTGCTATTGCTATAGAGGGAGTAGGTGATCGATGTACCCTCTGGGATTTCTGAGTCTATTAGGAGCTTGCTCCAGGAGTCGTGGAGGGTGGGACTGACGGTAGTGTATTTGTAGTAGTAAGCGGAGGTGTAGTATTTAATAACTTGTTGGGTCCAGACTCCATCCTCGGGACTGAAGAGGTAGGCGGAGCCGGAGTTGGCGCCATTGTCGTCATCCCTGTATGCCCCGACCACGACCCGGTCTCCACCGATCGCTACACTGTAGCCGAACCAGTCATCAGCCGCCGCATCACTAGCAGTCAGCTTGGTCTCGACCCAACTGCTGCCATCCCAGTCGTAGAGGTAGGCGGAGCCGGAGTCGGTGCCATTGTCATCATCATAAGGTGCCCCGACCACGACCCGGTTTCCATTGATTGCTACGCTCTGGCCGAACCGGTCATCAGCCGCCCCATCACTAGCAGTCAGCTTGGTCTCGACCCAACTGCTGCCATCCCAGTCGTAGAGGTAGGCGGAGCCGGAGTCGGTGCCATTGTCGTCATCCCTGTATGCCCCGACCACGACCCGGTCTCCATCGATCGCTACACTGTAGCCGAACCAGTCATTAAACACCCCATCACTAGCAGTCAGCTTGGTCTCGACCCAACTGCTGCCATCCCAGTCGTAGATGTAGGCGGAGCCGGAGTAGATGCCATTGTCGTCATCATAAAATGCCCCGACCACGACCCGGTCTCCGTCGATTGCTACGCTCTGACCGAACCGGTCATTAGCCGCCCCATCACTAGCAGTCAGCTTGGTCTCGACCCAACTGCTGCCATCCCAGTCGTAGAGGTAGGCGGAGCCGGAGTTGCTGCCGTTGTCGTCATCATAAAGTGCCCCGACCACGACCCGGTCTCCATTGATTGCCACACTGTAGCCGAGGCTATCACCAGCCGCCCCATCACTAACAGGTAGCTTGGTCTCGACCCAACTGCTGCCATCCCAGTCGTAGAGGTAGGCGGAGCCGGAGTCGGTGCCATTGTCGCCATCCCTGTATGCCCCGACCACGACCCGGTCTCCATCGATTGCTACGCTATAACCAAACAAGTCACCAGAAGCCCCATCACTAGCCAATATCTTCTCAATTCCACCCGGGCTTAAATAGTCAGATGGTATTGTATTGATCTGACTCTTAACCCCCGTAAAACTCCCCGCCTCTCCAAAGTACCGAGAATTTGGCAGCTCAGAGTTCCAGTGAAATCTTAGGTCTGTGATACTACAATCCTGACTATTGGTATAGACTGGGGTATAGTCCCAGGTGATACCATTGTCATTGCTGTATTGTAAAGTAGTATTGGGGGGTTGATTGGTGACAGAATTTTGACGATAGCAAGTATTTACAGGAATTGATTCGACTAGGTCAGGATTGTCAGCTGAGATGTTACCAACATTGCCATACTCGACGTCATAATGTATTCTCTCCCCAGCATCTATGTAAGTATCATCATTGTCAGCTGTAGAATTACAGTTGTTATCAGCTCCACAACCAAAGCCATCTTTGTGAGTATAGAGGTCTGCTCTCCAGACTACTACACTACTACTGTCAGTATTGTTGTCTAGATAATCTTCTACTGGAGTAGAGAGCTTGGTCACAGTAGCCTGATTGACAATCTCTACTGAGTCCTGGGTACTATCTAGGACTCTAGTATATACTTGAAACTCAAAGTAGGTATTGGCTGGCATACAGACAGTATTAGGGGGATTGGTGCTGTCTCCTATCTCAATATCTAGCATTGATGCTGTTGAGTTGTCTGTCACTCCGACTAAGTCAGTGATCTTGTCTCCTACTAGATTGACGAAGTCGGTAGAGCTATTGTCACTAATGTTACGAAGCTCAACTGTACCGAGACTATGGAGTGGGGTCTGGGGTTCTAGATAGGCTAGGTTACTAGTCAAGTCATCTGTTACTCCGATCTGACAAGTAGACTCTGTCCCCTTATTCTCTACTCTGAGGGTATAAGTCAGTGCTTCTCCAGGAGCGATACCAGGATAGGATCCTGAAGGGTCTGAGGTCTTGGTGATAGCGAGGTCGGAGCTAGGAGTCTTGGTCGTAGCATTACTATGATTGTTAGTAGTATTGATGTCAGTATCAGCATAGATGTCAACATTGTTAGTGAGAGTAGTGCCCGAGGGTAGGTTAAACCCAGTGTCTGGATCAGTAGCTGTCAAGTTGATAGATACTGTATATGGTCCAGCTTGACTAGCTAGAGTACTAGGATTAGGTAAGATAGCAATATAGTTGGGAGAGGACGAACCAGTCCCGGGAGTAAGAGTCCAACCATTGCTGGTCGGATTGTTGGGATCAAAGGCTGGAGGAGAGGCAGTGATTGCTCCTGAGTGGTAATATACTTGTTCCCCATTACTAACACTGACGAAATTGAGGGTGACATCGCTCTGTCCAGCTCCACTCGGATCACTAGTAGTGTCCCAGTCGGGTAGAGTATCGATTAGGTATACTCCAGTAGCTTCTGCTCTAGAGTCATTACCATAGATTAGATTAAACTCCCAAGTCTCTCCGGGGATTACGGTTCTCTCTCCGACTTTAATAGCGTAAGGATCAGCTTCGGGAGTAGTGACTGAGCTAGTAGCGGTATTGGGATAATTATCTGGACTCTCTATGTCAGTCGAGCTGACCGATACATTGTTACTCAAGGTAGTATTATTGGCAATAGATTGATCAATATATACTTTGTAGGTGATTAGGATTTGCTCAGAGAGAGCGGGGATAGTACCAGTCGGGTAGGAGGTATGATCGATTGTCCCGTTCCAAGTAAGGGTCTGACCACTAGCACAAGTACCACTGACAGTCGGAGCTGGTAAGCTCCAACCCCCGGAGACTGAGATCACAGTCGGGGTAGCGGAGTTGTAGCAAATACCAGGATCAAGGGTATCGGTGATCACTACATTATTGGCACTAGCTAGACCTTCATTGGAGACTAGGAGGGTGTAGTTAAAGAAGTCTTGATTGGGGGCAGATGAAGGTATGGGATCAGTCCTAGAGACTTGCTTGGAGATAGCTAGGTCTGGGTTACGGACTACTAGAGTGTCAGTGTCGGTGACTTGTCCGGGCTTGCCACTACTGTCTTCATAGTAACCATCGGCTTTGTTGGTAATAATTGAGCCAGTGACTAGATCGGTATCTGCTACTAGGTTTAGGGTGATTACTCCTCCCTCACGATCAGCTAATCCTAGTCCTGAGCCACGGAGACTAGGGCTAGTACCATCATCATTGGCGATTTCAATTGTGATAGTAGCTGTCCCATCTAGGTTGCTAACAATACTGACTACGGGGTTAGTCGTAATGTCGACTTCTCCACTACTAGCACCTTGACTAATAGCATGACTGTTAAAGCTGTTTTTAATCGAGCTTAGACTTACTCCGGCTGGTAAGTGGTCAATGATTCTAGTGACTGAATTGGTAGTACCTGAGTCATTGAGATAGTCTATCTTCCACTGGAAGGCTTCTCCAGCCTTGAGGACTTCACTACCACTACTAGTGACTTCATACTTGTTGATAGCTAGACCAGGACTAGGCAAGATAGTGGTAAAGACTGGAGGTGCGATCGCTTGGAGTAGTTCACTTGAGAGGATTGCATTGGAGTTGGAGATAATTGATCCTGCAGGAGAACCTTCGACTGTGGGAGTAGTATTGTTCGAATCATTAGTTACCTCTACTCCGACACTACCGATCGCTCCGACTGGGAACATTGAGGGAGTCAAGGCACTGTTGTCTACTAATACTGCGAAGTAACTAGTCTCTATCCCGAAGGGTGAGACCCAGCGAGTACCCCCAGAGGGATTGGCTTCCTGGGTACCTAGAGTAAAGTTGTTATTGATAATGGTGGGATCAAGCGGATCAGAGGGAGAAAGATCACTCGGCAAGGGTGGGATACTCTTAGAGAAATAGGCTTTGCAATTGGTACAGGAATAGCTATTGCCGACTGGATCTGTGCCATTGAGATAGAGGTAGTCTAAGACTGTCTTGTCAGGGACTTTGTCTACTACCCAAGTCTGAGTAGTAGGGTTGATACCGATGTTTTGGAAATGGAGAGCATAGTGGATATTGTCTCCAGTGGGGATTAGGGATTCAGTGACTTCTTTGTAGGTGATGAGACTGGCAACACCGGGGTAGATTTGGGTTCGAATTGTATCAGTCGAGCCTACCACTGGACAGTTGGCATTGTCTTGATAAGTAGTGGTCGGAGTAATATCAATGTTTTTGTATGGCAATGTCCCAGCTGACACTAGGTACTTGATAGTAATAGTCTCAGAACTACCAGCAGGTAGATTGCCTAGGTTGATAGTCATCTGATAGGGTGAGCTATAGATCTTGCTTAGGTCGACTGAGCCGGTAGTAGTATCGACATTGACTAGCTTGAGATAGGTATTGGCTCCTCCGACATTGATTACTGGAGTCGGTATGGTGACTACGGTATTTAAGGCAGTTTCAAATAGGGTTGAGAGCTTGATCGTGTATTCAATTTCTCCAGGAGGAGTCACGCCAACTGGACCACTAATATCCGTAATCACCCTCGGTGTGACTGGACTAATCAGAGCTGGATCAGACTGGATATTTTGGAGTGGGGTAGCAAGGTCGCTGGGCAATTGAGGTGCGGTCAATGGATCAGAGAAAGGTAGCTCACTGCCACCTTCATAAGCATAAAAGAGAGCTTGATTGCTAAGAGTACGAATACTACAGGTCGTATCTTGCATCGCCTTGACTGTTATCTTGGCAGTGGTAGAAGTAGGCTGATTGGCACATCTGCCACTAGTAGGAGCGTCAAATAAGTTGCTATTGAGACAATCTACCCGAAATGCCACCCAGGTCACATCACTAGGATCAGCGGGTGGGTTCAGTAAATAATCAATCCAGCCAGTCATTACTCCAGTCAGGGGATCGTATCCTGGGGGATCTGTCATACTTCTATCTACTTCGTCTGTACGATACCAAATACTACCATTGACTCCGTTGGGTAAGCTAGCATTGACGAAATCGGTACTGTGGGGTTGGTTGTTTACCGTATCTCCATCGGCTAAACTCTTCGGTATCTTGTCAATCGTGACAAGATCACCCAAGGTAGTAGTCCCACTATTGATCATCGGCAAGCTAATAGTAGAGAGATTGTTGTAGGTAGTATCTCCAAAATATTTTCTAGGGTAAATCCCTACCTGCTCAATATCTGCTGGCAAATTGATTACCACATCAATTGCATCTGAAATATCGCTAATATTGTCAGCACTAAAGGTAGCAGTATTGTTGATCACTTGATCGTCAGGACAACCTGCATAATTGACAGAAAAACTTACATATTTGCTCTGGTTTGGTAACATATTACCTAGACCAGTCCAGTCAATTACCTCAGATCCTAGAGTAGTATCATCGAGCACCCCACCAGTGCTGATATTGCTAATCCTCGTACCGGGAGTAGCTACTCCGCATTGGTTGGCTAGTTTATCATAGATATCACTCAGATCATCGCTGATACTAGCATTGAAGATAGTTTCTACACCGGTAAACTGATTGATTGCGTTGGAAATCTTGATATAGTAGGTGACTTGAGGGGTATAGCCAGCAGTTGCATTATCGTAGACATAGTGAATATAGTTGTAATAAAAAGTCCCCGACACTGTCTTGTCAATCACTGGCTTGGGAGTAGAGATTAGTTCGGTTAGGTTCTTTTGGGCTCCACTGGTAGTCTTGTCACTGTCACTAGTGACTGGGGCTACTGGAGACTCGGCTCCAGCATAGGCTTGAGTATGATAAAGGATACCATTTTCCCAACCATTTAAGGTCTTAAGCTTGTAGGTTAGTTTGCCAGTGTATCCTGCCTTGAGACACCCTAGATCCCAGTAGACTGAGTTGGCTGGGATAGTAGTGTCCCCTATAGTGATTTGACTAGCGGTATATGCTCCGTTGTCACTAGCTTCGATCAAGCTGGGATTGGGGTTTTGACCATAGCTAGGAGTATAATTGTCGACATAGTTATCAGGGTCTGTAGCTCCTGTCTCAGGAAGAGGTGCGTAAGCTACTACCTCACAAGCCTCAGCATAAGAGACTGATAGCCTAAGGGTATTGACAATCACTTGACCGACTTCTACTTGGTCTGGGGTTAAGTGATCGATTAGTAGGACTGGTAATGGAATCCAGCTAGCTTTGATCTTAGATACTACTGGAGCAGGAATACTACCTGCTAGGTTGTCCATTACTACTTGGACTCGGATGCAGTCATACCCAGTCGGTGGGATATGATTAAGACTAGAGATGTCTACTACTCCACCAGAGAGGGTGAGGTTTTGAAATCCTGGGATTGGAGTATTGGGGACAAGGTTATCATCACAAGTCAGGAGATTAATCTTAATGGCATTGGTACTAGAGTAGGTAGCTTCTAGCTCTACTTGATTCCAACCATCGAAGGAGTTGGGTCTGATTTCGACGGTGGAGACTGTAGCAGTATTGCCTCCTGCTGGATCAATACTGACAGTACCAGCAATATTATTACTTAGATAGTTATTACTAATGCCTCCAAACCCACCATTGGGTACTACTCCGGCATCATTACCAATGAAGTCTACATAGTAAAATCCATCTGAGTCGTTTTGGAGGTAGGCTGCTTCAGCTGAATCAGAAACCTCACTAGCTACTTGACTCAGATCGTCAATCACTTGACTAGCTAGATTACTAGCTACTTGACCTGCTTGGTTAAGGGGGCTACTTGAGGTAGTATTATCTACTTCTGTTTGAGCTAGCTGACTGACTTGCCTGGATGATTGGGATGACTTACTTAGCTGATCGGGCGAGTTGGGGATTGGTGTGATCTGGGCATAGCTGAGGGCTGGGAGCAAGGTGTTAAGGGTGAGTAGGAGGGTGAGGGTGAGACCCGCCCAATAATTTTTTATGCTACTAGATTTAACCATCTACCCTCCTAAACAAATTTATATAATATAAGTTTTATTTGAGGATTTGTTTTAATCAAGTTTATAACAAGCTATGACACCACCAATCTATAAACATAATCATTATATCAATAAGAGTGGTTAATGCAAATGCTATAGCCCTCGCAAAACAAAACCTGTTTGTTTTGGGTGATAGATTATTGATCTAGAATTGTCGCTATTGTGACAAGTCATATCCGTAGATATGGTGAGGAGTAATAGTGGCAATTATAGACCATAAGATACAGTCAAAAGTACAGGTTTTGTTTTTCGGGGGCTATAGTTGCCCAGTAATACAGAAATGCTGGATCCCCCGTAAGTTCTCCGAACTTCGGAGGATGACAATGCTATGGATCCCCCGTAAACCCTTCGGATTTCGGAGGATGACAGTCCTCTTTTGTGTCATCTTCCAAATTTCCATAGGAAATTATGGGAGATCCATCTCCTCTGTCATCTTCGGATTACCCGAAGGGTAATACCGGAGATCCAGTATTTGAATTGAATTCCAGAAATGCAAAATGCTGGATCCCCCGTAAGTTCTCCGAACTTCGGAGGATGACAATACACAATGCAAAATACTGGATCCCCCGTAAGTTCTCTGAACTTCGGAGGATGACAATGCACAATGCTAGAATACTGGATCCCTTAAATAGTAATAGGTAAGTGCATACTTATCGAATATAATAGAAAATAGCCCATCAGTGTGGCTCTTGGATCTCTTGACATAGCTCTCAATGAGCTATTGTCCTTAATGGGACCTGTCCACTATGGGCTATATCTATTAAAACAAGCAGTGGCTTGACAAAAGGTTGTCCGAATCAATCTCAATTTTACTAGTAAATAGTGATTGATCGTGGCTCATTTAAGAACTGCCCTAGCTTGTCATATTTACTTAATAACACTTTACTATGAAAGGAGAAGTGCTATGTTCCCTATTGTATCAGAAAAGTATGATTTTGTAATTGGTGTAGATACCCATGCTAAAAAGCATGTAGCTACAGCCATCAGTAATAAAGGAGTTGTCTTAGACCAAAGAGAGTTTAGGGTACTAGAAAAAGAGTTCTGTAAATTTATTGATTGGGCAAAAGAGATTACTAAGAACCATCTCTCAGGTAATCAACTACTAACCCCATCCAGCAAACTAGACCGGTCTAGCAATAAATCAGATCAGTCTAGTAACAAGCCAGACCAGCCTAACCATCATCCTAGTCCTCAATCTAACCCTCAATCTAGCCATCTCCTTTTCGCAATAGAAGGTACTTCGTCCTATGGGGAGACTCTAACCAATTTACTACTATCCAGAGGACTTGAAGTAGTAGAGGTTAAGCCCCCTAAGCTCAAGAGTCGTGGGGCTAGAGGTAAGACTGATCAAATAGATTCAGAATTAGCTGCCTTAAGCGTCTTGAGGCTACCGGTATCAAAGTTAATTATTCCCAGGACAGGAGAGTTGCGTAAAAACCTCAGAGTATTACTGAGTAGTAGAAGAAGCATGGTGAGTCAACGAACCATGAATAAGAATGCCCTAATAGCCCTTTTGAGAGGTGTTGACTTAGGGATAGATGTCAGAAGGGCCTTAACCCTCAAGCAATACCAAGTAATTGCTAACTGGAGAGTTAAGAAAAGTGATAGGCATTATGATATTAAATCAGAAGCCAAGAGGTTAGCTACTAGTATTATTGAACTATCTAATAATCTAGACTTCAACCGTCAAAGACTGGAAGTGATAACTATTAAGTTATCCCCAGAGCTATTACTTGAGCCAGGTATAGGACCAGTATCCTTAGCTCAGATTATCTGTGCTTACTCTCACAAAGGGAGGATAAAGTCAGCTGATGCTTTTGTGATGCTTGCAGGGGCTGCACCAATCCCAGCATCCTCAGGTAATACTACTAGATACAGACTAAATCATTATGGGGATAGACAGCTTAACTGTTCACTAACAACAATTGTCATATCTAGAATAAGGACAGATCAAAGAACTCAAGAATATGTCGCTAAAAGAACTAAAGAAGGGTTAGATATTAGGGATATTAAAAGATCACTAAAAAGATACCTAGCCAGAAGTCTATTCAAAAAACTAGAAAACTGTGTAAACTTAGCCTGAGCCATGACAATATTGGGGTTGATTTTTCTTACAAAAGGGTCCCGTAAGTTCTCCGAACTTCGGAGGATGACAAGGGAGAGGTTGGGTTTCGGAGGATGACTAATGCTCTGGGTCCCCCGTAAGTTCTCCGAACTTCGGAGGATGACAGGAGTCGAGTCATCCTCGACAATTCCCGCCCTTCATTTGAAGGGAATTGTTGGGGATCCAGAACTCTAGATAAGGTACTTAGATTAACTCAACTACTTTTGTTGTTTGTTGTTGTTTCTGGATACCCAGAGCAAGCTCTGAGTATGACGGATCAATGCCATTAACTTAAGACCTTGTAAGCTTTATTCAATGTACAAATCAAGCGTGAATAGAACTCCAAAAGATACTGACCTTCCTTAAGTTAATGGCATTGGTATTACGGATGCAAATGCGAGATACTGGATCCCCCGTAAACCCCTTCGGATTTTCGGAGGATGACAGTCCTCTTTTGTGTCATCTTCGGATTTCTCTAAAAGAGAAATACCGGAGATCCAGTATTTAAATTGAATTCCAGAAATGCAAAATGCTGGATCCCCCGTAAGTTCTCCGAACTTCGGAGGATGACAAGGGAGAGGATGGGTTTCGGAGGATGACAAGAGAGAGGGGTATGAAGGATAACTACTTACCGATACAAAATTGGCGGAAAGTGGCAGTCAAAACTTGGTCACTAACAGATTTACCAGTCAGCTCCTGGCAAATTGCGATTGCCTGCTCCAGCTCTAGCACAATCAATTCTTGGTCAAGGTCAGCCTGAACTAAATCTAAAACATCAATGAGCTTGGTTTTAAGCTTTGAGATGATTTCAACCTGCCGATGGGTGATTAGGCTTGGCTTTTGGAGATGGGGATAGAGCCTAGCTGTGATTTGATTTTTGAGCTGCTTAATTGATTCTGGTCTCTTGATACTGATAGAGATATGTGACTTAGAATTGACTGATTGGTCGACTTGATCGAGCTTACTAATCACCTCAATCGTTGATGATTGGTATGGCTTGAGAAGGTTTTGAATACTAGCTGAGGGTTGCAGTCGGTGATCTCTCAGATGAAGGATTAAATCAGCCGTCGGAATTAATTGCTCGGCAAGCCTGATCCCCTCCAGCTCGATTTGGTCAGTACTATCTTGATCAAACTCCAAGATACCAGCCGTATCTATCAGATTGACCATCATACCATTGAGAGTAGTCTGAGATTCCAGGTAGTCTCTAGTGGTACCTGACTGATCTGAAACAATTGCCCTATTGATACCAAGTAGCTGGTTAAATAGACTAGATTTGCCAGCGTTAGGTGATCCTATAATCAAGACCCTAGGCGTATTCTTGAGAAGTTCTAGGTTTTGACTACTAATCAAGTCAAACTCTAGCTGGTCAATCAAGCTTTGCAAGCTAGATCTAATCTGGGTATTAGTAAGATCCACCAGATCTTCTTCACTAAAATCCAAGCCAACATTGACTCTAGCGGTTAAGTCAGCTAGTTCCTGAATAACACTAGAGATTTCATGACTAAAACCCCCAAGCATTTGATCTCTAGCCTGGTCTAGCAAGAGCGAATTGTTACTGACAATCATTTCACTGATTGCCTCAGCCTGAATCAGGTCTAGCTTACCCGCAAGGTAGGCTTTCTGACTAAACTCACCAGCTTTGGCCAATCTTACTCCAAGGCCTTGGTAGGCTTCAATAATTTGCTCGACGATTAGCATTGATCCATGACAAGTAATCTCAACCATATCTTCACCGGTAAAGCTTCTAGGTGCTTTAGAATAGACAATAGTGACTTGATCGATTAGTTTACCATCAAGATTAATCAAATTTGCTAGGGTCTGGACTTTTGGGTTTAGTCTAGTCTCAGACTGAATTAGTTTTATTGTTAAATCTAGGACATTTGATCCGCTAAGGCGGATTACTGCAAGGGCTGCATTTTGGTAGGCAGTTGAAAGTGCAATGATAGGCTCAGACATCTTACTAGAGGAGTTAGTAACTGACAGTTGCAGTTTGGCCATTGTCGTCAATGATTACTGCCACTACGGCTCCAGCTGGAAAGCTTGGATTGTAGCCATTCCAGCTAAATTGACTAGTCTGAATGCCTTGAGACACGCTGTTGTAAAACAATTCAATACTGGCAATATCAGTGTTGCCAGAACTTTGCGCCGAAACACTACAGGCATTGATTGCACAGGAGATAGTTCCGGTAGGGATTGAACTATTTGGTGTTGTCGATTGCTGGATGGTATTGCCTTGAGTCTGATACAAGGCCTGGTCAATCACAATCGCATAGTATGAATGAGAACCTGATCCAGCGCCAGTATCTGTATAGTTGATTGTCCCACCGCCTGCAGGAATAGAAAACTCTTTCACCTTATTTCCATCACGGTAAAGGTCAACTCTAGATAAGACATGGGTCCCCTTGGTAGCATTAATGATTACAACTCCATCACTACTACCAGCAGCAATACTAACACTTGGGAGAGTATCATCACATTTATGGACATTGTCCTGCTTGGTCGGTATGACTCCACTACTTTCACCGAGTGAAGCAGCCAAAGCTGCTACTGGACCAGCCCAGGCTTGATAATTGGGATCCTCTGGGGGAATCTCTGCTTGAATGCTAGCTCCAGATATTTCTACTCTAGCTTGGGCGGGAGTGCATTCAGTAGCAAGCAAGCCACTGACTTTATCAATCACAGCTCGATTGGTTTGCTCGGAGGTTCTTGGCTGGTACCAGCTTGGGAATAAGTCTTTACGAGTGACCTTAGTCGAGCTAGTCGGCAGTTTGCCAGTATAAGCATCTAGGGTAACTTCCTTGATTCCTGCTGGGCGTGAAAACTCTTCTACTCCCTTACCCTCCAGTGCCTTATTCATAAAGTAATTCCAGATAGGACTAGCAGCAGAACTACCTCCAGCCCCCTTAGCCATCGAAGTATTGTCATTATTGCCAGCCCAGACTCCCGCAACTATCGATGGTGTATAGCCAAGAGTCCAGCCGTCACGATAGTTTTCGGTAGTACCAGTCTTGGCAGCGACATTGTGACCAGGTAAATAAAGATTAGAACTGGTACCAAATATATAAGCTCTAGCGTTGTTGTCACTCAAGACATTACTAACAAGGTAGGCAATTTCTGGATCAAGCGCTTGGTTGGCTGAAGCATTAGGGTCATGCTTTTCGATTGATTTACCTCGACTATCGATGATTTCAAGGATATATGTAGGGTCAATATGTACCCCTTGATTAGCAAAAGTGCCATAGGCTGAAACCATTTGGTAAAGTGGTACTTCAGCGGCACCAAGAGTCAGGCTAAGCCCGTAATAATCTGCATCAAGTGTAGTAATTCCCAGGTCACGAGCTGTCTGTAATGCATTATCGACACCTGATAAGTAGAGAGCTTTGACAGCTGAGATATTGAGTGAGCCTTGTAGGGCTGTTCTAAACGACTGGACACCAAATTGTCTTAAGTCATAATTCTCTGGCACATAGTTACCAAAGTCAGTTTTGACATCATAGACTGTATCTCCTGGTCCATAGTTTTTCTTATACAGGGAAGCCTGTACTATCGGTTTGAAACTTGAACCAGGCTGGCGCCGAGCGGTCGCTACATTGAAGTTGCCAAATCCTTCAGCTTCATAGTCGTAGCTACCGACCATTGCCAGGATCTCTCCTGTCTTGGGATCAGTCGAGACCAGTGCAGCATTACTACCTCCGTAGGCTCTAACATTGTCAATGCCATAATCAACTGCTTGCTTGGCATAGTCTTGAAGCTGCAAATCAAGGGTACTAATGACTTTATAACCTCCTTCGCTGGCAGCCTTGACCCCGAATTTCTCTTCTAACTGAGCCCGAATAACATCAACATAGTGAGGGGCTATACTAGTATTATTGCGGGCAGGGTTGTACTTGATTTCGGCAAGCACATTTTTTTCAAGGTTCTGCTGATAAGTTTCTTGATCGATATAGCCTTGTTCATTTAGAATCTTAAGGATATGTTGCTGTCGTCCGATCAAAGCTTCCTTGTTATTCCAGTAGTAAGTCGGTGCCTGGGGAAGAGCTGCCAATAGCGCGGCTTGACTGTAATCCAATTCAGAAGCGTCCTTGGCAAAATAAGCTTGTGAGGCTGCTTGAATACCATAGATATTTGATCCATAGGGAATCTCATTGAGGTATAGTTTAAGAATATCATCTTTTGGATAAACTTGTTCGATTTCAATTGCTAGGATTAGTTCTTTGAATTTTCTGATCAGAGTTTGCTCATTGCTGAGCAAAGCATTCTTAACATATTGCTGGGTGATAGTAGATCCACCCTGGGTGCCTCGTTTTGAAAGATTGATATATATTGCTCGAAAAAATCCTCTGACACTAAAAGCACCATGCCTGTAAAAGTCTTTGTCTTCGACCGCTACAGTAGCCTGCTTGATCGTATCGGGCATTTGATCGAAATTGATAATAGTTCGGTTAATATCTCCATATAGTTCATAAATAACGGTCTGACCCGTTCGGTCGTAAATCTTGGTAGTTTGCTCACTAGCTACACTATTGATCTGATCAGGGCTGGGTAGATCTTTGGCAACATAAGCAAAAAGTAAAATCAAAGCCAGGATAGCCAGTGCAGCAAACCTTAGTCCCCAGCGCAAGACAAAGGTTAGCTTGGGGTGTTTTTGTAAGTAATTTTTGACAAATCCTGGTAGGATTCGATCAATATCTGTTAGATGTTTCTTGGTACTACTGGGACTAGTAGGTTTTTTCTTGGTTTTGCGAATCTTGGGAGTGTCCTTTGATTTTATATCTGTCTTGACTACTCTTTGACGCTGTTTCTTGCTCATAAATATTTACCTTTAGGCTCAGTTAGTTGACTAGAGTATTACGGTAAAAAGCCTACATAAATTATATCACAATGGTGCCAAAGGTGGGAATCGAACCCACATGAGCGAAAGCCCACACGATTTTGAGTCGTGCGTGTCTACCAATTCCACCACTTTGGCTAGTTAATAAAGTACAACCTAGATGGTCCATAGCTTTTGATAATACTAGCCTCAAATTGATCAATCGGTGGAAGATCATTTGGTTGTTCTATTATCAAAAGACCATTAGATTTTAACAAATTTTTTGCAAGTAAGCCAATTTTTGGGTCAAAAGCCTGGAAAGGGGGTGCACAAAAGATTAAATCATAGCGTTTGTCTGGATTTGCAAAGATAAATTGCTCGGTATCGTTCAAATAAACTTTAGCATTTGGCTTCGGGGTTAGTCGATCAAGATTATTTTGGATTGCTTTGACTGCCCGCTTGGAATTGTCTACAAAACCAGCTTGATTAAGTCCTAGGCTTAAAGCAGTGATACCCAGAGCCCCACTACCTGCATAAAGATCAAGACAATTATCAAATTGGTTGATCGAGCCTAGAGTATTAAATAAGCCTTGCCTAGCAAAATCAGTCAAGGGCCGGGTCACCTGGTCAGCTACTTTTAGCTGGGTGCCTTTATAGATTCCAGTATGAATTTTGAGCATAAAGCTAGTCTCTGCTGTCAAGTACAGCTTGGTACCAGACTGCAGCAATTAGCTGAATCCCTTGATCGACTACTTGACTTCGAATTTGCTTATAGAGCTTTGGCGACCAACCTTTTTTGAGGTATTGGTCATACAGGCCTTGAGCTTGAATCTTTAGAGCAAGGTTGTTGACTGCAGTCTTGAGACCCTTGGACTGAATATCATTAAGGATTTGATCAGAAAACCTGATGTGATTAAACTTTCTTAAGACTAAACTACTAGCGATACCGGACTCAAAGATAATATGGTCGGCAAAGTTTTTGGTCACACGGTATTGCTCGGACAATTTGGTATTGAGAGTCTGATGCTGGGTAGTTTTTTCCAGATACAAAATATCTTTGGAGTAATGGTGAGCTGGAGTGACAATATCGCCGAGATAGTGCGCAAGCCAGCTGGCCTCAAAGCTACTATCTAGTGCATATTTGCTTTTGAGGGCACTCACCAGCCCAGTATAGTGATATTCAATCCAATCCATCAGATGACCTTCAGCTTTTTTGGGTTCCCACATATGATGCTTATCATAGGGGCTAGAACCTTTCTTGACCTTTAATCCATCTGGTCCATTGTATCCCTCGAAGTAAATAATCTTACTAAGCTTAGGAAAGAAGAACTTTTTGCCCGCTAAGTGACGGTCAGCATACTCACCAAAAACTTGATAGGCAATCCGATCCATCTTTTGATGGATGCCGGTAGAATTAATTTTACCTTTGGTGATAAATGAAATATGTCCTGAATTCATAGCCTCTAATCTAAGTATTCTACAGATTGATAGAATTTACGCAACTCCTCTGCTGGTATTTTTGCCTTCCAGCCTGGTGAATTGATAAAGGGTTTAATCGCGTCTTTGATCTGATAGATCAGTTTCGTATCAAAAGCTTTGACAATCTTTAGGTTTATTTTTCCCGTCTGCTCATAGCCGAGAATTTGTCCCGGACCCCTGAGCTTGAGATCCAATTCAGCCAATTTGAAACCATCTTGAGTCTTAGAAAGACTTTCCAGGCGTTGTTTGGCTACAATTTGATCACTAGTGTTGATCAGAAAACATTTAGAAGCTAGACTGCCTCTTCCGACTCGACCTCTGAGCTGGTGCAAGCTAGATAGACCAAAGTCATTGGCGGATTCAATCATGATTGTTGTAGCGTTAGGATTATCTATTCCGACTTCAATTACACTGGTTGCAACCAAGACATCAATCTCGCCTGCCTGAAATCTTGCAAGCGTCTCTTGCTTGCTGGCTTCCGGCTGGCTACCATCCAAGTAACCAAGTGTCTTATCTCCGAGTAGCTTATTGAATTCAATCTCCTCAAACAGCTGTTTGGCACTCAGGCTATTTTGGCTAGGGTTGACTCTTCTCGATGAAACGATGTAGGCTTGCTGGTTGTTGCTAAGTCTAGACTTGATCTGCTTTAAAACCTTGCGACGCATTGTATAATCATAGATTTCAGTCTCAATCATTTGGCCACTAAGAGGCTTTTGTTTTAAAATACTATTATCTAGATCAGCAAAGACGGTTAAAGACAAAGATCTTGGGATTGGCGTAGCAGTCAAGCTCAGATAATGGGGAGTAGTTTTGCTGATTTTTTTGAGAGTCAACCTCTGCTCTACCCCAAACCGTTGTTGCTCATCAAGTATTACTAGTCCAAGCTTACTAAACTTTAATTTTGGGTTGAAAATAGCATGAGTACCGATTACAAAATCGAGTTTTTGACTAGCTAGATCCTGGTAAATGACTTGTTTGTCTTTGGCATTAGTTTCAGAGCTCAACAAAGCAATTTTGATTGAGTTCGGTAAGTGTTGCTTGGCATTTAAATAATGCTGTTTTGCAAGCACTGTAGTCGGTGCAATCATCGCTACCTGATAGCCACTTTGAATCATAGCGTAGCTTGCAATTATCCCGATGATAGTTTTGCCAGTACCAACATCACCTTGACAGAGACGATTCATCAAGTACTTAGCCTGAAAATCACTTATCACTTCTTTGATCGTTCTGGATTGATCGGCTGTTAGTTTGAAGCTGAGATTAGATATAAAATTTGCAAGATCCTGACTCGAACAATTGTAGCAAATTTGGTTTAATTGCTGATTATCCTCTTTGGTTAATTGAGCTGCCAAAAGTAGCCAGATTACTTCCTCCCAGGCTAGTCTAGTCTTGGCAAGACTTAATTGCTCAAGGGTTTTCGGTCGATGAAATAGCTCAAAGGCTTGGGTCAGACTAATGTTTGTGGTATTACTGGATTTGGTAATATGATCTGTAATAGCGCTATCGAAGTCCAGCCTATCAAAGTCCAGCTGACTGACTGCATTTGAAATCATACTGGACTTGAGTTTAGAGGTAGCCTTATAGACTGGCCTGAGTTTACCTAGATCGAGCTTACCCGGGTTATCACTATAGTGAGGGTTAGTTACTGATATGTAGCCTTTATCATACTGGAGTTGGCCTAGAAAGTAATATATTCGATCTGGCTTGAAGTACTTTTCTAGATATTCCATATTGAACCAAACCACCTTGATCGAACCTGAACTATCCAGTACTGTGGCGGTCAGGATCTTTTTGCCACCATGACTATATCTACTCTCAAGCTCCTCAACTGTCCCGCAAAAAGCGACTTGACCAGGTCTGAGCTCTATAATTGGTTTGAGGGTTGGAATTTTTTGCCAACTTCTGGGAATATACTCGACCAGGTCTTTAATCGTATAAATTTCTGCCTGATTAAAGTAGGATTGCTTGATTTTGCCTATATCCTGGAGTTTAGTGATTGGGTCCGATAATTTCATGGTAACTATAAAAATCAGGAGTGGTTAGGCTAAAGTAATCACTAAGGATTTGAGTTAATTGCTGATAAGCTAGGTTCGGAGTATCTAGTAAGACTTCGGCTTCAATTTGCAAGCTAATATTGTCATAGGCTTTTAACAGGGTATTTAGGCTATATTTGGGGTATTGTTTGATTAAGGGTAAAAATTGCTCTAGATTAACACTCAATGTCCAATCGGACTGAAAAAGTATCTGGTAGTTTAACTTGCCTAAGCTTGGTCTTAGGTTACTAATTAATCTTTTCCTGTAGGAGCTAGGGAGAGCTATTTGACTTCCTGTCCCCTCCATATAATCAGTAGTATCGGTAATCATGATTTTGAGCTCAAGGCGGTCAAGTAGATCTGGAGTTTTTTCAATTTCCTGTAATAAAACTTTTAGGTTACTGATCTGACTTAGATTGGTATCTAGGGTAAGTTTGATTTTACTGTATTGACTCAGGGGATTTGCAGGGGTTTCTTTTAGTATTGGCATAGAGTAATTATATAGGATTTTCGCATTTCCTGATAGATTAACCTTGTTATAGCAAGCTCAAAACAAAACCGGACAATTTGAGCTGTACTATAGAGAACTAGAAAGGTAGTTCTTCTTAAGAGCCATATCCATAGATATGGTGAGTAAGAAAACTAGCTTGATAGACTCTAGAGTTGGGTCAAAAGTCTGGTTTTGTTTTTAACTTGCTATATATTGGTCATAAGAAATGCAAAATGCTGGATCCCCCGTAAGTTCTCCGAACTTCGGAGGATGACAATTCCTCTTTTGTGTCATCTCCAGTATTTGAGTTCTGTAACCGATAAAACGGGGAAGATAAATTAACCCTGTTGCCATATAAACTTGCGAGGTCAAAGCTGATGATTTTTATTCCAGAATACCAAAACACGACAAAGCATAACAGGAGTTACGCTGCGAAGTGTTTTGCTAGTCTGGGGCAAAAATGGCAGTTTTGAAGCCGTGAGGTTATATGGCAACAGGGTTATTGACATATCGGTATTTGTACGGTAGAGTATTACGAGATGTTTGAATAGAGGAGAGTAGCCATGCAAGATAAAATTGTTATCAAGGGTGCTAGAGAGCACAATTTGAAAAACATTGATTTGGAATTACCAAGAAACAAGTTAATAACCATTACTGGTCTTTCGGGATCCGGTAAATCAACTTTGGCATTTGATACTTTGTATGCTGAAGGTCAAAGAAGATATGTTGAGAGCCTATCGGCCTATGCTAGACAATTCCTGGGGCTAATGAATAAGCCCGATGTTGATCAGATCGATGGACTTTCACCAGCAATCTCAATCGATCAAAAATCTAGCTCTCGCAATCCTCGCTCGACCGTAGCTACAGTCACTGAGATTTACGATTATCTAAGATTGATTTTTGCAAGAATCGGTATCCCCCACCACCCAGTAACTGGTCACCCTCTGACCAAAAAGACGGCTACTGAAATAGTAGAATTGATCAAGTCTGATTACCAGCAATCTTTGATCGCAATTCTTAGCCCTATTGTTCGAGATCGCAAAGGAGAACATCAGGCAATATTTGACAAACTCCTAGTAGATGGTTATTTGAAAGTTCGAGTCGATGGGATAATATACGACACCGATGAGGCCCCTACTTTAGCAAAAAATAAAAAGCACACCATCGAAGTGATAATTGATCGATTTGAGCTGAATCAATCTAATAATCAAAGACTGAGTGAAGCAGTAGAGTCGGGCCTAGCAATATCAGAAGGCATTATCAGAGTAGCCAAGCTGGATCGGAACGGTCAAATCATAGCTGACACTACACAGTACAGTGAAAATTATATGAGTGCTGATGGTGACAACTTTAGCCTGCCAGAAATCGAGCCTAGACTATTCTCCTTTAACTCGCCTCATGGGGCTTGCCAAGAATGTACAGGACTTGGTAGTAAGCAGGAGATTGACCCCGAGCTTGTGATTCCCAATCCTGAGCTTTCAATCTCTCAAGGTGCGATTCGTCCTTGGAGTCGCAATCTAAATCTTCAAGGCTACTATATGCAAGCCATTAAAGCCTTGGGTGAACAGCTAGGCTTTAGCTTGCAAACTCCGATTGCTCAATTGACCAAGCACCAACTGGACGCATTGTTTTATGGAGTTGAGACCAAGCTAGCTGTCAAGACAAATTCAGGTAATGTTTATAATTTATCTTACGAAGGAATAATCAATAATCTAGAAAGAAGGTATAAAGAGACAGATAGTGATTATATTCGTAATGATATAGCCAAATATATGCGGGAAAAGAGCTGTCAAGCCTGCAAGGGTCGAAAACTCAAGCCTGAGGTACTAGCGATTACTGTTCAGGATAAGTCTATTGCTGATATCAATGATATGACAGTCGAAATAGCTCTGAATTATTATCAAAGTCTAAAATTGTCTGACCAAGAAGCCATTATTGCCAGACAAATTCTTAAAGAGATTATTGACAGGTTGGAATTTCTTAGTGATGTGGGATTGAATTATTTGGAACTAGGGCGAAGTGCTAATACTTTGGCTGGTGGTGAAGCACAAAGAATTAGATTGGCTACACAGATTGGTTCAAGATTAACTGGTGTGTTGTATATACTGGATGAACCTTCGATTGGTTTGCATCAAAGAGATAACGACCGTTTGATTACTACCCTAAAAAGGCTTAGAGATATTGGCAATACAGTGATAGTAGTTGAACATGACGAGGACACAATCTGGGCGAGTGACTACCTAGTAGATATTGGTCCTGGAGCTGGTAAGCATGGCGGTCAAGTGGTAGCGATTGGCACACCAAAGGAAGTGGCCAGCAATTCAAAGTCTTTGACTGGTCAATACCTAAGTAAAGCTCAACGGATCAACCTACCAAGCAAAAGACGCAAAAAAAGCATGGGTAAGCTTGAAATTATTGGTGCCAGTGAACACAATCTCAAGTCAGTCAATGTTGAAATACCCTTGGGTAAGTTTGTAGCTGTGACTGGTGTATCTGGATCGGGTAAGTCAACTCTTATCAATGATACTCTGGTCAATGCTTTGCACAATCACTTTTATGCTACTTATCATCCAGTAGGTAGTCATCAAGAGATTAAGGGTCTAGAGAAAATCAATAAATTGATTGCAATCGATCAGAGTCCAATTGGTCGCACCCCCCGCTCCAATCCTGCAACCTATACCAAGATGTTTACGGAAATCCGAGAGATATTTGCTAGAACGCCTCTAGCCCGAGAGAGAGGATATAGGCCAGGGCGATTTAGCTTCAATACCAAAGGTGGACGCTGTGAAACTTGTAAAGGTGATGGGATTATTAAGATAGAAATGCATTTCCTGCCTGATGTCTATGTGGCTTGTGAGGTTTGTCAGGGCAAACGCTATAGTAGTGAAACACTCGAGATTAAGTACAAATCTAATACGATTGCTGATGTTTTATCAATGACAGTTGAGGAGGCATATTATTTCTTTGCCAACTACCCTGCTCTTGAGCGTAAACTTGCCACTTTGAGACAAGTAGGTCTTGACTATATTACACTTGGTCAGTCAGCTACTACTCTGTCAGGTGGCGAAGCTCAAAGGATTAAACTAGCCAGTGAACTATCTAAGAGTCAGAGAGGGCATACTCTCTATGTCCTAGATGAACCTACTACAGGATTACATTTTGAAGATGTCAGAAAGCTACTTGATGTTTTACAGAGTTTAGTTGACCAAAACAATACTGTTTTAGTAATCGAGCACAATTTAGATGTGATCAAGTCTGCTGATTATTTGATTGATTTGGGCCCAGAGGGAGGGCAAAACGGTGGGCAAGTGATTGCTACAGGTACCCCCGAGCAAGTAGCCGAGATCAAAGCATCCCAGACTGGCCATTATCTCAAACCCTATCTACAGCTCTAGCTCAAAAGATCTATCTGGCGTAGATTATTCTTTATCCTTGTCTTTTGCCCACTTGATTAGCCAGTCTTGCATAGCGGCGGGGTCTTGAACTAGCTCTAATTATCAGTAATCCATTACTTTAACTGAGTGCTTGACTTATATAGCAAGTTAAAAACAAAACCAGACTTTTGACCCAACTCTAGAGTCTATAAAGCTAGTTTTCTTGCTCACCATATCTTTGGATATGGCTCTTAAGAAGAACTACCTTTCTAGTTCTCTATAGTACAGCTCAAATTGTCCGGTTTTGTTTTGAGCTTGCTATATATAAATACTGGATCCCCCGTAAAATCCTTCGGATTTTCGGAGGATGACAATGCCCCCTTTGTGTCATCTTCCAAATTTCCGTAGGAAATTATGGGAGATCCACCCCCTCTGTCATCTTCGGATTACTCTTTAGAGTAATACCGGAGATCCAGTATTTGAATTTAATCCCCGGAAATGCAGGGATACTGGATCCCCCGTAAAATCCTTTGGATTTTCGGAGGATGACAGCCTCTTTGATCACATCAGTCTTGACAAATATCAGATAATTCTAAATAATACTGATATAAAAAGGGAGACAATGGAAAAACTATGGTATCCAGGTGAAGTACGTACTTCAAGGGGTTTGGTAGAGGCCAACGGTCGAGATATTAAATTCTGTACAGCAAAGCCCGTTGGTTTCTCAGATGGTTTAAGCCCTGATGATATTAGAACAGTAGTGTTTGAGCACGGGGTGGGTGAGATTGGATGGCTGCAACGACGGATAATTGTGGAACTAGCTAGATTTGGATTGCGGGTTGTGGCTTTTAATTCTGATTTGCTAGCGGCTGGCTCTGGGATTAATAAAGAGACTGTCAATGCTCATCGAGAAGCATACCTAAGAGTTGCTAATGAAACTGGCATACTAGAGACCCCCCATGACCTAGTTGCTCATTCACTTGGTGGCTTTACGGCTGCTGCTGGTCCTCTCGCCAATATCGGTCAGAATGAAGACAATGGTCATCAACATACTCAGGTCGATAAAGCAATCCTGCTCGCCCCAGCCTCAGTTACGCCAGAAAGTTACTTATCTGAAGCCTGGAAAGATTGGGCATGGACACTTGACCTAGCTACCAGGTTAGCTTCATTTAGAGCTCATGAGAGATCCTGGAAAGAGCATAGAAACAATCTAGCTAAAAGCTTTTTTAAGACCTTACTTACCGAAGCCAAGAAAGGACGCAAAGATCCACAAGTAGCTCTAGCAGGTCTGAGTATAGTCTATGAGATGAGAAAACTAAATCGAGTACCAGATGCTTTTGCCACTCTAGCCAATGTTAGTGTAGTGCCAGAGATAATTAACGCAATCAAGCATGGGGTAGGTGTCAGTATTGTTAGTGGTAATCAAGATCAATTATTCCCAATAGGACAGCTAACTGAGGCGATCTCATCAGGAAAAAAACGAACTAATCTTGGTGCAAGAGTTCCAGTTGTCGAGGTGTGGGGTAATGGGCATTCTAGTCTAGGCACAGATGCAGGTCATAATATATTAAATGTGCTTGCATTTATACTGAGGAATCAACCTAATGATGGTACATATAAGCTCCCCATGATACTTGGCGCAAAGTCCCTACCGAACTTTGACACGGTATCTATTATCAGGTAAGATAAACATCTATGCAAACTATTGATAAATCTGTCAAGGCGGTAGTAATTGGGGCTGGTACTGGCTCATTTACGGTAATTACTGGCCTCAAGCAATACTTAAGAAATATCACGACAATCGTCAACATGACTGATAGCGGTGGTAGTACAGGGGTCTTACGCGACGAGCTAGGCGCTTTGCCTCCTGGAGACGCTAGGCAGCACCTAGTAGCGCTAGCAAATCGCTCCGATCTGGTCAGAGAACTATTCAATTACCGTTTTGGCGGTAGTACTTTCAAGGGGCATAACTTTGGTAACCTATTCCTGGCTGCTTTAGAGGATATGACTGGAGATTTTGAGCAGGCTTTAAAAGTAGCTGGGGAAATACTAGATGTTACGGGTAGGGTACTCCCTGTCACCACTACTCAGACTAACCTCTGCCTAGTCAGGGATGGTCAGGACATTTGTGGTGAAGATAATATCTTAGGTACAGTCATCAAGCAAAAAAATCCCGAATTTTATCTGTCTCCATCTGCTAATCTTAATCCAAGAGCGAGAGAGGCAATCCTAGGTGCCGATTTACTAGTCTTCGGTCCAGGAGGATTCTACACCTCCCTAATGACAATCTTACTAACAGAAGGCATAGTCGAAGCTATAGCTGAGTCAAAAGCCAAGCGGGTATTTATTAGCAACCTGATGACCCAACCTAATCAATCTAGGGATTACAATCTAGATGACTTTGTCGGTGAACTTGAGAGGTTTACAGGTGGAAGGATTTTTGACTATATTGTGTACAATAACGCCAAGCCTGCTAATGTTTTGATCGATCACTACCTTGCGGAAAATGAAAGGCTGATTGATGTCAGCCCAGAGGTGATTAGTCAGGTCAAAAACCGAGGCTACAAAACCTATGGTGATTTACTGATTAGTGAGGATATCGCAGCTACCAACAAGGTTGACTTGATGAAAAGAAACTTGATTCGTCATGATCCTGATAGCCTCGCTCGAGCGATTATGCGTTGCTATTTTGACTAAATTTGATCAGGACTAATTACGACTGTTCGTTCTTTTTCTGGATCTTGATAGCCGGGATTCACTGGAATAACTCCTATTATTAAGTTGCCATCAGTAATAATAAAATAAGCACCTTGATTAAAATCCTCCTGTCTTTTTTTCCAGACTTCTTCCCCCAGTGGTGATAATAAATGTTTACCAGTGGATAGATCAGAACACAAAACAAGATCGGCTAAAGTATACACTTCTCCATCTTTTATAAATTTAGGCCGGTCAAAGTTTTGCTCTGGTAGATTATCAAAAGGAAATGCCAACATAGCATAACCCAAGAGTCCATTTAACTCTATTTGATCAACTTCGTGGGAAACTTCGCCATTGTCCTGCATAAACTCGGATACTACTGTACTAGTTGAAGCTGGTTCACTACAGGCTACTTCTGTATTATTTGGATCTTTATTACATCCACCAGTAATTGCTATGAAAAAAAATGCAACACATAATTTGTTTATTCCTGTTCTTGGGTTACCAATTTCTTCTCTACCACCACGTCTAAAAAAATTCATTTCTATGTTATACTATATAAGTGAGTATTAAGCAAGCATTAGCAGTATTACCCAAATCACCCGGTGTCTATATATTTAAAAACACTACAGGGCAAGTCATCTATGTCGGCAAGGCAATTAACCTCAGTAGACGAGTAAAGTCATACTTTCAGAAACGTGATCATGACCTCAAGACCGCTAGACTAGTAGAAAAGATTGCAGATATTGAGATGATTGAGACCGAATCTGAGCTAGCTGCCTTATTGCTCGAAGCAGAGCTAATCAAACGCTACAAGCCACAGTATAATATCCTACTCAGAGACGATAAGCATTACCTCTATATTAGAGTTAGCAAGGATCCTTATCCGATTATTAGCTATGTCAGAAGGATTGAAAATGATTATGCCGACTACTATGGCCCCTTCCCTGCAAGCTATCAAGTCAAAAAACTACTGACCCAGATCAGAAGGGTCATACCTTTTATCACCGATCAGCAGTGGCCCAAGGTAAGTAAGCTATCATATCAGATTGGCATTAATCCAAGTCCTGATGTTGACCCTGATGATTATCGAGATCAAATTCGTAGGATCAAGCTAATCTTGACCGGTAAATTTAAAGCCTTAGCCCAAGAGTTAGAAATGGAGATGCAAGCTAGTAGTCAGTCTCAAGACTACGAAAAAGCCGCCTTGATTCGTAACCAGCTAAGGTTCTTGTCCAGCCTGAGAAGAATTAAGGGTGTGATGATAGATAGCATTGACTTGTCAGCCGATAGTGCCTTATTGGAGCTTGGACAGATTGCTGGTCTAGATCAACCTCCTGCCAGGATTGAAGCATATGATATCTCAAACTTCCAGGGCAAAGACCAAGTAGCGAGCATGGTTGTCTTTACCAGTGGATTACCTGACACCCAGGAGTATCGCAAATTTAAGATCAAGACCAAAGGTCCTAATGATTTTGCAATGATGCAGGAGGTAGTTACTCGTAGACAAAAACGAAGTTGGGAGAAACCTGATCTAATCTTGATCGATGGTGGTAAAGGTCAACTTTCGAGTGCTCTTAAAGCTATGCAACATTTTTGGCCTGGTCAACCTGTATTTGGTCTAGCCAAGCGAGAAGAAGAAATGGTATTTGACCAAGATGCTTTGACTAAGGTTAGTCTAGAAAAATACCGACAATATATCTACCAAGACGGCAACTATTGGGTAGTAAAATTGCCAAAATCTAATCCTGTCTCCCAGTTGATCCAGCGTATCAGGGATGAAGCCCATCGCTATGCGATTACTTATCACCGTCAGGTGAGAAAAAAGCGGATCATTAGAAGTAAATTAGAAGACTATCCTGGGATTGGTCCAAAATCTGTTGTGAAACTAATTAAAGCCTTTGGTTCAGAGCAAGGTGTGCTTGAAGCTAGTCAGTCAGATCTAAAGCGTGTACTTAGCAAGAAAGGTCAAGACTTGTATGACAGGATTCAAAAACATAAATAATATCATTTGGGATACTGGATCCCCCGTAATTTCCTATGGAAATTTGGAGGATGACTCTACTTAACCCCTACCAGGTCGATGCCTCTTGGCAGCCCTTAGCTTGGCTAATTCAAGCTCTAGCCTAGCGAGTGCTTGATAATAGGCAGTATCTTGCTCTTCCTTGGTTGCCAAAAACTTCTCAGCTTCACGCTTGGCCTTGAGAGTAGCATCGAGATCAATCTCGCTAGACTTAGTAGCTAGTTCGGCAATCACCATTACACTATTATCAGATTTGACTTCTACTAGCCCACTATCTGTAGCAATGTAGCTGATCTGGTCACCTATCTTATAGTGGATTTCTCCCACACTTAGCTTGGAGACTAAAGGCGCATGACCAGAAAGAATAGTAATTAGTCCTTGTTCGGTCGGTAGGCTAATCGAATCTACTTCTTGATCGACCAACTCTTGGCTAGGAGTAATAATCTTGACTCTAATCATCGACTTACTTCTTATCAAGTTCTGAGATCGAACCTAGCATATAAAAATCGTCTTCATTATAGGAGTCATATTTGCCATCAAGGATTTCGGCAAAACTTTTGACAGTATCGGTTAAAGAGACATATTTACCAGGTCTACCAGTATAGACTTCAGCTACAAAGAAAGGTTGGGAGAGAAACTTTTGGATCTTCCTAGCACGAGATACTGTCAGCTTATCTTGATCAGAAAGCTCTTCAATCCCAAGAATTGCAATAATATCTTGCAAGTCTTTGTATTTTTGTAATACTTGCTGAACACCTCTAGCCACTCGATAATGTTCAGCTCCGATAATATTAGGGTCAAGGATATTAGAATTGGATTCAAGCGGATCGACTGCAGGATAGATACCAAGCTCAGTTAAAGCACGAGAGAGCACTACAGTAGAATCAAGGTGATTGAAAGTCGTAGCAGGGGCAGGATCAGTCAAGTCATCAGCAGGCACATAGACTGCTTGGAGGCTAGTAATTGAACCCTTATTGGTCGAAGTGATCCGCTCTTGCATTGCACCCATATCAGTAGCTAAGGTAGGCTGATAACCTACAGCTGACGGTATTCTACCTAGTAAGGTTGAGACTTCAGATCCAGCCTGGGTAAATCGGAAGATATTGTCGACAAAAAATAAGACATCTTGATTCTCCTGATCCCGAAAATATTCAGCCATAGTCAGACCAGTCAAGCCTACTCGGGCCCGAATACCTGGCGGCTCATTCATTTGCCCAAATACTAGAGCTGTCTTATCTAAAACATTTGAGTCTTGCATTTCATAATACAAGTCGTTGCCTTCTCTTGATCTTTCACCAACTCCAGCAAAAACTGAAACTCCACCATGCTCAGAAGCAATATTACGAATTAGTTCGGTAATAATAACTGTCTTACCGACTCCAGCTCCCCCAAAAAGGCCGACTTTACCACCCTTGATAATTGGACAAATTAGATCGATTACCTTGATCCCGGTTTCTAGGATCTCAACACCTGTTGAAAGATCCTTGAATTCTGGCGCAGGCTTATGAATAGAAGAAGTCGGAGTATCTTTGGTGATCTTAATCGCTGGCTTCTTATCGATTGGATTACCAAGCGCATCAAACATTCTACCTAGAGTTTTATTACCTACAGCGATTGTGATCGGCGCTCCAGTGTCGCTAACCATTGCTCCTCGCTTGAGTCCTTCAGTTTCCCCCATCGCAATACCTCTGATTTGACCATCCCCAAGCTGTTGGGCGACTTCTAAGACCAGCTTCTTACCCTTACCAAGATCTATCTCTAGAGCATTGAGGATATCTGGTGTATGCTCTTCAAAACTAACATCTACTATTGGTCCAATGATTTGGGTGACTTTACCGGTTTTATTCATCTCTTACTCCTTTATTATTCTAATGCTAATTTTGCTGCTGTGATCTCAGAAAGCTCCTGAGTGATTGAGCTCTGTCTGGCTTGGTTGAAAATTTGGGTCAAGTCTGAAACCAAATCATTACTGGCCTTGTTGGCACCTTGCATCGCTACCATTCTAGCTGAATATTCACTAGCAGCTGCTTCTACCATTGCTTGATAAAAATTATAAATTATTAACCGTCCCAAGATGTCATCAGTCAAACTATTTTGATCTGGCTCAAGAATATACCCTTCTTCTTGATTGTAGTCAAGATTGTTAAATATCCTAATCTGTTTGGGTGTAATTGGCAGAATCTCAATCTCCCTAACTTCCTGATTGAGAGTACTGATAAAATGAGTATAAACGACCTTGATCGAGCTATATTTACCTGCAAGATAATCTTCTATGTAAGGCAAAATGATTGGTTTTACTAGCTCAAGGTTCTGATTAGCCTCAGGAGCAGGATACAAGGCTTTGAATTGATAACCAGACCGCTTAAGGGTAGTAGCAACTTTTTTGCCAAAGCAAATAATCTCAAATGAGTCACTCCTAGCAAGATAGTTTTTAATCAACCGATTGCTAAGGTTGCTATTGTAAGCACCAGCGAGACTTCTATCTGAGCTAATCGCCACGATTAAGCTGGGAGCAGCTTGATTTACTACTTGTGTATAGCGATGAATAATCGCTTGGTCTTTATCCAGTATTTTTGAGTAGATACCAGATAAGGCTTGAGCGTACTTGCGAGAGTTTTTGGCGTTGGCTTGAGCCCTTTGCATCTTAGTAGCAGCGACTAGCTCCATTGCTTTGGTAATCTTGCCAATATTTTTGACAGATTTGATCCTAGACTTGATTTCTCGAGTATTAGTTGCCACCCATCTCTTCTCGTTTAAATCTTTCTACAGCTTCTTTAAGCTGATTTACTTCTTCTCCCTTCATATCACTGGCTTCAATCTTATCCACTAGTTTTAGATACTTTTGATCGAGATAGCTGATCAGCTTTTGATTGAAATCAGCTACTTGGTCTAGGGTAATATCATCTAAAAATCCATTGGTAGCGACCCAGATCAATATTACCTGATGAGCCAAACTATAGGGTTGGTATTGAGGTTGCTTGAGCATCTCGACAATCCTTTGACCTCGATCTAGCTTGGCCTTGGTCTGAGCATCCAAGTCAGATGCTAGCTGGGCAAAAGCTGCTAGGTCTCGATACTGAGCAAGGTCAAGCCTGAGCTGACCTGCAACATTTTTGATTGCCTTGGTCTGAGCTGAGCTACCGACTCTCGAAACAGACAATCCGACATTGAGAGCTGGTCTAATACCTTGGTTGAATAGGTCTGTTTCTAGATAGATTTGACCATCAGTAATCGAAATCACATTGGTTGGGATAAAAGCCGATACATCGCCAGCTTGGGTTTCAATGATTGGCAAAGCAGTTAGCGATCCTGCCCCTAGCTCATCTGACAGCTTTGCTGCTCTCTCTAGTAGTCTAGAGTGTAGATAGAAAATATCACCAGGATAAGCTTCTCTGCCTGGAGGTCGTCTTAGAAGTAGTGAGATCTCCCTGTAAGCAACAGCATGCTTACTAAGATCATCATAAATCACTAAGGCGTGACCAGAATTATCCATAAAGTATTCACCAATTGCAGCTCCAGTATAAGGTGCAATATAGCTCATAGCAGCCGGGTCACTAGCACCAGCGACGACGATTACTGTCTTGTCCATCACCCCTTTATCAGTCAAGTCGGATACTAAGCGGGCAATTTTTGACTCCTTTTGACCGATTGCCACATAAATATTGACAATATCACTATCCTTTTGATTGATCATTGTATCGACAGCAATTGCGGTCTTACCAGTCTGACGGTCTCCGATAATTAGCTCCCTTTGACCTCTACCGATTGGGATCATTGAATCAATCGCCACAATCCCAGTTTGCAATGGCTGATGAACTGATTTACGATCTAGGACACCAGGAGCAGGGCGTTCAATCGGATTTTCTTGATCAGCTTTGATTGGACCCTTACCATCAATCGGGTTCCCCAAGGCATCTACTACCCGTCCAAGCATTGCCTTACCAACTGGTACAGAAAGAATCTTATCGGCTAATACTACCCTATCTCCTTCGGCGACCAATTCACTAGCCCCCAGGATAATCACCCAGATAGCATCAGTATTGAGATTGAGAGCAACTGCATCTATGATCTTACCTACCTTGCTAGTAATTTTTAGCATCTCGCCAGCCCTCACATCAGTAATGCCAATCACCTTAGCTACCCCATCTTTGACTTCACTAATAAAACCTGTCTTAGTCTGGTCAGAGCTGAGATCAGCTCCGCTTATTCTTGCCTCAAGTTCTTCTACGATTGAACTACTACTCATATCACTCCTTATCTCTTATCAAATTATAGCTCATTTCTTGAATTTTTGCTTCCAAACTTGAATCAAAAATTTTTGCCTGATCAGTAATCTTAATCCCATTAATTAGACTGGGGTTATGGACGAACTGGACCTGACGATTTTGTTTACCAATCCTTGTCTTGATTTGATCTTTTTCAGTATCAGTCAAAAAGTTGTATTCGACAACAACGGGCGGCTTTGCACCAATCCTGCTTGTTACTTCTTTAAGTATAGCTTCGAGCTGATCCGAGGCAGACCTTTCTGATAGTACAGTTTCTAGCTTGGCTACCAAGCGCTTAGCACTATAGCCAGTTTTGATCAAATGATTTGCATAATTAACCAAGTCTTGAAAATCTTGGTCAGTCATTATCCTGCTCCCACTGATCTAGTGCTTGATCAATCGCTTGTGATTGATCTTTATCAGTACTTTTAATCCCTAGCTTTCTTACCGCATTACCGATCAGGCTACTAGCATTGATTCTTACTTCTCTGATTAGCTGTTGTTTGGTATCCGCAAGATCTTGTTTGGATTGATCTATGATCAGACTGGCCTGTTGCCTTGCTTGCTCGATAATCTGATCTCGATCTTCTCGATTGGCTTGCTCGGCTTGCTTTTGAGCTTGTTTAAGCTCCGAACGGAAATTGGCAGTCTCTTGATTGCGCCAATCAGAAAACTCCTGCTTTGATTTTGCCAACTGTTTTGCGTCAGCCAAACCTTTCTCTATCTCGGCTTGCCTTTCTCTCATTATCTTGGACAAAGGGCCAGCAATAATCTTCTTAAACACGAAAAAGACGATCAAAAAATTGACCAATTGGATCAGGAATGCGACCGGATCAAGTCCAAAGCTCTCAAATATTCCAGGCTCACTAACTACTTCGGCTGCACTATGAGTAGTCTCAGAGGCAGCTAAGGCTTGGGTGATCAGAGTCAGACTAGAATGGATATCTGCTAGAAGCATTAGCTAAATCTAGCTTAAATTAGATGACAAATGTTACTACTAGCGCATAGATAGCGATTGCTTCAGCAAAAGCCATTGAAAGTAGCATCGGGACAAAAATCTTATCACCAGATTCAGGATTTCTACCCATAGCCTCCATTGCCTTGGTAGCAATTTTGCCGATTGCAAGAGCTGGGAATATACCACCTAGGACAATGATACATGCCTTGGCGATGATAGTTAATTCTTCTGTTGACATTGGTTTAAACCTTTCTTTTAATGATTAATTAATGATGTTCTACTTCCGCAGTAGTCAGGCTGAAGTATACCACAGTAAGCATGGCAAAAACAACCGCCTGAATCATACCGACTAGTAGCTCCATAAACATAAAGGGCACCGGTGCTCCAAAAGACACCAAGCCAGCAATTACAGTCAGTAGCACCTCACCCGCAAAAATATTTCCAAATAGTCTGAGAGACAGCGAAAGAGTCTTAGCAAATTCAGCAAAAGTTTCAAGTAGTCCCACTACAAACTCAACAAAACCAACCATAATATTGGCTCCACCTTTCTTGAATCCTCGATAGACATCTCCGACTTTAATAAACTTATTAAAGTGCTCAAAACCACCACTATACCTGACACCCAGATAATGTGAACTAATCACAGCAAAGCTAGCCATAGCTAGAGTCATATTGAGATCAGTGTTGGCTGGCCTAAAGAGTGAGACCAGATGTTCCCCATGCTCACCTGGCAGATAGCGACCTACAGAATGGATACCAGGCAAAAGTCCCATCCAATTTGATAGTAGGATAAAGAAAAATAATGACGCTATATATGGCAAGAATCTGGCTGATTTCTTGGGGTCATGGGTGACTTTATCAATATAATCAAGCATTGTCGAAAGAATGATTTCGACAAAGTTTTGCAACTTGCCTGGCACACCCTTGGCAGGTCTACGCAAAAACCAGCCAAGAATTAAGAAAAATATCACCAGTACCCAGGCATTGACCATAGTATTGGTAATCTTGACTGAGCCAAAATCCCAAAGCACATCTGGAGCTAGGGGTGGAATTGCCCCAATTTGACCTAGCACCTCACTACCCTATATTCTGTTTGCATACTTGATAGATACTAACATATATTTATGATATTTTCAACTGTTTTAACTTGACACATATAGTACAAGTGAGTATCAGGTTCAGCTCACGGTAATCAAACCCTCGTTAGATTGTTACCCCTCCCGAAACTACACTTTTGCATTGTCATCCTACAAAACCCGCCCCTCTCTTGTCATCCTCCGAAACTCCGAAGGAGTTTACGGGGGATTCAGTATTCGGCATTGTGCATTGTCATCCTCCGAAGTTCAGAGAACTTACGGGGGATCCAGTATCTCTGCATTTACAGGTATCCAATTCAAATACTGGATCTCCGGTATTACTCTAAAGGGTAATCCGAAGATGACAGGAGGAGGTGGATATCCCATAAATCCCTGCGGGATTTTGGAATATGACGCAAGAGGGATGAGTAGGATTTTGGTTTGGTGGCAGGAGGAGGGCTATTATTCAAGCTTGAGACTAGCGAGCAAATCTGCAATATCCTCTGATCCAGTTTGATCATTTATTACGAAAGCGCTGTATTCAGAATTGTTAGGCAGATTAACCAGATAAACATCTCCCTTGATCTCCAGGCCATAGCTAGACAACTGCTCAGATGTCAGATTTTCCGCACTAAACTGATAAATGGTAAAGCCATTGGTGGACTCGATTGTAGTCGGACTGGATAAATCCAGGGCTTCAGTTGCCTGAGTGACGCCTGAGCTACTTGAATCATCCAATGCCAACTTGTAGCTAGCTTGATCCTGATAGATCCCAGCAAAATTGAATACGGTCCAATCAACTCCGTCAGCTTCGGCAGAACCAAAACTAAGCGCATTGTTGCCACTAAAACTAAAAACAGTCTGGTATTCGGCGAGAGAATTGACTTCACCATAGTCCTTGGGATACTTAAAGCTAAGCTTAAACTGAGAATTACTATACTCACTAGTATTTTGACCGACTAGATTACCTGAAAACTGAGCGATATTAGCTTCTAGAGACTTGATATATTCAGCGTTGGTTTTGACTTGATCAGTCAGCTGAGTGATCTCATCTTTGGTTGGAAAACCAAGGTAGTTAAATATTAGATAGTAACCAGCAGCCAAAGCCAAAACAACACTTAACACCACTCCTATTAGCCAGGCAAGCATCCTTTTGGCTGGATTGGAGCTGGACTTTTGGACTGTATATTCTGGTTCGGAAGAAAGGTTATCTACTTTATCAGCTAGATTACCGATAGTAGCTTGGTTGGTTTGGATAGGCTGGATTGGCTGACCAGGATTGATTTGTGGTCCATTTTGTGGGGCGGGTTGGCCTGGCATCATTGGTCTAGGTTGGTTGACTGGAGCTTGTGACATAGCTTGAGGCTGCATCCCATAAGAATTTGGTACTCTTGTGGCAGGCTGGGGAATATTGGCTGGTCTCCTCTGCCCTTGAGCAATTGGCTGGATACCAGAAACAGAACGCATTTGAGGTCTGGGGGATTGATTAACTGGTGGACGAAATGGTTGAGCTGGCTGGGGCTGACCAGCTGGAGTTGATTGTTGGGGTTGGGGGTAGTTTGGCTGCATGGCTTTTCCTTTTAATAATTCTTACGCTTATACTGATTATATATTACATCACTTTTTATGACAAATTATTTTTTACTACTCCGCTTTTTTGTTTTCTTGCTATAAATACTGGATCCCCCGTAAGTTCTCTGAACTTCGGAGGATGACAATGCCCTTTCCGTGTCATCTTCCAAATTTCCTTGAGGAAATTATGGGAGATCCAGCATTTGAATTGAATCCCAGTAATACAGAATACTGGATCCCCCGTAATTCTCTATGAGAATTCGGAGGATGACAATACAATGCCATTAACTTAAGACTTTGTAAGTTTTATTCAATGTACAAGTCAAGCATTAGTAGAACTCCAAAAGATACTGATCTTTCCTTAAGTTAACGGTATTGGGATGACAATACCCCCTCTTGTCATCTTCGGATTACCCGGAGGGTAATACCGGAGATCCAGTATTTGAATTAGACCCATAGTAATATAGCAAGTTAAAAACAAAACCAGACTTTTGACCCAACTCTAGAGTCTATAAAGCTAGTTTTCTTACTCACCATATCTATGGATATGGTTCTTAAGAAGAACTACCTTTCTAGTTCTCTATAGTACAGCTCAAATTGTCCGGTTTTGTTTTGAGCTTGCTATATTTGAACTACTTGGAGTGCTGACTTTGGCAGATTGATGAATCCCCCAGATAAACTTAGGAATGAATAACTGTCTTTTTAATCTGGTAGTTGATGTACCACTAGGACTGGTTAGCAGTCTCCAGGCCCATTCAAGATTGTGTCTTTTGACAAACCCAGGGGCTCTTCTCTGACTTCCACCAAGACTATCATAGTCAAAACTACCCCCCTCGCCGACAATCACTTTTGCCTTAAGTTGCTGATAGTATTTGATAATAAATTTCTCTTGCTTACCTATACCAGTCGCCACAAACAAAATATCAGGTGCAAACTGGTTAATCTGATCAACTATCTCCTGCTCTTGGTTGGCATCATAATAGCCATTGATTACCTGTAATTGTTCAAACCTACCAAATAGTTGATTGAGTTGCTTCTTTCTGCCCCGAGAATCATCTCCCCCTAGAATAGATATCCTGAGCTGACGGTTATGCGCAAATTTTAGCAGAGGTAAAGTAAAATCATTGCCAGCAAATTTCTCAGGTAAAACTCGATCAAATCTAGCTGGATTGACTACCAACTCAACCAAGCTTCCAATCAGATTGAATAGATTGGGGCGACTGTACTGAAGATAAACTCCAGCCCACTGCAAAGCAATCCCATCTGGCACGATGGTAGCAATCTGGTTTAGTATAGCCAACTCAGACTTAGTAAAATTGCTTGGATTGAAGTGTTCGACATAAGGCTTAATCACAATCATCGGCTGAGTATAATCTTCTGAAACTACTTGCTTGACCCTGCCTAGCAACTCCTCAATTGTTATTGGGTCAACCATCCAGTCCAGAATCGCTACCCTGCTTTTATGATCAAAATCTATATCTTTGGTCAAATTTTTGAAAGCTCGATCAAATTGACTACTAGAATACTGCTTGGCAACTGATTTCATCTGAGAGTCGGAGTATAGGCTAGGGTCAAATTCTACAATAGCCTTAGTCAGTGATTCGATACTAATTTGATCAAGCAAAACACCAGTGCCAGGCTTGATAGTCTCCTTGAGTCCTCCCGCATTACGGGCAATCACCGGAGTAGCCTGACTCAAAGCTTCTAGTGGAGTAATCCCAAAATCTTCAATACTAGGGAAGACGAATGCTTGAGCGTGCTTAAACAGGGTCAACTTTTCCTGATCCGACACTCGACCCAAAAAGTCAATATTATCAATATTGCCTACCCTAGTGGCAATTGATTTTGCCTCAGGACCATCCCCAGCGATAACTAGGCGATAATTCGAACCCAACCTCTCAAAGCTATCGATTATGATATCAACTTGCTTGTATCTACTAAGAACACCTAAATACAAAAAATATCCTGGTTCAAGCCTGACCCCCTTGACCTCTAGACTCTCAGAGTCAAGAGTCGACTCAGTAGCCAACTCCACTGGAGGGTAAACGATCTGAGAGCTTAGCTTGTAGTATTTATAAATCCGCTTGGCAATATAGCTACTATTGGCGATCAGTTTATCAATATCCTGATTGGCATCATAATCCCAAAGTCTCAAGCGTGATATATAAAAATTGAGCAAAAGAAAAACTGGCCTGGCAAATATAGATAGCCCAGTAAGGTTACTGGTAAAATAACTAGGCCAACTATCCCAAATCAGACGGTTTGGTGAGTTGCAATAAACGATTTTTGTAGCATCAGGCTTTTTTACGATATTCTTACTCCAACCTGATGAGTTAATAATCAGTAGATCGTAATGCTTGGAGGGTAGACTTCTAAGCCCCGATCGAATTAGAGGCAGTAGATATTTAGGATTTTGTTTGAAATATTTTGGTAAGTGGCTCAACCAGCTAGTCTTAACCCTCTCTGGATCAATGTCAAAAAACTGATCTGGATCAAAAGTCAGTGTTAAGATATTAGCCTCAGGATAAAGCTTGATTAGTTGACGCAAAACCCGTTCTGCCCCACCATCCTTATGAGCTAAGAAATCATGAACAATCGCTACTTTAGTCATTGATGTGGTCTCTACTCCCAAGATAAGCAAACAAAACTACAGCCAGACTAGCATCACTAAAGCCATGCAATAGACTATTGATCACAAAATATCCTAGTGCTAATCCAACAATAATTCTGCCCCGTTGCCGATAGGCATATCTAAATATCTGATAGTAAACTGCAAATATCAAGCTTGCTCCGACTATCCCAACTTGAATCATTTCTTGTAAAAAACTATTCTCTGGTATAAATCCGGAGCCAAGTTGATAAGCACTAGCTCCCGCTGTACCCAAGCCATAGCCAAAAGGCCGATCTATGACTGCTTGAATCGAACGCTTGAAATGCCCAATCCTTTCCGAATCAGATCCGATCAATTTACCATCAAATTGACCGTGTAAAAGCCAACTTTCCACTCCAGTATTGGTGTGATACAACAAAAAGCTTAGGCTGATAATGACTAAGAGTAACCCGACAGTAAGCTTGATCCAGATGCTTAGTCGCCAATCTCTTGAAAAACGAACCAAAAAAATAACTACTAAAGCAATCATTCCACTGCGTGAAAAACTAAGTCCTAAACCAACAACCATTAGAATTAGCCCAGCATAGTACCTGGCCAAGCCAATTGTTTCTCTACTCGAGTAGAGTGAGATTGAGATCGGCAATAGTAAGTAGGCTGCCAGTTGATTGGGACCACCTAAGCTAGAGAAAGCTCGGTAGAAATCTATACCAGGCCCAATTGATTGATTAATGCCAATCTGCTCCCCATACCCTAGAGCTATCAACCAGCTGGCTGGAATCAAGAATTGAAATATTGCTAATATACTAACGATAATACCAGGGTAAATAATCAACTTTGGCCTAACTGAGTAGTCTGAAATCCTTACTATTAAGAACACAATAATTGGGAGTAAGCTATATCGAATCCCATAGGCAATAGTCCTCAGATCGAGATGATTATTGGCACTGATTATCAGTCCAATCACTAGGTAAGATAAGCTAAGGATAATAATCTGGGCTAAGCTACTACTTCTCCACCTTGATAATGTTGATTTTAGTTGGCCAAAATTGGCCAAAATAGTCAAAGCTACTAATCCAAATATCAGCCCATCCTTGATCAGATTTAAACCAGGGCTATCTATCAGATAATGTCTTCCAGTGGTGACCAACAGTGCGTAAAACGGCATTAATACTATTAGATAATCTAGTACACGATGGACCCAGTGGTTAATATTCCAACGCATTTTACTTATTGGTGAGAGATGACACTCCGCATATAGTCATCCAAATTTTCTAGAGCGATTCCCGCACCTCGAGCCACAGAAAGCAAGGGGTCACTGGCAGTATGAGCCGGTACTCCCGTAACTTTTGTAATCAAAGTATCAATATTGCGTAGCAAAGCTCCACCCCCACTGATTAAGATTCCCCGATCAATGATGTCACTAGACAATTCAGGCGGAGTTGCTTCCAGTACTTTCTTGATCGCCAGAATAATCGAACTAAGTCTTTCGCTAATTGCCTCAGTCACTTCATTGGATGAAATCTCAACAGTCTTAGGTAGCCCAGCAGTCATATCTCTACCCCGTACCGACAAAGTCTTTTTGGCTTCGAGAATAGTAGCCGAGCCAATCTCCTTTTTGACCTGTTCAGCTGTCTGGTCACCGATAATCAGATTGTACTTGCGTCTGAGGTAATCTGATATTGCCTGATCAATCTTATTGCCACCGATTCGAACACTACTCTGAGCGACAATTCCCCCTAGTGAAATAATTGCGATTTCAGTAGTACCTCCGCCGATATCCACTATCAAATTGCCGACTGGAGAAGCAATTGGTACTTGAGCACCAATCGCTGCTGCTACAGGCTCCCTGATGATATAGACTCTCTTGGCACCAGCGGCCAAGGCAGCATCAATCACTGCCCGTTTTTCAGTCGAAGTAACTCCAGCTGGTACGCTAATCATTAGCTCAGGTCTAGTCAAACGAAATCTACCTAAGACATGATTGATATAATACTTGAGCATTGCTTGAGTCGTACGGTAGTCAGCTATCACACCATCCTTGAGTGGATGAGAAGCTGTAATCACCTCAGGAGTTCTACCGAGCATCTCCTTGGCCTGCATTCCGACTGCCACTACTTGATTTTTGTCGACACTGATTGCCACTACACTAGGCTCATTGACAACAATCCCTGCACCTGGCTTATAAACCAAAAAGTTTGCAGTACCGAGATCGATTGCCAGTCGATTTTTGAAACTGATCATTAGTCTTCCCTCCAGATTTCTACCCCGAGGTTGCTTAATTTTTCCTGGATATCTTGGTAGCCTCGATCTATATGCTGACTATCTTCGATCACAGTTTGACCTTCTGCAATCAGTGCTGCAATGATCAAAGTAGCTCCAGCCCGAATATCTAGACTAAAAACTCTACCTCCATATAATGGGGTTGGACCACTGATCAGACCGACATGGGTTTCCTTGATCACTAGATTGGCACCCATTTGGCTTAGTTGATGAAAATAATTCAGTCTACCCTCGAAGATTGTCTCAAAAATTGTTGATGTGCCATTGGCCTGGGTCAGCAATACAGCCATCGGTGCCTGCAGATCCGATGGGAATAATGGATAAGCAGCAGTTTTAATCTCGAGAGGTGCCAGTGGTTGACTTGGGTAAATTATCAGAGTTGACTGATTTTCCCAATAGTAGTTGACCCCCATTTGATCAAAATAAAGCATCATAGCATGGTGATGACTAGCTTCAGCCTTTATAATCCTAAGTTCACTCTTAGTAGCAATCGCTGCTATCGCAGCCGTCCCAGTCTCTAGCTGATCGGGAATAATCTTCCATTCCTCAATTTCTAGCTGATCCACTCCAATAATCATAAGACTAGTATTGTCTACCCATTTGATATCAGCACCAGCTTTGACTAAAAAATTGACCAAATCGACGACATGAGGCTCGGTAGCGACCAATTGATACTTGGTCTTGCCTGGCGTGATCGAGGCAAGCATGATCCCCATCTCACTAGCAGTTACACTCCGCTCAATAATACTCACTTCCCTTTTGCTATTACTGTTTGGCTCAATGCCAATACTAGCTTCGAGCTTCTCGCCATCTGTCTGATACTCTATCCCAAATGCATCAAGTATTTTATAGAAGGCATCCATTGGTCTAGCTCCAATATTATCCCCCCCTGGATAACCCATTTGAGCCTCCCCGAATCTAGCGATTAGTGGGCCGATCAACATATTTGAGGCCCTGAGACTGGCAGTGAGAATAGTTGGAATTGCTTGATTGTTGAGCTGTGAATTGTCAATTTTCCAGCTATTCCTTGATAGTACTTCTATTTTTGAGCCTAGACTCTCCAAGATCACCTTGATTGTTTGAATATCAATAATGTCAGGTATATTGCTAATAGTTACCGGTGTTTTAAGAAGAACAGTAGCAATTAGGATTGGCAAAGCAGCATTTTTGTTACCAGAGATTTCCCAAGTTCCTGCCAATTTTGCTGGACCGTTGATAATCATTTTACTCATGATAATATTATAGCCTATCTAGGAATTAAGTTAAGCTTCTTAAAAAGCTTGGTCTTAAGATTGACCATTATCAAGTCCTTATTTTCTAGATCAAAGATGATTGGGCTGTCAATTTGTTCAGATAGTGACATCGAGTTGGTGCCATCAAAATCTAGTAGTTTGAGACTAGCTTGATTACTAATCAGATGCCTACTATCAAACCAGACTAGTTCTGGATCCAGGCTCTCCGAACTAACCTCGATCGAAGAGTCTGGATAGAGCAAATCAAAACTATTCCAGCCAGCCGAATCTTGCCATAATAGATAGCGATTGTCTGGACTAAGCCTCAAAGCTGTTGCTTGAGAGGAAAGTAGCTCTGTCTTCAATTTGGTTTTGTAATCCTGATACCAGACTAGCTTTTGGCTTACAGGATAAAGGATAGCTATACTACTTTGACCCCGATAGTCAATACTCTCTACCTGGATATTGGGATCGGATTCCAAATCATCTAGCAAGGGTATTAGACTTGCATTATTCTGGTCTAGTTGACTTAAGCTCAGGCGCTCCTTATCTAGAGTAAGTAGATTGATTTGTCCGGAGCTAACCTGATAATCAAACAGTTTGTTAGTAACGACCGGACCAATGGTTTTATCTCGTAAGTTTAGAATTCTCAGCTCTGTGCCTTTTATCCAGACCAGTTTTTCAGGCTGATTTGGGACCAATACTAGCTCACCTTCTCGAATCGACATTGTAGAGTCAAGGTTGATCAGATCACTACCGTTGTAGTAAAGCCAGTAGGCTTCTTCCTTGGTATTTGTAGCTTTCAAAATAGCGTTCTTATCCTCACCCACCTTGACAATCTCGAGCTTGGGATAAAGCTTAGTTTGGATGATTTGATCTTCCTTGACCACTAAAAGCTGTGGGTTCTCAAGGCTGTCAGCTCGATCGTGATTGTAGTAACTCAAGTGATAGTCATCACTAGATTTACTCAAGGCTAGACTATTCAAGCGATCAGATGATATCTTGTAATCAATTAATTGATAATTTTCGCTATCATTGACCACCAGCTCAAAATCCTCAAGCTCTGGCTTCTCTGGTGCCAGAATAACATAATCGACAAATTCAACTAATCCCTCTACTAAGTCTATTGACTTTTGCCAGACTTGATAGCCTGGCTTCTCAACTCTGACCTCTACTATTCCCGGGTCAAGGTCTTTTAGCTCAGCATTTGTGTCTTGCTTGATTAGCTTATTATCTAGATAGATACTTGCCTCTCGGGGATAACTTTCGATCATCATAATCGCTGACCTGACTAGACTGAGATTTGACCGATCCAGGCGATAGCCCAGAGAATACAGAAATCCAAGCGAGGTTAGAATAGTCAGTAGAATTGAACCGACAAAAAGTAACAGTAAGTCTTTTTTGGGGATTGGCATTGATCTAGATCGGCAATGCCTTTATAACCCACTGGATGAATTTGGAGCTAAGGTTATTGTCGGTACCTGGCAATGACACCTTTTGCTCTACTGATGGGGTCTCTACAATAATTTGTTGGGGTACAGGATCCGGAGAGACTTGTTTGGCATGAATAATTAATCTTTGCCAATTAGTACCAAGTGGCCAGCAAGTAATCAGGGTCAAAGTTGGGTCAGCTGTCGGCTGAATTACACTAATATCAGTCGGCTCAACAATTTTTTCTTCACTGACCTGATAAACATATTTCTTAGAATTATGATTGATTTCAATATTGTCTCCAATCTCCAGCTTTTCAAGCAAAGCAAAAATGTAATTGTATTCACCAGCTGCCCAAGGGTCATTGGAAGAATGCCCGACAATCACCACATTGCCAGGGTCTCCTGGTTTGGCTGTGCCACCGAAATGGACTACACCAGTCTGAAGACTAGATTGGACATCAGCTTCGACTACACTTGGCTGATAGACTACTGGGGCTTGGATAGCAATCTTGGGGATATTAATAATCTCACCAGCTGGAGCATCAGCTGCCTGTTCTAAGACTTCTACTTGTTCTTGATGACTAAGGGGTTGCTCTGTATTGCCATCTGAAGCGAGAGCATAACTAATCTGGCTGCTGATTAACGGCCAATTAAAAGCAATAAAAAAGCCTGCTACTCCGACAATACTGACCATACTGTAGATCAGAGTTTTCTTGAAACCACTCCAAAGTTTTTTGCGTTTGTGCTGCTTCTTGCCAGCACCAAAGCTAATCGAATGCTCATAAACTTGACCACTGATTGCATCATATTTGGGTGATAGATTGACTTTTGCTCTAGACATAATATCTTCTACTCTGTAATATTGATTAGGTAGTGATTTGATTATACATAAATTGAGTTACTAGGTACAGGAAAAAGTATAACTTATTGCGATTATAGCATAAAATACATTTTTTTACAAGATGCGGATGTGGTGGAATTGGTAGACACGCTAGCCTTAGGAGCTAGTGCCAGTCTCTGGCGTGAAGGTTCAAGTCCTTTCATCCGCACCATCTTGATATTTTGATTATATTAACTCTATTGTCTTATAATTTTTTCACCTTCTTTTGTTATATCCTAATTAACCCTGTTGCCATATAACCTCACGGCTTCAAAACTGCCATTTTTGCCCCAGACTAGCAAAACACTTCGCAGCGTAACTCCTGTTATGCTTTGTCGTGTTTTGCTATTCTGGAATAAAAATCATCAGCTTTGACCTCGCAAGTTTATATGGCAACAGGGTTATTAAAGTCCCGTCCCTCCTCCTGTCATCTTCGGATTACCCGTAGGGTAATACCGGAGATCCAGTATTTGAGTTAACCCCAGGCAATGCAAAATACTGGTTCCTCCGTAAAATCCTTTGGATTTTAGAAGGATAACAATGCGAAACTTCGTAAACCCTCCAGGTTTTTGAGGATCACAGTATCGATCCTGCATTAGAGAATACAAGGAAGTGGGTTAGTGAGTTCCGGAGGGGTCAAGTAAACATTGTTTAGGCTCATTCTAGGTTGGAAAAGAGTAACCCTAGACATTTAACAGTTCTATGCTATAATCTACATATTATGTCAAGAGTATTCGAAGCCAGTGGACCAAACGGACTCGTAGAAGCGGCAGAAGCACTGCTGACTACTGAGGAATTTGACATGGCAGCAATTAGTAATGTCATTGACCACTCTAGCACACTTCTTGAGGAGCTAGATGATGGAAGCCGACAAAACGACCAGATAAATACAGAGAGACTAGGAAACGAACTTCCGCAGCTTCATATTGTTGAGGGTTTAGTTAAGACTAGTTGGGTAAAAAAAGGCTATCGAGGCATGAATATTATAGATGGCTTTATGTTAGACCAGTTAAGAAAGCCAGGCATACCCCCACATGTTGATGAACTAGTTTACAGAGACAGAAGGATCGAAGCTGGGGTACAACTGAGCCTTTGTGTTAAAGGATTGAGAAAGTTTATGGCAGAGCGTTTGCCATATGATTTTAGAAATGAGGACGGAACATTTGATGCCTCCGCCTACAGTGAGTTTTATGAATTCAATGGACAATTACAGAGTGAAATAATCGCTGGACGTATTCCACGTATTCCTCGGTCAGAAGCTATGCTTAGACCTGGTGATGTGGCGATGTTTCCTCATCACCCAGCAGTTACGCTTCATGGTGCTACAAATGTTGAGCCTTCCATTGCTAGGTTAATCAGTTATAATGCTGAAAAACAGACCAATAATTAAGCGTAAGCTCAAACGCCTCCTAACGAGTGTAATATCACGCTTTTATCAGAGCTGGTATTGTGGTACAAAGCTAGATAACGAAGCGTTCCTGAGCTGTAAAACCTAGTCTATATCTGGACTGCTTAGCAGCCAATCAGATATACTCTCCAAAGGTTTAATACACCTGTCATCAGGTGCACCAGAATCAGTATGGTAGCTAAATAAGTCTTTTCCAATACCAAAATGAGCCTAAAGAATGTCTGTCAACGATTAATGTTTGTAAGGTTCAAGACTATCCCACATCCTAGTTTTTGCTTCTTGCATCTCTTCTAGGTATTGAGTAGTACTTTTAGCATAGAGGACTTGATCCATTTTTGCAAAGCTAGTATTTGGTTTTAGGTATTCTCCCCTAGGGTCTATTGATTTAAGCTTCTGGTAAGGTGTCTGGTAGTCCTTATGGGGGTAGCTATGTATTATCTTGCCATTACTAAGTACCTCTGTTTTTCTGTAGGCTGATGCTCGGTAGTAGTTGAGATAGGGGTTTAGGTATTCTGAGAGAAAAAGATTAATCCTAGATACATTATGAGCAGTTATTGGTATATGAGTATAGCCAAAAGTTTTTCTGATCACGGAGCCATTTTTACTCTCACCAAGCCCATTGTCACCACTATGCCTAGGTCTACTTTTGGTTAGATTGATATTGAGCTCAATCAACAGCTTAGCTACTTGGTAGTTAATATACTCACTACCGTTATCACTATGGAATCCTTTAACCTCAAAAGGAAACTCATTGATAGCTAACTTTAAGGTTGGGATCATTGATCTTTCAGAGATACTATCAAGACACATTATTACTTCCCACTGAGTAACTTCATCTACCAGATTGACATAGTAAACCCCCTTGGCTTTATCCCTGTCCCCTTGATGCACACTGTCTACTCTTATGAAGCCAGGTTGATTATTTGGTTCTGGTTTGGCTCTAGTGCCGATACTGACAGTTCTAGGTTTAGTCTTTTGATAGCGTTGTATCCTGGTAGAATAGGTATTTGTATTACGTAGGTTATAGATATGGGAGGAGCTGATGTTGGCTAGTTTTTGGTATGCTTCTTGTCTATGTAGGTAATACTCATCATGAAGCATCATGACTGTAGCGGGTCCACTCATAAATTCATTTAATTGATCAAATCTAGCTAATAGCCTAATATCTGAGTTGGTGTAAACCTGTTTGAAATTCTGGCCTAGTTTACGCGGTGCTAGCTTAACAGTACCGGACTTAATGTATTGATTAATCAATCTAGTAACCTGAGCTCTTTTGTAGCCAGTATTAGTAGCTAAAAACTGTTTAACTACTCCCTTATCAGATCTAGATAGTTTAAGGTAGCAAATACTCACTAAAACATCCTCTACAAACTCATAGTTGCTAGCCTTGGTATTATTGTCAGCTGGTATTAACAATGGGCTCTGTCTATTTACAAAGTCTTTAATATCGTTAATAGTAATATTGTGTGTCTTCATGGTGAAATTCATACTCCTATGTTGACACACATTTTTCTTTTGACAGGATAATTGACTTACCTAGAGTATGTCTACCTTGCCAACAGGTGAACCTTGTTTAGGCTCATTCTGCATTGGAAAAGAGTAAATATTGACTTTTTTAAATTTTTAATGTAGTGTTTTGGTATGGAATCAAACTCCCTATCAGAAATACCAGCTAAATGTCGCAAATGTAATAGAGTACAAGAACTTGCTCGTATAATTACTCTTCAAGAGGGGACTAGAGATAATGTTACAAGGATGAGTTCTCCGGTTTATGGTTTGCCACCTACTCAAGCAGTGCGTGACTTAGAAGTTACACGTCATCAACTTACTGAGGAAATTAACGGCATAATTACTAGATCCTATAGGCAATTAGCAGGCTTGACTGACCCATGCCCTGGGTATAATGAAAACGGGGTCTGCAACTCACCCAACAACTCACAAGAGTAGTATCGTTGCCAACCCAAATTTACCACCCTAACCCTGTCATATAGCAAACTCAAAGATCCCACAGGACTTTATATAGCCCCCGAAAAACAAAACCTGTACTTTTGACTGTATCATATGGTCTATAACTGTCACTATTGCTCCTAACCATATCTACGGATATGATTTGTCACAATAGCGACAATTCTAGATCAATAATCTATCACCCAAAACAAACAGGTTTTGTTTTGCGAGGGCTATAGGTATCTGTTTTTCTTCTGTCATCTTCGGATTACCCGTAGGGTGATACCGGAGATCCAGTATTTGAGTTAACCCCAGGCAATGCAAAATACTGGTTCCCCCGTAAAATCCTTTGGATTTTCGGAGGATGACAATGCGAAACTTCGTAAACCCTCCAGGTTTTTGAGGATCACAGTATCAATCCTGCATTAGAGAATACAAGGAAGTGGGTTAGTGAGTTCCGGAGGGGTCACTAATCAGTGCAGGTTTATGGAACTTTTACTTAGAGCATACAGAACGAACTAGGATTAACCAACAGCTACAAGCAACCTAAGAAAAACTGGATAAGCCAAGAGGTGGACACTCTTTTCTGGGCTATATGGCAACAGGGTTAATATAGTAAAATCACTAGTCTAAAGCAAGAGCTACTGAGGTATAATATCGCTATGGACGAAATACAAAAGCTACTTGGAACATTTCCCGAAAAAGTTGATTTAGACTCTCAAGTTCTAGAAGAAGTCGATTGTGGTAGCTTCACTAGACGCAAGGTTTCGTACATGGTTGAAGCCAATGAACGAATAAATGCCTACATTTGTATCCCGAAAAACTTATCAGGGAATGTGCCGGCAATCTTTTGTCATCATCAGCATCATGGTGAGTTTGAGCTTGGCAAAAATGAAGTTGTTGGACTAGCTGGTAACCCAGACCAAGCCTACGCAAAAGAACTTGCGGAGCGTGGTTATATTACATTTGCACCAGACGCTATTGCATTTGAAGAACGACAAGGTGGGGGCGAATGGTTTGCGTTAGCAACGAGGTTAGTACAAGGTAACACCTTAATGGCAAAAGTATTACATGATGTATCTGTCGGGTTAGATTTCCTTCAAGCTCAGCCTAATGTAGACTCAACCAAGATTGGGTTTATTGGTCACTCTTATGGTGGACGTATGGCTCTTTGGGTTCCTGCATTTGATAACCGAATTAGAGCATCAGTTTCTAATTGTGGCTGCATAGATTATAGGCACTCACTAACACCAGACACGGGCATACAAATGGAGTTCTGTATTCCTGGCTTCATGGAAAAATTCGATTTAGAAGATGTTATTGAGCATTTTGATGATTGCCCTCTGCTTATCTCAGCTACGATTGAAGACAAGTGGAGTCGGGGCTACGATGGGCTTTATGAAGCAATCAAAGCCAAGGGTCAACAGAACGTGGAGCTAAAGGTTTATCCTGGTCAACATGTGTTCAGCCCTGAAATGCGAGAGTATGCTTACAAGTTTCTAGACAATAATTTGTCACAACCAATAGACTAAATCAATTATTGTATAATAACTGTTTCTAACAGGGGTGGGCGAAAAGAATACAAGCACTTGACATGACCCATTTTCGATAAATATGCAGCTCTACCCCTGTTAGGGTAGATCGTGCAACATATAATGTGCGACGTATAGAGATAGCACTAGCATCTTGAATAGTACTCCATAAAGTGCTATAATATACCTTATGTATATATCTATCGACGCAGGTGGTACTAACACTCGTATAGCTGGTGCTTCTAGCATAGAAAACCCAGTGTTTATTGGTGAACCACTACGTCGAAAGAATACTCACGACTTTGATAACGACTTAGCTTTTATGGTTGAGTCTGCTCTTAAAATTGCAGACGGTGAACAGATAGAAGCTGTAGGCATTGGTACTCCAGGCTCCCCTAACGATGACAAGACAGAGATTAAATCGGCGAAGAACCTAGCAAGTTGGGCTGGCAAGCCACTTGTTGCCTCTCTTTCAGAGGGATTAGGTGGCTGTCCCGTATTTTATGACAACGATGTTATGTCTGCTGAACTTGGCGAAGCTTACTATGGGCATTCTGAGGACGAGTTTGCTTATGTTATATGGGGAACGGGGATCGGCGGCGGAGCTATTCGCCACAAAGATGGCAAGCCAACGGTAGAAGTGTTGCATTGGAGAACATACTTTGGTGATTGGGAGACCGACAACGGCGGTGCTGAATTAGCCAAGAAGTTCGGTAAAGCACCTGAGGACTTTACGATTGCAGATTGGGAAGTAGTATCTAAAGACTTTAGACGACATCTTATTACCTACCTGGAGACACATAGACCTAATGCAATTGTATAGTAGGGTTGGTTTAAGCCTAAAGCCTAATTAGTCACAAAGCCTAGATTGATTTAGGGCAAGTAGGATATATCCTATAGTTACACGTAAAAAGGTTGACTTATCTGTCCTAATATGCCATGATGTCACTGGCTTGTTGAGCGTGGAGCAATAACTAAAAGTTAAAACTTTTAGTTATTTAGCAAAACTGTTCTTAAACTAGCACCTTAACAATCTATAGAAAGTTTTAGATAGAAGTGCAACTAATCCCTTCCCACTTTTTTGTTTTTATCGAACGAGTGTTTCGAAATTAGTAAATTCACTAAACCCAAGTTATAAGTCAGAACTTAAGCTTAGAGACAATGTCAGAATTTATTGATTTCGAGGCATTCCGTCTCGACACTTCGCAAACAGCGAGTGAAACAGAGAGAAAGGAAGCCTATGTTAGATCATGGAAACCTATACCTGCTGATAGCAGCAGTTGGGGCTGTGTATTTGATCGGATCTCTCTTTCTGGGTGGGATCTTCGAATTCCTGGAGGGCCTCGATGCTGACCTGGATTTCGACTTCGAGGCAGGAGAACCCTCGTTCTTTAGTCTCAAAGCGATCGCTGCGGGAGCCATAGGTTTGGGTCTTGTCGGCTATTTGTCCGAAAGGGCAGACATACCGGCAATTCTGACCTTTGCTCTTGCGATCGTCGCCTTTTTCGTCATGTTGATAGCAAGCGTCTTTTTGGTTCTGCGGCCGCTGTTTAGGCAGCAGTCCAACTCCCAATTGTCGAAGCAGTCATACATTGGCAAGACAGGCCTCGTGATCATGTCCATAGGCTCAGGCGACTGGGGAATTGTCAGGTTACGGGATGATAATAACGCTACCGTAGATGTTACCGCCGTTAGTCAAGGGGGTCCCAAGATGCCCTTGGGCTCGTCGGTAATCATCATTGACTTTTGTGATGGCTGCTTTGTAGTTGCCCCCAATCCATTATAACAATGAGAATCTCAACCCATAAGAAAGGAGTCGGGAGATGCCCGATTTTCTGACCATACCACTGATGCTTGTCATCGGCGGATTCGCCATTCTGGCGTTAATCGCGATGATCTACGCCAGAAACTACGTTAAGGTGCCACCTAACCAGGTGGCAGTTTTCACCGGAAGAGGAAAGCAGAAAATCGTTCGAGGTGGGGCACGTTTCAAGTTCCCCCTCATTGAGCGAGTCGACGTCATGGAGCTGGAGCCGTTCAACGTCCAGGTCGCGGTGTCGAACATCATTTCCACGGACGGTGTTCCAGTCAATGTCGATGGGGTTGGACTGATTAAATTTGGCTCAACGGACGAGGCTATCGCTACGGCGGTAGAACGTTTCCTGACATCTGACCGACGGGAGCTTCACAACCAGGTGCAAGAGATACTTGCGGGCAATATGCGAGGCATTGTTTCGCAGATGACCGTCGAGGAATTAAATAACAACCGTGAGGATTTCCGTCGCCGCGTCCTCGAAGAGGCCGGTACGGATTTCCAGAGGATTGGGATGGAGCTGGATGTCTTGACAATCCAGAACATTTCCGATCCAAACGGTTACCTGGAATCTCTCGGTCGACGACGAATCGCTGAGGTTCGTCGAGATGCCGAAATCGGTGAGGCCAACGCTCAGCGTGATGCGAAGATCGCTGCAGCAGAGGCCAAACGTGAAGGAGACACAGCTCAAGCGTTGGCTGACGTGGCTATCGCTCAAGCAGAGCAAGACCGAGATCTCGAGCTCGCTCGAATCCAGGCGACTGTCGATGCAGAACGCGCTACCGCTGCTCAGTCTGGCCCACGTGCTGATGCTGAGGCCAGGAAGGCTGTCGTAGTTGCAAACGCGGCTGCTGACCAGGCTGAAGAAGAAGCTCGTGTTGAGGTGGAACGTCAACGTGCACTTCGTGCACACGAGGCCCAACAGGCCGACGTGATCATCCCGGCGCAAGCTGCCAAGGAAGCTGCTATCGAAAAAGCTACGGGCGACAAAGCCGCAGCTATTGCTCGATCGGAAGCAGAGGCTGAAGGGATAAGACTCAGAGGCGATGCGGAAGCAGCTGCTCGAGCTACGACTGCTGATGCCCGCCAGCGCGAGCTGGAGGCCGAAGCGGCTGGAGCACAGGCCAGACTCCTTGCCGAAGCCGAAGGTCAAGCCAAGCTTGCTGAAGCTCTCAAAGCGATGGATGCTGCCGCGCTTCGCGCACAAGCAACACCCATGCTCATTGAGCGCTTGGCCGACATCATGCGTGCAGTTGGCGAGCCCCTCGCGGGTATTGACAATATCACCGTCCTTGACGGTGGTGGCGCAAATGGTCTCGGTGGATTCATGGACCAGCTGCCCACACAGCTGGCTCGCGGTCTGATGATGCTCAAAGCTGTTGGTGTGGATTTTTCCGGCTTGTTCGGAGAGGAATCACAGTCAACAACACTGTCCGAAGCTGACATGCCAGAGACGGAAAACCTAGCCCTGTAAGTATATCGAACAAGCCGGAAGGAAAAGATCGGCACTCTCTAAACTTTCTATGATTGTTTCTGATCGAGTAATCCTCCACAATGGATGAAAGATTAGCTCCTCACCGCCACAAGCAGTGAGGAGCGAGAGTGTCAACAAATTAGTTTAGGTTTTATTGAAAATACCAAGCTTAAGTTGTTCTGATGAGCTGTAATGACAGCGAAACACTAGGGATAAAAAGATCAGGTAGCTAATAATGCTAAAAGCATAGTCTTTTAAAATCTATCCAAAAAAAGAGCTATACTTAACCCCCAGCTCGATATAGGAGTCTCCTCTGAATTCACCTAGATAACAGGAGGTAAGTCCTGCTATTATCTCAGTCATATATAAATTAAAAACAAAGGAGACACGTATATGGATCTAATAGTACTATTTTACCTAGCTGATGAGTTTTGTAAAAGCTTTGAGCCTGAATGAAATAGGAGTTTGACTAGTTCAAGTAGTAAAAGACGTATTAAACTTAAACTCTCTGCCCTAACACTATAGGACTTTCGCACTCCCTCCAAATTAGCTAATATTAAACTACAGACAAAAGAGACTGTACAAAATACTGGATTCCCCGTAAACCCTTCGGGTTTCGGAGGATGGCAATGCTCTGGACCCCCGTAGGTTCTCCGAACTTCGGAGGATGACCAATACTCCTTAGACTTGTTCCTTAAGTACGGTTTCTGGCCCCAAACCGCCTACTTTGAACTATAATAATTTTTTCGCTTCATCATCTTAACTCTGTTAGGGCTCTTTACGAAAAGACTATTCTAGTCTCAAACTAGGCAATTTTATGCTCAAAAAATTATTGGGAAACAAGTCTACTTGCTATACTAAGACTATGAACAAGATTGATTACAAAAAAGCAGTTGATAGTTACAAAGCTAAAAACCATAAGATCGAATTGATTGCAGTGCCAAAGCTACAGTACTTAATGGTAGACGGTCACGGCGACCCGAATACTAGCAAGGATTTTACTGATGCTGTGCAGGCTCTATACCCCACTGCATACAAGCTCAAGTTTGTAAGCAAAAAAGAACTAGGCAAGGACTATGTAGTCATGCCACTTGAGGGATTATGGTGGGCCGATGATATGACGACGTTTACGACCGCACGAGACAAGTCACAATGGAACTTCACGCTAATGATTATGCAACCTAATTGGATTACGCAAGAGATGTTTGAAAATATTGTAACTGAGATAGCAAAGAAAGAGTCACCAGCCAAATTATATGATGTACGCCTTGAAACACTCGATGAAGGGCTATCTGTTCAGACTTTACATGTAGGTTCGTTTGACAACGAGGCAGACATACTAGACCAAATACATAATCGATTTATACCCGAAAGGGGGCTGAAAATGGTTGGTAAGCACCACGAGATTTACTTTAGCGATTTTCGTAAGGTTAGTCCTGACAAGCTACGGACTATCTTGAGGCAACCAGTGGTGAAGTGTTAGTCCTGACTACTCAGGTTAGGCTCGGCTAAGATACTCGCTCAAGCTCTACGGATTTGAGCCATAAAACTGGTTACCCCTAAGATTTATCACAGGCTTTTTGTCGGCTAAGGTGATTTGTCAGTGTCATCCATATACTCGACTTAAGCAAAACCTCGGTCTCTCCAGGGTTACTTTCCAGTGATTCAGAAGTTCTTTTTCTGATGGAAGCGATACCTTAGTATCGGTGACAGCTTAAAAAAGGAATTCTGAACGCTGGGGGTGAGTCTGGGAGTTCAGGAGTTTTGCGTAAGTCGAGTATAGTTCAGGCTCGAAACAGGCTAGTTTTGAGCGTGCTATAATTAATCTATGAAAAAGGCCTCCGATCAATATAGCCTAACCTCCAGTCTATCGATCACCACCCTAAAAGGAGTATTTATTCTGGCTGCGCTAGGGGTGCTAGCTATCTGTATAGCCTCAAGTATCTCAATAATGACCGACCCAAGTCCTGACGCTTTCGAGGAACTTTACCCAGTCTATATTGTCGTTATTTCTCTCTATCTCACAACAACACTATTTATCTATGGTCTAGTTACCGGCTGGAAACTATTAAACCTGATCGGCTCAAATCAAATCTATACTAATAAAGCCACAAAGTCTCTACAGATTATATCTAAGCTAGCCCTAACGATTACGATTATATTCTCTCTTGATCTTCCCTTTTTCTATTGGTGGGCAGGCGAAACAGATGCTCCAGGCTTGATAATAATTGGTATTGTCCTTGCCTTAGCACCTTTGGCAGTTTCTGCCATAGCCTATCTATTCAGTGAAGTGCTATCACAAAAAATCCGACCGTAATAGCTAGATATTTTCAGACACCGAATATCTCCTGAACTGTCGCGAACTGTCCGCGACTACGCGACTATACATTAACCCTGTTGCCATATAACCTCACGGCTTCAAAACTGCCATTTTTGCCCCAGACTAGCAAAACACTTCGCAGCGTAACTCCTGTTATGCTTTGTCGTGTTTTGCTAGTCTGGAATAAAAATCATCAGCTTTGACCTCGCAAGTTTATATGGCAACAGGGTTATTAAACATTCTATTTATAGCAAGTTAAAAACAAAACCAGACTTTTGACCCAACTCTAGGTACTCATCTTGAAGAGCTAAAAAATCTACCACGAAGTGTGAAAGTCCTATATAATAAAATAGATTTATGAAGAAAATTCTATTTCGGATACTACTGGTCATAATAGCTTTCAACCTAGCACTAAGTCTCACTAGAACCTACTCAAACTATCACTCCACCCTCAGGGTAAAACACCTCCCCAACACCTTTATTTTCGACCCTACTACCAAATCAATCTACCTGATAGGTGAGGACTACAAAAAACACTTACTTACCTACCCTAGTGTCCTAGCTAGCTATGGGGTCACTCCGATCAACCTCAAGCTAGCTACTGACACAGATCTCGCCCTACCCGATGGCTATCAGCTATCTTACAATCAAGGTACTATCCTCTTGTCCAAGGGGCAACACTACCTGATCGAGGGTAAGCAAGAGGTAACCAAGCGCCCAATTAGCTCTGAGGTCCTCAATCTACTTGGTTATCAGCCAGACCAAATCCTAGAAGTCGAGCTAGATCAATTGCCCGAAAAAACTGGTGAGGATTATCAATTGTCAGCTCTTCATCCTGAAGGTAGCATCATCAGAAGTGGTGAAGATACATTTTTGATCGAGAACCGCCAGCTAAGACGCTTCCCAGATCAAATCATTTTGGGTAGCTACATAGATCCGACTTATTTACCCCTCTCGGCAACCGAGCTTGATTTGATTCTGCCACGAGGTAATGATATGGAGCTCAAGATTGGTAGCATGTTCCAGACTGAAAACCAAGAATATTACACGATTATCCGAGAAAATGGTTACCTGAAGAAGCAAGGTTTTAGCAATCAAGCTACTTATCGTGGTCTAGGGTACCAAACAGAAGAGGCAAGACTAGTAGATATTACCGAATTGCCGAAAGAAAACGCCAAGCCTATCATCTATAGCTATTTCGGCAAGAGAAAGCTTGCACCAGTAGCTGTTTTGGAGCAAAAAAGTGGCCAGCTCTATGACGGTTCAGCTTCGGTAGATGATCAGGGAATCCAGCAGTATTATTGGCAGGTCAATCAAAGCCTAGATTGGCTCGAAGGCAACATCCTCAATCTGACTGGGGATCAACCGATTGACAGTCTAAGGCTGATAGTAGTGGATAAGGACGGCCTAGTGGATAGCAAGATAATTAATCCTATAGCCGTCGTAAAATAAAACCTGTTTGTTTTGAATGATAGATTATGGATCTAGAGTTGTTGTTATTGTGACAAATCATATCCGTAGACACAGTGAGGAGTAATAGCGATAACTATAGACTGTAAGGTACGCTCAAAAGTACAGGTTTTGTTTTATGGGGGCTATATCTAGATTTGTGTTAAAATAGTAAGGCATTGCGGATGTGGTGAAATCGGTAGACACGCTAGGTTCAGGTCCTAGTGGAGGATCAAAACTCCGTGGAGGTTCAAATCCTCTCATCCGCACCATCTGATGTTTCTGTAAGCGTAGTGGATCTTGAAGATACAGGATACTGGATCCCCCGTAAGTTCTCCGAACTTCGGAGGATGACAAGAGAGAAACGGGGTTTCGGAGGATGACTGGACAGGGAGGGGGTTTCGGAGGATGACAGGAGTTGGGTCATCCTCGACTTTTCCGCCTTTCATTTGAAGGAAAGGTTGGGGATCCAGAACTCTAGATAATGGTTTAGGGTTTAGGTAATACAGTTACTTTTAATGTTTATTGTTAGTTTTCTGGATACCCAGAGCAAGTTCTGAGTATGACGGATGGAAATGCCAGGATACTGGATCCCCCGTAAACCCTCTGGTTTCGGAGGATGACAATGCAAATGCGGGAATACTGGATCCCCCGTAAGTTCTCCGAACTTCGGAGGATGACAAGAGAGAAACGGGGATTCGGAGGATGACAAGAGAGGGGCGGGTTTCGGAGGATGACAAGACAAGGGACGAGTTTCGGAGGATGACAATGCCCTCTGTGTGTCATCTTCCAAATTTCCGTAGGAAATTATGGGAGATCCAGTATTTGAATTATGAATTATGCTTGACAAATATATAGTATTGGTTTAGAATACTGCTGATATGAATACAATTAAACTACTAGAAAGTAAGAAAAGAGAAGCTGGTAATAAACTATTGGGTAGAGTTCTATTGGGTAGAGTTGTAGCTATGGCACTGACGGCAGCTACATTACCCGGATGTTCCTTTGGCGGCAGTCAAGAAGACTGTTCACCAACTCAAACAGCCCAGGTGCCTGGGAGTCAAGAAATAGTAAGTGCTGGCTTGCTTGATACTCTTGCGGAGTTCCTCGGTGAAAATCCAACTGCTTTCGATAATCAAGATCCAGAGAAGCTTCTTGGACTGGACCAAGAAGGACTAAAGAAAGTTGGCTGTGAAGATCTTCTAGATAATGACGGTCAGCTAACCGAACTAGGTCAAAAGCTGGCAGCAATCTTGAGTGGCTATGAAATAGGTCTATCAGCCGAACAAGCGATTGAAGCTCACAGACTAGGAATCCCCCTTGAATATATCATTGAGGGTAAAAGGCTAGGAATCCCATTTGAAATCATACTAGACTTCTACAGAACTCCAGCTACCTTCCTAGATTAGTATCGATTCTCAGCCCACCAGCTCAATATCTCCTGAGCAGCTGGAGCCGCAAAAGCTGACCCCTCCCCAGCGTTTTCAATCATAACGATCATCACGATCTGAGTATTGACATCAGGTGCACCCACTGTAAACCAAGCATGAGCCTTAGATCTAATCTGATTGGAATCCCCCGACTCAGTGCTAGTCTCGGCCGTACCCGTCTTGCCAGCTACTCTAAATGGTAGACTTGCAAAGATTGACCCAGCCGTCCCCAATGACGAAGCAGCCTGCCTCATCCCTTCAAGCACGAGCTGACGATTAACCTCGCTATAGACATTTTCTTGCACTACTTTTGACTCCACTACCTGATCCCCAATCGATTTGACAAAATTTGGCTGGTAAAATTTACCTCCCCCAAAGATTGAAGCAGTAGCGTAGAGCATTTGGAGTGGAGTAGCCAGAAGTTCACCCTGTCCAATACTAATGTTGTAGCTATCTCCCAGTAGCCAATCTCTACCTACTTCTGCCCATTTAGCTGGTGATGGCAGATTACCAGCTGACTCTCCTGGAATATTGACCCCTGTCAGTTTGCCTAAACCAAATTTTTGATACCAATCTGTCAACCGTTCTCCCCCCAGACCAATCAAGTCCTTATAGCCCCCACCTACTATATAATAAAAAATATCACTACTAAGAGCCAAAGCTCTGATCACATTGACCGGTCCAAGCCCAGCTGGATTCCACCCTTTGAATTGATAGACTATACTAGGATCGTAAATATTTTCTATGATTAGTGATCCGGTATCATTGTAGGTCGTAGTTTGATCAATCACCCCTGATTCCAACCCGGCTAGTGAAATCAGTGGCTTGATAATCGATCCCACAGGGTAGCTACCTCCAATCAGTCGATCAAATAACGGTTTATCTGGGTCTCCCACCAATTGATCATAATCCGCCTGACCAATTCCCTTGTCAAACAGATTGTTATCATAGCTAGGGTAATTAACGGCTGCCAAAATCTCACCATTATTAGGGTCGATAGCCATCATACTACCCCTGCCACTCCCTGCTTGATTGCTATATTTCTCAATCACTTTATAGGCCTCTTCCTGTAAGCCCAAATCCAAGGTTGTTACCAAGTCTTCCCCATCTACTGGCTCCTGACTAGGGCGAAACCGAATAGGTTGACCTGTAGAATCGACCTCAAACTGAATCTTGCCATCCTCACCTGAGAGAGTTTGGTTGTACTGCTGTTCAAGCCCTAGCTTGCCTATAATATCAGTCACTTGATATTGGTCACTCCTCTCAAGATCCTCTGCAGTGACCCGACCAGTATACCCCAAGATATGAGCAAACTCTTCTGGATAAAGGTATTCTCTACTGGGTCTAATCTCAACTCCAAATCCCGACAAGTCTGCCTCCAGCTCCTGGAGTGAAATTGCCTGATCTTTCTCAATCTTGTCAGCGATCACGATTGTCTCTCTCTGGCGCAACTTTGACTGAATCTGATCAAGCTTGGCTTGATGATCCAAGTCTATAATTTGGCTAATCGCTTGCAGGTCTTGCTCTAGCTTTGCACTATCTGAGTCTAGTAATGTTGGGTTTAATACCAACTGATATTCGGAAGTATTCCTAAGCAGTGGTTGACTATTGCGATCATAGATAATTCCTCTCGGTGCTCTGATCAATTGACTCCTCAGTCGATTGGTTTGAGCCAAGAAATCTAGATTGTTAGCTTCTATAAACTGTAGATTGAACAATTGACCGATGAAAAGCGAGGCTACAAAAATAATTGGCAAAAATAGTAGCTTAAAAAATTTCTTATCGACTTCTTCCTCAATCCGTTGTTCAGAACTCCCCGCTAGTAGTTGACTTGACCAAAGCTCACTATCACTAATCTTTTGCTGGAAGCTACTCGACTGGTAATCTCGTCCCTGATCATAGTGATCACCAAAAATATTTATCTTTCCCATGACCACCGCCGATGATTTTGATTGCTAATCCATAGACTACGGAAGAATATAATTGTAGCAGTCAAAGTCAGATCCAAAGCCAGATTGAGCAAAATTTGCCAATAATTCACCCCACCAATCAAGCTGATATTACTGGCATAAACTACAGTCAACAATTGATAGCCGAGGCTAGACAACAATACCAAGCCAAGTAAACTAAGCCCTTGATTTGGATTACTAACAATCCTTAGTCCAAAGCTAGCAATCAGACAGATTAGTATCAAAAATGGAGTCGAAATACCAAGGTTCCAAGGACTATTGATGTCTAATACCACGCCATATACCAGACAATACCAAACTAGACTACTAAGTCTAAGCCTCAGCGTCAAAAGTAAGATAAAAATAATCACCAACTGAGGCTGAAATAGCATATCACTTGGCCAATTCACCTGGGTCAGGCTAGCTAATAAACCTACTAAGAAAAGTATTATCCCCATCTATTATTGCCCAGTGATTACAAAAACTGTCTCAAGATTTGTAACATCAAAATCCAAATCAAGCAATGCAGATTGGAATAAACCACCGTCATCATCGATCACCGAATTAATCGTGCCGACATTGATCCCTTTTGGTACTAGTTGATTACCTCTAGTAATCACCCTCTCTCCTGCCTTGACTTCTCCATCTAGTGCCAATTGACGTAATTGAACTCCTTGACCAGGCTGGCCTTGCAATAAGCCAATTTCTCGAGAATCTTGAGTAAGACCAGCCAAACGAAATGCTGGATCAGTCAAAAGTACTACCTGGGCAGAAGTTTGTCCTACCTCCTCAACCAAACCAATCAGACTACTACGATAGACTACTGCCATACCCTTTACTATCCCCTGGCTAGATCCAATATCAATTGTCAGGGTTTTACGCAGATTGGTGGCACTCCCACTGACTAGATTGGCCGACTGAAGTTGCCAACTAGTTTTGGCCTGAACGTCTAGTTGACTACGGAGATCACGATTCTCTCTAGCTGCCTCCTCGATATCTATTAGCTGTTGCCTGAGCTGACCTACCTGCTCTTCAAGCTCTTTATTCTCCTGGCTAATCTCACCTAGTGAGCCAATAATCTCCCAGTCTTGACTGATATCTGATACTCTCTTACCGACAGCACCAGACAAACTATTGTTAAACTTTTCAATACTATATCTAATTGGTGAAAATAGTCCCAGGTTCCAAATCAACATCAGACCAGACATTATCAATACCACAATAATCAAACTGTATCTTAAGCTAAGCTTCATCTAGCTATATTCTTGCCCCAAATCGTTACCGACCAAGACCTGACTTAAGTTATCAAGATCATCAAGCACTAGTCCTGTCCCGCGCACCACTGCCCTCAATGGATCTTCACCGATATGGACAGGTATGCCAGTCTCTCTAGCGATCACTTGATCTAACCCTTTGAGCAAAGCTCCACCTCCCGCCAACCAAATCCCCTGCCGCATAATATCTGAAATTAGTTCTGGAGGAGTCTCCTCTAAGGTAATCTTGACACTCTCGACAATACTTCTAACACTCTTAGAGATTGCCTCTCTAGCTTGGTCTGGAGTAATAATCAGTTCTTTTGGCAATCCAGTAATAATATCTCTACCCCTGATACTTGCTTCCTCAAGCTTACCGATATTACAAGCAGAGCCAATCTCAATCTTAATCTCTTCAGCTGTTCTTTCCCCGACTAGCAAACCAAACTCTTCCTTAGCATAATTGACGATATCATTAGTCAGCTCATCCCCAGCGATTCTCAGTGACTGACTAGCGACAATCCCCCCTAGACTGATGACTGCCACTTCACTAGTCCCCCCACCGATATCTACTATGATCTGCCCCGTAGCCTCTTGAATCTCTAGTCCTACCCCAATCGCCGCTGCCATTGGCTCTTCGATCAAAAAGGCTTGCCTAGCACCAGCGTTGGCAGCCGCGTCAATAACCGCCCGCTTTTCTACCTCTGTCACACCTGATGGTATACCGATTACTACCCTAGGCCTAGGGAGCAAAGCAAAGTTTTGTTTATGCAAGAGTTCAATAAAGTGCTTGATCATCTGCTCTGTAATCTCAAAGTCTGAGACTACACCATCGACCAATGGACGGGTCGCGACAATATTGGCCGGAGTCTTGCCAACCATTTGCTTGGCCTTCTGTCCAATTTCAAGAATCTGTTTGGTCTTTTGATTGATTGCGACCACACTTGGCTCATCGATCACTAGCCCCCTACCTCGCAAATAGACTAGTGTATTGGCGGTTCCCAAATCTATCCCAATATCATGAGAAAACTTACTGAGTAATTTATTTAGCATCTAACCTTGTATTATATAGCAATCTCAAGGTCAAACCAAACTTTTGACTCCCTGACCAAGCCAAGAGTCTCACCGAGGGACAAAGCTGATATCAGCCGTGCTCTGACGCTGGGGCTTAGTCCTAACCGGATTAGGGTTCAAAGGTATACTAAGGTCGTGTTCAAGCTGGTTGTTATCAATATAGCTAGTAACTTGCTCCAAGGCATGTTTCTTTTGATAAATCCGAATGATCTGATCAAAAATTATCAAGATTACACCTGTGGTAGCAATGTTGATTAAAGTAGTAGTACTAGGATCAGTCAACACCTGGGTAAACAATGCTAAGATTATACCAATCAAGCTAAAGTTTCTAAGGTATCTCCCTGTATTGCCTCTTAAAAGATAGCTGATACTGTATCCAACTAGACTAACAAACAACACACTATACCCAATATATACATTACTGATATCTAGTAAATCAAATGCTTGCAAGCCAACAATATAGCTTAATAGCAAGACAATCACAATCATTTCACTAAGCCTCTCTATCTTGATAATCCAAATCAGACCGACAATCGTCATTAATATTAATAAGATTAGTAGCCATGAGCTAGTCTGACTATAAAAGCCAACTACCAAAGCTCCTATGTAGGCAATACTATAGACTGCCGTGATCAGCCTTTGTTTGAGATCAAACTTAGCTGGGTTTCTTGATCTGAGGAAGCTTGCCGAGTACCCAATGCCGAGTAATACCCAGGCTAGTAGTTGCTTGGGGCTAAAGCTAGCCAACCTACTTAGTGAGATATCACTAACCTGTTCTTTTAGCCTTGCCACAGTCCCTGGGAGCATCAGAGCAAAGATCGCCAAACCAAGCAAGCCAAATACAGCTAGCAAATAATACTCTGGCTGATAGCGCTTGGGTAAAGCCCGACCGAGTCCGACAAACACTATTGTAGCTATAAAAATCCACCACAATGAATAGCTATTGATTGCAAACCAGCTAATAATAATCAAAAATAACAAGATATAAGCTACAAAATTATAAAATCCATGTCCACGCCAGATCGCAATCAAGATAGTCAGGATTAGTACTATCCCCAAAAATATCAACTGAGCAGGATAATTACCATGCCCGATCTGGCTCTTCCACCAGACTAAAGGCAGGGAAAGCAAAATAATTCCAGCCAAGTACTCAAGGCCGGTCAATAGCAACTGCCCAAGACTAATACCATTGTCATCTTTGGTTTGATTGACGGGTTTTGAATTGGGCTGAGTAGACTCGAATGGTTTAGGCTCGAAGCTTTCGGCTTTACTTGGTTTGGATCGAAAAGACAACTCACTTGATCTGACAGGTTTAGCATCTGTCTTCTCGGTCTTTTGATTTTGAGTAGCTAACTGGCCAATCTGGGATTGCAAAACTTGATCCTGAGTAGCAGTTTTTTCTAAAAATCTTGCTAGGTTGAGTAAAATCTTTGCTTCACGATTGATTGGCTCACTGCCGATCATTTTTTTGATGTCCTTTGCTAAAACCAAGCGCATTCGCTGATCAAGTGAATCTACCTTGTCTTCCAGCTTTTGCTGCTTGCGATACATTATAAGTAACACCAGCAAATAAGCTGGTATCACCATAATAAGTAGGGCCTGGATAAATACTCCTATCGACATATTAGATTGCCCCCTTACTTAGCAAACTTTGATTGGTATCAACTATTTTATTTTATATCCGTATTTTAGCACAAGCATAATCAATATCCAATCACAAATCCTTCAAAATCACGAATACAAAATCGTTAAATTGCGAACAGTTCTCGAGGTTATTAATTAGACGCTGTGGATCAAGGTGCCGACTGCTTCACCCTCGATCGCTCTTTGGATTTTTCTATCTCCTAGTAGGTCTAGTACGATGATTGGCAGATGATTGTCCATGGCTAGAGAAACAGCTGAATTATCCATTACCGTGATCTTTTCGTCACTAATCGCCCTGAGGTAGTCAACTCTTGGCAAATGTCTAGCCTCTGAGTTGGAGACTGGATCACTATCATAAACTCCATCCACCTTAGTGGGTTTGATCACCAGATCACAGTTGAGCTCAAGTGCGGCTGAGACAGCAGCGGTATCAGTAGTCATAAATGGATTCCCCATCCCGCCAGCTACTATCACAATTCTACCCTTCTCTAAGTGTCTTAGAGCCCTTCGTCTAATATATGGCTCGGCTATACTATCTACTTCTAGCCTAGAAAGCAATCTAGTGGGTTGATTATTTGATTCGAGAAGATCTGTCAATGCAGCCCCATTGATAATAGTAGCCATCATACCCATATAATCACCAGTCGCTCTGTCAATACCCTTGTTGGCAACGGATGCTCCACGCATAATATTGCCACCTCCTGGTACAATAATAATCTGCGCCTTTGTCTGACTCTCTACCTCCACCAACTGTTTTGCTACCTGGTCGATAAAAACGGGATCGATACCATAGCCCCGATCTCCAGCTAACTGTTCTCCAGATATTTTGATCAGAACACGCTTATACTTGGGTTGATTCATTAGACTAGATTATATAGCAATTTCAGAATAAAACCAACCTTTTGACCTAACCTGGCACTTGCATTATCACCCTCCGAAACTCGCCCCTCTCTTGTCACCCTTCGAAACCCGCCTCTGCATTGTCATCCTCCGAAGTTCGGAGAACTTACGGGGGATCCAGTATCCCGCAATGTGCATTGTCATCCTCCGAAACCCGCCCCTCTGCATTGTCATCCTCCGAATTCTCATAGAGAATTACGGGGGATCCAGTATCCCGCATTGTGCATTGTCATCCTCCGAAGTTCGGAGAACTTACGGGGGATCCAGTATTTTGCATTTCTGGGATTCAATTCAAATACTGGATCTCCGGTATTACCCTACGAGTAATCCGAAGATGACAGAGGAGAGGAGTGCGGAAATTTGGGATATGACGCAAGGGGAGGGAAGTGCTTAGCTAATCTCACTCTTTAGCTTATTGGCAAAATACTTGATCCCAAATGGTGCGACAAAGGTAGTGATTATCACCATGATAACAATTATCGAAAACACTTGATCATCGATTGCCCCCAGTGCCTTACCAGTAGCTGCAAAAATCAGTCCCACTTCACCTCGGGGAACCATCGACGACCCGACCAGTAACTTGCTAGTCTTGCCTTTATTGATCACTAGTCCAGCGACCATCTTGCTAATAATTGCAACAATACTAATAGCAAATGCAATCAGATAAATACCAGGGTCCAATAGTGAATCAAATTCAATCTGAAGACCAGTATAAGCAAAAAATACTGGGATAAATACAAGTCCAAGATTCCCAATCAAATCCTCAATATGACCATGTTCTTGCTCATGAACCAGTTGCTCGATATGCTCCTTATCCTCATGATCCAAAGTCTTGACTGACTTGAGTTTTCTGGCGATATGGGGAATCTGAAAACCTTTGAAGTGAACTGGATCAAGCAGTAAGCCAGCCGCAAATGCCCCCACAATCGGCGCCAACCCAACCAAGCTGGCTAAATAGGCAAAGATTAAAGCAATCGAGATTGCTAGTGACAACTTCATGCCTACACCATCGTGAATCTTACTAAACAAGGTCGAGATTGGCTGAGCTAAGAATGACCCAATCAAAATAGAGCCTCCCAAGAAACCAAAAGCCTTAATACTCAACTCAGCAATCAAGGCTGGAGATACTTCACCCCCAGATGCCAGAGCGGAAACAACGGACAAGACAATTAACCCAAGGATATCATCAATCACCGCTGCACCCAAAACAGTTTGAGCTTCCATCGTCTTAGATATGCCAATTGCCTTGAATACTGACGCAGTAATCCCTACACTAGTTGCTACCATAGAAGCTCCCAAGAATAGATGAGCAGTCAGGGATTGGTCAGGGAAAAAGATTGGTGCTAATACCCAAGTACCCAGTACAAATGGTGTCACTACCCCCACTATTGCCACGACAAAAGCGGTCAGGCCCACTTTTTTCATCTCAGCAATGTTTGACTCTAAGCCTATCTGAAATAGCAAAATCACAGCACCAAACTCAGCTATAAAGGCAATAATCTCACTACTACGGATCTCCCCCACAATATGCAAGCCAAAATACCCAAGAGCCGATAGAGCGATCCCGGCAGCCAATTCACCAATCACCGCTGCTTGCCCGACTTTCTCTACCACTTGTCCGACTTTGGCGACCAATAAAATGATTGCTAGAAATATGAAACCTTTTGCCAAATCACCATGACCACCAGACTCTGATTCACTTGCCATCACCAGACTTGGTGTTAGTACTACCAATGCAAAGCTTGCATACTTATAGCGCCAGATTAGATTTAAGATTCTGCTTGATAGACCCATAATATACTACCTTTTCTCCTTAAGTTTAATTGTCATTGTCCAATATACCTTGACATCAAGATAAATGCAAGCAAACCCAAAATGTGTTATACTAACTGCATAATTAATTTTTAATCAAGGGGTAAGGTATGGAAAGATTAAGTCTCAAGGAAGTATTAATCGATGGATTGTCAATCGGGATCATTACTAGCTTTGTTTTAAATGTCATTAGGATAATCATCGAGTGGATAGCTACCTGGGAATTTAGCTCGATTAATATTTTCTCTATTTCACTCTGGTCCCTGATAGCCAGCATCTCAGGATCTTTACTGATCTTTGTCCTATCGAGACTATTTATCCGCTATATCTGGAGGTTCAATCTAATTTTTTTCTTGGCATTTGTGATCGCAATTGCCACTGTGATACTCGGAGAATATTCTAGTGATTACAAAATTTTTCTAGCAGTCATCTTAGTAGTTGGTACTTGGTTGATCCAAAGCCTATTCACTCGCCTCTACCGTACAAACTAACATTTTAATTCACATCTCCAGAATGATTAAAACAGTTAATAGCTCTGGAGATGTGACAGAAAGAATATGTACTCTGCCCATCCCGTCAATCTTATGAAATATACCTAGGGTTCACCTTACTACCAACTCCATATATACCCGCTTTTCTTTTCACGGGTGCCCAGGTGTTAGTAGACCTATTTGAAGTTTGTCTAGTACTTCTCTGCACTTTACCACCGTAATATCGTCCCCATTCTTGATTTTTTAGTTCCTCAAACGATACATAACGCATTCTTCCTCCTGCATAATTAAACCTCGTGTGTTGGGTAGAGTTATTACGTACCCTAGTGCTAGCTGGCCTTAACATTTTTAGACCTACCCTCTTTTCACTCACTTCTCCTACAGCGTAATACTTTTCCACCGTATCACAAAATACGATTTGGCCCACTTGGAGAACATGAGGAGTAATCATCATAACTTCTTTCTGTCACGTACATTCCCTAGACCTTCCAGGGAACACCTCTATACGTATATCATACTATACTGACCTGGTCAAGTTTTATTTGTCGAATCACTGAACTGTCCATCTGATATCCTGGAAGTAGTATAGTTGATAGAGTCATTTTCTAAATATACCTATTTAAAGTAATAACAGTCTTACACATATAAACTAATAGACTTGCTCCTTAAGTAATTGCCAGCCTAATATTACCTAGTTTGGGACTATTACAGACAAATCAAATATACGATTTGGAGCTAAGAACCCTAGATTATAGCAGACTCAAAACAAAACCTGACAATTTAAGCTGTACTATAGAGAGCTAGAAAGGTAGTTCTTCTGGAGAACCATATCCTAATGGTAAGGAAGAAAACTGTCTTTATAGACTCTAGAGTTGGGTCAAGAGGCTGATTTTGTTTTTAATTGCTATAAGCAACAAGTCCTCGGTAATATCTCTTCAAATCAGGCTCAAACCTTTCGATCGCATACCCAAGCATCGTCCTAGGCATTTGGCCAGCATAAATATTAAGAAAATCGATAAGACTATATCGATCACGCTTACCAGCTTCCCTTAACATCCAGCCAACTGCTTTCTGAATCAAATCTTCTGGATGACGAATCAAAATTTCAGATATTTGATAAGTTTGATCCAGCCTATCATGCCTAATAAATGCCAAAGTCGTGACGATTGCGATCCGATTTTTCCAAAGATTTTGTCTAGTTGACTCCAATCCAGCATACCTATACAGAAGCTCAAACTCTTGCTTCCGCCACAAATAATCACCAAGCAGCTTATAGCAACTAGTATCAACTAAATCCCAATTATTGACCTGATCAACATGACCTAGATAAAAGTCAACGCACTCTTGTCGCAAGTAATCTCCAGTTAACTTCGCATAATATTTTTCTACCAAGATTAGTAGACCCGTCATCCGATACTCATGGATCGGGCTATTAATTAGCTTTTCTAGCTCTCGAAGCTTGATTTCTTGAAACTGCTTAGCAACCTTTCGTTGTATTGGTACACTAACTCCGATAAACCTATCCTTCTCGGCATAATCCCCTTGACCAGTTTTGAAAAATAGTTTAGATGCCCTGGCTTGATCCTGATTAGCTAGTTTATCTAGGGTTCTGCCTACAAGACTAACTTTAATGCTATTCATTTTATGATATTTATCTGCTAAAATCTAATTTAGTTAGGCCCAAGTAGCTCAGTGGTAGAGCGCATCCATGGTAAGGATGAGGTCACGAGTTCAATCCTCGTCTTGGGCTCCATCAAGAAAACCAAGTATTCTATCAAGATCCTGTTGAGACTCATAGCTGATCACTACCCTGCCCCGCTTGGGGGCAGTTGCCTTGACCTGAATCGACAAGCCAGTCTTACTACTCAGAATCTTAATCCTATCAGTACTAAGCTTGATCTTGCTGACAAAGTTTTTGCTAGACTTCTGCTCAGGATGACTAGCTTTGAGCTTGACTAGCTTCTCAACATCTCTGACCGAAAGCTTCTTATGCAAGATTTCAGCCAAGACATAGAGCTGATCCTTGGTCGACTCTAGGCTGAGTATCGCCCTAGCATGACCTTCGGAAATGTGCCCAGATTGGACAGCTTCTTGAATCTCTTCCGGTAGTCTTAGTAGTCTTACCATATTGATTACTGTGGACTTAGCCTTACCCAGTCTTTCAGCAATCTGCTGATAGCTCAAATGGTATTTATCAATCAGCCTCTGGACTGCCCTCGCATATTCAATCGCAGTTAGATTGGCTCTCTGAAGATTCTCGACAATTGCTAGCTCCAGTCTTTGTTCGTCCTCCACTTGCCTTAGTACTACCGGCACTTGACTGAGCCCTGATATTTTAGCAGCCTGGAGTCTCCTTTCCCCTGCTATCAGCTGATAATAATCATCTACTTTTTGGACGATTAATGGCTGAATGATGCCATGTTGCTTGATTGATAGTGCCAGCTCCTCCAGCTTGTCTTGATCAAACTTTCTTCTGGGCTGATCGGGGTTAACCCTAATCTTATTGATATCCAGCTCCAGTACTTCCTTTGCTTCGATCTGCTCGATATCAGTATTGATTAGTGCTGATAACCCTTGTCCCAAACGATTTTTAGCCATATAATCTCTCCTTCACTTCTTTTGCTAACTTCTTATAGAGTCTAGCACCCTTACTAAATCTATCATATTCGACAATTGGCTTAGCGAAGCTAGGTGCCTCGGCCAGACGAACATTACGGGGGATCACGGTCTTGAATAATTTACCTCGTAAGTTAGTCTCTAGCTCGATCTTGACTTGCTGACTAAGACTAAGGCGAGAGTCATACATAGTCAATACCACACCTAAGAGGCTGAGGGATTGGTTCAAGCCTTTTTTGACATAGCCAACTGTATCTAGTAGTTGACTCAGACCTTCGAGTGCAAAAAACTCCGCCTGCACCGGGATCAAGATATCGGTCGCGGCTGACAGTGCATTGATCGTCAAGAGTCCAAGTGAAGGTGGGCTATCGACTATCACCAGATCGTAATCCAGCTCTTTAACCAAATTCTTGAGATAGTATTCTCTGGCTTGATAGTTGACGAGCTCGACTTCAAACCCCGCCAAATCTGAATTGCTAGAAAGAATATCCAAGCTTCCCAGACTCTGAACCAATTGCTTGGCACCCTTGGGGCTAATCAATGCTTGATAAGTACCAGGAAGTGTCTTGTCTAGGCCATAGCTAGTCGAAGCATTGCCTTGAGGATCCAGATCGATTAGTAAGGTCTTCTTGCCTGATTTGGCGAGTAAACTAGCGAGATTGACCGCAGTAGTGGTCTTGCCGACACCACCCTTTTGATTGGTCACCGCGATTAACTTAAGCATTAAGTTAATTATAGCAAGTTTTTCTTGGTAAGCAAAAGTAAAATTTTTGATATCTGGTATTTACTTTTTAGATATCATATGCTATAATATATGTGTCTCCCGAGAAGGTCTTGGGGGAACCTTGACAGGCAGGTAAAGAAACATGGACTCCACATTTACTCTTGATGAAGTAATACTTTGCATAATCCTAGCGGGTATGTTAAGTACAATATTCCTCTCACTAGTACTGAGAGAGAATAAAGCAAAAGAAGAAATAGTATTATACATGTGGATACCACTAATAAGTATAATAATAATATTTTTTATTAAAAGCTAAATTTACCTCGTGACAGGCAGCTAAAAACTAGTAAGTTTAGGCTGTGGTCACAAGCCATTGCCTATATTTACTGGTTTCTACCTGCCTGTCACCAATCTTTTGAAAATAAATTGTACTTTTAAGTATTTTGATGTATAATCAATCAAGTTATGAATAAAAAAGCAGTCATCCAAAGTGGTTCTAGCCAATACATTGTTTCAGTCGGAGACACTATTGCAATCGATCAAAAAACTGAAGCTAAAACTCTCGAATTTGAGGCTTTACTAGTGATCGATGACAAATCTACCCAGGTAGGTCAACCAACTGTTGACAAAGTCAAAGTCACAGCCAAGGTAGTAGACCCTGATTACAAAGACAAGAAGGTGACAATTGTCAAGTTTAAGCCCAAGAAGCGTTATCTAGTCAGACAAGGACACCGCCAGCAATACACACTGGTAGAGATTACCGCTATCGCCTGAGGCTAAATTCAAATACTGGATCCCCCGTAAGTTCTCTGAACTTCGGAGGATGACAATACTCTTCTTGTGTTACCAACCCAAATTCCCGACTCCCTCTCACGTCACCAACCCAAATTTCCGTCTCCCTTTCGTGTCATCTTCCAAATTTCCATAGGAAATTATGGGAGATCCACCTCCTCTGTCATCTTCGGATTACCCGAAGGGTAATACCGGAGATCCAGTATTTGAATTGAATCCCAGAAATGCAAAATACTGGATCCCCCGTAAGTTCTCCGAACTTCGGAGGATGACAATGCATAATGCCTGAATACTGGATCCCCCGTAAAATCCTTTGGATTTTCGGAGGATGACAGAAGAGGGGTGGGTTTCGGAGGATGACAGAAGAGGGGCGATTTTCGGAGGATGACAGAAGAGGGGCGGGTTTCGAAGGATGACACAAGACAGGGGGCGATTTTCGGAGGATGACAGAAGCGAGCCCCTTAACGGCACTGACTAGTAACAGTTCCTTTTGAGACCTTCTGCATCCAAGCAATCGTATCGGCAAAACTTGTAGCCATAATGCCATAGTGGGTAGTAGGGTACTTGTCATAGGTCACATTATTACCAGCATCACAAAGCCGTTCAAAAAACTTATCAGACTGGCTAGGCAAGATCACATTGTCTTGTTCACCTTGATTAATCAATTTGTAGCTATTAGTCTTATCCTTACCTACTTGATTGGCATCAGTCTTTGCAAACAACTCCTCATAACCCGAGAGGTTGCCGCTAGTAATCGCATCCAAAAACTCAGTGGTATAGAGCTGGCTTCGGTTATTTTCGACAGTTTGGTTATAGTACCCACCATTCCAAGGCCACTTACCCAAGGCTGAGCTAATACAAGTACTTTCAATATCTTGATCCAAGCTAGCAATATAGTTCGGTAATAGTATCCGCTCAATATCAAAAGACTGTTTATAGTAATCTCGGTAGCTATAGAGTACAAAGGGTGTAAACCAATTAATATTAGCATTTTTGGCAATATCAAGGATGGTATCGGTCACACTACTGACGGGTCCAAACCCTATCACCCCATCAACCTCAAGACTAGCATAGTCTTGACTAATCTTATCTGCCCAGTAAACTGCTTGACCACCCTGACTGTATCCAGCCATAAAAATCATATCCTGATCGACATTTGGTTTGATACTAGTCATTTCCCAGCTAGCCTTCAAGGCATCAAGCATCACTCTTCCCTCTAACTCTCCGACCATATAGTGATGAATATCCTCAGCATCCCTCATCCCTTCATAGTCAGGTATTACCATGATATATCCCTGGGAAGCATAGCCAATCATATGGGACTGATAGTTACCCCAGTTGTTGACCGCAGTCGGCTCCAGGTTTGGCTGCTCCAAGGAGTTGGCACAAATATCACTGATACCAGTAGTGCCAGAAGCAAATACCACTACGGGCAGTTTCTTAGCTACTTCTATATTGTCAGGGAAATAAACCCTGGCATTCAATTCTATCTCTCGATCACTTTTGCCAAGTGAGCTAAAAACTATCTCTTGCTTACTCACCTGATAAACCGGCTCAATCGTCTGCCTAGTCTGAGCTATCTGGGCTTTGGTATTTGCCAAATCAAAATATTCAGGGTTGCTTGCACTGACTAATTCACCATGTTTGGGCTGGTTAATAATTCGCTCGACAATACTCTCCCCAGGCGAATCGGCCTGATTACCACCAAAAAGTGAATCGAATTGTCTCTGTCCATACAAAAACCACAATACTGCTAAAAGTAAAATTACCTCCCCAAAGATCAGTATTCTAAAAAACCATTTTGAAAAATTCATGCCCTAGATTCTCCTTTAATCCCCTTTTGATATTGCTCGACTGTCAGCTGATTATCGACTTTGATTTTAGAAACAAACTGATACCCCAGACGCTGATAATACCTCCCAGCATTGTAACTAATTAATTCAATTTTTACTAGACCCCTAGCTGATAAATCTTGTTCTAGCTTTTCAAGCAAAGCCTTAGCCAGACCTTGTCCTCGATATTTGGGCTCAATATATAACCAATCAAGGCTAAAGCTTTGCTCTGCTTGATTATGGCCAATCAAATAACCGACAATCTTACTACCCTCTTTAGTAGTATAGATAATTCTTCTAGAGTCAATGCAGGCTTTGAGAAGCGAAGGTATTTGGTGTTGAGATCTTACCTTTGCTAGTTTCTGCTCAGAGTAATAATCAAACTCGACCAGAGACTTTTCAATCAATATCCTCAGTCTCCAGACATCAAAAATCTTTAGCCTATTAAGCTTCATTTGCTAGATATCTTTCCACTTCCAGAGCTGCCATACAGCCTTGCCCAGCCGCTGTAATCGCTTGACGATAGCGCCGATCGACTACATCTCCGGCTGCAAATACACCCTTGATCGAACTGAAGACTTGATTCTTGGTCACGATATAGCCAAGTGAATCAAGCTCCAATTGACCCCTGAGGACCTCAGTAGCCGGTTGGTGACCGATTGCAATAAATAGTCCATCGACTTCAAGTATCTGACTTTGTTTGCCGCTATCAGGATCCACCAACCTAAGGGCTGAGATAAACTCCTCCCCTAGAATTTCACCAACACTACTATTCCAATGGATCTTGATCTTTGGATTAGTTAGGACTCGTTCTTGCATAATCTTACTAGCGCTAAACTCAGCTTTTCTATGAATCAAATCGACTGAGCTTGCGTATTTGGTCAAAGTCAAGGCTTCTTCCATCGCACTATCACCACCTCCGACTACGGCCACCTTCTTATCGGTGAAGAAAAACCCATCACAGGTAGCGCAAGCTGACAGCCCCTTACCCTGAAATTTTTGCTCGCTATCAATTCCCAACCACTTGGCACGAGCACCCGTAGCAATGATTACTGCCCGGGATTGATAGTGATTTTCCCTAGTCCCAATCAGCTTCTGCTCGCCAGTAAAATCAACTTGATCAGCCTGCTCTGGGGCAATCTCAGCACCAAAACGCTTAGCTTGATCTTCCATCGACTGCATCAGCTCAGGCCCCATTATTCCCTGACTAAACCCTGGGAAGTTTTCAACCTCACTAGTAGTGATCAATTGTCCACCCGGGTTCTCCCCGGCTAGTACCAAGGTATTAAGTTTGGCCCGAGTAGCATAGATAGCTGCTGTCAATCCTGCTGGACCTGAGCCCAAGATAATTAGATCGTATTTTTTACCCATAGCTAATATCTTACCAGATTGTTGGCTCAATTTCTAAATCAATCGTAAACTTTTTTCTAACTTCCTCTTGAATTTTACTAGCTAAATTGATTAGGTTCTTTGCTGAACCACCCCGGTTGATTAAGACCAAAGCATTTTTGGCAGAAACCTCCCAACCATCAATCGTCTGACCCTTGTAGCCCAATTGCTCGATCAGCCAGCCAGCAGCTACTTTCTCTTGTCCAAAATGATCAAAATGTACTATATCTGGATACTGGGATTGAAGCTTCTCTAGATGTTGTTTGGTGATAAAAGGGTTGTGAAAAAATGATCCAGCACTGGGGTTGGTAGCAATATCACCAAATTTACTCATCCTAACCTTGATCACTCGTGCCCTTAGCTGAGCGGGACTTACCCTGATATTCTCTGACTGACTAAAAATATTGCCATACCTTACTTCAGCCAAATCACCGTACTTGAGAGCAAATCCAACGCTATAGACCAAAAGTTGTCGATCCCGCTTAAAGATACTGTCCCGATAGGCAAAGTTAATTTCACCCTTTGGAAGTATTTTCCAAGCTCTTTTTAGATTGTCCCAAACTCTAACATAGGCAACATAATCACCAGACTGATACCCATAAGCTCCAATGTTCTGAATCACGCTTGAACCTACAGTACCTGGGATTAGACTAAGTGATTCTAGTCCAGCAAAACCCTGATCGACTGACCACTCTACAAATTGATCCCAAATCATACCAGCCCCGACCTCAATCACGCTAATATCTTGATCTTGACTGATTAGCTTAACCTCCTGATTGGCAAACCGTAATACCAACCCATCGATCAAATCACTGGCCAAAACAGTATTTGAGCCAGAACCCAAGACACGAATTGACTGCCCTTGATACTGATGGGTCAAAACTTCCAGTTGTTTTTGGCTGTCAATCTGTGCAAAACTTTTAGCACTTGCTCTTAACCCGAGCGTATTACAATCAGATAAATCAAATTGGTGCTCAATTTTTAATTTCATACTATCTAGTCTCTAAGTAATCAAACAATTTATAGCTCTCACCTGCGCCTAGGCTAAGAACAATGCCACCAGGACTAATATTTTGTCTGACTAAATCAGCTGCTTGACTGATCTTCTCGGCTGCAAAAAATTGACTGTATCCCTGATCTTGAGCCAGTTTGACCAAATCAAGCTCCTTAAAATCTTCTGCCTTTTCTCTAGCTGAAGCAAATATTGGCAAGTTGATCACAATATCGGCTTCAGTCAAAGCCTCGACAAACTCCCGAGCAAAAGCCACTGTCCTCGAAAAAGAGTGAGCCTGGAAGACAATAATCAATCTGCGGTCGGGTAATCTAGACTTGATACTATCGATCACCGTTTTGATCTCTAATGGGTGATGACCATAGTCATCAAAAAAATAATTATCATCCCTAGTCACAGCGATCAACTCCTGCCTACGCCTGATCCCAGGAAAACTTTTGATTATCTCTGCTACCAGGTCAAAAGGATAATCAAGCCAAACTAGCAAACCAATCACCCCAGCAGCGTTACCGATTAGTTTCTTACCGAAAATTGGTAGTTGGAATTGTCTAGCCTGATTAACCCGTCGGTTGGACCTAGTAATCAGATCAAAAACTATATTTACTTCTGTCTGACTTTGACTAACCTTGACTGACTGAATCCTAACCTGTTTTGCTTGATAACCAAAATCAACGGTTTTAACCCTGGACCCAGTAAAGGTCTTGACAGAATTTTGATCATCGGCACAATAGATGATTAGGCCATTTTTTTCAGCAATCCGATCAGCCAATCTGATAAAAGTCTGCTTCACTTGGTCTAAACCCTCAAACACATCAGGGTGATCAAAATCGATCGAAGTTACTAGGCAGATATCCGGACTAATCAGATCCAGCTTGGATCGCAAGTCTACTGGTGGCATTACCCCGTATTCATCGGCTTCATAGACAAAATACTCTTTGCCCCCGAAATGCCCACTCGGCATTTTACTAGCACTTGATCCAATCATATAAGCTAAATCTGGCTCCAATCTTGCCAGAGTATAAGCCAGGAGTGATGTAGTACCAGTCTTGCCATGGGTGCCAGCAATTGCAATCGAAATCTTAAACTGCTGCTCTAGCCAATGAATCAATTCAGACTGGTGGATAGTCTCGATGCCTAATTCAAGTGCTTTATTGCCCTGAGGACTAGCCAACCCTTGATGAGCAGCCGAATAGACAAAACTATCGATTTGAGATAATTCCAACCAATCCAAGGGGTAAATCTCAACCCCTGCCTGTTCTAACATTTGATCAGTAATAAAAAGTTCAGACAGATCTGATCCCGATACCTCATGACCCATTTTTTTGGCAATCAATGCTAGGTTGGCTTGCCCTACACCTTTGATTCCCTGAAAAAACAATCTCATTAGCTTAAACGATAATACAGACTGACCTCTTGACCAAGATCCACAGAATCAATTCGATACTGGTCAAGTAGGCTTGACTTTACCCGGTCAGAAGTCTGGTAGTCTTGCTTGACCCTAGCATCATTACGCTGGTCGATTAGCTTAATCTCCGCTAGATCAAAAGCTTGATATTCAGTTGCTAAGTTTAGACCCAAGACTTGATCTGCCCAAGACATTGCTTCCAGAATACTTGGATCTAAGCTTTCTGACTTGACTAGCTTTGACAGACTTGCCAAAGCACGGGGTGTTGCCAAATCATCATAGATTGCTTCTCTAAAATCTCGATAAAATTCTTCGAGTGTTTTTTGATCCAAAACCGAGTTGATATCAATTGTACGACTATTGATCTGTTCCCTGTTAGCATACAAGACCTTGCTATACTTGGTACGCATATTTTGCAAAGCCTGAATTGATGCCTGGTGAGAGGAGTAGCTAAAATCCATGATCGAACGGTAGTGAGTACTAAGCACTTGATGACGAAAGGCTATTGGATCTTCGAGATCAGCTAGCTTTAAGACATTACCTAGACTTTTGCTCATCTTTTGACCCTCGACCATCAGCATTGCATTATGCAAATAGTATTGGGCTTGTCTTCCTTGACATTGAGCAATCTCGTTCTCATGATGAGGAAATTTCAAATCTTCTCCGCCGGTATGCAAATCAAAGTAATTGCCAAGATACTCAGTGCTCATTGCTGAACACTCGATATGCCATCCTGGTCTACCTCGCAAGTTTATCCCATTGCCCAAGATAAAATCCCAAGCAGGCTCATTATCCACCTGAAACTTCCAGAGTGCAAAATCAGCAACATTTTCCTTGTCATATTCATCTTCAATCACACTTGGCATCAATTTCGAAAGATCGAGCTCAACTAGCTGACCATATTTGTGACCTTGCCCAATATAAGCCTTGATATCAAAATATATCCCATCTATGCCTGGATAAGCTAGCTTCCGATCAAGTAATCCCAAAATCATAGTTTGCATTGCGGCAATATGATCAGTCGCCCAAACTATATGATCAAAATCTGACCTTTTGATATTGAGCTTGTCCAGATCATCAAAAAATATCTCAGCATAACGCCTTGCAATCTGCTTGACCTGGTCGAGCAATTCTTGATCAGTTGCATCCTCAGACAATTCACTCGACTTACACAAAATCCTTGCATCCCCAGAATCGCCCCCGAAGTCCAACCTACTTTTTAATGCTGTCACCGATGCATCGGCATCGCTTCCATCAGACAAAAGAACTTCTGAATCTTCGGGAGGCAAGCCTGGAGTATCCGAGGTTTTGCGTAAGTCGAGTTCAGCTTTGGCTTTGACAATCAGCTTATCTTCAATATCTGTTATATTGATTACTGCCTCGACTGAATAATCAGCAAATCTTAATGCCCTGATCAATGTATCGGCAAACAAAAAACTCCGAAAATTGCCGATATGAGCATAATCATAAGGAGTCGGACCACAGTGATAGTATCTGATAGATTTCTGATCAATCGACTCAAAATCTTGCAATTGATTGCCAAGGCTATTATAAAACCTAAGCTGCTTCAATTCCCAATTCCTCTATTAGTACTTGGTATATCTGTTCAGCTGCCTGCACTACCGTCTCTGGACCATCAAGCTTGGCACCAGCAGCTACCTTATGCCCTCCTCCAGAAAACTTTTCAGCTACCTTGCTGACATCATACTCTGTAGTCGAACGAAATGAGATCTTGTACTGGTTGGTATCGACTTCGGAAACGACAAACCTGACCCTCACTCCCTTTAGGTGATCGAGATGAGACATCACACGGTGTGAGATATGGTGACCAGGATCTAGGTCCTGGATATCACTATTGTCTATATGGGCAAAGGCCACAACCCCTCTTTTTACAACGTTGTTTGACATAATCTTATGAAGCCTAGTCAGCGCAATATGATCTAGGGCCTGACCTTCGATATGTTCTCGATATAAACGATGAGGGTCTACTTGATACTTCATCAAGTCAGCGGCGGCTTGATATGACCTGGCATCAGTATTAGCATTGATAAATCCAGCTGTATCTGCGTAAATCCCGATCATCAAGTATTCTGCGATATCTTGATCAATTGGCCAACCTAAAGCCCTAATAATATCAAATACCAAAATAGTATTAGCTGCTGCCGTAGGATCAACTATCATCAAGTCAGTTTGCTCACCATTGCGTGATCCATGGTGATCAATCGTCACAGTTTTAATTTCCTCAAGCCAAGGGTTGGACTGGTAGGTCTTCTCAAATTGCTGGGATGATCCAGCATCCATCTGGAATACTAGATCAAATCTTCCCTTAATCTGCTTGAGATTTTTACTAAATTGACAGAGATCATTACCTTTGATATAGCTGTATCCAGGGTCATTACCTCGATCACCATACCAGAAGACTTGCTTGCCAAGTAGTTGCCAGCTACTTAGCAGAGCCAGATTTGACCCAACACTATCTCCATCTGGACTATCTGGTGCCAGTATCAAAATACCCTGAGAATTATTGACCAAACTTTCTAGTTGCTTGAGTAAATTTTTATCTAACATAAGAGTGATTATAGCACAGACCCCCTATCAGACCGTAATCAAATCCTATAGTCTTTGACTCAACTCAAATACTGGATGTCTAATACAGAACTCAAATACTGGATCTCCGGTATTACCCTAAAGGGTAATCCGAAGATGACACGCGGAGGGCATTAACCCTGTTGCCATATAACCTTGCGAGGTCAAAACTGATGATTTTTATTCCAGAATACCAAAACACGACAAAGCATAACAGGAGTTACGCTGCGAAGTGTTTTGTTATTCTGGGGCAAAAATGGCAGTTTTGAAGCCGTGAGGTTATATGGCAACAGGGTTAATACCAATCTGGCCTCCTAGCCTATATCACCTGACGATTCTCGATCGCTCTAGTCAGGGTCAATTGATCCGTATAATCAATATCCCCACCCATTGGCATCCCCTGGGCAAGCTTACTAACCTTGAGCTGACTAAACTCTGCCAAAGCCTTGGCAATATACAGAGCCGTAGTCTCACCATCCAGGCTAGCATTGGTCGCGACAATCACTTCTTCAATCTGATTGCCCTTGATCATTGCTTGCAATAAATCAAATCGCAAATCTAATTCTGTCACGCCATTGAGCGGAGAGACTAGTCCATGCAATACAAAGTACAAACCACGATAATTATTGGTCTTTTCGATCGCAATCAGATCTGTCGGGCTAGAAACTATCAGCAATCTATCTGACTCTCGCTTGGGATCAAGGCATATCTGGCAAGTTTTTTGGTCTGCATAATTTTGACAATACTGACAAATCATTAGCCCTTGCTTAAGATCTAAGATAGCCTGAGCTAGGCTAGTGTAGTCATCTTTGGCAATTGCCAAAGCTAGCCTCTGGGCACTACGATTGCCAATACTTGGCAATCGATTCAGTTCCTCGACTAGCTGTGAGAGTACCTTCGGTAGCATCGATGACCTAAAGGCCTGGGATCCCGAGCTTGTCCATACCAGGCATAGCCTTCATCTTTTCGGCAGCCTCCACCTGGACTTGACTAAAAGCTTGGTTGGTAGCAGATTTGATCCAGTTTTCGATCGAGTTTTTATTTTCCTCGTTCAAAATACTGGGATCTATCTCTATACTGACAATCTTTTGCTCACCGTTGGCAGTGACCTTGACCTTGCCATCACCAGCTTCACCAGTCATTTCGAGCTTTTTTAGCTCTTTTTGCAACTTACGCATCTGATTAATCATTTTGGCTTTATCAAACATCTTTTTTTTCCTCCATCTTTAAATATTTAGTATACTCATCATATCACTATAGCCGCCTACAACAAAACCTGTTTGTTTTGGGTGATAGATTATCGATCTAGAATTGTCACTATTGTGACAAATCATATCCGTAGATATGGTGAGGAGCAATAGTGGCAGTTATAGCAAGCTCAAAACAAAACCGGACAATTTGAGCTGTACTATAGAGAACTAGAAAGGTAGTTCTTCTTAAGAGCCATATCCATAGATATGGTGAGTAAGAAAACTAGCTTTATAGACTCTAGAGTTGGGTCAAAAGTCTGGTTTTGGTTTTAGCTTGCTCTATAGACCATAAGATACAGTCAAAAGTACAGGTTTTGTTTTTCGGGGGCTATAATTGGCTACATTAACCCTATTGCCATATAAACTTGCGAGGTCAAAGCTGATGATTTTTATTCCAGAATAGCAAAACACGACAAAGCATAACAGGAGTTACGCTGCGAAGTGTTTTGCTAGTCTGGGGCAAAAATGGCAGTTTTGAAGCCGTGAGGTTATATGGCAACAGGGTTACTGTTAATTAGACTTATTCCTTAAGTAAGGTTTCTGGCACCAAATCATCTATTTTGGACTATAATAATCTTTTCACTTCATCACCTTAACTCTGTTAGGGCTCTTTACAAAAAGACTATTCTAGTCTCAAACTAGACAATTTTATGCTCAAAAATTATTGGGGAATAAGTCTATTTTAGTTCCGAAAACACCCACTCAAACTCCTTAATTCCCAGCCTCTGATGTTGACCGGGACCAATGTAGCCAGTATTTTGCATATAGCCGTCCCAGCTATCACCATTTGGTTCAGTCTTAGCAAGCCTTAGCTTTTTATTATCATCAACAAAATAAACATCAAAAGCATCGTTATTTTCTCCAACCGGAATAATCTCAATATCCGGAGGCAATTGACTCTGCTCAACACTGACTACCAAGCGGACAAGTCTATTCAAAAGATCTTGCCTGGTTGCGTATGGATCTTTTCGATATTCACGCAATTCATGAGTCACTATTTCTGACATAGTCTGCAGTATACAATAATAAAGCAATAAAGTCTAGCTGTATTTTCCCAAAATAGAGTTTACTCGAACCCGTACCATCTCCCCAAATACATCGATAGCAATACCGAGCGGATTCTGACCAGATATCTTGCTACCCTCCTGGATGTCTTGCCAATCATCGATCTTGATCGTATCTATCTTGTAGTGATATTTCTTGGCTATTAGTAATATCTCCATGTCAAACCCCCAGCCATCCAGAGTCTGTTTAGCAAAAACCAACTCTGCAACATCTGAACGAAAAACCTTGAACCCGCACTGAGTGTCAGCAATATTAAGCCCCAAAATTACCCTAGTCAAAATATTGCCAATACTAGAAATCCAGCGCCTTAGACCGGTATGACTAGTCAAAACATCCCGGATTCCGACTGCTAGATCGCTATTATCCTCAATCTTTACTTTCACTTCCAGCAAATGCTTGAGCGGTGTGGCAAAATCTGCATCCATAAACAGCTTGTAATCAGCTTGGTATTTGAGCATTGCTAGCTTGACCTGATAACCCTTACCCCTGACAGCCCCAGTAGACAAGTATTCTAGCGAATCCACCTTGTTTATCACCGACTCGACTTGATCTCTTGTACCATCTGGACTATCAGCATCAGCCACTACTATCAAATAATCCCTAAATCGATTCTTTTTAAGAAATCTATCAAGCATGATTAGATTGTGCCCAATCACCCCAGCTTCTTTATAGGTCGGAATTATAATCAGTAATTTTGGATAGTCTCTTGCCACTCTACTTAATCCTCAAGATGTAATATAGCCTAGTATCAGTCAAATCAGAGCTGATCAAATCTACCTCAATTTGATCCTGATACTTATACTTGATCTGATCGACTAGCTGATCATTTGCCCCATCTAGGTAGACAAGATATATTTGCTTGTCCTTAAGCTCCTGATTCAGGATATCATTTTCTGACTGGTAGCTAGATTCTCTTATATGATCGAAACCGGAGATGGTCTCCAACAAATCTAGATCAAGGCCGTCACCAGTAACAATGACGCTACTTGACTTTTCGTTTGCCCAGCTTTCAGCAATCATGTTCAAGTCTTCCCGATAAATCTGGTAAGTAGCCTGACTTTCTGGCCAAGCTACAAAAACTTGTTGATAGCCAAGCCCAAACCAAGCCACAAAAATACTAACAATCAGCCCATAGCTCAAGCCTCGAATCAATTTGGACTTAAAGTTATTGTCAATAATTGCCAAGATCATACCTAGGCCATATCCAGCCAAGGGGATTAACCCAATCAAGATAATCAGCAACCAACCGAAGCTTGATTCTGCCTTGAATAGACTGGCGATTGCCCAAAAAAGAACCAAAGTAGCACCATAGACCTTGAAAATTGATCTTTGGTTGAAGTACAAACTGACCAGCCCGACTATGGCTAATACTGCTAAATTGAGCTCTACTATACTCAGCTGCCAGAAGAAATAACCAGTCCGATCAAGGCCTGTGATAAATAGATGTTGAAAGACTTCAATAAAATTGGTCAACCAAGACAAGATTGGATTGGACTGATCAAAAACTGTCTTAGCCTCAATCTTAGCCCAATTTAGACTTGCCAGACTAAAGCCCAAGTCAATCAGTAGTAAGACTGAAAAAATAGCCACTCCGATACTGATTAGCCTCAGCCTATCCCGATAGAGCCTAGCTCCGATCAGCTGATATCCAAGTATACCGATTAAAATCAGGAGTGGCAATACCCCAAATAGACTCAACCCAACTGATAAACTGATTAGACAAAGGTATTGAAGCCAAGCTAATTTAGAAGTACCGAGTCCTCTAACAACTACCATGATTGCCCAAGCTCCGAGTAGTAGGCTTAGTCCAAATACTTCAATCATTGTCGCTAGTCTAGAGCTGATCACTAGTACAATCGCAAAATTGGCAATCACCCCACTATAAATCCCTACTCGAACTGAAAAAAGCTTAGTCGCTAAGATTGTTATAGTAACTACTATCAAGACCCCTACAAAAGCTGACAGTAATCTCAACTGATAGATGCCAGCAAGACCACCCAACTGATTAATGAGCCTAATTACACCATACCATAATGGGCCAAACCCTTTATCCAGGTATTGCCCCAAATCTTTGTCTAAGAGCCAGAAGCTTTCTGCTGGACTGATAAATTGGATTTCATTTAGCTTGCATAGCCTCAGCCCCAGCCCAGCCAAGCTAGCTAGTGTAGCAATTACGAGCAACCTAGCTGATGAAAATTTATTTTTTATAGACATAATATTTATAAATTACAAAATTCCAGACCATCAGTGCAACAGTTGCTATTGCTAAATTGGTATTATTGACCAACCAATCAAGATTGATTTGTAGGTTGATCAAATTAACAAACCAGTTTGCCAGGTCTCGGATTAGACTAGTATGAACCAAGATCCAAAGTGTAAAATTGCGGACAATAAAGAGTCCGATCAAGGTTGCTCCTATAAACTTAATACTAATACTCCGATCAATCTTACTTTTAAAGGTTACTTTGGAGTTTAAAATCAGACTATTCACTAAGGCAATAGTCCCAGAGATCAGTGCTGCTTGATTGACCCCAAGATCAGTAAAATGTAAGATCAGATTATAAAACCCAAAATCAATGATGGTATTACTAGCCCCAACTATCCCAAATTTGACCGCTTGCCAGAAAGTATTACTGACCATTATGCTTGTTCCTCCTTTTGATATTTTCTGTCTAAAGAACGGAAGCTTGTATTCTTATCATTGAAATAAAGCTCAATCGATCCAGTCGGTCCGTTACGATGCTTTCTTAGTAAGATATCAGCGATTCCTGGCTTCTCAGTATCCTTAGGGTTATAATATTCATCTCGATAGATAAATAGTACCACATCAGCATCCTGCTCGATTGACCCTGATTCCCTCAAATCTGCCAGCTGAGGAATCTTAGGCTGACGACTCTCAACCGATCTTGACAGTTGTGACAAAGCCAAGACTGGAGCATTGATCTCTCTGGCTAAAGACTTCAGACCCCGTGAAATTGCCGAGATCTCCTGGACCCTGTTTTCCTTACTCCCAGAGTGATTCATCAGCTGCAAGTAATCTACTATCACTAGCCCCAGCTTGCCAATCTCCATCTGTAATCTTCTCGCCTTAGTCCGCATCTCCATCACATTGAGCGAAGGTGAGTCATCTATATATAGTGGTGCCTCTGCCAGATCTCCCATGACTGAAGTAATCTTAGAAAAATCCTGATCATCTAGGTTTCCAGTCCGAAGCTTCCAGCCCTCGATACCAGCTCTGGCAGCAATAATCCGATCAGTCAATTGCTCCTGACTCATCTCCAAACTAAAGATCAAAGTAGGCTGATTGTAATCACAAGCAATATTACTAGCTAGGCTTAAGGCCAAGCTAGTCTTACCCATAGCAGGTCTGGCTGCCAATATAATCAGATCTGAATCCTGAAACCCTGCTAGCTTATCATCAAGATCCCTAAAACCAGTGGGTGTACCGCGTAACTGTTCCTTATCCTTGTGTAAGCTATCAAACCGATCCATACTCTGGGCCAAAATATCTCTTAATCTGACTAGATCTTTCTTGCCCTGATCCTCGCTGATCGCAAAAATTTTGCTCTCTACCTGATCAAGCAACTCAGCTATATCATCAGTACTATCTATCGCCATCGCAGTAATATCTTGACCAGCACTAATCAACTTTCTCAATAAGTACTTTTGGTTGATTAACTCTGCGTAGCGTAAGGAATGCGATGAGGTAGGGACCCTATCTACTAGTTCAGTTAGATAAACTGCCCCGCCAACCTGCTCAAGTAAATCACGACTCTTCAAATGGTCAGTCAAAGTAATCAGGTCGATTGGTAAATGCTTATCATAGAGTTCAAGCATCGCACCATAAATAGTCTGATGACGACTGTCATAGAATGCCTCAGCGCTTAAGGTGTCAGCAATCTTAATCAAAGTATCCTTTTCGAGCAGAATTGCTCCTAAGATACTTTCTTCTGCCTCGATACTATTGGGTGGGACCTTGAGGTTGGCTACCATTAGCTGGTTCCCTCCAAGCTAAAGATCTCTTTGGCAATACTAAAGATATCTTGACCATGATCAGACTCCAAAGTCGCCTCTTCTTGACTACTACCGACCGCCAGTACGACCTCGATCAAATCTGCCTGATGGCCTATCTGGGCAAGACTATCGAGGATAATTTTTTGTTTTTCTCGATCCTCCAGCTGCTGATGGTAAAACTTAAACTTAGTCTGAATAATCAATTTTTGACCATCTAGTCTTAACCTGGACTGTTTGATAATAGCTGCTAGTGAGTTGTACTTGATCGCCAGAAGATCTGCCAACCTAATCGGGTCAAAATCTTGTGAGATTCTCGGCATGACTCTACTGGTAGGCTCCGGGGACTGTTCTGGCTTTTTTTCAATCTTGGGCTTGGTTATGGGAGGATTTTTTGCAGAAGTGTCTACCACGAAGGAATTAGTTTTGACGGTTGGGTCTAAACTCTGCTGCAGATATCTCCAAATTGCCATCTCTAGGGCCAGACTAGGATGATCGATCAGCTTAAAGTCCATTTCTGCTTGGACAAATAAGTCCAAAAGCTTAATCAAACGATAATCTGATTTGATATACAATTGTTCTCTCAGGTATTCGATCAACTGTGCATTGAGCTGTCTGGCATCTGCACCTTTCTGAGTTAGTTGAGCTAGGAATTGAATTGCGCTAAAATCACCCTCGATGATTAGACTTGTTAGCTTTTCAAGATCTGAGGGTTTAATAAAACCATAAAAGTCCAGAAGAAATTCTAGATCAATTGCCTGCCCAAATCCTGAGAGCTGATCTAATACCCCTATCGCATCTCGCATACCCCCTCTTGAGAGCTTTGCAATATATTGGGTAGCCTGACTACTAATCTCAATCTTCTCTTGCTCTGCAATCCAGATCAATCTTTGTTCGATTAACTCCGTGCCAATTGGCTGGAAATCAAATCTTTGGGTGCGAGAAATAATTGTCTCTGGTAACTTATGAATTTCGGTCGTAGCTAGGATAAAAATTGCATAACTAGGTGGTTCTTCAAGGGTTTTAAGTAGTGCATTAAAGGCTTCCTTGGTCAACATATGAACTTCATCAATAATATAAACCTTATACTTTAGTCTAGTCGGCTGAAGTTTAACCTTCTCCTTGAGCAACCTAATCTCATCTATTCCTCGATTGCTTGCAGCATCAATCTCACTAATATCAACCAACTTTTCTAGATCAGTCTCTAAATCAAGCTGATTGACCATCCGTGCAAAAATTCTAGCTACCGAAGTTTTACCAGTACCCCTCGGTCCAGCAAAAAGATAGGCATGACCAATTTTATCGTGCTCAACTGCACCACTAAGAGCTGAAATGATAGATGCCTGACCAGATAAATCCTCAAAAGATTTAGATCGATACTTACGATATAATGCTACCCTCTCCATACCAAATTATCTTAGCATATTAGAGTCTCCAAAACAAAACTAACTTTTGATCATCAACCCTGTTGCCAGCGACATAGTAACCCTGTTGCCATATAACCTCACGGCTTCAAAACTGCCATTTTTGCTCCAGACTAGCAAAACACTTCGCAGCGTAACTCCTGTTATGCTTTGTCGTGTTTTGCTATTCTGGAATAAAAATCATCAGCTTTGACCTCGCAAGTTTATATGGCAACAGGGTTATTGAATCCCAGAAATACAAAATACTGGATCCCCCGTAAGTTCTCCGAACTTCGGAGGATGACAATACTCTCCTCTAGTCATCTTCCAAATTTCCGTTTCCTTCTTCCGTCATATTCCAAAATCCCGCAGGGATTTATGGGACCCTTTTGTAAGAAAAATCAACCCCAATATTGTCATGGCTCAGGCTAAGTTTACACAGTTTTCTAGTTTTTTGAATAGACTTCTGGCTAGGTATCTTTTTAGTGATCTTTTAATATCCCTAATATCTAACCCTTCTTTAGTTCTTTTAGCGACATATTCTTGAGTTCTTTGATCTGTCCTTATTCTAGATATGACAATTGTTGTTAGTGAACAGTTAAGCTGTCTATCCCCATAATGATTTAGTCTGTATCTAGTAGTATTACCTGAGGATGCTGGGATTGGTGCAGCCCCTGCAAGCATCACAAAAGCATCAGCTGACTTTATCCTCCCTTTGTGAGAGTAAGCACAGATAATCTGAGCTAAGGATACTGGTCCTATACCTGGCTCAAGTAATAGCTCTGGGGATAACTTAATAGTTATCACTTCCAGTCTTTGACGGTTGAAGTCTAGATTATTAGATAGTTCAATAATACTAGTAGCTAACCTCTTGGCTTCTGATTTAATATCATAATGCCTATCACTTTTCTTAACTCTCCAGTTAGCAATTACTTGGTATTGCTTGAGGGTTAAGGCCCTTCTGACATCTATCCCTAAGTCAACACCTCTCAAAAGGGCTATTAGGGCATTCTTATTCATGGTTCGTTGACTCACCATGCTTCTTCTACTACTCAGTAATACTCTGAGGTTTTTACGCAACTCTCCTGTCCTGGGAATAATTAACTTTGATACCGGTAGCCTCAAGACGCTTAAGGCAGCTAATTCTGAATCTATTTGATCAGTCTTACCTCTAGCCCCACGACTCTTGAGCTTAGGGGGCTTAACCTCTACTACTTCAAGTCCTCTGGATAGTAGTAAATTGGTTAGAGTCTCCCCATAGGACGAAGTACCTTCTATTGCGAAAAGGAGATGGCTAGATTGAGGGTTAGATTGAGGACTAGGATGATGGTTAGGCTGGTCTGGCTTGTTACTAGACTGATCTGATTTATTGCTAGACCGGTCTAGTTTGCTGGATGGGGTTAGTAGTTGATTACCTGAGAGATGGTTCTTAGTAATCTCTTTTGCCCAATCAATAAATTTACAGAACTCTTTTTCTAGTACCCTAAACTCTCTTTGGTCTAAGACAACTCCTTTATTACTGATGGCTGTAGCTACATGCTTTTTAGCATGGGTATCTACACCAATTACAAAATCATACTTTTCTGATACAATAGGGAACATAGCACTTCTCCTTTCATAGTAAAGTGTTATTAAGTAAATATGACAAGCTAGGGCAGTTCTTAAATGAGCCACGATCAATCACTATTTACTAGTAAAATTGAGATTGATTCGGACAACCTTTTGTCAAGCCACTGCTTGTTTTAATAGATATAGCCCATAGTGGACAGGTCCCATTAAGGACAATAGCTCATTAAGAGCTATGTCAAGAGATCCAAGAGCCACACTGATGGGCTATTTTCTATTATATTCGATAAGTATGCACTTACCTATTACTATTTAAGATATCCAGTATTTGGATTGAACCCCCGGAAATACAAAATACTAGCTAGTCGGTGCGATTTGGTAATAATCAAAAAGCTTCTTTGCCAATTCAGCAAAAGCTTTTGCCGAAGTCGAAGCAGAATACCCCTGACTAGCAGGCACCCTTAGTCTGACCAAAATAATAAACTTCGAATTAGGATCGCTCTGAAACCCAATAAATGTATGGTTATACTGATCCGTACGATAGCCTCCTTGACCATCTGGCACTTGAGCAGTACCAGTCTTACCACCAATCCTATACCCAGGAACGACTGCGTTGTATCCACTCGCACTTGGGCTAACTACTGCCTCCATCATTGCTTTAACCTGACTAGAAACCTCTGGGGTGATCACTGCTTGCTCTATCTTAGGCTCGAAGATTTTTTCTTTTCCATCAGGATAGCTAACTGATCCGACAAGATAAGGTCTAACCAAATTGCCCCCATTGGCAAAAATTGCTAGTGCCCTAATCATCTGTAGGCTAGTCACCGATATCCCTTGCCCAAAGGTCATATTGGCATAATCAAAATTACTTGAATCTACTGATTTAACTATACCCAGCTGCTCACTAAATTCACCAAAAATATCTATATCAGTTTTTTTGCCAAACCCGACTTTGCTGATAAAATCCCGAAATACAACCTTGGCTTGTTGGTTAATCTCAGGATATGCCCCACCCAAGTGTTGCAAAATCCAAACTACACCAGTATTAAGTGAATTACGCAAGACATCGACCATCGCAACCGTGCCATAGCTCTTATGTTCAGCATTGTTGATTACCTGACCGTCAATCGTCACACTACCTGAATCAAAATAGCTACTATTTGCAGTAACCTGTCCAGACTCCAATCCGGCTGCCATCGTCAACGGCTTAAACACAGAACCCGGTTCATATATATCTGAAACAATTGGGTTAATATAAGCACTCTCTGAATCAACACTACCATATTTATTAGGGTCATAACTCGGAAGGTTAACCATTGCATTAAGCTTGCCAGTCATTGGGTCCATTACTACTATCTGACCTTCAAAAGCCTGGTGCTTATCCATATATTTTGCCAATATATCATAGCTCCAAGCTTGAATATTGCGATCAAGAGTCAGGTATATATCTCCACCATCTACCGGATCGACCAAGATATTGTCTCTTGAGGCTAAAGAAATGCCTTGATTGTCCTTGACTGCCTTGACTAGACCAGGTGTACCTGCCAATACATCGTCCCAATATTGCTCTACTCCATATTGACCAACACCGTCAGAATTGACAAACCCGCTAATCCCAGCAAACAATTCCGATTCACCATAGTACCTACTCTCGCTATCTTCCAAGATTAAGCCCTCAACTCCAAGTGATTCTATTTCTTCTACCTGATTGAGTGTTAAGTTATCAGCTATTGCCACATAACGATTACCGCTATAAGTCAGTTTATCTACCAATTCTGTTCTCGGTATGCCGATAATACTTGAAAGTTTATCGGCTAATAGATCAATATCTTTGACAATTTTCGGATCAGCGCGCAAGCTCTTGACTGCTTGATTCTGAGCAATTGCAAAACTTTGATCCCCTTCCTTCAGTAAAATTCTTCCCCTTTTGGCTATAATAGTTTGTCGCTTGGTCTGTTGATTAGCAGCAGCCTGTAAATACTTCTGATTATCAAAAACCTGAATCACTATCAAGCGATAAACTACAATAGCAAAAATAACAAATACAACTGCAACCCAGCTATTGAGTCGTTGACTTAAATTGTATCTGGATGTCACTCAATCTCGCTTGTACTTAACTCTTAATAAACTGGGGATCGGCAGGAACCATTTCATTAGCAACTTTACTCTCCTTGATAACCTGAATAGACTGAAGTCTAGTTGCTTCCACCTGATACAATTGATTCTCTCCTTTGAGCTGCTCTAGTTCTTTCTCTAGATTAGCCGCTTGATAATTAAATAAATCTAATTTGGTCACTTGATTGATGTACAAGATAGACAAACCAGCAATCAGTAGTACTAGTATAGCATATTTCTGATATGCTCCCAGATTGAATAGACGCTGATGATGTACAGTATTGGTATTACGACGATATGCCATAGTAGCGGTCGACATTATGTTTTTGATCTCCTTTTTGTTTTGTTTTTGTTTACTCGACTTACGCAAAATCCTTAAATCCCCAGGATCGCCTCCGAAGTCCAGAACTACTTTTTCTGCTGTCAACGATGCATCGGCATCGCTTCCATCAGACAAAAGAATTTCTGAATCTCCGGAAGGCAAGCCTGAAGTATTCGAGGTTTTGCGTAAGTCGAGTTTAGAAATATCAGACCACCCTACTACACCAATCAGATTGGTGTAGTAGGGTTGATCCTCCCCTTATCTAACTACTCTTACTTGAAGAGTAACAGCCCTAGGGCTTAAATCTTTTACAGCGATTGCCATAAAGACCTCCTATTTTTATCCCACCAATCTAGATTGTAAACTCACAATTAGCTTGGTAGATTTTTTGTTTTTATTATCGCCCGAAGTTTCGCGCTTCGAGCTCTCGGATTATTGACGATTTCATTTTTACTAGGCATAATCGGACGCTTAGTAAGTAATCTAGCTTTTGCTGGTGCTAATTCCCGACCAATGATATCAAGTTTGGCTTCAGAGTATTCTCGGAATTTTTGCTTGACCTTACGATCCTCCAATGAATGAAAACTGATTATTGCCATTACTCCACCAGGTCTAAGTGCTTCAATCGCGTGAACCAACAACTGATCCAGGGCAGCAAGCTCATCATTGACAGCAATTCTTAGTGCCTGATAAATCAAGCCTTGCACTTTTGGCTTTGCCTGCCAGTATTTGGATGTAGCCTGATTGAGATCACCGACTGTAACAATTGGCTGATTCTGACGATAGTCAACAATATCTTTGGCGATACTACCAGCAAACCTCAGCTCACCATATTGCCTCAAAATACTAGCTAACTCGACTTGATCTAACTCTGAGAGTAAGGTCACGGCAGTTTTAACTTGACCTTGGTTCATTCGCATATCCAGTTTCTGACTAGGATCCATATAGCTAAACCCTCTTTCAGCCCGATCGAGCTGCGGGGATGACACCCCCAGATCTGCTAAGATGAAGTCAAACTGTCTTTGTTCAAATGGGTAGTACCTGAAATTTTGCTGAACAATATCTACTGCTTGATTTGTAGCAAACTTTTGCCTAAGTTTGGTAATTGCATAAGCATCTTGGTCGAGTAAGGTCACTGATTTTGGGTGAAACCTATCAATCAAAGCTTGACTATGCCCCCCATAGCCAGCAGTAAGATCGAGTAGATCCGAAAATCTATCTAGCTCTAAACCCAAATCAACGACTTGCTTTAGTAAGACTGGATAATGCTCTACCATATAAGACTATTGTCCTAGCTAAGAGGACCAAAAGCAATAGAGACCTCCTAGAGTAGACAATTTTGGTCTCGAGAATTACTTAAACGACAAGTTTAAGCTTGAGATCACCTTTTTAGCAGTCAGCTATTTGTTTTTGTTTTTGTTTTTTTATTATAGAAAAAATTCTACAAAATAATCTAACTAAAAATAGTTGCTTTTTAAAAGTGAGGTGGAAGTGTTCATATAAATGAATAATGTACCTAGAGCCAGTTTGTAAGTGCGCCCTATCGATGCACTTACTGACTGCCAAACAGGTGACCTCAAATGATTACTGAAATCTTTTTTGTTTTTTGTTTTTGTTTTTTTAAATGTTCTCTTTTCAAACTTGGCTGTCAATTAGCCTTAAAAAGCTTATCTCTATTATAATACTTCAATCTCTCTAGGTAAAGCCTATTGTCATCAATTTTCACTTGTAGCTTAATCAAGATATAAACCAAACTATTGACGATCAATGTCTGATTTTTTCCACAGAATTCTTTTAATCATTATCAAGCTATAGCTACTTACCCCCAACCCAACTAGCAGGATTGAGCTCAGAGCTAAATTGCCTGTAATCGGTAAGTTTTTAGACTGACTCTTAGCGCTAATCTGATCAGTATTACTCCCAAGTACTTGGCCACTACTACTCACTGATTCTCCAGTCTGGGCAGGGGTAACTTCTTCAGGTTCTGTTGGTTGCTCTACCTGGTCTGTCTGATAATAGCCGATTGGCTTAAACTGATAATTACCAGATCCAGCCATATCAATCAGCTGATTCTCCAGCCCTCCTATTGCTCCCGTAGTCAGACTAGCATCTGTCGGATAATTTGGTGACTGTTGGTCAATTGCTACTTGAAATATGCCAGTCTGATCAGACTGATACTGATACCAACCATTATTGGTGACTAGATACTGAGTACTACCGTCCGGCAAAGTCACCACTACCCCTAGCCCATCTATCCCGATTTCACCAATATCCGGCTGGGAGTTGTTGTTGGTATCAAAAAACACAAACCCCGAGAGATAATTTTGATTGGGGTCAGCTTCAATCAAGCTGCTATTGACCTGGTCGGCATCATCCTCACTAAAATCAAAATTGTTATAGACAGAATCAATATCAAGCTGATCTGCATCTACTATTTCTGCCTGATTAAGATAGTCCCTATACTGACCGACTACCTTGACTTGTAGTTGCAAGACCTCCACTTGGCCTGCACTCAATGCAGGTAGTGACCAGATATTGTTAGCTTGGTTGTAGCTACCTGCACTAGCCTGATAATTGAGTAGCTCTATCCCGGCGGGCAGATAATCCTTGATCTCAATATTGTCAGCTCTATACTGACTGCTATTGGTCGCTACCAACTGGTATTCCAAGCTGTCCCCTAGCTTGACCCAAGCCTGACTGACTTGTTTGCTCAGACTAAGATCTACCCCTAATTGCCACTCTGTAATCTGATCATTATTGGTCGGATCTTGGTTATTGTCGGGGTCAATCTCTGATCCAGCATTCGAATAGTCACTCAGGGTCTGATTACCAAAACTTGCCCTGACCTCTGCCTGATTGGCAAACTCAATCTGCTTTGGCCTAATCAGCCTCAGCTTCAAATCTACCCATCTAGTCTGATTTGCTTCAAGGTTGTCGATACCAGCAAGCATGTTCCAATCAGCGTTTTGGCCAAAACTATTATTGATCGTCAGATCTGGACTTGTCAGGCTGACTACCTGATAATCTAGTCCAGCCAACCAAATGTCTAATCGATCAATTAGCTTCAGATTTTTCAATCGATAATCCGAAAAGTTTTTGATGTGATAACGAAAGTGAATTATATAATCTGCCCCTGCTTGTTCGATTTGAGTTAGTTCTTTCGCTAAACCAATTTTTGGCTGATAATCTGGTATCCAGCTAGTAGGACTAGTATCATTACCGGGGTCACCATCCCCATTTGCATCTGGGTCCAACCCGTCTACACTACTATCCCCAATCTGATCACCAAAGATATCTATCGCTTGGGCTTCTGCTGTATTGACCAAGATTTCTAATCCATCTGGAGTCTTGACCTGAAGCCTTAGCGAGATTTGAGCCGACTGTCCTGGTGCCAAGCTCTGAGCCGGAGCAAGTAAATTTTGCTGATCGATGCCATTATAGGTAGTATTGACCACCAAGTTTGGACTGATGACTTCCATAACCTGCCAATCCACTGTACCAAACTGGGTACCCAAATCCTCAATCAGCTCCAAGTCATCAAGCCAAGTATCCCCATAATTCTTGATCACAAACTGATACTTTAATTCAAAACTTGCCTGACCAAGATAATCGACACTACTTAGACTCTTGGCTAGACCAATACTAGATTTGGGATCAAAGCCAAAGTCAGTTGGCTGAGAGTTGTTGCCCGGATTGCCATCTTGATCTGGATCTGGATCAACACCCACTTGGGATTGATCCGAAATGCTCAACACTGCTTGATCCTGGGTATACTGTGCAGACAGGGTAGCTTGATTGTGATGCAAACCAAAGCTATCAGGATACCGACTGGTTTGTACCTCTATTTCCAGATGGACTTGGGCTGTTTGTCCGGGAGATAATCCTTGATCTGGAGCCAAAATTTCTTGATCCGATCCACCGTTGTAGCTGGGGTTGATATCAAGCTGACCCGAGCTAAGCTCCAAGACCTGATAGTCTAATCCAGATAAAGCCTCCAAGAGATTGTCTACCAGACTAAGGTTGTTCAGTGCCTGATCAAAATAGTTTTTGATCGAGAAATCAAATCCTATTTGATATTTTCCACTACCCAGTGATTGAATACTATCTACTTGCTTAGCCAACCCGATACAGGCATATTCCGGACGAACGGACTGGCTGAATTCGGAGGTGGAGCCGGCAACAGTTGCAGTCATTGTATAGTAATTTGTAGCCGAGACTTGGCTAAGATCGAGATAAAATCCGAATCGATTGGTCTGATCTTGTCCGACCAATAATCCATTGACTACACCTGGACCATAGCTACTGACTCTACTATCCAAATCTAGACTATTACCCTCCTGATAACTTGCTAAATAATCCTTGCCTTCTCCGAAACCAGTCGGATCAAGTGCTGCCCGAAATAGCTCCAAATTTGCTCCTGGTCTAGACCATCCCGTAATCAATGCTTTACTATTAGAGCAATCTACTACCAGCTTTTCTATCACTGGAAAGTTGAGCAAATTATTACCTCCCTTGTCCTGATCTCCTAAGTCATTAAGAGTCTGACCATCCTGATACAAGGCTGGGTTACCTACCCCATCAGGGACCAAGTCAATTCCGACCGAACCGTTGTCATAAGTGCTATTTTGACTGATCTGATTTTGGATATTTCCACTGACACCCTCAAATAATTTTGGGTAGACCAAAATGCCACTACCCTTAGCCTTGGTCACAATATTCTTCTTGACTAGTGAGCCATTATCAAGTACTGAAATCCCATTGGTCTGTTCATTGCCGAGACCGGAATTGATTGTGGTATTATTGATGATTTGACTCCCCCTAACCCCGTCAATACCAGCTCCTGCGCTGTTGACTATATGGTTGGCTTCGACTAGCGCATTGGTGCTACCAAATACCCAAATTCCATCACCGATATGATCAGACTCATAGCCCCCGCTGTCACTAATTTGATTGTATTTAATACTAAAGTTTGCATATGGCAAGGATATACTACCGACATTGATATCAATACCATTGGTTTTATTGGCACAGACAATATTATTCTGGATGGTGCCTTGATTTGAATCAAAGAAATAGATACCACTACCATAATTGATATAACCTGCAGGTGGCTGGATTGCTCCACTAGCAGGACATCCGACGAGATTATCCATGACTAGACTACTATGACTATTTTGCAGCCTAATATTGGCTGTTCTATACAAAATAGGCTCAAATGGCTTGCCGAAACCATAGATTGAGATTCCTCGAATAGTTATTTGGTCAACATTGGCCTGCAGACCAAAGTCAATGTCGGCAGTATCGACTATTTCGACAAAAGGTCTTCTGACTTGACGCACTACGATCTGATCTACGCCTGCTACCTGACTACTTCCTACCAAACCTTGATTTGGGTTATTGGCAAATCCGTCGACAATTGTATTGGGACAATTGACAATCGGAAGCTCGCTACCTACTCTGATTTGATAGACTTGATCTGTCCCATAAGATTGATGTGGTAGACTTGGAGCAAACTGAAAGCTAATCACATGACTTGAACCCAATTGACAGGTGCTATTGACATCAATAATTGCTTGTCTGAGACTACCTGACCCTGAATTGTTAAGGTTGGTTACCACGAAATTTGTAGCTCCGACTTTACTAGTCATACCCCAGAGCAATGCCCCTCCGATTAATATGATTAAACCGGGAATAATACCCAAATACAGCAATCTACGCATTTGCCTCCTATATTGCGCCAGCTCTTAGGCTACTACGCCTAGCCGACTTAGCTTGAATAAATAATATTTTTAATAATTAATATTGATAATTACTTCAAGCTTAACTCACAAGATTGCTATTTGCAAGCATAAGGATTATAATCTAGCTAATGAAGTCCAAACCAAAACATCTACCTGAAGCAGTTCATCCAGATAGGTTTTACTATCGTAGAGTGCTTGCGATTGTAATGATTATTGCGATGATTGCTGTGGTAGCGATGATTAGCTGGGCTTATGGCAAAAATAGCTCTGACCAGGATAACCCTAAAACCACTTTAGGCTTTCAATCAACCAATCAAATTTTACTAGGTTAGTCTTAGCTATCCACCAGCCAAGCACCAAAAACGGGCCAAAGGCAATGCTAGACTTTAGATTGAGCTTTCTGGTAACTATTCCAACTAATCCAACTATTGTTGCTAGATAAATGGCTGCGAGGTAGGCAATCATCAACCTTATTCCGGCTAGACTTAGATTGATCCCCACCACTAGCCACAAGTCTCCCTTGCCCAAAAGTCTTTCCTTTGTAAAGCGATTGATCAGTATTAGTGACCCGATTGTGGCAAGTTGCCACAAGACTGAGTCTACTGCCGGCCTCGATAAACCAAACTCCAATAACCCGACTACTACCACAATTCTCAAAACAAAATCAGGCAACAACCGATAATACCAATCAGTAATCACCCCAACATAAGCAAATGAGAAAAATACCAGGTCTAAAGCCAACTCCAAGTCAAACTGATAGCTTTGATAGGCGACCAAGCTAGTAAAACCTACTATATACACTATCTCCCATCCGACTGATGACCAACTAATCTTTTGCTTACACTTAGGGCATTGACCCCGATAAAATCCTAGACCTACGATCGGTATCAGCTGAATCGGGTTGAGGCTGGATTGGCAAGCATTGCAATGTGATCTACCAAAAAGTAACTGATAGTAGTCAATTGGCTGGTTTTTGGCAATATATTGATTGACCCTCATGCCGAGAGTTACAAAAAAGCTTGCAAAAATACTTGCTAAGATAGTAGTAGCAATAAGCATAACCAAACTATAGCACAATCCAATAGTCCCTGTAAGTTTGTTTTCTGGATACCCAGAGCAAGCTCTGAGTATGACGAATACAAAATACTGGATCCCCCGTAATTCTCCATGAGAATTCGGAGGATGACAATGCAATACACAATGCCTAATGCTGGATCCCCCGTAAACCCTTTGGGTTTCGGAGGATGACAATGCCCTCCCTCCGTGTCATATTCCAAAATCCCGCAGGGATTTATGGGATATCCAGTATTTGAATTAAATCCCCAGAAATACGGGATACTGGATCCCCGGTAAGTTCTCCGAACTTCGGAGGATGACAGGACAGGGGCGGATCAGAGAATGGCAATGCGTGCTGATCTATCTCAATAAATTCTAGGATTAGCTTAGGGTATAACTATCTGACTATCACCCCGATACCTTCTCAGTTCGTCCTCAACTTGACTAGTATAACTTGCATCAGATACTCTGCCAATATCAGACCCCATGCCTAGTAAAGGATTAAACATGTCGGTTACACTAATCCCATCTGGATATTTTTCGGCTAGCTCGATTGTTTTTGTTACCCCTAGATATGTTACTACACCTAGTGAAGCTGCTAGCCCAACCGCAGCTACTCTCCCTGCTCTTTCCTTGAATCTTGCTCGTCTACTAGACTCACCGCTACCATCACCATTGATAAAATTTGGATTATTCATACTCTACTTATCTCACAAAATTTCAAAAAAGTCAATCCCTATATCAGATTTTTTGCATACTTTGCTCACTTTTACAGCTTGTGGATAAACTAGACTTTTCAGATAGAGTATGCTAGTATATTGGGACTATGCCCAGAAAAAACAGTAGAAGTGACTTTACCAAACAACAATTTTACCTAATATACAATAGCTCTGACCCGATTATCGGTAGCTTCAAATCTGCCAATGATTATCAGTATTTTTTGAGGCTTCTAAACTACTATTTAACCCCCAATCCAATCGAAGCCAACGCCATTTTTTATGCAAAAACTCGTTTGCCAAGTCAAGACTTTTCAAGAAAAGTTAAGCTTTTAGCTTATTGTTTACTACCGAATTCCTACTACCTACTGTATGAACAAAATGTAGCCAAGTCGCTCCCTAGTCTAATGCAACTAACCCTAACCAACTACTCTTCATACTATCACCAAATACATGGATATACTGGACCGATCTTTAGTGGTAATTATCGTACTCAGCCTATAGGTCCTGCTGATGATCAGCTACTAGCCAAAGTATCTAGATCTATTCATCTCAGAGCGACTCAGGCCTCACCAAACAATCAACTGGACTTTAACTACCGCTTTAGTAACCTTTCGGCGATTCTAAGAGGATACAAAGATAGCTGGATATCCTACGATCGACTACTTGAGGTAATTGATACCAACCCTACCAGATATCATCAATACCTCCAGGAGATTACGACCGAACCCGAAAGACTGTCAATCTATTTGACAAGTTGGCAAAACTATCTTTTTCCAGGTAAGAGAAGACCTACCCAGGAATTGATCTGACGACAACAGGGTTACTCGCTAGACTTCTTTGGAGCTATCAGTATCGGGAACTACTGCTTGATCTGACTGATTGGTCTTAGGTAGCTTAGATTTGGCATTATTGACAGTCTTTGATACCGTATCGACTGCCTGATTCTTCAGATTTTCTCTCTGTTCTGGTGTAGTTTTCTTCCAGGCAACTGCCAAAGCTCCGACCACCGAGGTCAATACCCCTAGGCCTAGCACTCCCTTCTTCTGCATATCCTTGCGTCTTTGTTCTCTTTGGCTTTTTTGATTAAAAAAATCTAGCATCTTATATACTCCTACTGCTAATGTTAATACTCCCAAGGTACTTAGACCTACGGATGATTTGGCTTTTTTGCTACTAATCATATTCTTATCTTACACCTATTGTTCAAAAAATAGCAAGGGCTCGACCTACGCAAAACCTCGGATACTCCAGGCTTGCCCTACGGAGACTTGGAAGTTCTTTTGTCTGATGTGTCTGATGGGGGCGATGCCGACGCATCGTTGACAACATTAAAAAGTAGTTCTGGACTTCAGAGGCGATCCTGGAGATCTAGGGATTTTGCGTAAGTCGAGTAAAGCCACCCCCTTCTGTCACTTTTCGTAACCCGCCCCTGTCCTGTCATCCTCCGAAACCTATCCCTTGTCTTATCATCCTCCGAAACTCGCCCTTGCCCTATCATCCTCCGAATACCCCGCCTCTCTCTTGTCATCCTCCGAAGTTCGGAGAACTTACGGGGGATCCAGTATTTTTTATTGGGGTGACACCTTTATTGGGGTGACACCTCGCAGGTATTTTTAATACAAAAAGATACCGTTTACCTGAATTATGACATAAATCACTTGATTTGTACGGCGACACCTTGGAGGTACTTAGAGATAAATACTGGATCTCCGGTATTACCCTAAAGGGTAATCCGAAGATGATAGAAGGAGATGGATCTCCCATAATTTCCTACGGAAATTTGGAAGATGACACGAAAGGAAGACGGAAATTTGGAAGATGACACGAAAGGGAGACGGAAATTTGGAAGATGACAGGAGGGGGTATTGTCATCCTCCGAAACCCACCCTTGTCTTGTCATCCCCCGTAAACTCCTTCGGAGTTTACGGGGGATCCAGTATCTTGCATCGTGCATTGTCATCCTCCGAAACCCAGAGGGTTTACGGGGGATCCAGTATTCCTGTATTTGACTTATGGGAGTTCTTTTATCTGACTAAGTGATACCTGCGCATCTCTCGACTGAGCTTTCTAAATCCCGGCAAGACCTTATCAGCGGTTTGATAAAACATCTGACTATGATTGGGGTGAATCAGATGGGTCAATTCATGAACGATCACTGAATCTCGAAGCTGATCAGGCAATTTGACGATCAAGTAGTTAAAGTTCAGATTACCGAGACTCGAACAGCTACCCCAGCGACTCTTTAGTAGCTTGACACTAAACCTTTTGTAGTTGACTCCAAGCATAGCCTGATAATAATCTAATCTACCCTGGATGATCAATCTCGCCCCCTCTCGATTATTGAGATATTCTTGACGATCCAGCGTAAGCTTGATCAATGGCTGACTACTCTTTCGCACTAGATTCCGACCTCAGCAATAATCATCTGGTGGTCAGAGCTTCCGCCCCCGTCAACTGTTTGATAATCATAAAGTTTGAGGTTATCATCGATCAACCCATAATCAATGGTCGTACATGGTGCAATTTTGTCCTGATAGCACCAGCTATGACCCAGCGCAAGATTTGAATTAATATTTTTTAATAGTCCTAGCCCGGTAGTCTGATAACTGCTTGCAAACGGACTAAGGTTGAAGTCCCCCATCCAGAGCCAGCTATGCTTATCAGATACCTGGTCTACTACCTTGGCAATCGCTTGATTTCTCGACACCAGCATCTTACTATTCCCCGGATACAAAAAGTGACTAATTTGCAAGCTCAATACCTGATCCCCCAGCTCAGTCTCGACTTCAAAGCCCTTAGCAAGCATATCAAAACTTTTGACCTCTACTGGTTGCTTGCTGATCAGGATAAAATTGTCACTTTGACAACTACAATCAAACTTGGTGAGATAATAATACTGACCAAAAGCTTGCTCAAAGCCACTGAACTGTTTTGTAGTAACTTCAGCGATAGCTAGTAAATCCAAACGATTATCAACCAGTCTCTGCCTAATGGATTCAAAATCTTGATTGAGATAATGCTTATTATAAAATCCTACCCTCAAGAACTGCTTAGACTGTTTGGGTTGATGCTTAGCATAACTGATTCGAGGAATCAGACTGACTTGATAACAGATGACTGCCAGCCCAAGAGCCAACCCAGCCCAAATCAATATTCTAGCAATTTTCCATCTCTTGAGGTACAAAAGTATACCTCCTAGCAAAGCTACTATCACGCCAGATATCAGTATGTACAGTAAAAAGCTAGTCAATAGTTCCTTAACCCAAATCATTATTTCTTGACTTTTTTCAATTTAGCTACCTGATCACGCAATCTAGCAGCTTCCTCAAAATCCAAGCGATCAGCAGCCAATTGCATTTGCTCACCAAGCTCAGCGATCAGATAATCCAACTCTTCATTTGGCAACTTTTTCAAATCAACATCCCCCAGCATTTCTAGATCATCGATCTGACCATCCTTGGTATGTAATAAATCATCATTAAATCCCTTCTTAATACTTCTAGGAGTAATCCCATGCTCCAGGTTGAAGCTTTCCTGCAACCCTCTTCTGCGTTCTGTCTCTTCGATTGCTTGGCGCATTGAATCAGTCACTTTATCAGCATACATAATCACCTTGCCTTGATCATGTCTAGCCGCACGACCAATAGTCTGGATTAGTGATGTTCGATTCCTTAGAAAGCCTTCCTTATCTGCATCAATAATAGCCACCAAGCTGACCTCAGGTAAGTCCAAGCCTTCTCTTAAAAGATTGATACCGATCAAGACATCGTACTTACCCTTCCTCAAATCTTGAAGGATTTCGACTCGCTCCAGAGCTATTACATCACTATGCAAATAAGCAGTCTTGATACCCAGCTTTTTTAAGTATTCACTTAGTTCTTCTGCCAGCTTCTTGGTCAAGGTGGTGACCAGTACTCTTTGCTGGAGTTTGACTCGCTGATTGATCTCAGCTATCAGATCGTCTACTTGATTGTCACTGCTCCTGACTTCAATGATCGGATCTAGTAGACCAGTCGGCCTAATAATCTGTTCGACTACTTGATTAGAGCTATCAAGCTCATAATCGTTTGGGGTAGCTGAAATATATAAAACCTTACCCAAGTGTTGATCAAATTCCTCAAAGCTCAATGGACGATTATCCAGAGCGCTTGGCAACCTAAAACCATACTCGACCAATGTCTGTTTTCTTGCCCGATCCCCAGCATACATACCCCTGACCTGAGGCAAACTGATGTGCGACTCATCTATTAGCATCAAAAAGTCATCTGGAAAATAATCGAGTAAAGTCGCTGGCTGTTCACCAGCCTCCCTTCCTGTCAGATAGCGAGAGTAGTTTTCGATACCTTTACAATATCCAGTCTGCTCAATCATCTCGATATCGTATTCAATCCGACTTTCAAGTCTTTGAGCCTCGATCAACTTATTTGACTGATCAAAATTGGCAAGTCGCTCTTTGGCTTCTTCCCTGATAGCGATGATTGACTGATCAAGTCTTTGCTTTGGTGTGACATGGTGTTTTGCCGGATAAATATCTACCTGACCAAGATCCTCAAGCTTCTTCCCACTAAGTGGATGAAATGAACTAATCCTAGTGATCTTATCAGCAAAAAACTCGATCCGAATAGCTTGATTTTGATAAGATGGCCAAATCTCAAGATTTTCACCCCTAACGCGAAAGTCTGACCTACCAAAGCTCAGATTGTTTCTTTGGTATTGGATATCTGTTAGCTGTCTGATTAGCTTTCCCCTCTCTCTTGTATCGCCTACCGACAAGCCAATCTGTTGGCTTGCATAAATCTCGGCTGACCCCAAGCCGTAGATACAGCTGACAGAAGCTACGATGATCACATCTCTGCGCGACAATAATCCAGCAGTAGCAGCCAAGCGTAATCTATCTATCTCTTGGTTGACAGCAGAATCTTTCTCAATATAAATATCGCGCTTGGGGATATAGGCTTCTGGCTGATAGTAGTCAAAATAACTGACAAAATAATGTACGGCATTGTGAGGGAAAAATGCTTTAAATTCACTGTAGAGCTGGGCGGCTAGAGTTTTGTTGTGTGAAAGCACCAAAGTTGGCCTATTAAGACCCTGAATAATATTGGCCATTGTGTAAGTCTTACCCGAACCGGTTACTCCGAGTAGAGTTTGACGATTCTGATTGTTTTGGTACCCTGATAAGATCTTGTTGATCGCCTTTGGTTGATCGCCAGCTGGAGCATACTTGGAAACCAACTTAAAATCTGATTTTTGATTAGTCAAAATAGGTTATGAGCTTATTATTTCTTGCTTGCAGTCTAAGCAGCTCTTTTCTGACAAGTAGCAACCATCACACACTACTATCAAGGCGTTGCATTGCTTGTTTTTACAATTTCTATACTTTTGTTCGTCAGTAGCACAATGGATACACTGACTAATCAGTCTCGGATTATCTTCGAAGGCCACACTCATCCTCTCATCAAAGACAAAACAAGTTCCCAGATAATGTCCTTCGGGATAACGCTTAGCATAGTTGATAATTCCTCCATGCAGTTGCTTTACATTGGTGTATCCCTTGGTCTTAAGAAGGGCCGAAAACTTCTCACAGCGAATTCCTCCAGTACAGTATGTCACTATCTCTTGGTCTTTATCTAGAGTACTATCTTCAATCCACCTAGGGAGGTCTCTAAAGTTTTTGATATCAGGAGTGATAGCATGCTCAAACTTGCCGATTCTGCTCTCATACTCGTTTCTTGCATCAAATAGCACTAGACTATCTGGGTTGGTTTCAAGTATCTCTTGCAATTGCTCTGGCTCAATATAATCAGCAGCTTCCTCGTAAATCTCCTGATTAGCCATCAAGGTCACTATCTCTTTGCGAGCTTTGACTTTGAGCTTTGGAAATGGCACTTTCCTGGATTGATCAATTTTGAAATCTATCTCTCCGAATCTAAGGGTCAAATATTCAATATACCTCTGGATAGCAGCTACCTTGCCGGCTACAGTACCATTGATCCCTTCTTCTCCGATTAGCACCCTACCCTTGATCTTTAGCTCAGTTAGCAGGCCTCTTTGAATCAGTACCTCTAAGCTAGGGTTATCAATCTCTAGATACTTGTAAAATAAAATTACTTGATACTTTTTAGACATAAATCAAATACACCTTCTTAGTAAAAGGTAAAACCCTAAACCTACCCTCAATCCATATAGATTGTGACAAAAATTTGGACAAATTACAATCTTGCGAAAACAATTTATTATGTTCTACTAACTTGCGAGGCCTAATTTACTAGCAAGCAAAGCTTGATTGTAGCCTGGTGGCAATAGTTCGTCATCAATCATGATTACAGGTACTGCTAGCTGTCGGGATTTATCAAACATCTCTTTGGCATATTCTTGATTTTCTTGGACATTTTTGGCTGTATAGGATACACCCTTGCTATCCATGAATTCCATAGCCTTGTGACAGTAAACACAAGAATTGGTATAATAAACTGTAACTTTTTTGGTCTGCTGACTCATTACTCCTCCTATTTTATAAATGTAGTGTGTTAATCAAATCGGTACGCTATAGATATAGCAAACGCCATACGAAAACGCACCATCATATTGTACCTTGCTTATACTAATTCAGCAAGGATTTTTATTCCGCTCATGCTTGCAAAAAGCCCAACTGATAGCTAAAATTTAATCATGACAAATGTAGAAGAGCAGCCAGATGGTACATCAAATCAACCCGAAATACAACCCTGTGAAGATGATCGAGCAACAATAAATGAAGTAAATCAGAAAATTGCAGAATGGCTACAGCGTAGAAATGAAAAGGATAGCAATAAACCGTCGGCGTACACTGACCCTAGAAATGTGTCACGACCTCGAGATCCTAAACTAATGCCAGCTAATAGAACTGATTCCCGAGAAGACCCTACTAAGCTTGAATCTGTGTTTTCGGCATTGATTGACGCAGAACAGAAGCTTGACCAAGCATTAGCTGGATTAGCAGATCTCATACCGCGATCAAACAATGATCCAATGTTACCTCATAAATTTTTAGCTATTCATCATACCGCAAAGCTGGTCCGAACCCCTCCCAAAGGCCTAAAAGGCACAAAATGTTATACAGATGCTTGTCATAGACTTACTAATTTGGTTGAAGATGTAACTGGTACAGATCCTATTACTGCTCCATAGAAAAATTGAACATGCACTAGATACAATATGACAAACTAGAAACTCTGATTAAGAAAACTACTTTTAAAGACCACAGACTTACCTTTTTGCCCAGCATGTCTCTCTTCAGCCAAATCAATTAACTTTTCCACTAATTCTAGGTTGCTAATTCCTTTTTCCATCCAATTATGATGGTACAACGATCCAGGTAGTGGATTAATTTCATTGACATAAATATCTCCCCTTTTACCATCAATCAATAAGTCAACTCTTGCCATCCCTTCACAGCCCACCACACCATAAGCACGCTTAGCAACCTTAACTGCTGCTTTATATAGAGCTGGGTCAAGCTTGGCAGGTATTCTATCAGATAAGTTACTATTCTCTCCTTTTACAGTACTAGATTTAATATTCTTGCCTTTTTTACTACCGCCTGACAAATATTTTTGTTCAAAATCAAAGAAACCACTACCCTGAGACTGAACTACCTCTTCTAAATATGCCTCTTCCAACTCCTGGTTACCCATGATGGGCAATGTCACTTCTACTAAATTTTCTATAGCTTTTTCGATTAAAACCTTACGGTCAAAATGGAGGGCTACTTCGATCGCATTTTCTAATCCTTTGATATCGCCTACTTTGGTAATGCCTATACTTGATCCCAAATGGCTTGGCTTTACAAACAATGGATAGCCCAACTTTTCAATCCTATTATATATTTCATTTCTTTTTATAGGATCAGAATATTGATAATCATAAAACCATGTATATTCTGGTGTTTTAATCCCCTCGGACTGCAATACCTTCTTTGTTAGGACTTTATCCATAGCGACAACTGAACCTTCTAAATCACATCCAATAAAAGGTATCCCTGCCATCCTCAGTATACCCATCAAACTACCATCTTCACCATATGTCCCATGCATAGCACTAAAACCGATATCTATCCTCTGACTACTCTGACCAATACGCTTATTAGTCCTTAGGAGTAATACTTGATTATCAAACTGTATACCCAACCCACCAGCCCTCTTAAGTTTAGATAAAAAATCATTATTGCGATAAAAATTAATATCCTTAAGCTGATCAAAGCTATACCATAATCCGTCCTGAGTGATATACACTGGTACGGGATTGTACGTTCCACTTGTTTCCAGGGCTGGTATTACAGCAATTAGAGCTGTAATAATCGAAACATCATGCTCTGCCGAGCGACCACCAAAAAACACTGCTACATTTTTCATTTTACCTCCCAATTATATAGATCTGGCCAATCATTTTGTATTATTATAATATCATATTGGGTGGTTCTTTGGGCTAATCCCTTATAAAAATTTACAGGGTAATCAATCCTGGTCAACTTTCCTTGAAAACCAATATCAGATATACCCTCTAGGATATATTCTGTAACTGAATTATTGATCAAGAATATTTGATCAGAAACCTCAGCAATAATCCTACCAAGCTCTTGATGTACTACTTGACTATTACTACCTTGTTCAACAAGTCCTGAAGTAATATATATAATCCTATAATCTTGCTTGAACTTCTTCAATAATCTAGACCCAGCCCTAATCCCATCTATATTCCCATTATAACTATCGTCGATTAAAGTTGCGCCAGAACTAAGTCTTGATGTAGACATTCTATGTTTTACTTGCTTGATATTCTGGACTGAATCCATCAGTCTACCAACATCCAATCCAAGTTCTAGCCCTAACTCAATACCGAGAGAAATGGGTCCAATATTATGCTGACCCAATAAACTTGTAGCAACTTGATATTTGGCATCACCAATCTGAATATCAAATCTTGTTTCCTGAATATTTAGGACAGTTCCAGAGGTTATTACCTTACCCGTGCCTCTGATTGAGTAATACGGACAATTATCAATATTGGCCAAGTTGATATCATCAAGATTAATATAAATATTTCCTGAATTAAGATATTCTTCTACAGTAAATAGCTCATTTTTAATTGCCTCGATTGAACCAAAATTTTCAATGTGGGCTGAATTTAATCCAGTGATCACCGCATAATCTGGCTTGATAAGCTCTAACATCTTACGAATATCCCCTGGGATATACTCACCAAGCTCTAAAAGTACATAATCAGTATCACGGTTAATTCTTTTAGATAGTCTAGCATGAGCTATCTCGGTATTCAGGTTGCCTTCTGATGCTACAATATTAGCTTGAGCTCCGACAAGAGTCTCAATTATATTTCTCATAGAAGTTTTGCCATAACTACCTAATATTACTATCTTGGTTGCCTTTGTACTGTCAAATATTTTTTTGGCCTGATTGATTAAATGTTTCTTCTGAGCATTAAATACCATGACCCTTGCACACCAAGAAATGATACTGGTAAATATTGCTAGTAAATAAAGTCTAAAGATAATATATAAGCCAACAACCAAAATCACTAACGATGTATGTACTAGCATCATAACTACCAATCCAACCATACCAATAATCATTGACAACTCAAAGATAACCAGAAAGCTATATAGTCCTCGGGTAGCTACTGTCCACTCTACCTTACCCCTTTTACGAATATGACGAAAGTCATTAATTCGGCCAAACCACTGCCAAAATTTAGGCTGACTGTACTCACTCTGTTGCTCCATATATACCAACAAATAATCAATATTTATAACCCAAGAGCTAATAATCTTCTTAATCATCCAATAAACTCCCTGACAATCTCTGCGACCATCCTGGGTTTATCAATAAATGCATAATGTCCCGACCCTCCAATCACCTTTAGCACAGAATCCTTGATTAATTCATTGTATTGTTTGCCATAGCTTACTGGGGTCTGGTCATCATTACTTCCGTAAATTAACAAAGTTGGTATATCTATCATGGTCGCCTGAGTAGAAAGGTCTTGATTAATAATATTTAGAAATATCTGCTTCATGGATCCAGTATTTAGATAATCAGTTGAGCCTATTAGCTGATAGTATTGCCTTTTCAGTCCTTCCTGAACCTTAACCGGCATAACACTAGTAGATACTTTACCTAGCTTTGCAATTACTACTTTGATCTTTCTGGAAAAACTCCTATCCTTGAACCCATGCGCTCCAATCAATAACAATTTATGTAATTTAAGCATTTTGTTGGCAGCTAAATATATAGCAATTCTTCCCCCCATAGAGTGACCTAGTACTATCTTGGGATTAGAATCTAGTTTTTGCAAAAAGTTAGTTAGATGTTTTGCATAATCTTCAATCCCCCAATCCTCTTGAGGCCTTTCACTATCACCAAATCCTGGTAAATCAGGTATAATATAGCGATATTTAGCTTGATCAAGCAATAAAACCCACTGATCAAAACTACTTCCTTGACTACCCCAACCATGTAGCAATAATATATCCTGATCACCTTGGCCAAATACATTATAATTTACTAATATATTATCTATTAAAACTTTCACGCTTCCTCTTCCTCCACTCAGGAGTTTGTCTTACCAGCTGATCCTTTAGCTCAGGAGCAATAGTCGCGATCACTTCTTCACTAAACACCTGATTTTGACTGCCTTTGACCAGAACTGTATCTCCCGATTTTAGCTCCTGTCTTAATGCTTCACCGAGGCTATAAGGATCCGGGAAATATCTAAAACTAGCCTGATCAAAGTATTTGGCGAGCTTCTCAACCTCTGGCCCCAATCCATACACCTGATCAACTAGCTGATTGGCTCGCTTGGCTACCTTGACATGCTCCTGATGAGCTAGCTTTCCTAGCTCATTAATCTGACCAAACACAAAAGTCTTCCTGCCTTCCTTAGCCAATTCTACCAATGTATCTAGACCAGCCAAGATTGAGACTGCACTTGCATTGTAGCTATCGTCAATAATCCTGATATGACTATCTGATATCAGTAGTTTAGAGCGGCCAGCCACTGCCTCAAGCTGATTGTAATCATCTATTGACCACCTTATCCCCAGGCAATCCAGAGTTGCTAGACCAGCTAGACCGGCAGCCAACTGAACCCTACCGACCAACCTACTAGCAAATTCCAGCTCCTTATTCGGTGTCCTCAAATTACCAGCCAATCCCTGACTAAGTAAGTTGACAGCTTCCAGACAGTAATCTGCATCTTGACTATTTGCAGAATAACTTAGCCTATTGCCGTCTAGTGTCATTGCTTTTTGTCTAATCAATTCAAAATCTCGATTATAAATCACTACTTGACGAGCCGCCTGAGCCAGCTTCCACTTTTCATTTAAGACTGCTTCAAGCGAACCAAATCCCTCAGTATGGGAGGCACCTATACCAGTAATAATTGCGATATCTGGTCTGATATAGCCTAAGAAGTGCGCAATATCACCCGGCTTGTCTGCTCCCATTTCAAGCACTAGGTAATCATAGGGGTATCTTAGAGCCAACTTCATCACTCGCAATATGATCTTTGACCATTGAGTGATTGAGCTTAGATTGGATGGCACGGATTGTTCAAAGATTACCATTAGTAGCCCAATCTCGGTATTGTAGCCACTCTTACCCCGATTGTATTTGACCTTCCCATCGAGCAATTGATCAATCATACTCCTAGTCGTAGTCTTACCAACACTACCAGTAATCGCTATGACCTTTGGCCTGTGAATAATCAGCATCAATCTGACCATCATCTCCAGATAAATTTGAATAAATTTAGCAAAGAGCTTTCTCATTGCTTGATCAGTCCCAGCAGGTCTTCAATCCTTTTAACGGCTTGTTTGCTACTACCAGACATAATTGCTCGCTTCAGCCCCATCTTTTTTGCTTCTTCCAGCCTCAAGTTTGATCCTCTGACTGGCCTAATCTCTCCACTCAATCCAACTTCACCAAAAACTACCAGATCTGATCCTAGCTTTTGATCAAAGTAGATCGAGATAATCGCTGCAGCTACTGCCAAATCTACTCCTGGATCATCGACTTTGATCCCTCCCACTAGATTGATATAGACATCGTATTGATCGAGCTTAAGCTTAGCCCGCTTGGACAAGACAGCGATCAACATCTGCAGGCGATTGAGGTCAAACCCAACCGAAGTCCGTTTGGGATAGCCAAAATTGGTCTTATTGATCAGAGCCTGGACTTCTATCAAAATCGAACGATTGCCCTCCAGTGCTGGATAAACAATACTACCTGACTGATCCTGACGAAACTCTAGCAATCTTTCACTCGGGTTTGAGACTTCTTCCATCCCCTTTTCCCCCATCGCAAAGATTGCAAGTGCTTGATTGTTGCCAAAACGATTCTTACTAGCCATCAAGATTTTGAGCTCAGAATTACGATCACCATCTAGATGTAAAACAGTATCTACCATATGCTCTAGTAACTTTGGACCAGCTATATCTCCCCCTTTAGTCACTTGTCCGACCAAAATGATTGCCGTACTAGTCAGCTTGGCTGCTTCGACTAACAGATTCGTGACAGTCGTGATCTGGCTGACGCTTCCTGAAACAGTATCAATTTGACCTGAACGAATCGTTTGAACAGAATCTATGATCACTAGATCAGTCTGGCCATCTGCCAAATGTCCGATCAGATTCTCGATCCGAGTATCGGTAGTAATCATCAATCTGTCCCCTATGCCATCAGTTGTCAATCTTTGCAATCTCATTCCAAGCTGAGTCTTAGACTCTTCACCGCTGAGATAAATCAAATTGCTTTGAGCCGAAAGATTCAATGCCAACTGACCTAGCAAGGTTGACTTACCTATGCCAGGCTGTCCTGACAATAAACTAATCGACCCTGGAACTATCCCTCCACCAAATACCTGATCTAGGCTCTTGATACCAGTAGACAACCTAGTACTCGATCTATGCTTGATCTCTTGATAAGGGATTAGTTCAAGTGCTTGAGATTTAACCCCACCCTTGATCTGACTGTCTAGCTGCTTGAGGCTATCCCAGCTACCACATTGCAGGCACTTACCACTCCATCTTGAGGTCTTAGCTTGGCAATTTTGACATATATATTCCACGCCACTACTTGATTACTACTTTACCATTTTTATAATCCAGCTTGATCCTTTCAGGTACCTTTTCGGCCAATAGTGCATCGGCCAAGATTGATTCCAGCTCTTCTTGTAATATTCTATCAATCGATCTTGCACCATAACGCTTGCTAAATCCAGTTTCTAGTAAATGATGCTTGAGGGTAGGAGTATAAGTCAAACCTATCTCCCTGGCCTTGGCTTGATTGGTAAGTCTTACCAATTTTTGGTCGAGAATCTGCTTGCTAGCTTCTTTGCTAAGATGCTTGAAGCCAAGGATATAATCAATCCGATTCAAAAACTCTGGTCTGAAGGTTTCCTCGAGGCTTTCTCGTACCCTGCTAGGGATAGATTTATCATTGATCTCAGCGCTTGCGGCAAATCCCAGCGAGCTTGATTGACCGAAATATTCAGCCCCGATATTGGCGGTCATAATGATTGTAGTGTTTCTAAAATTGATTTCCCGAGAGCTTGAGTCGGTCAAAATACCATTATCTAGTACCTGAAGTAGTAGATTAAAGATAGCTGGATTGGCTTTCTCAATCTCATCAAATAAAATTAAACTATATGGTTTACGACGAACCTTTTCCAAAAAACCTATTTGATCTTGATACCCAACATATCCTGGCGGAGCACCAGTCAACTTGGCTCCATGATGTCGTTCACTTAACTCACTCATGTCCACCCTGATCAATGCCTTTTTGCTACCATAGACCTGTTCGGCAATCACCTTAGCAAGCTCAGTCTTACCGACACCAGTCGGTCCCAAAAATAGCAGACTGGCCATCGGTCGATCCTCCCTACTCAAACCGACCTGACCTCGTTTCAAGGCAGAACTTACCGCTGAGATTACCTCAAACTGACCCGCTATACGCCTAGCTAATCTAGCTTCCAGATCACTCAGACTTGACTTCTTGGCCTGGCTCAATTGTTCGATTGGCAGATCCAGCTTGCTCGCCAGTGCCTCCCGGATATCTTGTTGATCTATTTGATTCTCTCGCGCTTTTGTAATCTCTTGCTTTAAGCGTTTTTTGTCAGACTCAATCTTGGCCACCAATCGACCGGCCTTTTGATATTTTGAGCTGATAATTGCTGACTCTAGATCAATCTCGCTAGTCATAATGTCTTGTTCTATCTGATAAAGTTTCTCAGATTTATCTGGGTTTTTATAACGCCAGCGAGCAAAGCTATAGTCTATTAGATCAATCGCTTTGTCTGGCAAAAACTGCTCCGGCTGATAGCGTTCAGTTAAAAGAATTGACTCAACCAAGGCTTGATCTGTAATCCTTAGTCCATGAAAATCTTGATACCTATCCCTGACACCTTTGAGAATTTTTAGGGTTGCTTCTGGGGTGGTTTGCTCAACATCAACTTGCTTAAATCTCCTGACTAGCGCTTGATCCTTCTCGATATATTTGCGGTACTCCTCTCTAGTAGTTGCGCCAATAATCTGGACATTTCCCCTGGCCAAAGCTGGCTTCAAGACATTGGCAAGATCCATCGATCCTTCACTATTGCCCGTACCGACTATCTGATGAATTTCGTCAATGAATAAAATAATCTGCCCATCATCCTCTAGGTCTTCCAACAAATCTTTGATGCGAGCTTCAAACTCACCCCGATACTTAGTCCCCGCCATCAATCTAGACAAATCCAATTGGTAGACTAGCTTTCCTCTCAACTCTACCGGTACCTCACCCTTTTCTATCGCTTGAGCAAGACCTTCGACTATCGCCGTCTTACCGACACCTGGCTCACCGATCAAGATCGGGTTATTTTTTTGTCTTCTGATCAAAATTGTAATCAGCTCAGCCAATTCCTTTTTTCTCCCGACCAAGGGGTCTAGGGTACCTTCATTGGCCTTGAGTGATAGATTGATTGCATACTTATCAAGACCAATAGGAGCTACCAATTGATTGCCAATTTGACTAAACTGTTGATCGAAAAGTTTTCGATTGATAATATATTGCTCTAGCTCATTAAATAAGTGAGTGAGTTTATAGCCTAGCCTAGTCAACAACTTGCTGGCATCAGAGGCTGGATTGCCGATCAGTGCAAGTAAGATCAAGTCAGTACTAATCAAGGTCATATCAAACTTATACGCGATCTGGTAGCTATCAACCAATGCACTCTTGGCTAGCTGAGAAAACCCACTATACTCGGCTTTGGTCTGAACAGGCTTACTAATCTCAGTCTTAATTAGTTCCAGATTGACTTTAAGCATTTTCAAAAACTCACCAGCCAAACTCTCTGGCTGACTGACTAGACCATAAAATAATTCTTCAGTACCGACTAGACCCCTCCCTCGCTCGACTGCTTTTTTCTCGGACTGCTTGATTGCCTCTAGAGCTTTGGTCGAAAATCGATCAAACGGGTTGGTTTGCTTGGTTTGCGTCTTTTTCATTTGCGTCTAATAATGCAGCTTCTAAAGCGATAGACTCCACACTATCATCAGTATTAACTACATCAATCTTAATGCCTAGTAGTTTGGCTGCCAATTTGACATTCATGCCCTTAGAGCCAATTGCCAAAGAGTACTGATCGTCACGGACTCTGACGGTAGCTAGCTTTTGATCTTGATCAAATTCGATTGATTCAACTTCAGTTGGCTTCAAAGCATTCTGAATAGCCTGGACTGGATCATCACTGTATTCTACGATGTCAATCTTTTCATTGCCTAGCTCGTTTAGGACAGCCTGGACTCTTACTCCTCGTCCTCCGACCAAAGTACCCACCGGGTCAATTCCGTTGACATCAGACCTGACTGATATTTTACTCCGAATACCAGGCTCACGCACGATCTTCATGACTTCGACTGACCCAAGACCAATCTCTGGTACTTCGGCTTCAAATAAACCCTTGATAAAATCAGGACTAGTGCGCGAAAGTACCACCGCTGGACCTCGCTTCTCTTGATCTACCTCTTCCACTAGAACTTTGACTCTCAGACCAGGGTAGAGACGCTCTCCTGGGATCTGACCTGATGGATAAATAATTCCTTGTCCTTTATTGGCAAGATCTACCCGTACTCCCATATTGTCACTTCTACCGATATTGACAGTAATCACTTTGCCGATTTGATCTCGATATTCGTCAGCTATCTTACTCTTCTCAGCCTCTCTAATCTTCTGGAGCATCACATGCTTGGCAGTCTGAGCAGCTACTCGACCAAATTCAGCCGAATCTTCTTCTACTTCTATATAATCTCCTAGCTTGACCTCTTTGCCTTTGAGCTTTCTAGCGTCCTCAAGACTTATCTGACTATTATTCTCTACGACTTCGACTACCTTCTTGTCAACATAAAGCTTAAACTCTCCAGTTTCGGGATGTAAAAATACCCTGACTTCCTGATCTTGATTTTCTCCATCAGGATCATTTAAGAAGTCTCGACGATAAGCCGCAATCAATGCCTCTTGAATTGCGTCGAGTAAAGTTTGCTTGGGGATGTTTTTTTCGTCACAGATTTGTTCTAATGCGGATATAAATTGTGTATTCATACTATTAAGTATACCTCAATTAACTACTAATATCTAGGTAATGGGTGATTTTTGGCCAGCCAATCTCACCGACTACGGTCACCAAGTCAATCCTAAGTAGACTAGTCAAATATTCTGGATGATATTTGAGCCAGGTTAGTCCACCAGTCTTGATCTGACTTATCTTTCTTTTATTAATGAGCTTGATTGGCTCAGCATCAATCGGGTTTCTGCGATATTTGACTTCTACGAAGCATAGACATTGACCCTTAAGTCCAATGATATCAACCTCAAAATACTTCTTGCCATAGTTTCTAGCTAGTATCTTATAACCCTTTTGGAGTAAATAACCAGCAACCCAATCCTCTGCCAAACTTCCTAGTCTGACATTGTTCATTGATTAGAGCATACCACTTCAACACTTGTTTGTCATCCTCCCTCTCCTGTCATCCTCCGAAACTGCCCCTGTATTGTCATCCTCCGAAGTTCGGAGAACTTACGGGGAATCCAGTATCTCGCATTATCCTGACTCCTAATACAAATACTGGATCTCCGGTATTTCCCCAAGGGGAAATCCGAAGATGACGGGAAGGACACTGTCATCCTCCGAATTCTCCTTGAGAGAATTACGGGGGATCCAGTATCTTGCATCGTGCATTGTCATCCTCCGAAGTTCGGAGAACTTACGGGGGATCCAGTATCCCGTATTTGTATCCGTCATACTCAGAGCTTGCTCTGGGTATCCAGAAACAAACAACAAAAGTAATTGAGTTAATCTAATACATTATCTAGAGTTCTGGATCCCCAACTTTTCCTTTATAGACCTAACACTTTGTCTTGCCACAATAAATTCCTAGACCCTAGACTAAGTAATAGTCTGCTTTAAGACTGAGTCATATCCTTTGATATGAAGAAGGAGTAAAGATGGCTAGTACTAGTATAGGTCAGGAATTTAGTGGTATAGCAGCTCAACCCAAAACCGGACAATTTGAGCTGTACTGTAGAGAACTAGAAAGGTAGTTATTCTTAAGAGCCATATCCATAGATATGGTGAGTAAGAAAACTAGCTTTATAGACTCTAGAGTTGGGTCAAAAGGCTGATTTTGTTTTGGGTATACTATAAGTTCGTCCTCGAGGGTAATAACTTTAATCAATTTTTCTTCGAGAATAAATTTCTTTTCTTCCCCTATGCCCTCTTCCAGGATATAATGGTTCACCTTCTAGTAGAGCACCAATGGGCACCTTACTTTTACCCTCACTAGCACCATCTCCCAAAGAACCACTGTACACTGTCCTTGCAATATCTCCAACTGGCTTATACCCGGACTCTTTCAAAAATTCTTCGTTCCCAGGTAAAACTACCTTAACATAGCGACCAGGCTCATCTGGGTTCTCTGGAGTTATTTTATGGGCTATATGTTGACCCTCTTGCTGGGGGATAACAAAGCCAGAACCCTTCCCCAAAACTCCCCTCAACACTACATTCCCTCTTAATGCCCTACTTGCAAAGACCCTTCTTGCTACAAATGCCTCGTCTGTCGGTTCGGGAAAACATTTATCATATCCTCTAGATAAGTCTTCAGGCAGAGCTGCAACCGATACTTGTGCTTGTCCCTCAAGGTTATAAACGCCAATACGAGGATGTTCCGAGGCAACTACCCCCTGATATACATCAAAGTGTGCCTCTTTACCCTTGGGCGTTCTATCCTCAACACTACTTAATATATCACCTAATTCTTGACCCGGATAAAGTCTAGTAGCAAACTCAGTCAAACATAATCCATCGACTATGATCGGACTACTTGGAAACCCTCTCAGAGCCCTACTGAAGTTACCCCTCCCCGCAGAAACTCTTATTATCTGACCTTCCATACCACCCATAACAGCATTATTATAGCAAATATAGAATAAGCTTCAAGCCAATTTTCTTATTGACTAGCCATACCACAACCCCTCACCTCAAAATCCTGCCAGATGTCACCGTACAAACGGGGTAATTTATTAGATAATACAGGTATAGTGCAGGTTTTTACCCCCAAAAACCCTATAAGATATCGCCTTGCAAAAAGGTATGCACTTACCTATTACTATTTAAGAGGAACCAGTATCCCTGTATTTCTGGAATTCAATCCAAATACTGGATCTACCATAATTTCTTACAGAAATTTGGAAGATGACACAGAAGGGTGGATATCCCATAAATCCCTACGGGATTTTGAGATATGACAGGAGGGAGATGGATCTCCCGTAATTTCCTCAAGGAAGTTTGGTTTGGTGACGCGAGGGGATAGGATTCTGATTTGATGATAAGAGGAGGGCATTGTCCCCCTCTGCCTAGACTAAGCTTCTGAGCTCTTTGTTTCGTCCTTACTAGCTTCTGGCTTGGCTTGATCAGCCTCAGCCTTGGCCTGAGTAGCTTCTGCTTCAGCTTTCTTAGCATCTGCTTCAGCCCGCTTGGCCTCAGCTTTAGCTAACTTTTCAGCTTCTTTTATAGCGATTTCGTCTAATTCTGCTTGACCAAAATCGGCATAGCGATTGAGCTCCGCTTTATCAAACTTGATTTCCTTGAGCCGAGTAGCCTTGCCCCTCAATTCACGCATGTAGCTGATAAACTTACGACGCACCTTGGAGCGTCTAAGAATCTCAATCTTGACTAGACTAGGTGAATTGAGTAGCCAAGATTTCTCTACACCAATGCCACCTGAAAGCTTTCGAACAGTCACCCTGGCCATCATAGTATTGGGCTTAGTGACCTTGATCACTACACCTTCAAATACTTGGATCCGAGACTTCTCACCTTCGGTAATTTTTTGATGAACCCTGACACTATCACCAGTCCGAAGATCAGGTACCCGGTGACGTAAATGTTTGCTAACAACTTGTTCTAAAATTTGATCAGACATGAAGGTAATTGTACCAGAAAAATCCCTATGAGACAAGCTTTAAATACCGAGCAACTGCGAGCCAAGATGATCCTACCCCAATCACTACCCCCAGTAACAATTGTGCCAAGACAATATAAAGCTGATTTTTGTCCACACTTTCCTGAATAAAATCAGAACCACCTTCCAAGCTATTGACTAGACCTGGCTCGATCGCATTGAATACAAAATAAGCTACTACCATCGCAACCACAGCTCCAATCAGACCATACAATGCCCCCTCGACCAAAAATGGCCCTCGAATAAACCAATTGGTAGCCCCCACTAATCGCATGATCTCGACTTCACCCCTCCTAGAAAAAATTGCCATCCTGACTGTATTAAATATAATAAGTAATGAGATTATTAAAAAAATTATACTGATGACCGTACCAGTTCTACCAAGATTCTTGACAAAATTTAGTAGCCGATTAGTAGCAGAGAGTCTCTCACTAAATTTCTCTTGTCTTTCGATGATATTCTGATATTGCTCCTTACTAATTACACCCGATACCGCCTCGATCTCTCCAGCCTCACTTGCCTTAATCTCTAAAGAAGCTGGAAAAGGGTTGCCTACCTCGCTTTCTTCCAAGAGACTAGCAGTCGCTTGATCACCTGAGCTTTTAAATTCCTGATAAGCCTGATCCTTGGATATATAATCGACACTTTCGACTTCGTCGAGTGCTTCGAGCTCTTGTTCAAGCTGTTTGACCATCTCTCTGGGAGCAGAATCTAATAAGTAGATACTAACATCGGCTTTTTGACGAAACTGGATGGTCTGCTGATTGAGTAAAGCCTGAGCAAAAATAAAAAAACTTACGACTAGAATAGTGACTAGCATCACTGCAGTCGCAGCCACCGAGAGCCAAGCGTTCCTAAAAAAGTTTTTAATTCCTTGTCTAAGGATTCTATAAAGTGTGATCACAGGCTAAACCTCCCTACTTTCTCGTCCTTGACTATCCGACCCCGATTGATTGTAATCACCCGCTTCTTGAGTGAATTGACAATCTCCTTATTGTGAGTAGTCAAAAGCACGGTTGTCCCAAAACGATTGATTTTGAGCAGTAATTCAATAATATCCCATGCAGTTTTAGGATCAAGATTCCCAGTCGGCTCATCAGCTATCAAAATCTTTGGATTACGGATCAATGCCCTAGCGATTGCGGCTCTTTGCTTTTCACCACCAGATATTTCATGCGGATAGCTCTTGACTTTGCCACTTAATCCTACCAGATGAAGTATCTTCGGTACTGCCCGCTTAATGTCCTTGGTCTTGACCCCAGCTACTTCGAGCGCGAAAGCAACATTTTCATAAACATTGAGGTTTGGCAGAAGCTTAAAGTCTTGAAAAACTACCCCAATCCTTCTTCTGAGGATCGGAATATCTTGCCTAGTCAGTGAATCGTAGTCTGTACCATCGACAATAACCTTACCACTGACTGAGTCAGCCTCCTTGATTAGGAGCTTGATTAGTGAAGATTTACCAGCCCCACTTGGACCTACTATACTGACGAATTCTTTGGCAGCAATATGTAAATTGACACCCGACAAAGCAACTGTCTTGTTCGAATACATTACAGAAACTCTATCGAGTAAAATCACCTAGATTTACCTAGTTAATTGAAGTGATCTTGTAGACAACAGTACCGACTGGTATTTCTACCTCTACTTCTTCACCCTTCCGTCTACCGAGCAGAGCACTACCGACTGGAGACTCATTGGAAAGCTTACCCTCAATCGGGTTAGCCTCAGTCGAACCCACAATCCGATACTGCTTTTGCTCACCATTGACCTCTACACTAACAGTGCTGCCGATCTCTACCTCTTCACTATGGTGATTGCTCACCATCTGAACATTTTTGAGCATTGCTTCTATTTCTTCAATTCTTCCTTCCAAAAATGCCTGCTCCTCTCTAGCTTCATCGTAGCTAGCATTTTCGCTCAAGTCACCATAGTCTTTGGCTTCTCTGATCTTATTTGCTATCTCAGGTCGCCT
>JACKGM010000001.1 GCA_020639315.1 Candidatus Nomurabacteria bacterium | reverse complement strand
GAGGTGTTTGGACCTGTTTTGCCAGTCATGACATTTAAAGACGAAGCTGAAGCTATAAAGCTCGCGAATAACACACAATATGGTTTGAGCGGCTACGTACACACTGCCGATAAAGAGCGAGCCGTGAGAGTGGCAAAAGAAATTAAAGCCGGTCAAATAGCTACCAATGGTGTCCACAATTATTATCCAGAGGTGTGCTTCGGCGGTTATAAAGCTTCCGGAATCGGTCGCACATGCGGTCCAGCAGGTTTACTCACCGGTACCCAAATCAAGATCATTACAAGACTCAAATAATTCAGTTTCAGGCAACGGTCATGAAACGCGGTCGCTGTCTTTGGCGTCCAAACACTCTGGGGATTACGGTCGGGTTAGAACCTAATTTATCAGAGATAAGGTTGCTAAAATCTATACGAGAATACGGTTCGAACCTGATGTAAATATAGGCGAATGGATTCGAACCGGATCAACAGATCGGAGGCAAAACAAAGCCCGGTCATGGAACCGGGTCTACCTCTGTTACGAATTTTTGGCTGGGGCGGAAGGATTCGAACCTTCGATCTTCGAGACCAAAACCCGCTGCCTTACCACTTGGCCACGCCCCATCACTCTCACTCGACCCCTACGGGTCAGTGTGAGAACTATCTAAGTCTAGCAAAATTCCCTGATACTATCAAGGTTTTATCTGTCAAACCTTACCTATACCCCTTGGCCTGTTTTTCAAACATCTCAAAGTAAGCCCCCTTCTGATCCATCAACTCCTGATGACTACCCTGCTCGATAATTTTGCCCTGGGCAATAAATAGTATCTTGTCTGCTCTTCTAGCCGTACTAAGCCTATGACTAACAATCAGGATTGATTGATATCTGGGATCTGTGAAGATCTGATCAACAATTTCTTCCTCGGCCTTGGCGTCAATCGCAGAAGTAGGCTCATCCAAAACCAGCACCCTTGAACTCCTCAGAAGTGTTCTAGCCAGTCCCAACCTTTGCTCTTGTCCTCCCGAAAGGTTGACACCATCCTTAAGGTTTGTCCAAAGCTGTGTGTTTAGTCCTTTTGGCAAAGACTTGACAAACTTATCCAACCGCACAGCCTCCAATGCTTGCCAAATTTGATCATCCTTGATCGAGTCTGGATTGCCCAATAGAATATTTTGGCGGATACTCAAGGCGTTGAAAATCAAGTCGTCTTGTGCCATAACAGCGAAATTCGCAAGATATTGATCTTGATCGTAATCCCCTAGCTCCTGCCCATCAATCCTGATCTCCCCGCTATTGGGAGTATAAAACCCTAATAATAACTTGATGATACTAGTCTTGCCTGAACCATTCTCACCCACTAGAGCTAGCTTCTGCCCTGCCTCAAGTCCAAAACTAATATCCTTTAAACTAAACCGTTCAGCTAATTCTGATTGATTAGGGTAGTGAAAATCAACCTGGCAAAACTCAAGCTTCAAATCTTGCCCTCCTCCAATCTTTAGCTTAGCATCTGGATTGTCATGAGCCGCTAGCTCTCTTAACCTTTCGATATCGACCACATAGCTCAGACTTTCAGTAGCGTTTTTGATACTACTCGCCATACTACCTGTCGAACTGACTAGATTGCTAATTAACCCCCTAGCTAGTACTATTTGGCTCAGGGTCATACCTCCTGAAGCCGCTTTAAATACTAGCCAGAGATCAGTCAAAAACTGGACTATTAGCCCAGAACCTTCACCGGCTAACTCACCAGCTATCTCTTTTTTGGCAACTGACTCACTATAATAGCTAATTCTTCGTATATGTTTCTGATAAATGTCCAGTAGCTGTCTGACTCCTCCCAGGATCTTAATATCAATTACCTTGCTTGGCATTGTCAAGAAATAAGCAAGGCTATCTTTGACCCGATAGTCTTGATAAACATTATCAAAATTCTTACGCCTCAAAGCTACGGCTCGCAAATCAATCCAGGCTAGTGGGATTACTATCAGCCCAGCAGCCAACCCAACCACTGGCGAAAAAGATAGAAGTGCGATAAAGGTCGCTAGGTAGGTTACTAGTCCTGTAAAAATCGATAGTAAGGAGTATATTAAGCCAGCAATCAGCTGAGAATTTTGGTTGATTCTGACTAGTAGTGGCTGGACATCTGGTCCCTCGAGCCTAGCAATATCAATCTGGTACATACTTCTGACCAAGACCCTCTGAACTACAATCTCAATCTGATTGTCTAGTTTGACCTGCGCCAAATATAATCCTTGAAAAAGTAAATTTGTCAGCAGTCGATAGACCAACCAAATTACTAGCCAGCTAATGACCGCCAATTTGCCAGCTTGACCACCTATCAAGCTGGCAAATTGACCAATAATCTTGGCTAGAATATAAGCTTCACCGATTGGATTTAGACCCTGCAAAATTTTGCCGGCAATTAAGCAACTTACCAAAACCCTATTTGTCCGAAACTGTTCTAGCAGTATCGCCTTGACTCCTCGGTAATATAATCCCAGATTAGATCTTTCCATGGTATTATTATAATACACACAGCAACTCCAAGTACTGGATCCCCCGTAAACTCCTTCAGAGTTTCGGGGATGACAATGCGCGATAGAGTTAGTAAGCGAGAAAGCCCTACCCTAGCGGGTGCGATGACGGAATAATCTTGCTGAGATTGGTACTGCTACCACCAAGCAAATCAAACACCAAATTATCGCCTTGGTATAATAATCCCCAGGATCTTGACCAAGAATCAGAGACCGGACTGCCTCAACCACCTGAGTAATTGGTTGATTCTCAGCAAAAATCCTAAGGTAGTGCCCCATCCCTGCTGTCGGTGTAAAAGCACTTGAAGCAAAGGTCAAAGGAAAGATTATCACAAATGTCAGCCACTGGACAGCTTCGACACTCTTCGATACCACACCGACAATCGATGCCAGCCAGGAAAAAGCTAGAGTAAACAGTATCAATAGTATAGCAATCTTTAGCCAACCGACCAAGTCAGTCTGCGGCCGAAAACCGATCGCAAACCCTGCCACAATCATCACAATTGTTGAGATAGTATTACGAAGCAAATCAGCTATCACATGCCCGCTCAATACTGCAATATTCGACATCGGCAATGAACGAAAACGATCCATAATACCCTTGCTCATATCATTACTGACAGCAATAGCAGTAGTAGTAGAGCCGAAAGCAACCGTCTGGACGACAATTCCTGCCATCAAATAATTGATATAGCTAATCCCATCTGGCAAAGCTTTTTCAATCGACCCTCCAAAGACTGAAGCAAACAAGACCAGAAACATGATTGGTTGAAAGAAAGCACCTAGTAGCTGATCAGTATTGCGTACAATATGCATAGTACTACGCCAAATCATTACCCGAATATCGACTAATGTAGTTTTAAAATTATTCATCGACTTCCTCCCCATTTGTCAGCAATAAAAACACATCATCCAAGGTGGGTCGATGGATTTCAATTCCGGCCGGGCTGATCCGAGCATATTCGAGCAAATCTAGAATTGGCTTGAGGTCACTACCATCCCCCTTGATTGATATCCCGACAGTCAATTTATCTTGATCTTGGGTCGGGCTATATTTTTCAAGAATACTAATCACCAGCTCAAAATCTTCAATACTTTTGAGTCTAATTTCTAGCCTATCTTGCCCAACTTTTGCCTTAAGCTGCTCAGGCGTACCTCGAGCAATCACCTTACCCCCACCGATCACGATAATCTGGTCTGCTAGTTGATCTGCTTCCTCGAGATATTGAGTAGTCAGCAAGATTGTAGTTCCTGAGTCTAGAAGTAATCTAATCATCTGCCACATTGTTTGACGAGACCTAGGATCTAGACCTGTGGTCGGCTCATCCAAAAAGATGATTGGTGGACTAGCGATCAGACTGATTGCTAGATCCAGCCTTCTGCGCATCCCGCCTGAATAATCCTTGACTTTACGCTTGGCAGCATCTACCAAATCAAAATCTACCAGCAACTCTTCTGCTCTTTGTCTAGCTTGCTCTTTACTGAGCTGATAGAGCCTCCCCATCATGATCAAATTCTCACTTCCGGTCAAGAGTTCGTCTACGGCTGCTGATTGACCAGTCAGACCAATCACTTTGCGTATTTGCTCTGGATGTCTTGACAGATCAATCCCAGCAATTGTCACCTCTCCCTGATCTGGGCTAAGTAAGGTAGAAAGGATTTTGACTGTAGTAGTCTTGCCTGCTCCGTTGGGCCCAAGCAGTGCCAACATTGTCCCCTTATGAACCTCAAAATCTATTCCTTTTAATACCTGGTTGTCCCCATAGGACTTAGTCAGACCCCGCACCTTGATAATTTCTTGCATAAAACTATTCTAGCATAAGAAATGTTGATATTATACAAAAGTGAATCCATTAATTAACTCTCTATTTGTCTCACTTATTAGTCAATTGATTTTCTTCGTATATGCTAGCAGCCACAAGACCGACAAGCTCACCGATCTATCCTATGGGTTGGGATTCGTCACCGTTGCTATCTACTGCTTATCTACCAGCCCTAATATCTCAAGCTATAAACTGGTTTTGCTCACAATGATTATTCTCTGGGGAGCTAGAATCTCGACCTACCTACTACTAAGAATAATCAAAACAGGCCGAGACAGTCGTTTCGATGGGATCAGAGAGAACTTCTGGAAGTTTGCAAGATTTTGGCTACTCCAGGGCTTCAGCGTCTGGGTAATTAGCTTGCCTGCTATTTACCTACTTAGCCTCAACCAACCGACCGAGATCAATACCTGGGCAATAATTGGTCTAATTATCTGGCTATCCGGCGTCTTTATTGAAACATTAGCCGACCTACAGCTCTATAAATTTCGATTTGGCAATCACCCAGAAACTAATCCCTGGATTGACTCAGGGCTTTGGCACTATTCTCGTCATCCCAACTATTTTGGGGAGATTCTCCTCTGGTGGGGTATCTTTATCTATGGAGCTAGCTACTATACCGGTACCTATTGGCTGACTATCATTGGGCCAATTTTCATTACACTACTGATTACAAAGGTCAGCGGGATACCTATTCTCGAAAAATCAGCTGACCAACGCTGGGGAAAAGAAATCGAATATAAAAAATACCAAAGAAATACACCGATTTTGATACCAAATTTCTTCAAACACAAAAGTTAGATCAGCTCCTAGCCCTTTCCCGGATCAGCATCATCACAATTAGCTCTAAGGTTTCTACCGACAAAATACCACTACCCCCTAGTGTATTGATATTAAATGATGATTCAAAAAATCCAGGTTGCTTGACGATCTCAGCTACTTCTTGATTTGACTGATCAAAAAGTCCATATTTGACATGAAAAATATACCCGGTAAAGATCCCGACAAAGGGAATCTCCCTAGCGATTGAATCCATCACCTTGGCCCATGGATTCTTTTCGCGAATTTGATATAACTCTTGGTCATTCGCATCCAAAATCTGATAGTTTGCCTTCCAAATCGATGCTCTCCCTTTGCGCCTTAGCTGGTATTGCAAACTTCCATCTACTCCAGTCAAGCTATAGCTAACATTATAGTCAATCATTTTATCAGCATTGATTACACCTATCTCCTGACTCCTACTGGAGTCTTGGTAAAATATTACCTTTTCTTTGATTTTTAGTAATTTTTGATGAGCATAAGCTATCACCTGATTTTGCTGACCCAGTACCGTTACCTTACCTGTCAAAGCAACTTTTTTAAATATTATCCTATACATTGTATATTCCCTCAGTGATAGACTTGTTCCTTAAATAAGGTTTTCGGTCCCAAACCGCCTATTTTGGACTATAATAATCTTTTCATTTTATCACCTTAACTCTGTTAGGGCTCTTTAAGAAAGACTATTCTAGTCTCAAACTAGACAATTTTGGTCTCAAAAATTATTGGAGAACAAGTCTAATTAATTTTATTCCAGAAACCGATACTTACTGACCAATCTAGATCTAGACCAGACCTTACCAAAGCCCAGAGCTTGAGTATCGTTGACTTGAGCAAGCCCAATAAATAGCAATGCATACACCACATGCTCGTCAAAGATTGGATTATTGGTCGGTGGATATAGTGCAAGATAGATCATAGCCATCATGATCACTCCCGATAATGCAGCAATCCGTATACCAATCCCCAAGATCATAGCAATGCCAATCCCAGCAAGCCCAATCATAAACACCCAATCCCAAAGCTTGTCCCCAGCCATTGATTGTAAAGTCTGTTCGATTGGGCTACCCACAGATGCAGTCTTCAAAAATCCAGTAGTAGGTGAGCCTCCCTTGACCCAAGCTTGATCACAAAACTGGACTACCGCCCCTGCCTGATTACGACAAGTAGTATATCCTAACCCAAATAACTTATCTAGAAAAGACCAGAGAAAAATACAGCCCAGGACTATCCTTGTTAGTCCCCAGATTAGATCTATCCGTCTCTGTTTCATTTCTTACCTCCTATTTGATGATGTTTACTACCCGCTTGCCAGCTTCTTAGAGCTTTGCGATAAGGCTCAAATGACATATAGATATCAAGGTCAGCCAACCTCCTCAGTGTCCAGGCAAGTTTACCTCTGAGTACTAGCCTACCCCACTGCAATACTGCATAATTCCGGCCTGCAGGGATCAGATAGACTGGACGCTTGGGAACATAGAGCTTACGGTGCTTACCCTTTGACTGCCTGACCAGGTTACGAGCCAGAAACTTTGCATCAAACAATGCCGTCTGAGCCATACCCGAGTATTGAGTATCAGCACTATCTCCGATCACATAGATATCTTGATGTGCTCGTAAGTATTCGTCGACCTGAACTCGTCCGTTTCTACCCAAGCTAAATAAATCTGGGTACTTGGCAAAGATCGGATTATTGATCGCTCCTGCTGTCCAAATCACTGTCCTAGTCGAAATTTTTTCTTGATTGCCCAGAGATAGCTTATCTCCCTCGATCGCTTTGACCTGTGTCTTAAGCCTCAGATTTACCCCCAACTCTTCGAGTCGCCACTGAGCAAACTTTGAAGCCTTGGGAGACAAGAGCCCGAGTAACCTTGGTGCAGCTTCAATCAGATCCACCTGAATAATATGCCCCTTTGCCTTTGAGCCACTGGCAAGATCTTGCAGATAAAATTGCAATTCAGATGCCAACTCAACTCCAGTAGCCCCTCCACCAATCACCACAAACTCTAGCTTATTTTCCTCAGATTTGCTCTGAACCAACCTCTCTAAATGTTTTCTCAGCTTATCCGCATTGCCAATAGAGTCAAGGGCAAAGGCACTTTCCTCCATCCCAGCTATACCATAGAAACAAGCCACCTGACCTGGTGCCATCACAAGCTTATCAAAGTAGTACTTATGCCCAGACCTACCGATAATTTTCTTGTCAGAATAATCAATCTCTACTATTTTATCCTTGACTACCTTGACTGCCAAATAGCTGGCAAAGATCTCCCCAAGGGGTATCTTAACCTCCTTGGGTGAACCACCTGTGGCAGAACGATATAGTGCCGCATGATATTCAAAGAAGTCTGTGTCCGAAATCAAGCAGACATCAAAGTGTCGATGTTTTGCTAGACTCAGGGCCAGCTTAACCCCGGCAAAGCCTCCCCCGACTATTACAATTCGCCCAAAATGCTTCTTCAATCTATCCCTCCAGCTATATAATACCTCTTTAGCTTACATCATTTGCCTAATAATTTAAATACTGGATCTCCGGTATTACCCTCCGGGTAATCCGAAGATGACAGGCCAATGCCATTAACTTAAGCTTTTGCAAGTTTTATTCAATGTACAAATCAAGCTTTAACAGGATGTCAAAAGATACTGGCCTTTCCTTAAGTTAATGGTATTGAGATGACAGGCGGAGGACATTGTCATCCTCCGAAACCTACTACTCTTCTGTCATCCTCCGAAGTTCAGAGAACTTACGGGGGATCCAGTATTACCGTATTGCCCTGATGTCAAATCCAAATACTGGATCTCCCATAATTTCCTAAAGGAAATTTGGAAGATGACACAAAAAGGGCATTGTCATCCTCCGAAGCTCAAAGAGCTTACGGGGGCTATAGCTACTTCTTCTTACGAAGCCCTTTATCCAAAATTCGTTTTCTCAGCCTCAGTGAGCTAGGTGTGATTTCCAAGAGCTCATCATCGTTTAAAAAGTCCATTGACTGTTCGAGGCTCATCTCAATCGCTGGAGTCAACTTGATCGTACCATCACTACTCTTGCTCCGCATATTGGTCAGTTGCTTGGACTTAGAAGCATTGATATCCAAATCCCCCGACTGATTGGCAAGTCCAATAATCTGCCCCTGATATAGCTTGACCCCTGGCCCGACGAACAATACACCTCTAGCCTCAGCATTACTCAGAGCATAAGCCCGACTCTCCCCCTGCTCCCAAGCGATCAAGACTCCGTTGCGTTTTGATGCCAGCTCAGCTGTCTTAGGCTGATAACCATCCATCAAACTATTCATTACCAAGGTACCTTTGGTAGCTGTAATCAATTGACTCCTTAGGCCGATTAGATTACGAGTACTAATCCTGTAGACTAGCCTGACCAAATTATCACGAAGGTTGACCTGTTCTAGAAGTTCAGCCTTACGACTACCAAACTCAGACTGGATTACTCCAATATGTTCGACTGGTACCTCGACAGTCACTAGCTCTACTGGCTCCAGACTCTGACCATCCTGCACTTTATACACTACCTTGGGTCTGCCGATCTCAAACTCAAACCCTTCTCGACGCATTGTCTCCATCAGTACACTCAAGTGCAATTCACCCCTACCCTTAACGGTGAAGCCAACCCCATCATCCTCTACTATCAAGCCGATATTAGTCTCCAATTCTCGCTTCAATCGATCCCCAATTTGTCTCGAAGTAGTAAATTCGCCTTCTAGGCCTTTAAAGGGAGAGGTATTGGGTCCGAGATAAATACTCAAAGTCGGTGGCTCCAAGTCGATTGCTTCCAAGGCTTCCGGTTGATCTGGCGTAGTCAGGGTCTGGCCAATCTTGGCATCCTTGATACCAGTGACCGCAACGATCTCACCTGCACTAGCCTGATCCTTGATCACCTTATCTAGACCTTGATATCCATAAATCTTATCGACTCGATAGCCACTACCCACTACTCCAGATTGGTCTACCAAGCTTAAGATTTCACCAGCCTTGAGCTGACCTCGCTCTACTTTGCCGATCACATACTTGCCTTGATAATCATCCCACTCAAGTGAGGTAGCCAACAACTGAAATCCGCCTTCGGAAGTTTGTGGAGCAGGAATATGCTCAATAATTGCTCGTAAGATTGGCTGAATATCGGCTGGCTCACTCGGATCATTTGGTAATTCTTTCCAAGCCTTACCATCGCGACCAATTGCATAATAGACCGGATAATCGAGCTGACTATCATCAGTAGCAAGCTCCAAAAATAAGTCCCCGATCTCATCTACTATTTCAGACACCCTAGCGGCCGGTTTATCGATCTTGTTAATTACGACGATTGGACGAAGTCCAGCCACAAAAGCTTTCTCGAGCACAAACTTGGTCTGAGGCATCGGACCCTCTTGAGCATCTACGATTAGGAGGCAGCCATCAGCCATATGGAGTGTTCGCTCTACCTCTCCACCAAAATCAGCGTGTCCGGGCGTGTCGATAATATTTATCTGGGTGTCATCAAACTTTACTGCCGTAATCTTGGCTGTGATAGTAATCCCTCGCTCACGCTCTTGATCACTAGAATCCATAATCAAAGCCTGACCCATCTCGGCCTGATTATCACGAAAGACTTTGGTCTGCTTCAAAAAAGCATCGACCAAAGTAGTCTTACCATGATCGACATGGGCGATTACTGCTATATTACGAATCTTGTTTTCTACCATAATTATTTACTAGTCTTTAATACTAAAGTACTCCCATTGCAGGGAGTACTATCAGTGTAACTCTACCGATCCAACCCTAGAAACGTCTAGCTGGTCGATCTTCTTTGGGTCGAGCTTCGTTAACAGTAATCTTACGACCACCCATATCTTTGTCATGAAGCATTGTGATTGCTTGTTGAGCCTCTTCTTGGGTGGACATTTCGACAAAACCAAATCCTTTTGAACGATTTGTTTCACGATCTGTAATAATTCTCGCACTGACTACGCTACCTGCTACACTAAAGAACTCTTCTAATTCTTGCTCTGTAGCAGAGTAAGGAATACCACCAACATATAATTTAGTAACCATCTGACTAAAACCTTTCTTATTAATTTATTACTTATAAAACCGTTTGTTACTGGACACTTTTGACACTTTTGGTACCAAGGAGTCAGATACTTCACTGTTTCGCAAATAATCTTACACTTTATTGATCCAAATGTAAAGTAAAAAGTGATATAGCCCCCATAAAACAAAACCTGTTTGTTTTGGGTGATAGATTATGGATCTAGAATTGTCGCTATTGTGACAAATCATATCCGTAGATATAGTGAGGAGCAATAGTGGCAGTTATAGCAAGCTCAAAACAAAACCGGACAATTTGAGCTGTACTATAGAAAACTAGCTTGATAGACTCTAGGGTTGGGTCAAAAGTCTGGTTTTGTTTGGGGTATGCTATAATATTTACAATAGAAAATTTTAATTAAAACAAAGGTAATAATATGCAAAAACTTTTACTCGACTTACGCAAAACCTCGGATACTCCAGGCTTGCCTTCCGAAGATTCAGAAATTCTTTTATCTGATGGAAGCGATGCTGATGCATCGTTGATAGCAGAAAAAGTAGTTCTGGACTTCGGAGGCGATCCTGGAGATGCAGGGATTTTGCGTAAGTCGAGTCTAGACAAATTAGTAGCTTTTAATATCATTATGGGGACAATCCATCTTCTGCAGGCCATTGTCATGATTGTGCTAGCTACAGACTTTAGCCTACCTGTCACCACCTCTTATCAGACTTTTGATCTCGCGACTAGCTCACTAGTAATCGACTCTAAAACCTTATTTGAAATACCCCTAGTCGGACTAATTATAATATTCCTCTTACTTTCAAGTGGATTCCACTTCTACCTCGGACTAATAAGACCCGATCCGTATCAAGCCAATCTTAGACTTTCTACCAATCCAACAAGATTTATTGAGTATAGCCTCAGTGCTTCGACGATGATGCTAGCGATCGCTATGCTTGCTGGCATAGAAGATCTCTCTACTCTTCTAATGGTCTTTATCCTGACCATGATCATGAATTTGCTCGGTCTATCTATGGAAAAAATCAATCAAGGCAAGAGGGTAGTCGATTGGCTAAGCTTCAAGATTGGTATCCTAGCAGGGATTGTACCTTGGGTTGTAATCGGGGTTTATTTCTGGGGTTCAAGCTCCAGTGGCAATGGGATGATCCCGACTTTTGTCTACTATATCTATCTTTCGATCTTTATTTTCTTCAATTGTTTTGCACTTAATATGTATCTTCAGTATAAGAAAATAGGTCGTTGGAATGATTATATCTATGGTGAGAAGGTCTTTATCTTACTAAGCTTGCTAGCCAAATCTGCCCTAGCCTGGCAAATTTTCTTTGGCACTTTACGACCTGTCTAGCCTAATTTCTAGTATTCCTGCATTTCCTGAGTCTAATTCAAATACTGGATCTCCGGTATTACCCTTCGGGTAATCCGAAGATGACAGAGGAGAGGGTGGATCTCCCATAATTTCCTACAGAAATTTGGAAGATGACGCGAAGTGGGCGGAAATTTGGAAGATGACAGGAGGAGGGCATTAACCCTGTTACCATATAACCTCACGGCTTCAAAACTGCCATTTTTGCCCCAGACTAGCAAAACACTTCGCAGCGTAACTCCTGTTATGCTTTGTCGTGTTTTGGTATTCTGGAATAAAAATCATCAGCTTTGACCTCGCAAGTTTATATGGCAACAGGGTTATTGTCATCCTCCGAAACCCGTCCCTTGTCTTGTCATCCTCCGAAGTTCGGAGAACTTACGGGGGATCCAGTATCCCGTATTTGCATCCGTCATACTCAGAGCTTGCTCTGGGTATCCAGAAAACTAACAATAAATATTAAAAGTAACTGGGTTACCTAACCAATTATCCATAGACCCAACACCCTGACTTATAGCAAGACAAAGTGTTAGGGCTATATAGCCCCAGTAAAACAAAACCTGTTTGTTTTGGGTGATAGATTATCGATCTAGAATTGTCGCTATTGTGACAAATCATATCCGTAGATATGGTGAGGAGCAATAGTGGCAGTTATAGACTATAAGATACAGTCAAAAGTACAGGTTTTGTTTTTCGGGGGCTATAGGTAACAAATCCAATCTAGAACAGCTTCCAGGCTATCAGCCCGGCCATCAATAAATACCAGGCTAGAAGAATTGAAAGTTGATTCTCGACAAAGGCGTCTCGAAACTTTTGACTACCGAGCCTTAGATTATCCTCGGCAAAATTGTAAGCCAAAGTATAGACAAAGCTAGCGCCAGTACAAATCCAAACTAGTACGCACCACAAGCAGAGCTTGCCAATGTCAAACATCACACTCCCAGCCAACCAGTGAACCATGATGAATCCACCAAGAGTACCTAGATTAAATATCAGCATATACCATCTAGGGAATTTGACTTTGCCGATCAAGGCCACCCCGACTGCTAGTATCATCGCAAAACTAACTAGCCCCAAGTATGAGTTTGGAAAGCCAAAGACTGAGGACTGCCAAGATTCGATCACGGGTGTACAACTAACAGTCTGATTGATTGAACAGACCGGGACAAAGCCTGGGTCTTCAAGCAAATGCAATTGATCGAGAGCCAACTGCATTGCTGCTAGTATCCCAAGCCCCCCAGATACACTCAATACTACCCCTGTAACCCTACCCTGAAAAAATTGTTTTAAATTCATACTTAATACAATAATGGTAAAATAGCCCTATGTCTAGTAAACAATATGATATTGATGGCATCAAACAAACCATCTATTTTCACCCCCCAAGCAATCCAGATTCTGATAAAACCTTCATCCTAATCCAAGGTATGCACTCCAACCAAACCCGGATGCGTGGTGTGATTGAATTTTTACAAGATTATGGACAAGTAATCAGTTTTGATTTACCGGGGATGGGCGAAACCGCCCCCTTAAGCTCAATCGGCCAAGATATTAGCCTGGATAATCTTGCTAGCTACCTTGCCAAGCTACTTTCTAGACTTGAAGCCAATAATCTCTTTGTCCTAGCAATCTCGCTTGGTGGTCAGCTAATCACCTCTGCCCTACTGATCAGTCCAGAGCTAGAAAATAAGCTTGACAAAATCCTTGGGTTAGGTTGCCCACTAGGATCAGACAGTTTCCGCCCCTTCGGCCTCAAAAACCCAGAATTGTTATTCTTCAAATCCTTACTAATATTTCGCTATTGGCCTTTGATCCATCTAGCTAAAAAGGCTGTCTCCTCTCCCCGAATCAAATACCTCTACAAATTTGGTATTAAGAAATACAGTGACTCCAACAACCCAGATGAATTGATTGAGCTCGAATACCAGCTCTGGCAACAAGACATCAAGACTCATAGCACTATTGGCTACCAATTACTGACTCAACCGTTTTCAACTCCTGCTGGATCAAAGATTGATTTAGAATTTATCAATATGATTACTACTAGTGATCAGTACATAGACTGGGATAAAGCCAACCAGGTATTTAACCAATACTATCAAGACTATCAGACCAAGCAACTAAAGATTTCCAACCATGCCCCGAGCCTGATTGCAACCAAGCAAGAAATAAAATCAACCCTAAGTAAAGAAATTATTGATATAATAGCAGAATGAATATTGCTCTAGTCTGCCCCTATGACTTTTATCGACCTGGTGGAGTCCAAGAATGCATCAGAGATCTAGCAAGCCAGTTAGAATCCCGTGGCCATGATATCAGTATCGTTGCCCCCACTACCTTGCAAAAACACTATACCCCTGACCCTAGAGTCAAGATGCTTGGTCGAGCTAGCAAGATTAGAACCCCTTTTGCTACTAGTACTGAATGGACTTTCTCAACTGACAAATCTGAAATAACCTCTCTACTAAACAACCATCAGTTTGACCTCTGGCATTTTCACGAGCCCTGGATCCCCAGACTTTCCAAACAAATCATTGATCTCTTACCAAAAGATCAAAAAACTTTAGCTACCTTCCATGCAAAACTACCAGACAATTTCATTTCTAGACCAATCGAAAAGGCTATAACACCCTATGCTCGCTCTATTCTTGGAGACTTTGACTATTTTACAGCAGTTAGTGAGGTAGCTGCTGAGTACCTGAGCAACCTAACAGATAAAAAGTTTCACATAATTCCCAATGCTATCAATGTCAATATCTACAAGCAACCGACCAAGAATTTTCGTCTGCCAAGACCAACAATCTTTTATGTCGGACGGCTCGAAAAACGCAAAGGGCTGGATTATTTACTCAAGGCCTTTCGAGTTTTAACTCAAGAAATGGGGATTGATGCAGAATTGGTGCTGGCAGGAACTGGACCAAAATTTAAAAGCCTTGTCAACTATACTGAACGCTACCAGTTAACGCACAAGGTTAAATGGCTGGGTCAGATTAGTGATCAAGATAAGCGTACTTGGCTCAAGTCAGCAGATGTATTTTGCTCACCCGCGATCTATGGTGAGAGCTTCGGTATTGTTTTGCTTGAAGCAATGGCTTGCAATAGACCAATCGTCGCTGGTAACAATCCTGGATATAGTTCTGTCTTGACTGGGGTTGGCGAGCTAGGACTGATCAACCCAAAAAACCCTGAGGAATTTGCGAGAAGACTTGCCTTGTTTATCAACAACCCTGAAATATCACAGGTTTTTACTGACTGGTCAAGGCTAGAGATTTTGAAGTATGATTTTGATATAATAATCAATAGTTACTTAAATTTGTATGAAAAAATCCTCAAAACCTAAGCTCAAAATTGCCTTCGTCTTCGACGATAGCCTTGATCGTGATGACGGCATCCAGCAACACATCAAATCCCTCGCCAAATACTACAATACCAAAGGTCATTCTGTAGACTTTCTAGTCAGTAAAAGTAAGACTTCTAAGCTAGGGACAGTCTACAGTTTAGCCGATAATATCCAAGTCAATTTCAATCAGAATACTCTCAAGATGCCGATGCCCGCCCCTAGGGGTCTGATCGAAGAGATTCTGCGCAAAAATCAATACGATATCATCCATATCCAGATGCCCTATAGTCCGCTTTTGGCTGGTCGCGTTCTCAACCTTTGTCCAGACGATACTCTGGCCTTTGGCACAGTCCATATTGTCCCCTCGGGACTGACTAGTGTGATCGGCTCTTATGTGATTGGGCTACTCAACCGCCGTTCCCAAAGACACTTGACTCAAGTGATTGCTGTCTCCAAGCCTGCCCAAGGCTTTGCCAAAAGATACCTTGGCCTGGATAGTGTAGTAATTCCAAATCCAGTAGATTTCTCTAAATATTTTAAGAAGTCACGACAACCTCTTCCCTGGCCCCAGAAGCCAATTCGAATCGGCTTTTTGGGCAGGCTAGTCAAGCGTAAAGGTTTGGAGCATTTACTTCAGGCAAGCAAAATCCTACTCGATCAAGGATTTGATTTCCGTCTCGAGATTGCCGGTGACGGCAAGGACAAGGAGAAACTTCTTGCCCTAGCAAAGGAGCTAGGACTAGACAAAATTGCGACCTGGCACGGGCATCTTCACGAAAAAGCCAAGATCCAGTTTCTCAAGTCGATTGATCTGGCTGTCTATCCTGCGACTGGCGGTGAAAGCTTTGGCATAGTGCTGACAGAAGCAATGGCAACAGCTAGACCGATTGTCCTAGCTGGAGACAATCCGGGCTATGCTAGCGTGATGGACAATCTCACTGCCCAGGTCTTCGACCCCTATGACTACCCCAATCTAGCTAAACTAATCAGGCACTATGCCACACTTACCTCAAAACAGTATCAAAAAGCGATTAATGATCAGCTAGAGCTGGTCAAGAGATACTCGACTGATACTGTGGCTAGACAAACTCTTGACTTGTATTATAAAAGGCTTAACCAAGCTGGATTAGCAAAAAGGCTAGAAGATGAATAAGATAGACCCCCAAACCAATCCTGACCTTGATTTTGAAGCTAGTGAGCTGGATGATCAACAAGCTAGCACTAGCACTGTCCTAGCCAAGCACAAGACCACTGCCTTGGCTGCGATGATAGTCAGTACTGTGCTTCTTGTCCTGGTAATAATCCTAATCTTCTTGCTAGTTCGCAATCATTTTGAACGAGACAAGGTCTATCAGGAAGCCTACAATACTGGGATTATTAACCAAAGAGATATTGATCGAGTCGCCTTCAAAGAACAGCTTGCTACTCCATACACTGTCTATCAAGCACCAGATATCTACGGGGGTTTTAAGATCAGCTATCCCAAAAACTATAGTACAGTCTATAATAACAATACCAGCAACCCTGTGTCGATTATCGCCCACCCAGACAAAGTAGATCTTAATACCGATCGGTTTGCTCTGCGTATTGAGCTAATCGAATCTCCCTACTCCCAGGAAAAAGCCAAAGCTCTTGATCAAGACTCCAAGCTAGACAAAGGCAAGCAAGGATATCTGATAAAAGTGGCAGGCAAGGAAGCCTATTATCGTTCTGAGTATTTCAAAGACATTGAAAGTCAAGGGGCCTATGTCCTAATCCCAATCCAAGACAAAACCTTACTGATTAGAACTGACAGCCTACAATTATTTGAAGATCAGTTTAATCAGATTATTGAGAATGTTACTACCTAGTGAGGATTTTAAGACTTTAGCCAGCCTAGTCCAGCAAATCAAAGACCCCATTACCAACTCTCAGATTTACCTCTCAGAACTAGCTAAGACCAAGCTCGACCCCAATCAGACTGAATTGGTATCTGATATTACCAACCTGACCACTAAGCTCGATCGAACCTTTGATATCATCCTTTCCCTAAGCGGGCTTGATGAAAATTACAAGCTAATCAACAATGCGATTCAGACTAGACTTCTGATTGACCAACTAATCAGTGACCTCGGGCAATTTGGCAAAGTGCAGTATCAGAGGAAACAGGCCTTGCCAAGTATTGCCGGAAATTACCTCAAGCTTTATCAGGCTCTACTGACCATAGCCAAAAGGGTGATCGATAATGCTTCAGACAAGAGAATCACAATTGATAGCTCAAAAAAGTCAAATCATATTCTAATCAGATTGATTGACCAAGGTAATCCTTATACTAAGACTACTAGAAGGGTTTTGTCTAGTCCCCATTATTTCAGACTCGACTTTGAGCTGGCTTTAGCTCTGGAGATCATCAGGCTCAATGGCGGCCAAATCCGACTGACAAGATTTGATCACAAAAATTATCTCAATATCAAATTACCCACTCAGACTCAAGCTAAATTAGTCAAAAGTAATGATTAAGCAAGTATTCTACAGTGAAAATCCGGAATCAATCAAGGCCTTTAAAAGTAAATTCCCAGATATGACAACCTTTGACGATCAAACTAGGCTAATTGACTTCTTGAGATCCAGTCCTATTGATCAATTAATCCTAGAGCTGGGCAAGGGCCCAAATAATGCAATCTCTGTCTTGATTGATTTGTCCCAGCGAGAGATCCGGGTCGCAAGCAAGCTTTTACTAACCAACCAACCCCTAGATGATCTAAGCCTTCGCTTAACCCAACTACTCCAAGTAGAGGTTATCAAAAAATCTGATTTTATTAGAAAGCAAGCTTAATGCCTGATTCCAATATCGTCAAACTGACTGGGATAGTGCTGAGAAAATCTAGCTTCAAAGAAGCCGATCAGTTTATCGACTTTTTTACAGAAGAGCAAGGCAAGGTGACTGCCATTGCCAAGGGGGTACTTAGACCCCAGGCCAAATTGCGAGGTTATCTTGAGCCAAACTTTATTTTGTCAATTGAATTGACAGCTAGAGGCAAGATACCGATTGTCACTGCTCTTGACTCAAACCAATCAATCAATTTGCGTAACCTAGAACAGATTGAGACCCTCAGCCAGATTGTATTACTTATAGGTAAGCATACTATCCACAACTACCCCCAAGCCGAGCTATGGCAAAGCCTCAGTACTATCTATCGAGATTTTGACCTAATCGAGCTGGATCTGATCAGAATTTTCTTCAAATCACAGTTACTTGCTCAAAGTGGAAGCTTACCCAGACTTGACCAAACTAAATTACCCCAACTCTTACTATCCGAGCTAGTCAATCTAGATTCCCTGAATCAAATACAAACCCTCAATCCCGAATCTCTAACTAACCTTGATCACAGGTTTGAAAACTGGCTCGACCAGCTAATTATTCAGTTGCTCTAGTGCCCGACCTTATATTGCGATACTGACGAATACCAGCTATCATCTGCCAACCACCCCAAATAATTGAGCCATAAGGTAAGATATAGTTTCCATCATTACTCGAAGCGTTGAGATACCCACCAATCAATACTCCCAGTCCTATGACTAAAAATACAGCGCCTAAAGCAATCTTTTCCTTGACCGCTTTAGTAGCGAGTGCCAGATTCATCTCATAAGTCAAATTCTGAATTTGTTCATTATATTTGACACTACCAGACAATCCTCGATACTTTTGATAGTATTGATCGTAAAGTGGTCTAAGCTTTTGATTTCCCAATACTCTAAATCCTTGATTGATTTCGATTACTTTCTCTACTGATTGCTCGGACTTATCACCTTCAATCCCATACTGACTTTTCAATTCTTTATACCGATCCTTGATCTGACCCTTACTAGAACCAGGGTCTATGCCAAACAATTGATAATAGTCTGGAAAAACCTGGCTGGTAGTATTATTTTTGCTCATAGAGTAATTATAGCATGTTATAATTACTCTATGAGCAACTACACTACCATCGACCTAGCCACTATTACCAACCTTGCTAAACGCCGAGGTTTTGTCTTTCAATCTAGTCAGATTTATGGAGGTCTGAGTGGATTTTGGGACTATGGTCCCTATGGAGTAGAGCTAGTCAACAATATCAAAGCTCTCTGGTGGCAAGCCATGGTGCGAGAAAGGATTAATGTTTATGGGATCGATGGAGCTATCATCCAACATCCGCGACTCTGGAAGGCCAGTGGACACATCGAAGGGTTCAATGACCCCTTGGTCGATTGCAAGAATTGCAAGCTGAGATTTCGTGCTGATCATCTAGCTGAGGTTGATTCTAGTGATATTGAACAATTGACCACTTTACTCAATGGTAAAGTCTGCCCTAGCTGTCAGGCTGATGCCCTAACTGAGCCGAGATTATTTAATATGATGATGAAGAGCTACCTAGGTCCTCTTGAAGATCGTGAGAGTACTGTCTACCTGCGTCCAGAAACAGCTGGGTCAATCTTTACCAACTATGAGCTGGTCAGAGAAACTACTCGCTCCAAGCTACCATTTGGTATCGCCCAGGTCGGTAAAGCTTTTCGCAATGAGATTAATCCGCGTGATTTTATCTTCCGAGTGCGTGAGCTCGAACAGATGGAAATGCAATACTTCATCCATCCCGACACTCAAGCTGACAGCTACCAAGAATGGCGAGAATTTGCCTGGGACTTTCTGGTTTCCAGGATGGGGATTGACCCCGAACGTCTGAGTTGGCATGAACATGGAGATGACGAGAGAGCCCACTATGCAGCTGCTGCCCATGATATCTATTTTCATTTCCCTCATGGCAAGAAGGAGCTCTGGGGTACTCACAATCGAACAGACTTCGACCTCAGTAGCCATATTAAGGAGAGTGGCCAAGATCTGAGCTACTTTGACCCAACTGACTCCAGCCGTTTTGTCCCCAATGTGATCGAGAGCTCAGTCGGAGTCGGTAGGCTAATGATGGCCGCCTTGACCAATGCCTACACAGAAGAGGAGGTCAATAGCGAGACTAGGGTTGTCCTAAAGCTTGCCAAGGTGATTGCCCCAATCAAGGTGGCAGTTCTCCCCCTCAGCAAAAAGCAACCATTAATAGACCTCGCCAAACAACTATTTAATGAAATTACCAAAGCCGGGCTAATGTCTGAATACGATGAGACCCAAAGTATAGGCAAAAGGTATCGTAGGCAAGATGAGATCGGCACACCCCTTTGTGTAACCGTTGACTTTGAGTCGCTTGAGGACCAGGCGGTTACGGTTCGGGATCGTGATAGTATGGAGCAGACTAGAGTCAAACTAGATCAACTGATTGCCTACCTGGCCAACCAATTCAAGCTCTAGCGAGCTTAATTAGCACCCTCCCAGCGTATAGCAAGTTAAAAACAAAACCAGACTTTTGACCCAACTCTAGAGTCTATAGTACAGCTCAAATTGTCTGGTTTTGGTTTGGGCTTGCTATATCAAAACTATCTAGTGGTAGCAAGGCTTGTCATCCTCCGAAACCTGTCCCTTGCCCTGTCATCCTCCAAAACTGCCACTGCATTGTCATCCTCCGAAACTCCACCCCTCTCCTGTCATCCTCCGAAGTTCGGAGAACTTACGGGGGATCCAGTATCCCGCATTGTGAGTTGTCATCCTCCGAAACCCAGAGGGTTTACGGGGGATCCAGTATCTCTGCATTTACAGGTATTAAATTCAAATACTGGATCTCCGGTATTTCTCCCTTGGAGAAATCCGAAGATGACAAGAGGAGGCATTGTCATCCTCCGAAGTTCGGAGAACTTACGGGGGATCCAGTATCCCGCATTTTTTAAAACCAAGGCAAAGTCAGGTAAATCCCACCAATCCCAATCAGCCCCAAGGTAGCCCCCATTACTAGAGGAGCAAACTCCAGCCTTTGGTTGAGACGAAGCTTTTCATGTTTGGTCAAAAAGTAGCCGACAATTAGTCCTATAGGGAATATTCGATACCCACCACTATTGACTATCCACACCAACCCCAAGATCTGATAGAGGGCAATCTTGACTATCATATCTAGGTCAGAATCACGAATAGAACGCTTGGACATCGTGCCTCTAAGCAGCCAATGGTCTAAGCTGCCTATAGACGATTGCTAGACCGAGCAAGAGACTAAATAAGCCGACTACACTCAAGTTTTTAGAAATACCAGTCTGAGGCAGACTAGCTGGAGGAGCAATACTAAAAGCGGTCGAATCAGTATTGTTCTCTAAGGTAGTCTCGATATATCCTTCGGGTGCTGTGACCGAAGCCTGATTGACTATCTCCCCGCTAGCGCTAGCAGACAATGTTCCTACTACTGAATAGTTGACCGAAGCACCACTAAGCATATTGCTAGTAGCATTGATCTGATTGCCACTGCCGCTAGTATCGATACAGACCGCGTCAGCGCTGGCAGTACAAGTCCAACTGACTGCAGTGACTACCTCAGGCACACTATCATTCATCACAGCCCCTTCGACAGCATCTGGACCATTGTTGACTACTACAATAGTATAGGTCACAATACCTCCAGCAGTTGGTTGTGCTGGGTCATGAGTCTTGGTGATCGCTAGATCAATCTCTTTTGGCACTACGAAGCTGACATCATCTTTATTGTTGACTAGGGTCACCTCTTCCCTGCCTGTCTCTCCGACCTCTACGCTATTAGTAACAGTGCCAAATGCTTCCTGATCAACAGTAGCTACTACATCTATTACAATCTTTTGATTGACCAGTAGTGCAAGATTTTGATTTTCAATATTAATCCCTGAATACCCATCCGCAGGAGCATCAGCAATGGTACAAGTATCTACTGGATTTTGCTTGGCACAGCTAATAGCAGCTTGAGCGACAGTAATTCCATCTGGGAAGGTATCCTTAACGAATATATTCTTAGCTTCATCTGGGCCAAGATTGGTCACAGTAATGCGATAAGTAAACTCCTGCCCTCTACTCAGAGTCACTCCATCAGTCTGTCCTACAATCTCCTTGGTTACTGCGATATCGATCCCAGAAGCATAATAGCCGAAGTCTGCAGTCAAGTTCTCTGGGTTTGCAGTAGTCAGATTGACTTCATAGCAAGTCTCATCCTTGGAATAATTATCTGCTGTCTGATCTGTACCCATAATGTGTTGATAGTTAGCAATACTGCTTCCAGACCGATCTACAATCACATAGTACGATTGATCCAAAGCTAAACCATCAAAGTAATATGTACCGTCTGAAGCCGTTGCCTCTGTGGCAAGAATTGTTGAACTAGTAGTGTGTTGGTCACAAGTACCTTGATAAAGATCGATTGATACTCCAGCGACTCCATTCTCAATTCCAGCATCGAAAATACCATCTCGGTCTGAATCTACCCAGACTTGATTACCAATCCGTCCAGCATAGTAACCAAAATCTGCGGTCAGGTTGCTGGGACTAGCGGTAGTCAAACTGACCTCGTAACAATCTTCAGACTTGGAGTTGCCATCAGCAGTATGATCGGGACCAGTAGAATTGGTATAATTGGTCAATACACTGCTACTAGATCTGTCTACTACCACATAATAATTCTGGTCGACTGGTAGACTATTGAAGTAATAAGTGCCATCTGAAGCGGTAGTGGTGGTAGCCATAGAGGTAGAAGAAGTGGTGTGATCTGCACAAATACCTTGGTAGAGCTTGATCGTCACTCCAGGTATCCCGGGCTCGCCTGGGTCAAATACCCCGTCATGATCAAGATCATTCCAGACCTGATTGCCGATTCTACCAGGATCACAATTGGACTGATTGACTATCTCAATACTATCACTGACACTGATGATAGTCCCATCGGCATCAACTACTGCAGTATTATCAGCTGAAGAAATATCACAATTATCAGGCACGATTGTGCTATAACAAATCTGTGGATTGTGAGTAGCGCTAAATGTCAGCATCACTGGTATAGTATTGGTCCAGCTGGTACCATTATTGCTATCGCTAGCTGTCACTTCTACTCTCAAGCTCGAGTAGGTCGTACTATCAATCGCGCTGAGGTCTAGCTGATTGTTGGCATCTGGCGCTACATTTTGATACCCAGATATGGGGTTATTGTTGACATCATAGACAGTCACTGTGTAGCTGACTGTACTAGGAACACCAGTTCCAGGCTCCAAGATAGTCAGACTATCCCAACCTTGGATATAATTGTCACTTTGTCCATCACAGTAGAAATTGTCAGGGGTGAGGTCCAGCTGAATAGTTTCTGAGATTGAGCTACATGGGCTAGCACCAGTCTCAGCGTCAAAACTCCAGAGATAACCTTCATCACCTAGCCCCCACATGCAGCCACTGACTTGATCATAGTCATAGCCATAGTCTTTGGTAGCACCTCCATTGATTGATGGGAATTGTGCCAGTCCACCATTACCAAAGTTGGCACAACCAGACTGAGTTGTAAAGTCATAACAAGCTACTGCTCCATACGGATTAACATTATCATATTGATCAGTAGTACGAATTGAAAAATATGTACGATTACCTGATATACCTTGGGTACCATTAGCAATATATAACTCTTCCACCAAGACATCTCCATCGACACCTATACTTGTACCTTCTGTTGCTGGCAGACTTGGGTTGACATCATTCTCCCAAAATGTTGCAAAAGGAGCTATTTCTGATCCATTATATTTAGATCCTGATTGGCTATAACATTCTGATTTTGGATATCCTGTAAAGGTCGAGTTAATATACCCAGTAAGCATCAATTCTAGGTTTGCAGTAGTACATACGGCCACTACACTACCAGATGTATCATAGAGTCCAAATACTGAATAATAAACCCAGGTCTGTGTACCCACATTAGATTTCTGGTTAGAAAACTGTAATAGTTTAGTGCTAGAAAAACCAGAACAAGCAGTATTGCTAGCTGTATCAAAACATCCAAATTCGGCATATTGGATACCGTTAGTATCATCACTTATCTGGAAGTTAATAGTAAAGTATATTTTTGTTCCCACGACTTCATACGGTACATACATTTCGCCTTCATTCCCAGCAACATTATTAGCATAAGTACCAGTGGTAACAATTTGAACTCCTGTCGTGTTTGCTACTCCAGTAGTAGTATTGTAGCTATGCATATAGAGCTTACCATCGCTATGACGGACAAAGAAATAAATCACATCCCCGACAACCGCTGGCCCCTCAATACCAGCATGGTGATTCTTACTTGCGTCTGCATAGGTATACCAAGGAGCATTATTACTGATCTGAGTATATGGGTTGGTAGCACAGTCCACACCAGTCGCCAAATCCAGACAACCTACCCCGACATTGCTGGTATTCTCTTGATGAACTGCATAATAAAACTTGCCATCTATCACTGCCTGTTGCCCCTCGGGGAACCAAGAAGTCTGGACATCCACTCCTGTCAAGGGAGTGTAAAGGCCACCAGTATAATCAAAACTAGTATCAGCACAATAGTCACCGACATTGACATCAAAACAATTGATTAGACCTGTAGCGTCCCCATCTTCCCAGGAATTGTGATGATAAATATTGTAAACTCGATAGATATCTCCATTACGGTAAACAATTGGGACAAAACCATCGCCATGGGTGACTGATTTATCCTGATTGACCGAAGCCACTGGGGCAGGTATTAGACCATTGATACCTGTAGCAGGAGAGGTAATTCGATTGCCTGTGGCTTGAATTGAGTTGACACTACTCGCAGCCGGCTCGACTGGGCTATACGTATTGCCAGCATCAGTTGAATACCCTTCTTCCCAGCCAATTGGGACATCTAAGCTACCAGCTACATACTGTTGACCACCAGTAATATCATCAGTGATTGTGACCGGGTCTACTATACTACCCGTATCATTACCGTATTCTATAATCCACTGGAGTTCGCCCCCAGCATCTACAGTGGTGGCAGTATAGTCAGGGTTACCGCTGACTATCGGGTTGACATCCTTGCTCAGAGTCTGATTATTGCTAGTCTGGGTATTAAGACCGCTGACTGAAGCAATATTGGCCACTCCGGCTATGACCAGTCCTAACCCGGTCAAAGTAATTATTGACTTTCTTGCCCCTAATTTACCAAACAAATTCAACTTTTGTCTCATTCCTCCACCTCTATTTAATAATAGCTTTACTTTTTAGTTTTTATTTTCACGCATTGCTTTGTGAACGCTACCCTCACGATAGTTAATCTTAGATTATCATAAGCTTTTAGGATTTGGCAAGGGGTTTAGCAAACATTGCTCGAATTATCACTCCCAAACTTATCAAGCCCATTAGAAATCTAGCTATCATACCGATGATTGGTAGAAAAAAAACCATGCTGACTAGTAATGATAGTCCAAATATCTCCCACGGCTTAAGCTCCCTCTCTGCAAATCGGTCGATCAAGAGCTGTATTGCTATTACTGGGATTAGGCCAATTGATACTACCCAAATAGCAACTACTGGCATAATAAGCGACCAACCAACATAGGGTATGAGCAATAAGACACCAAGCAAGATTGAACCCACACTTAGCCCTAGACCAATTCCTAGATTGATACCTATCCTTTGGTTTACCTCTCCTAGTCTAGAATATACTCCTGATACATATCTCCTAACAAAGCAAAACAAAATGAAAAAACCAATCGCCCATCCCAAAATACTAGATAGTTTAATCACTATCATCTTGGCAGGACTTGGACGATGATCAGAGTATTTGGCTAGCTCGAGCTGATTGTCACCTATTTTTGCTACCTCAGAAATCGTCCCGTCACCGTACTGCCCACTTAGCTTTGCTACTTCCGCATCTTGATCTACCTCCAGAGTCTTGACTCGCATACTAGCTTGATCACTCTTGCCTGATAAGCGTAGTCTCAAGCCAGCTGCAAATATATTTTTGATTTCACCTGCCAAGTCAAAGTTTTGCGCAAGGCCGATAAGAGAACCTTGAATAACTGATTCATTGAGTACTACAATATTCTGACCGACAGTATAGCTACTGCCATCTATCTCTCCTGCTTTATAACCAATATTTCTAGCAAGCAAATGAATATTCCCCTTGACCTGACCTTCTAGCTCCACTGACTCTGCCATCCCATAGACACTGCCCTCGACTACGCCGGTAATCTTAAGCTTTCTAGCCATCACTATCAAATCACCTTTGATATACTGATCGATTACTACCTTTTGTTCTACTTTGACTACTGGACCCTCCAAAACAACTGTCTCTGAGCTAGTCAAATTATCAGCCTGCTCCTCTGCTTGGACTATCCTAGGTGACATCATAATCCCAACTAGTAAGATAGCTATACCAAGTACACCTACCCCAAAATACTTTTTGAAACTTTTTCTCATAAAGTCCTCCATTATTTATCCAACTATAGTATAACGCAGTCTCACGATAAATGTAACACCTACTTAATAATCCCCAATAACAACCCAAATACTAGATCTCCCATAATTTCCTACGGAAATTTGGAAGATGACGCGAAGAGGGGGTGGAAATTTGATTTGGCGACAGAGGGCATTGTCATCCTCCGAAACCCAGAGGGTTTACGAGTGATCCAGTATCCCGTATTTGCATCCGTCATACTCAGAGCTTGCTCTGGGTATCCAGAAAACAAATAATAAACATTAAAAGTAACTGAGTTAATCCAGTGCATAATCTAGAGTTCTGGATCCCCGATAATTCCCTTCAAATGAAGGGCGGGAATTGTCGAGGATGACTCAACTCCTGTCATCCTCCGAAGTTCCACCCCTATTCTGTCATCCTCCGAAACCCAGAGGGTTTACGGGTGATCTAGTATTCTGTATTTCTGGGGTTCAACTCAAATACTGGATCTCCGGTATTTCTCCCTTAGAGAAATCCGAAGATGACAAGAGAGGAGGCATTGTCATCCTCCGAAGTTCGGAGAACTTACGGGGGATCCAGTATTCTGTATTCAATCACTAAATTCAAATAGACTTGTTCACTAATCCATGTTAAAATTACTATGCAATCAAAGTTGTAAAGCTTGATTGTCAAATCTAGGTCTGGGCTCGTGGTGTAGAGGCCTAACATGCCTCCCTGTCACGGAGGAGATCGCCGGTTCGAATCCGGTCGAGCCCGCCAGAGTAACTGATTTTCAAGATCTAGTCAGGAATCGTGATAGATAGAAAAGTCTGGTTTTGTTTTTAACTTGCTATATAGACCATAAAATACAGTCAGAAGTACAGGGTTTGTTTTCGGGGGCTATAGTCTGTCAGAGTCGATTACTACTTTCCACGAGAGTAATCTCAAGCTGAATATCCTGCCCAATCTGTCTCTGGATAGATCGAATCAGCTCAGTCTTGAGGTTTGTATCCAGTTCAGACTCAGGCTCTACCAAAACAACCGCCCGAACTTTGAGCTGATTTACCTGGTCTAGACCCTCTAGATTGAGACTGATGATTTCAATAAACTCCGACCGATCCTCCAAAATCGTCCGAATTGTCTTCGATAAATCATCTCGCCTTAGTTCTTCCCCTCCAATCAGCTTACTATTAATCACCTCTAAAGTAATCACTACTTGCTGACCTATCTCTTCCCTGATCGCGTCTTCGATCTGCCTTAGCTTATCAATACTCAAACTGGCCTGATCGGGCACACGCAAGCTAGCCTCGACACCCCAGATATTATCACTGGACAACTCAGCCGAAAAGCTATTGATCTGCGCGGCTGGTTCGATAATCTCCAACGACTGCTTAAAGATTGTTTCGACCAAGGATCGTTGGTTGATTTCTGCAAGTTCTTTCTCTGTTACAGGCCTAATCGAATCTTGTCTTACTAGTCTCAAATCCACTTCCTTTCCAAGCTTTTCTCTTAATAGCCTAGTCAACTCTTGCTCTTGCTCGAAGCTAATCGTTTGTGAAGGAGAGAGTAAGACTACCGCCCGAATTGCAATACTTTGATTGTCTTCAGATAAAGTTACCTGGTAGTTCTCTAGCTCGGCATTTGGTGCATATTGATCAATCCGCTCCTCGATAATTGACTTAGCAGAGGCACTAGTTGATATATCGAGAATCGAATGTTCCAAGCCCCGATAAAGCGGGATCGAGATCGCCAATAAACCCACCACAATAGCAATCAACTCTTTGCGCCTCAGGTTATGAAAATCTTTACCATACAAAAAATATGAAAAGACGATAGTAGCGACCAAGACTATCACCAAAGCATTGGTCATAAAGAGCAAAAATGCCCCATAAAATATATCAAAATTCAAATAAGCCAAGCCAATTCCACTGACCGCCAAAGGTGGTACGAGTGAGGTAGCTACTGCTACTCCAGCCACTGAGTCACTAATCTTCGGTAGTGCCAAAGCTAAAGCAGCAATCAGAGCCGCCGCTAGTGCGATAAAAATCTCAAGCGAAGTCGGTGATGTCCTAAGTAGCATCTCTGAAGTAACCTCTTTATATGGCGTGATTAGCGCTACCAAGGCCGAAACTAACAAGATAACTCCAATCGAAAACAATAGATTAAACCAAGCTTCAAAGCTAGTCCTAGTACGACGACTAGCAAGATGGAAGGATACACGCAAGATCGGCCACATCAAAGGAGCGATAATCATACCCCCAATAATCACTGCTGTGGAGTTGATGATTAGCCCCAGACTACAGACAACTGTAGCACTAATTAGTTCTATCAAAAACGAGCTACGCAACTTGGCACGAGAGACAAGATTCTCATTGATCCTCTGACGAGCATTATTTCTGGCATCAGAGATGTCATTGATTATTCCAAGCTTAAGCATATTGCCATTATTATAACATGAATATTGTCGCGAACTGTTCGCGACTTTTACAATATCGCCAGATTGAGATTGTCGCGAACTGTTCGCGATATTTGATGATTATTGTTTTTGTCAATAGGCACTTTTTTGAGTAATGTTTGAGTCTAAATTGTCTAGTTTGAGGCCGTAGTGGTCTTTTAAGGTAGCTCTTAGCTCTTAATAAGACTAAAGCTAGTAGAGTTAGGCGCGCTGGAGGTAATCGCCAGAGCGAGTATCAACCTTGAGCTTGTCCCCCACCTTGATAAATAATGGTGCATTGACACTGATCCCAGTCTCCATCTTGACCACCTTGGTCGCACCACTGGCAGAGTTGCCCTTGTCCGCCCCTGGAGCTTCAACCACTTCTAGGATAGTATTATTGGGTAATTCAAAGCTAACAATTGCTTGATTGTAGATATAAGCCTCTAGCTCTGCGCCCTCCGGAAAATACTTGAGCACATCTTCAGACTCCGATAAATCCACTTGATACTGATCGAAGCTCTCAATATCCATAAAATTTGCTTTGTCTTGATCACTGTATAAATATTGAATCTTTTTGCGCATTACATCAGCTGGAGCAATCTTCTCATCATTCTTATAGGTCTTGTCTAGTAGCTGACCCGTAGCAAGATTCTTGACCTTAATCCTGACTGTTGCCCCGCCTCTTCCGAGCTGAGCATGATGATACTCAACGACTCGGTGAGGAACTCCATCCAAATCTATTAGAGTATCTTTCCTAAGATCAGTAATCGAGTACATTTAAGCCCTATTGGTTTACTACATATGGCAAAAGCGCCAAGTGTCTGGCACGCTTGATTGCATCGGCTATCTTTTTTTGTTGCTTAGAAGTCACCCCGCGACGACGGCTATCAATCTTGCCTGTCGGGGTAATATATCTTTGCAAATTTTTGATATCTTTGTAATCAACCTTGTCACCTGATTGTCTTGGGGTCTGAGATTGGTCAGTTGCTTGGTCATCAGCTTGTGCTTGGGTTGGCTGGGTGTTGTCTACTGGATCACTCATATCTTCTCCTATATCTTATTAGCTAAAATGGAATATCATCTAGATTGACTTCAGAACCTTCATCAATATCCTGAACTACGCTGGAAGATTGACTGGGCTGACTGGAAGCACCAGAGCTAGACGACTGACTACCCCCACCATCCATAAATGTAACGTCACTAGCAATGATTTCGGTTTTTTGACGCTTATTGCCTTCCTTGTCTTCCCAGTTTCTAGTTTGGAGCCTACCGATCACCATAGCTTTGCGCCCTTTGGCCAAATATTGATTACAGATCTCTCCTAGCTTGCCCCAGACGACAATATCATGATACTCTACTTCATCTCGCTGTTCGCCAGTCTCAGTCTTCCAGCTACGATTAGTAGCAATACCAAATCCTACTACAGTCTTACCCGATGGAGTAGTCCTGAGCTCAGGATCCCGAGTCAGATTACCGACTACGATTGCTTGATTGAAACTCTTAGCCACTATTTATTCTCCTCTTGCTTGGTCACTAAAAACCTTAGGATTTCTTGATTGTATCGAAACTTGGTCTCGAGTTCTTTAACATCTTTTGGATCGAATTTGACATAGAAGAAATAATATATTCCCCACTCATGCTTCTTGATTGGATAAGCCAAGCGACGCTTGCCCCACTCATCGACATCTACGATTTTACCACCTAATTCTGTGATGCTAGACTCAACCTTAGATTTGCTATTAGCGACTACTGCTTCTAGATCCGGGCTAAGGACGATTGCTACTTCATATTTTCTTTGCATGCTCTCCATTATACCAGCTTAAAATGATTTCATCAATGGCACTAGGAATTGGTAGATTTTTACAATCTCGCTAGAACCCATTTTAGCACAAAAGTGTAACTCTGAGCCGCGCCGCCTGTCCGCCCAAAGGCGGACGCGCCCCACCAGCCGCCCCCTTTGCCTTTTTTCTGAGATTTCCCCCCGCCGAATTTCTTTTTTTAGCTGAAAAGGGGTTGGCTGGTGGTTCGTGTGCTGCAATCAGTGGGAGGAAAGGAGTTTTTAGGGTTGGGGGTTTTACGACTCATTAAAACTAGCGACGTCTACCGGTTCGTAGCCATATTTATCACGTAATATGGCGAATAGCTCCTCATGCTTCAGACCCGAAAGAACACCACCAGCAATTGCATCCTCCAGCGTAACATCAGCCGAACAGAAGCTAGGCTGACCAAATTTTTCTTGGTCGTCTGTGTTCGCAAACTCAAAGTCTACTAATACAAGACCAATGTGCTCCCCGCCGAATACGTCCAGCTCACCTTCAAAGCCCTCATACGCCAATGGTACACGCAATTTTTCAATCCTACGCGTAGAAGCACCCAAGAGCGCATCAAATTCTTCTTTTGTCAGCCCAATAGTTTCTTCAAGCTGCTGAGATGGGTCATTATCAACGGGTGTTTTTTTGGTGATTTCATATGTATCGCCCTCCTTTTGACGCAAGCGTAACTTTGGGTGGCTTGACACCTCTGGTATATACACATCAATCATGCGTGTCGGTTCACCAGATATGTACCGCGTGGGTACCTCTAGACACAGGTAGGTTTTTTCAAATTCCATAGAGCTAGCCATAATTACAAAAATCTCCTTCGTTATATTGCTTCTTCCGTGCAAGTTTATGTTGTATCATATTTACCCCTGTAATGAAATGCTCCATAGTTCCAATATCAAATGCAACCGTTAGAATAATACATACAATTAAACGAAAGGATTGCATGAGTCACCTAACGGCTGCAGAACGGGGTAAGATAGAAGTCTTACTCCAAGACAATTATACAAATAATCAAATAGCAAAGCGAATTGGTAAAGATAAATCTACTATAGGTAGAGAGATCAAAAGAGGGCTTGATGGTAAAGGTATCTATCATACCTGGATAGCTCAATCTAGCTATGAAGAGAACCGACAAGAATCTAGACAGATACCAATCTTAGATAACCCAGTTAATCATCGTTTACGCAGTCGAGTAGTAGACTGCCTACAGAAGGGCTGGAATCCAGTAACTATCTCAGGTAGATTAAAGAAAGAAGGACACCCATCAGTCTCTGCTGAAACTATCTATAACTGGATATATACTAGCTCTTGGGCTAAAGAGGAAAAGCTCTATCAATATCTTAGACAAGGCAAGAAAAAGAGAACCAAGAATCAAGGTAGGTCATCTCATAGGTCTAAGATACCAAATCGAGTATCTATCCATAAAAGACCAGAAGTTGTAAATCAAAGAACCAGACTAGGAGATTGGGAGGGTGATAGTGTCTTATACCTACATAAACAAGCTATTAACACTGTAAACGAGAGAATTAGTAGTTTAGTAGTATTTACTAAACTAGACCGTAAGACAGCAGAGGAGACAGCCAATGCAGTAATAGACGGGCTTAGAGGTCTTGTTGCCCATACCATCACCTTTGATAATGGTACTGAATTCACTAAACACGAGAGAATCACAGAAGCTATTGGTATAGAGGTATACTTTGCTGATCCATATAGCTCTTGGCAGAGAGGAGCTAACGAGAATATCAACGGACAACTTAGGGCGTATCTCCCTAAGCGTAGTGATATTAGGGGACTAACCCAACAAGAGCTAGATGATATAGCCTGGGAGCTTAATAACAAGCCTAGAAAAAGACTAGGGTGGCATACACCTCAAGAGGTTTACGATTGGCTTGCTTCTAACCCTAATAGTGAGTTAGACTTAGCTAAGGTTGCATTTGGAAATAGAATCTAGGGCCGCCGCTGGCGGCTTTGTTTCTGGTATAATAGACCTTGCACACAACTTTAGTACGAGAAAGCTTTTTCATTGGCTTGAATAGCCGTCCTGTACAATTTTTGAGTTTTCTCAGAAGTTGTGTGCAACAGGGCGGCTATTTGAGTTTAAGAAAGGGGTACGGGTATGCAAAACCAAGAAAAATACATCATCTATGTGCGCAAAAGCACCGACGTAGAGGACAAGCAAGTGTTATCTGTTGAGGCGCAGATAGTCGAACTGCGTAAATACGCAGCCGACAATAACTTGTATATTGTTGATACGGTTATAGAAAAAAGTCCGCCAAAGTGCCAGAGCGCAAAAAGTTCAACAACACGCTCAAGCGTGTTGAGGCTGGCGAGGCGAACGGCTTGCTATCGTGGCACCCCGACCGACTAGCCAGAAATACGGTAGACGGCGGGCATATCATTTACTTTCTCGATCTAATGTTACTCGTGGCGTTGAAGTTCCCGACATTTTGGTTTGAGAACACATCGCAAGGTAAGTTTATGTTGTCTATGGCGTTCAGCCAGGGCAAATATTATGTGGACAACTTGAGCGAAAACGTAAAACGAGGCTTGCGCCAAAAGGTACGGCGCAAAGAATACCCAGGGCTTGCGCCTCTGGGGTATATCAACGATGTACGGCACAAAAGTATTGTGGTAGACAAGCGGCGCGCACCGCTTGTCATACAATCATTTGAGATGTACGCCGAGGGCGGCAAAACCTTGCAAGATATTGCCGGCTTTTTGAAAACAAAAGGCATTATGACCAAAGGTAAAAAGCCTTTGAGCAAAGACCAAATCAAGTATATGCTGGTAAATCCGTTTTACTACGGACATTTCAGGTATTACGGCGAGGTGTACGAGGGCAAGCACAAGCCGATTATGGAAAAACGATTGTTTGACCGCGTGCAAGCCGCCATAGCCAAGCGTTGCCACCCGCAAAAGGGTGTAACTGCGCCGCAAATCTTTTGCGGCTTGTTGACCTGCGGTATGTGCAATATGGCGATTACCGCCGAGAAAAAGATAAAGTACCAGAAAAACGGCAATATACACGAATATGTGTATTACAGGTGTACCCGAAAAAATAAGGCGGTGCGGTGTACCGAGCCGCCGACTACCGAACCAGTGTTAGCGGCGCAACTCACGAACATATTGCAGGGCTACGCCCTGCCTGAAAGCTGGGCGGCGGAGCTGGGGCGTATGCTGGACGAGGACGAACAAAAAGCCAGCGAAACATCAGACGTGTTTATCGCTGATGCGAGAAACAAAATTGACGACCTAGAGGGCAAGCTACAACGCCTGCTTGATAGCTACCTTGACCAAGACATTGACAAGCCAACCTACAAGGCAAAACAAGCCGAGTTGATGTCTGCCAAGAAAACGCTAGAGGAACAAATCGGCAAGCTAACGCTTGCCGCCAATGCGTGGGTTGAACCTATGCGCAATTGGCTAAAATTCGCTAATTCTATCTGTGAAACCGCAAAAAGTGGAAGTCTTGAGGCGAAAAAGGACGCTTTGCTAAAAATTGAAGGATTGAACCTATTTCTAAAAAACAAAACGGCGCAGCCTACGGCTGCCCCTGCAATTGCTCCCCCCTCTGAAAACCTTTGGTCTGCGCTGCGCGCAGCCAAAGAAAAAGCGGCGCATTCGCGCCACAATTTCCCGAAAAGTTCGTCTTTGGTACCCTGGGAGGGAATCGAACCCCCGACGCTCTCCTTAGGACGGAGACGCTCTTCCACTGAGCTACCAGGGCAACCTGAGTTTCCCAGTTTCTACCCTATCACATCTGATAAGAGTAGGCAATCTGTGCTATGATCAAATTATGACCCCGGAAGAAAATAAAACACTTGATCGAATCGTCACCTGGATTAATTACGGACCTAGGTTTGAATCAGAGATTATCAACTATTGTCAGAAAAACCAGCTCAACTATACCCCAACAGTGCGAAGTGCGCTTGTCTCATCAAAGCTAATCGATGATAACTCTCTAGCCCTTGCCTGGACAGAAGAAGCGATCCGGATTAGACATCGTTCACCTTTGCAGCTCAAACAAGCCCTAGCCAAAAAACGCCTTAGCCCAGATCTAATCAGCCTAGCAATCGATTCAATCGAATCAGACTGGGTCAAACAAAGCCTGATCACTCAAATCAATCTAAGAAGTCTAAAGAATACTCCAAAAAATTTCCAAAAGTTATCTCGTCGAGGCTACGACTATCAATCGATCAAATCAGCGTTCGAAAACAGCTCGCCAACCGATTAATCCAACTAATCCCCAAACAATTAAAATCATAATTAGTCCCATCTTCCTCCATTTTATTTTATTAAACTAGTTATGATTATATACCTAACTTTTACATAAATCAAAATCCCGAATACTGGATCCCCCGTAAACCCTTCGGGTTTCGGAGGATGACAGGGGAGGGACAGGTTTCGGGGATGACAGGAGAAAGGCGGAGTTTCGGAGGATGACAGGAGGTGGGTCATTTTCCAAAATCCTGTAAGGATTTATGGGAGATCCATCCCCTCTTGTCATCTTCGGATTTCCCCTTGGGGAAATACCGGAGATCCAGTATTTGTATTAGGAGTCAGGACAATGCGAAATACTGGATCCCCCGTAATTCTCTTAAGGATAATTCGGAGGATGACAATGCAAATGCCCGAATACTGGATCCCCCGTAAGTTCTCCGAACTTCGGAGGATGACAAGACAAGGGACGGGTTTCGGAGGATGACAAGACAAGGGGCGAGTTTCGGAGGATGACGGGACAATGCCATCAACTTAAGGGAAGGTCAGTATATTTTGGAGTTCTATTCATGCTTGATTTGTACATTGAATAAAGCTTACAAGGTCTTAAGTTAATGGCATTGGTATTATAAGAAGACAGGAGCGAGGACTCAGAGATTAATTAGGGGTTTGAATGATGATTTTGTCATTAAGGACTTGCTTGATTTGCAAGGCATCAATCCTTTGCTCTTTATATAGCAACCGATGAAGTAGGCTAGGTCTAATACTAATCGCACTGAGATCAAGTCCCCAGCTATCAAGTAGTAAGTCCTTACAAACTCCGAGTTTTTTACCAGTATCATCGACCACCGGGAGTCCGATCATCGTCAAGTTTCTTTCGATTAAAGGCTGATAACGGATCAAATCGTCCGCCTCTGATATTTCAGATTGGCTCTTGATCAAAATTCTCTTGGCAATGATCTCAGAGATATCCTCCACTCGAATATAATACTGATCTTTGCGAGACTGAACCTTAAAGAGCTTGATCCTCAAGCTCTGAGGGTCAAAAACTAGACCATTAGTCCAAGCGATGTATTTACCAAGAGAGATATCAAAAATCGGCATCTTGGAGACTTGACTGGCCCAGATCTGCATCTAATACTTACTCTTAATAATGCTTTGAATACATCAAGGTTTCATCTATCCGAAAATACTTCTGCTTGTCAGCTTCGCTAAACCACAAGGCTACTTCGTTGGCAGCCTCGACAGGGTTTTCACTAGCGTGAAAAAGATTGTGAATAGCTCGCCCTTCGACATTGGCCACCCCAGGGCTATCTACGGAAAAGTCTCCTCTGATCGTCCCCATCTCAGCTTTAAATGGCAAAGTGTGACCAGCCAACTTCCGAATCATATCAATCGCCTGAACACCTTCTATCACCATACAGACCACTGGTCCTGAAGTCATATAGCCGACCAGAGTTTCAGCCACCTGTCTCCCGATTTGGCTTCTATCTGAAGTCCCAAGAAATTCGACTGGGTCCAAATCATATTCTTCAAAAGTACCAAGACCCTTATCGCCAAGCCGATCGACCCAAGCTTGATCACTCATCGGATAATGTTTGCGGATTTGCTCTTCATCTGCAGTCATCATCTTGAGTGCAACTACCTTCAGGCCAGCAGTCTCAATTCTCCTGATAATCTCTCCGACCAACCCTCGCTTAACTCCATCGGGCTTAATCATACAAAAAGTATGTTGGGTCTTGATCGCCTGGATTCTTGGGTCTAATTTCTTTTCACTCATTTAGTTCTCCTTATATTTATCTGTCTAGACCATCTAGACACTATCTAATAATCTAAAGCATTACTTCAAATTTGGCAAGTTATTTAAGCCATCTTCAGCTGCTGTCTGCTGAGCCGACTGCTTACTAGTACCCTTGCCGACGCCAAGTCTCTTCTCGCCAATAAATACTCCTACCGTAAAGACTTTATCATGATCAGGTCCAGTCTCCTCCAATACTTGATAGGTGGGGGTAAGATTATAGTATTGTTGGCTGAGCTCTTGAAAGTGACTCTTGGGATCTAGATAAGCCTTGCTTGATACAATCTGATCAAGCCTGCTAAGTAAGGTAGTAGTAATAAAAGCCCTTGCCTGTTCTATCCCCTGATCCAAATAAATTGCTCCGATAATCGCTTCGTATAAATTGGCCTGCAGACTTGTTCGCTCTCTACCACCTGATTTGAGCTCTCCTCTTGATACTAGTAAATAATCCGACAACCCTAGATCTTTAATAGTTTCAGACAAAGTCTCCGTCTTAACTAGAGCCGACCGCAAATTGGTCAGCACTCCCTCATCACGCGAAAACCTCCGATAAAGATACTCTGTGGTAACCAATTCCAAGACTGCATCACCCAAAAACTCCAAGCGTTCATTGTGTTCACTGTCAATCCCTCGATTCTCATTGAGGTAGCTTCGGTGGATAAATGCTCTGATCATTAGATCGGGGTTATCGACTTTGACTCCAAAACCTGCAAATAGCTGATGCAAATCCCGCCTTAATTTGTCAATCATGGGATGATTAACTCCTTCCCTGTAATCCGTTGATAAGCGTGCTTGGTCAAGCGTTTGAGATCTGGATACTCTATCAGTCTGTAGGCTTCAACTGCACTAAACCATTTGACCCCCGTAATCCATTCAAGATCTTCGACTTGGATCTTTTCTTGGAAACCCTTGATTGCTTCTACTAGATAGACAAATACTGTCATATGGACAAACCTACCCTCAATCTTATAAAAGAAATAGATCTCATCCATCAGTTCGATTAGCCTAAGGCTTTCTAGATTGGTCTCCTCGTTGATTTCACGCAGTGCTGTCTCCTGAGAGGTCTCGCCAGGATCAATATGCCCTTTGGCAATACTCCAACGACCTCTTTTGTCTTCAATCAGTAAGAATTCAATCTCGCCCTCTGGACTTTGACGAAAGACAAAACCTCCGGCACTATATTCCCTAATCGCTGTGATTTTGAAACGCTTAGCTAAGCGTCTTCCTATCTGTCTCCTTGCTTTAATTGGTCTTGACATTGTTTTCTTCTCCCCTTGATTCTACTTGTTCTTTATATACTGTGGCCAGTACTCCGTTGACAAACTTGGATGAATTATCTCCCCCAAAAGATTTTGCCACTTCCACTGCCTCATTGATGATTACTTTGTATGGCGTAACCTGATCATAAATGGTTAACTCAAATACGCTGAGCCTCAAAACTGCCAAATCTACCTTGGAGATCTGAGCAATCGGCCACTCTGGGGCGGCTGGCGCGATGATCTGGTCTAATGCATCGAGGTTTTCAATACTACCATAGTAAAGCTCTCGACAAAACTCTTGGTCCTTGACTGACATCCCGTAGATTTCTATCGACCTATCTATGATAGCTTCTTTTGCTAGTTTGTCCTCTGGACTTGTTATGCCAATCTCAATATTAAAAGATAACTCAAACAAAGCTTGCATTGCTACTATCCTTGCTAGATGTCGATTTGAAGCCATCTACTATAATGCTCTATTTTTTGAGTTTGACAAGACCCAGATTGATTGCTCGAAATAACCGTCTTGGCACAGCTTGACCTGTTCTTGGCTCGACAATTAGTCCTTCAGGCTTGATCGCCTGATGTGAACGCCTTCTGCGAACTTTTGATCTAGATGATTGTTTTTTTGGTACAGCCATATCCTACCTTTCTTTCCTGTTTTATAACCTTTTATCTATTCTAACACTGATTTATTATTTTTTCAATCAAATGCCCTGCAATCTTAGCCCAAAATTAAAACTGGAGTTCCTTCAGCTATAGACCCCTCAATACAATACCGAATACTGGATCCCCCGTAATCCTCTATGAGGATTCGGAGGATGACAGGAGTTGGGTCATCTTTGGATTACCCGGAGGGTAATACCGGAGATCCAATATTTGAATTGGATACCTGTAAATACAGGGATACTGGATCCCCCGTAAACCCTTCGGGTTTCGGAGGGTGACAAGACAAGGGACGGGTTTCGGAGGATGACAGGAGAGGGCGGGGTTTCGGAGGATGACAAGTCACTTAATCCAACACAATATTTACAATCCTATCCGGTACGACAATAATTTTATCCGGTTCTCTCCCCTCAAGCAATTGCTGGACTCGAGCATTATCGAGTACCAACCTCGTCACCTCTTCACGATCTAGCCCCTGGGCAACCAAAATCTCTGAGCGCTTCTTGCCATTGATTTGAATCGGAATGGTTAGCTCTGTTTGCTCAATCACTTCAGGGTCATAGGCTGGCCAACCCTGGAGATGGACGCTCTGCTCTTCTCCTAAGTGTTGCCAAAACTCTTCAGCCAAGTGTGGAGTGATTGGCGCCAAGATTAGGCTCAGATACTTGAGACTCTGATGCCAAACATCATTCGAGATTACCCCTTGATTCTTCTTGTCCTGCATCAAGCTAACCAGCTCCATCAAGCTAGCTACAGCTGTATTAAATTTCAGTTCCTCTAGATCTTGACCTAGTTTTTTAATCGTAGCATGTAGCTTCTGAACCATTTCCATCTCTTGATCAGCTTCAAAATCACCTGGTTCATAGGGATCGACTACCAGACTATAAAGTCTAGTCAAAAATCTAGTAATACCCTCAAATCTCGAATCATCCCAAGGACCACCTTGGCTAAATGGCCCCAAGAACATCAAGTAAGTACGAACGCTATCTGACCCATACTGGCTGACATATTGATCGGGATCAACTACATTGCCTTTGGATTTGCTCATCTTTTGACCATCGGGGCCAAGAATAGTTCCTTGATTGGTCAATCTCTTAAATGGCTCACGAAATTCTAAAAGACCTAGGTCTGCCAATGCCTTAGTGAAATACCGAGCATAAAGTAGGTGCATTACCGCATGTTCAATCCCCCCGATATAATGCCCAACTGGCATCCACTGATTGACTTTATCTTGATTGAACGGTTGCTGAGAGTTATGGTTGTCAGTATATCTTAAGAAATACCAACTCGAATCGACAAAAGTATCCAGAGTGTCAGTTTCTCGCCTAGCATTACTGTCGCCACAGGCTGGACAGTTAAGTTTAAGATAATCTGGGTGGCGCTTCAACGGTGAATCGGCAGCATTATCAAATTCTTGCTCAAGTGGTAAAATCACTGGCAAATCCTCTTCTGGTACTGGCACTACCCCACATTTGTCACAGTAGATGATCGGAATCGGGCAACCCCAATATCTTTGGCGAGAAATTAGCCAATCTTTCAAGCGATAGTTAGTAACCAGCTTTGCACGATTGGTATCAGCCAGATACTGAGTAATGGCTCGTTTGGCTTCCTCTTTAGCAAGACCGTTAAATCGCTCAGAGTTAATCAGCAAACCCTCATCCTCATAGGCCTGCTCCTCTACCCCAGCCCCGCCCGAATCAATCACTTCAATAATCTCTAATCCGTGCTTAGTAGCAAACTGGTGATCTCTCTGATCATGGGCAGGTACTGCCATAATCGCGCCTGTGCCATATTCGGGTAAAACATACTCAGCAATATAGACTGGCATCCTTTGATTGGTCAAGGGATTGACTGCATAAGCCCCGGTAAATACTCCATCTTTATTATCCGATTGAATTCGATCGAGATTGGTCATACTGGCTACTTGTTTCTGATAATCTTTGACCTTTGCCCGATACTGATCTTCCACTATCTTTTCAACCAAATCATGCTCGGGAGCTAAGACCAAAAATGTTGCCCCAGCCAAGGTATCGATTCGAGTAGTAAACACTTCAATCATTAGATCCTTACCCTTGACGGCAAAACCAAGTTGACTACCCTGACTCTTACCAATCCAGTTACGCTGCATCTGCTTGATATTGTCATGCCAATCTAGATTGTCTAGCTGATCGAGTAGCTCATCGGCATAATCAGTAATTCTAAAAAACCATTGTTTGAGTCTTTTCTTCTCGACCAATGCCCCCGAGCGTTCACCTCTACCGTCTACAACTTGCTCGTTGGCAAGTACAGTTTGATCGACCGGATCCCAGTTGACCAAGGCTTCTGACTGGTAAGCTTGACCTGATTGATAAAACTGTAAAAATAGCCATTGGGTCCAGTGGTAGTATTCGGGGTCTGAGGTAGATAGAGTTCGATCCCAGTCATAGATAGCTCCGATCGACTTAAGCTGAACCTTCATCTGGGAGATATTATCGGCAGTCCATTGATCAGCTGCTAGACCCCGTTTGATAGCAGCATTCTCAGCAGGAAGACCAAAAGAATCAAATCCAATCGGACTCAGTAAATCATACCCTTGCATTTTTTTGTATCTTGCCAGGCTATCAGCCAAGGCAAAATTATACCAATGTCCAACATGTAAGTTTCCACTGGGGTACGGAAACATCACCAAGCAATAGTAAGGATTTTTGGGATCAACTGGAGTCTGATAGATCTCAGTTTCTTCCCAAATCTTTTGCCACTTCTTCTCAAGCTCAATCGGACTATACTTCTGCATCTTGCTCCTTGTGCTATATACTATACTAATAACTGATAAATGGTAGCTGAGACGGGATTTGAACCTGTGACCTCCAGTTTATGAATCTGGTGCTCTAACCACCTGAGCTACTCAGCCGCTACCTCTAGTATAGCATACTCACCCCCGGGAGACATGTTGCCATCTGCCAGAATCTTTGATATCTGGCCTGACTATTCCCCAGAGCATCCTCCCATATTCTCCGACCGTAATCCCAGCCTGCAAAAGATTCAGCCCCACTAGCATCCCGATCACAGAGAATGATCCAAGGCTTAATTTCCAGCGTTCTGATTTGGGCCCAAGATTAACATCGCTAAAGATAAAATATAGCACCAAGGCCTGGATTGAGACTATCTGGATGACCAAAATCCAAGGGTTACCAGCAATCAGACCAATCACCATCGTTACTACTAGAATACTGATCTGAAATACACCAAAAAATTGACTGATCACTAGATAGGGAAGGTAGAATACTGTCAGTTGCCAGCTATGCTTTTTGTCGGTGCTTAAAAGCAGATTGCGATATCTCAAGAGGTTCTGAAACCACCCTCTAATCCAGCGTTTTCTTTGGCGATACAAGTCTTGCCAGCTTGAGACTGGCTCAGTCCGAGTAATCACATCACTGGCAAAATACAGCTTTTTATTTTCCAGTTCAGAATCTACGATCTTGAGCGACAAGCCAAGGTCTTCAGTAATTGTATCATGATCATAGCCTCCGATTTCAAGAATACTTTCTCTGAGAAAAAATGACCCCGGACCAGGCAATAAATAATCCATGTTTGCCCTAGTCACACCTTTCTTGAGGCCAAAAGCAATCAGATATTCAATCTTTTGGAGCCAATAAAACAAACTTGGCTTCTTGATCACATCTATATAGCTAGAAACCGCAATAATTGAATTGTCTAGATTGAAGTGTTTGATGGCATTGGCAATAGCTTGAGGATCAATCTCACTATCAGCATCCAGGCATCCGACTATCTCACTATCGGTATAATCAAAAATCGCATTATTGAGTGCTGCGCCCTTACCTTGATTGGCCTGACAAAGTAAGTAAAAGTCGATCTGGTATGGATTTGGACTGAGCCGATGCTGATCAATAAACCCTCGGACTAGTTCTGCCGTCTGGTCTATCGAACCATCATCCACGACTACTACTTTGAGCTTCTGATATTCTAGCTTGGCAATACTATTTAGGCACTGAATAATAACCTGCTCTTCATTGTAGGCAGGTATGATAATTGTAATACTAGGTAGATAATTAGTACTAATCCTTATATCAGATAAAAATGGACTAGCTTCTACCTGATTGGTACTCTCAATTTGTTTGTCCTGATCCAATCTATCATGGCCCTTAATCAAACTTTTATATAATCGGTTGTAGTAAATTGCTGCAAAAAATATATAACTGTATACGCTAATACCCAACAAGACCAACACGAAGTTGATCATAGCAATCAGATCGAATACCCCATTTAGACTCAAAATAATTCAGTCGATTGATTACTTCTCTGATGATTTAGTGCGCAAGCGAGTAACAGTCAATAAAGCTAAGATTAAACCCACGGCTACTGCAATCAAAATCCCGATCGCAACACCGGTACTAGGCAATACTCCCACTCCACTGGTAATACTATCCCCTAGGACTGAACCACTATCTCCTAGGTTGATCGCTACTGCCCCGGCTCCACCCAATACTGTTGACACACCCAAAACCTGACCTGTTGTAATATCTGACACTTTCTCCCTCCTATTTTTACTGATACAAACCTAATTGTAAACTACTGAGGGAAAATAGCAAGCCCAGTATTTATAATCCCCAAGTTGTCGCGAACTGTTCGCGAAACTTCACACAATCTATAGGTATATAATCACTAGCCAACCAACCCAGGATCATATATAATAAACTTACAGGATCATATATAATAAACTTAAGAGAATTGAGGGACAAAGGAGGTCAAATTGAAGTTGCCAAGCAAAACATTTAAAAAGCGAAAATTAATCCTGCATATGGTATTACTATTCACATTGGGGATTGGCTTAGATCTAGCGATCAGAAGCCCAGTCAAGTTACGCTTTGATCTAGCCGATTTGCCAAACTTTGTTAAAATCGAGACTTCAAATAATCAGAAACCATCCAATCAAAATGCCCAAGCTGCGAATTCCGACCAGGCTAGTATCATTAATAGTCAACCGGCAGAAAACTCCAACCCTAGCTCAAGCTCAAATCCCCAATCTACTTCCAGTGTCCCAAGTAATGACTCTACCCAGTCAACATCCTCAATTACCGACCAGACTAGCTTTGATGAAGAGCAGCCTTTACCTCCCCTTGAGCCTATTACCACTGTTGATCCTCTTGGGCCAGTATTGCCTACTACTCAAGCTATGCCGAACATATTTAACATTTCGAACCTTAGCCCAAATAACCAAATGCTAAATGTTTACCAAATCCAACTAGCTCCCAACCAGTCTAGCTTTACTATAAATAACCTTAGCAATCGTAGCTTGAGTCTAGATATTGAAGGAGGACGTTATAATATCCTTGGTAACTCTAGTCTGGAGATTCTTGCTCCAAGCACTATTTTTAATATTAGTTGCCGCTGCACCCTTGATGTTATCTGATCTGATTTCCACCTACCATACTCTTAGACTTAGCCATGGCGTATTGCTTGACATTTTACTAAGCTTTATCTTGCTTAGTCTAATCCTTAATATCTTCGTAAAAACTTTTACCAGACTACTAAAGCCAAAACTTGGCTTTAGTAACAAGAATAAGCCAAAAAAAATAAAAACAAACTTCACTCAACATTTAAGTCTTGGGCGACTAATCCAACTCGGTTTCTACCTATTGATTAGTGGGGTCACACTGATGATCTTCGGATCAAGTATTGAAAAGAGCTTGGCAATCGATCTACCAATCAGTCAGGGGGTAAAGATTATTGATAAAAACCCCAACCTAACTCTAACTTTCGATCAAAGCCGACCGAGCATTTATTTGATTAACCCCTTAGCCTTATCTGTGGAGAAAGTTACCTACCCAGTGACCCTTGATAAAATCTATCTAGACTATGGGCAAAATCTTTACTGGCATACTCCTGACCAAACCATTATTACTTTGGCTGAGCAAGAATCAATAGATTCGATTACAAATCTAGAGCTTGGCTCACCCTTGATTCTAGAGAATGGCCAATCGGAGCAAATAAATCGTCAAGTCTACAATCTAACCCGTATTGATACTCTTTATCAACCCTCAACTAATCCTCAATCCTACAGCCTATCTATCATTATTGACTCAAACCCAATCCAAATCTACCAGTTTGGTTCAGGAGAAGCAACTTGATTATTGATTTTCTTTATCAGTCCCTCCGACTAATCGTGATTGTTGGCACTGCCAGCCTATTAATCCGCTATTTGTTTGTAATGCTGATTGCACCTATCTATGACCTCAAAGAAATCTTGAAAGCAAAACGTTATCAACAGATCAATTCCCCTCCCGTCTCAATCAGTGTAATCATCCCAGCCTGGAATGAAGCGGTCGGGATCACCAAAACTATTCAGTCTGTAATCGACAACCATTACCCAAACCTAGAAATAATAGTCATCAATGACGGATCGACTGACGACTCAGATAAAATTATCAAAACTTTTATCAAAAAGCATCCAGATGAAAAAATTATTTATCACTATCAAGCCAATGCTGGTAAAGGTCATGCCCTGAATCAAGGGCTCAAGCTGGCAACCTCCGAGATAATTATGACAATGGATGCGGACTCAATTCTAGACGACCAAGCTTTATATCATCTCTCTATCCATTTCCAAGACCCTGAGCTGGCAGGCTTGGTAGGACGAGTAGAGATTGCCAACTACCAAAGCCTGATTGGTTACCTCCAATACTTTGAATACAGTTTTGGCTTTTATGCCAAGAAGGCTAATTCACTTCTAGGTATCGAATATATCTTTGGTGGAGCCTGTGCAGCCTTCCGTAAATCATTGACTTTTGATCAATTTGGAGAGTTTGACACCGCAAATCTTACTGAGGACATAGAAATGTCACTTCGAACACAATTTCATGGCCTAAGAAGTAAGTATGCTAGTGATGTAGTTTGCTATACCGAAGGAGCAAGTAGTATCTATGGTCTAGTCAAACAAAGAATTCGTTGGAAAAAGGGTCGATTTGAAACTTTTGACAAATATCGTGAAATGTTCTTCTCAAGAAAACCCCAACACAACAAACTCTTGACCTGGGGACTATTACCCAGTTCAGTTCTTCTAGAGTTTCAGCTATTGATCGAGCCAATCTCGCTGAGTTATTTTTTTATAGATAATGTAATCAAGCGTAATCCTTTGGGGCTAGCTCTTAGTATTAGTTTCTTTGCGATAGGTTTTATTATTCTAGCAATCTTTGAGGTACCTAGACATAAACTCAGGTTTGGCCTATCTTGGATCTATCTCTGGCCACTGATTTATATTTTGGTTTGGGTTGAATATCTAGCATTAATGCAAAGTGTTTATCTGAGTATCAGAAAGCGACAACTACAATGGCAAAAATGGGAGAGGAAAGGGATATAAATGCGATTACCTAGGTTTAGGGCTGATATATTACTACCCAGCTTGATCGCGTTTGGTTTTGCAGTCGGTACTATATCGGTCATTATTACCTATCACCACTTTAGTAACCAGCTCAGAATTGATAAGAAATCCAGCCAATACCAGATAGATGACTCTTATAGCAAATACTGTTCTGAGCAACCACTAGCTATTAAGTCCACCCCCGAATATGAAATCAGCCAAATTGCAACCTACAAAATCGAAGACCTGACCTCTCTAATCTGTCCTAAGCTTAAACTAAACAATACCTATCATCTATCTAATACCAACTACTTGGGATCGATCAATCCTCAAACTATCCAGCTTGAAACTCAAAATTGGTCAAAGAATCTCCAAGATTTGGCCTTAGATTTAAATCCAAACCAGTCAGTCACCCTAGATTTAGAAATAACTAGCCCAATCACTAGCCGCCAATTACAAGAGGTCTATGACTTAATAAAAGTGCTAAGAACTGATAGATTTGAGGTAATCCTTCAGCTAGGCATTGCAAAAGTCTATTATCATCAGAGGCGGCTAATAAGTGTTAGCCTAGATCAACGTTTCAAGTCGCTCAATCAAATACTTAACCTTGCCTACTTACTGGACAATCAAGGACTAAGTCTTGAGATAGTGCTGGATCTAGAGAATCGTTTGCAAACTGTTTGGTTGACTGACTATTCATTTTGGGATCAAATTCCTGGAGATAGCCAAGACACCCGGCTTCTGGAGAACTTCTTAGGAGCCCTGATTAGTCTTGATACACCTATTAGCCTAATCCAGTCTAACTAATCACCCTAAACTACCACCATCACGCTGGATATGATCCCAGCCACCAATCTCTTGCTCCAGTTGAACAATCTTACGATAGTTCAATATACATCTAATCAATGCTAAGTACTCTACCAGCCCTACGGTCAAAAAAAACAAATAGCCCAATGGGGCGTAGACCACCAACCTAAATCTTGCAGCTAAATTCAGCCTTTCCTCAGTCATCGTAATCAACAACACAAAGACTGTATAAAAAATAATAATAAACCTAAAGGTTCCGTAGTTGCCCAAATAAATTGATACTACTAACCAAAAAATTATAATAAAAGGATCGAGTAAGGATATTAACTCCTGCACAAGTGACCATGGCAAATAGAAAAAAGCCAAACTCCTACTGTATTTCGGATCTCGATTAAAAAATAGTTTGCGATTTTTTACAAAAGTCTGAAACCTTCCATACTTCCAACGATACCTCTGTTTGAGTAATGCCCGGAAACTCCCCGCTCCTTCTGTGTAGGTTATTGAATCTCCCGCAAAAATAATCCGATTCTGCTTATTGCCAAGACTAACCAGCTTGAGGGTCAAATCAATATCCTCAGTCACAGTATCAGTATCAAAAAAACCAACTTTTTTAAGAGTCTTATAGCGAAAAAAACTCATACCCCCAATAATATACTCCATATTAAATGTTGTGAGTGCTCGCTTGAAACGAAAAGATGAGCTAAACTCTAAAAGTTGAACTGCACCTACTATACTATTTAGATTATGAGTAATCCTGACATTGGTAGCAGCTGCAACTACTTTGGTGTTATCAAAATGACGAACAGCAATCGAGATTGTATCTGGTTGGACAATTGAATCTGCATCCAGAACCATTACTAATGCTGAGCGAACATTGCCTAGGGCTAAATTTAATGAATCAGCTTTACCTGAATTCTCCTTATTGATTAGCTTAAGATTACTAAGTTTATTTAAGGCTTTATAGTTGTTGACTAGAGTCTTAGTCTGGTCAGTTGATCCATCATTGACTACTACTACCTTGATCCTTTTGTATTCACTTTTAAATACTGACTCTAGGCAACGAATAATCACTGCCTCTTCGTTATGTGCAGGGATTAAGACTGTTACTTGATAATTTCTTGGATGAAAATTAATCACTTTACTTAATTTTCGGCGTTTAAAAATTCGCTTAATTTCATAAATATCACTACCTATAAAAAATAATGTCACCCTCAAAAGTGTAACTATTCCAAGTATAGAAAGAAAACCAAATATAAAATCTATCATCTCGATACAATGCCTACAGGTTGAAATTTTGATAATAATCTCTCGCTATCAAATAATCCATGACAGGTCAAAAGTGACAATTGGGGGTCACCCTGATAATAAAATATTGAAGTGTCATTTGGTGTAAGTAAATCAAATCCCACAAACTTATAAGTGATCTCTACTCCAGATGAATCGCTTAAAATCAAAATATCACCTATAATTAGATCTTTGAGGCTCCCAAAAATATTATCTAGATTGTGACCATAGATCAAGGTATTGCCATAATCAAAATTTGGTAGACTGGTTTGTAAAGCATAATGAGCGCTATCTTGACTAAGTGTCCAAGTACTATTAGTGACATCATACTCACCATCCAATACTTTCAGGTCTACGCCTAATCTCTCGATTCTAATCTGGGCTGGCTTAGCAGGAATATATTCTTGTTCGAATGAAGCGTCTTGTTCGAGCTGTGCCAACTGCTCTTGATTCTCACCAGTAACCTTATACTCTTGATACTTTGTATAAATTTCATCACCAAAAAACAAAGCAGTCACTACTAGGTAAACTAATACGAGTTTTAGGCTAAAGATTAGCCTATTCATAGATCTAGCCTATTGATACTTTTTTGCTAGATAAGTAATCAAATTACTAGTCAAAATGATCAAACCACAGCCCAAAGCAACTAGCACAGCAAGATGCAATGCGATCTCACCGCCAGTACTCGGTAAACTAGTAATTGCACCGAGGCCTTCCCCAGAGGTAGATGCACCCAATACTGTACCAGCTCCCCCTACTGTTGTCGCTACACCCAAAACTGTTCCATTATCTTTACCTGACATTGATAATCTCCTTCTACCTTATTACTTTACAATTAAATTTTTTATTTACTTTCCTATTATCCCCCGCCAATCCCTAAAAGTCAATATCAATGTTCTGCTTTGTTAGCCCAAAGTTAAAACTGGAGTTACTTCAGCTATAGACCCCTCAACCCAAAGCCAAAATCGGAGTAATCTCGTATAGATATTCTATTATGCTATAATATCTATGCGACATTTCATAGGGGTATTAGCTCAGTTGGTTAGAGCGCTTGCATGGCATGCAAGAGGTCGGCGGTTCGAATCCGCCATACTCCACCAGATACTAGTTTCTAAATTATTCTCCATCTTTTGTTGGGATTATATGATATGATACTAGCATGAGCAACGATACGGCTTACCAAAAAGATTTATTAGATAAGACGATAAAAGAATCAAAAAGTCGTGTTTTTACCTTTAACTACTCTATACCCGACAAAAAAAACCCCAACCAGCCCATTAAGGCATCCCTTTGGAAAAAAGCTAAAAAAGTGGAAAAATTAGAAATTTTGGATTGTACAAATTTAACAATGAAAACTACACCAAGGCGGTCAATAAAATTTTAAACCACTAAATCTCCAGGCTTTTACCCGCAATCTCCACCCGATCTCCAACTTTTGCCCCCTGGCGGATCAACTCACGTTCTATTCCTAGTTTGCCCAAGATATCCCTCAGCCTAGCCAGTCCTTGATCTTGATCAAAATTGGTCTTCATCGCAAACCGCTCGATCTTTTGTCCCCTGACCAGATACTTACCTTCCTCAAGTTTGTCAACCGAGTAAAGATTGGGGTCATCCTCAGCTCGAATAACTGGCACAACCTCAATCTCCTGATCAACCTCAATCTCCTGATCAAGTGCCTCAAGCTGCAAGGCTAGCTTAGCCTTTAATTGATCCAAATTTTGCAGTGTCACAGCAGAAACTCCAATCACACCTGGATCAGCGTCAAGCTGATATTTGGCAATCAGTTTTCTAGTAGCCTGCCTTACCTCCGAAATGTATTGGTCTACCAACCCTTGATCGTTGCCTAATAAATCAATCTTACTGACCACAAATATTATCTTGCGATCTAGTAGACTGCCTCGTTTGTAATTTTTAAGTTCTAATAAAACAGTCTCTATATCTTTAGTATAATCTTCACTCTCCACACTAATTAGTTCTACTAGCACCCGACATCTTTCAATATGTCTCAAAAACTGCTGTCCCAGACCCTTGCCTTCACTAGCCCCAGCAATTAGTCCTGGCAAGTCGGCAACCACAAAACTGTGCTGATAGTAAGTGGCAATTCCGATTTTTGGTGTAATGGTCGTAAAAGGATAGTTTGCTATCTTAGGCTTGAGACTTGTCAAAACCGAGATCAAACTAGACTTACCGGCATTTGGCAACCCGATTAGGCCGACATCGGCCAGCAACCTTAGCTCCAACTCTAATTCAAATCCTTCTCCAGGCAAACCCAACTCGGCAAACCGCGGAGTCTGACGCCTGGAAGAAGTAAAATGGGCATTGCCATAACCGCCTTCTCCACCACGGGCGATAATTACAGCCTGGCGGTTTTCTGTCAAATCCGCAATCACCTCCCCGTCACGCTTGATTACAGTACCAATTGGAACTTCCAATCTAAGACTATGTCCCCTCTTGCCGTGCTTATGAAACTTATCGCCCATTTGACCATTTTCCGCGGCAAAACGTTTCTTGCCCCGAAAGTGACTTAGTGTACTATAATTATGACTAGCTTGCAGAATCACATCACCACCGTCACCACCGTCACCACCATCTGGACCACCCTTGACTTGGCTCCGATTGCTAAGTAGACTGACCCGACCATCTCCACCCCGTCCAGCTTGGACAGTGATTTTGACCTGATCAATAAACATTGCGATTAATAAATATAGCTGAAAGCGTTAGCTGGTACCCAGCGATAAGACACTACTCCCCAGCCTGCATAATTCATCTCCGAGATGTACACTTGGCTTCCTTCAACTGCTTCGACATAGGCAACATGTCCATAATAACCAGCTGGAGTCCAAGCCACTGCCCCTACTACTGGCTGACTGCCTACTCCGAACCCAGCTGCTTGAGCCGCATAATACCAATTGGCTGCATTGCCCATACTAGCCGGTACAGCTCGACGATTAGCCACATACCAGGTGCAATACCCATAGGCATAGTTATTATATCCACCGCTATAGCTAGTCAAAGCTTCTGGAGCAGTACTATTGGCCTGTACTGGCTGGTTATATGTCTGAGTGGTTGCGGGCTGATCAAGAGCTACTTGGTTTTGGGTAGTCTCTTGACTAGCCTCCACTTCTTCAATCTGACCTCCAGGAACTACTAGTACCATATCATCTTCAAGTTTATTATCAAGAATCTGGTTATAGCTAACGATCACTTTTTTATCTACCTTATACAAGGCTGAAATCTGATCTAGAGTATCACCAGACCCGGGTTCAACCCAGTGCAAAACACCATCAATCGGCAGAATCTTGAGAGTCTCTCCGACTTCTAGCACTTGGTCCAATTCAAGCTGATTAGCCCATCTGACAGTGTCTGTAGTCAGGCCAAACTGACTCGCAATTGTCGAAACGGTGTCCCCTTCTTTGACCTGATAGTCTACAACATCCCGTGTGGCTTTACCTTCGGTCAAGACTGGCTTGGGCTTGGTAATAAAATCCCCACCAGTCGTATCTAGGCTGGTAGAATCATTTTGATCAAGTGATTGCTCTTCGTTATTGACTTGAGTAGAAAGCTCTGCTACTGGTGCCAACCTAGAAAGATCAGAGGTAACCTCTAAAAACCCATAATTATCTACTGACTTTGAGAAACTCTGAGCCTGACTGTGCTCAGTAGTGGAAATTATACTAGGAAGTAATTGGAAGTTGAGACTAAATACAATAAGCATTAGATAAAGCATCGGCAAAAACAATCGGAATTGTCTGGATTTACTTTGATTTTGATAACTAGCAGTAGATTTTGGATTCTGGGATTTATTTCGACGAATTAGCACAGTAGAGACACTAGTAAACTTACTAATAGCAATACTCCATATTAATTGACTTAGTACCTCACTTACTTAACAAGAATACAACAGTAGATACCGAATAGAATTCTAACAAACCACATAATTAGTGTCAACCAAACAAAACCCGTAACTATACCTCACTTCCCTATCACTAACTCAAATTTCTGTCCCTTTTTCCATCTTCCGCTCTCGCCTCCCCGTAACCTTCGAATTTCTATAACCCTGTTGCCATATAAACTTGCGAGGTCAAAGCTGATGATTTTTATTCCAGAATAGCAAAACACGACAAAGCATAACAGGAGTTACGCTGCGAAGTGTTTTGCTAGTCTGGGGCAAAAATGGCAGTTTTGAAGCCGTGAGGTTATATGGCAACAGGGTTAATGGAAGATAGTACTGAATATCCAACCCTGTTCTATCATATAGCAAAATCCCGCAGGGATTTATGAGATCCAGTACTTGAGTTGAATCCCGTAAATGCAAAATGCTGGATCCCCCGTAAACCCTTCGGGTTTCGGAGGATGACCGTGCACAATGCAGGAATGCTGGATCCCCCGTAAACCCTTCGGGTTTCGGAGGATGACAATCCTCTCCCTGTCATATTCCAAAATCCTGTAAGGATTTATGGGATATCCAGTATTTGAATTGAATCCTGGAAATGCAAAATGCTGGATCCCCCGTAAACCCTTCGGGTTTCGGAGGATGACAGGAGAGGGCGGGGTTTCGGAGGATGACAGGAGAGGGCGGGGTTTCGGAGGATGACAAGAGAGGGGTAGGGTTTCGGCATCCTCGATAAGAATGTAATCCCTCCATCGACCTGCAATTCCTGGTAATCAAGGTGACACCTTGCAGGTATAAACCAAGAATCCTAGATATTGGTCACTTCAAGTTCTAGGCCAATCTTTGAGCCAAAGATTGGCATCCTCGATAAGAGTGTAATCCCTCCATCGACCTGCAAGTCCTGGTAATCTATATATTCCTTGACCACCTCACGCACTTGCTTCTTACTGACAAATCTTAGCTCACTAATAATTCTTTCTTGATCAAATTTTGGTCCAAGATATCCAGTGGTAGTGATAGTGATCTGACCATCTTGATAACTTGGCTCTACTGACTCTGCCCCATTATCAAAAATCTGCTTGCTACCATCCGAGTTTTCCTGAAGATATTGATCTAATACCACTCCAATACCTTTAAGTTCAAGGTAGTCCAGGCTAGATTTGATTACCAGCTTGAGTTCTGTCTGATCGACCTGGCTCCCCACAGGGTCAGCCAATGACTCTTGATCTACGACCTCACTATAGCTCCCCTTGACTAGTCTGCTCTGATTCTGATCAATCTGGCTGACCAGATCAGCTTCCTCAAGCGTATTGGTAGCGATCAAAGCCGCTCTAGCTTGATCGATATCAGACTGGGCGATCACCTTGACTATTTTACTCTCCCCACCACTAGTAGTCCCGGTCGCCTTAAAGTTGGCACTGAGTTCAGTAAAGCCGAAACTAGCTTGAGTCAGATTGTAATCTGACCCTTTTTCACTAGCCTTGATCCCTGCCTCGACTAGTGGCGTGGAGCAAACAGTCCCCCCAGCGCTAAAAATGCCAGCAGGGATAGTAATTGCTTGATCAAGCTCAAAACTCAGGCCACCCGAGATCAGCTTGGTCCCTTTCTTGAGACTATGAGCATCACTATCTTCGCAATTTTGAATCACGACATTACCCTGGGCAACACTACCTAGATCCTTTTGTTCACTAGCGACCACCGTAGTAGTCAAGGTCTCTTGGTCCGTTATCTGGCCGTAACCAGCCTGTTCAAACTCCGACTGGTCTAGGCTGAGATTGATCGGTACTTGCTCAGCCTGCAAGCTAACTGTGACCTTGGCCTTTGGGGTTAATACTCCTACTAAAATTAAGCTGACTGCCACCACTCCCAAACCACCGATAATCAGGAATTTTCTTCTAAAGTGGTCAAAATCCGGGATCTTCAGCTGTTCACTGTCAGTAGCGACAGCAGTTTTTGTGCTGGCATCAAGATCAGCCTTACTACTCGATGGAGTCTGCTTACTAGACTCAGGGTCAAATTGTTTGACCACTAGTGTAGACTGACCCGAAGGTTCCTCATCTTCCTCCTTTAAATCGGACTCTTTAGTTAAATCTTCTGTTACCATATCTGAGACTACTGGCTCTTCTTTAGAAACTTGGTTGCCAGAGGCTGGATCTAGGTCTGATGTCGCTAATGAAGTCATTTCAATCACCTTTGACTTTACAGTACTAGCAACCTGTAAGCCACTACGAAGAATTAGTTTCTGGATATCCTGATCAGGACAGACTAAAATAACCTCTTTTTTACTACTAGCGATCTGTTTTTTGAGTAGCTTAAGGTTGATCGAACTTCTCAGCAAACCAGATTTGGCTGGCACAACCAACCGGATTTGCTTTGCTTTGGTTTGACTGAGCAGTCTTGATACTTCTGTGATATCTGTATCAATTTCTAAATAAATTATTTGGCTATTATCTTCCATTATTTTTTGATTACCTGATTGAACCTACTAAGAATATTTGAGTTAGGGTCACTAGTAACAGTATCTAGTGAAAGGCTTAGTAATGCAAGTGGTGTAATATATTCTGGTCCCTTGGCAAGATCTAGTGGATCGTTGACCCTAGGTATCTGAGCTTTTTTAATATGCTTGATGACTGGGCTCCTGCTAAAGCCTACTTCTTTATGCCAGGCCTTATCATCAAGTACTGTAGTCAAATCAGCCAATTTTGATCCCCCTCCACAGAGCAAGATTCGATTGGGCAACTGATCAAGATTTTCAAACTCTTCCAAGGAAAGCTTAACCCCCTCAAGCCAGAGCTCTACCACGCTAGAGAGAGCCTTCTTGACCTTTTTTGTCTTATCAGGACTAAGCCTTCCCTCACTATAGGCAAGCTTTAGCTCTTCTGCCCGATCAAAACTTAGTGAAAAAATATTAGCTAGAGCCCTAGTAAAACTTCGACCCCCCAATGCAAACATCTTGGTACCAGCTACTCCACCTTCACTGACTATCGCGATATCAGTAGTGCCACCTCCAATATCAATAAAAACAGCACTAGTAGCTTCCTTACCAAGCTCCTGGACACTCTTAGCTATCGCAAATGGTTCAGCCGCAATTGCCACTAGGCTTAGATCTAAGTTCTTGGCAATGGTCTCGACTGCTGCAATATGAATCATCGGGGCAAAGGCATTAAAAGCTCTCAAAGTCACATGTTCACCTTTGAACCCGATTGGGTTCGTGATTTGATATCCATCTATAATAATCTGGGTAATTGCAGAATTGAGCAAACGAATATCGAGGTTTTTTTGGCCAGTTTCCCAACTAATGTCTTCTCTAGCCTTATCTAAGCCTTTTGCTTGCAGTTTTGACAGGACATCTTGAGTCTCAAGCTTGCCTATCTCTATCTCTGGATCTTTACGCTGGTAACGCAACTCAAAGCTATTGCCTTGAACTAGTTCCCCTGCAATTCCGATCACTACTCGCTTAGCTATCTGATCTGACTTCGATTCTGCTTCCCTAATAGCTTGATCACAATTTGTAATTACTCCTGAGATATCAGTGATCGTCCCAGACTGCATATCACTAAGACCCTGCTTGGCCTGACCAGTAGCTATTACTTCTAGCTTGCCGTTATCTGGAATATACTTGGCAAGCACTGCCTTGACCTGCTCGGTCCCGATATCTAGACCCAAAAAGATATCTGGATTCTTGCTAGAGATCATGCCCCTAAAACTTTGAAGGTTAGTACTAAGGCTATTTTTTACCTGCTCTAGGTTTATCAAATTGCCAACTTTAAGCATAAGAATATCTTATCATGAAATTTGCTATTTTGTATTACCCGGGGCGGGCGCAAAAGAACGAGTGTAGTGCTATAATTGCAATATGAAACTTAATTTTAAATGGAAAGACGACGGAACCTACCACCAATATTGTATAGGCTGCAACGCAGAAGAAGTTGAGCGTATTTACAAAGAAGATAAAACTTACTATTTTTGTAGCTACTGCAAAAAACAATATGAAAGGTCTATCGTGATTGACCCTGGCATCAAATGGTGGATAGATAATGATCTGGAATACTGGCATGAAAGTGCAGGTGTTTTTATCCGTAACCCAGATGATAAATTTTTATTCTTTGAAAGAAATATATTTCCGTTTGCCCTTACTGTACCATCTGGTCACCTTGACACCAATGAAAATCCTCTAGATTCTGCCAAGAGAGAAACAGAGGAAGAAGTTGGGATAAAACCAAAAAACTTAACTAGTATTACGACCGAGAACATTGTCGGGGACTCTTGTCGCAGAGGTGCTGATATACACCGTTGGCATGCCTTTTTGTTAGAACTTAAAACCACTTTAGATATACAAGTAAGGGACGAGGGAAGCAACCCAGTATGGTTGACTCTAGATCAGGCAGCCCAAAGAAACTTAATCTATCCAGTCAAATATATTATCTCTAAATACGGTAATGAACTTATCATCAGAAATATTTCAGGCTGATTGTAAACGTTGGGAAGGATCTAAACCTTGTGAAATTCAAAGACAAGTCAATAGACCAAACTGCTTAGGCTGTGACCAATATGAACCAGCCCCTGAATGTAACAAACCGGCAACGACAGAATGTTCCGATAGGGATTTAATAGTTACTGCTGGCAAAATAGGCATAGTTGAAATGGGTGGGCTAGGAAGTATACTTAGAACCACTGCTGTCACTAAAGCTATCAAATCTATTAACCCTCATGCACAAATAAACTGGTTTACACATCAGCGCGGAGTTGAGTTATTGGGCTATGTACCTGAAGTTGATCCTATCAATATCAAACCTTCTAACTCTAAAGTAGAGTTGTATGCCAAGAAACAAGACTTAATAATTAATTTTGAAATGTCAGAGCTAGCTAAGCAAGTAATATTAAAGGCAATCAGGGTATATGGATTCAATATCAATAGACAAGGTAATTTCTTCACCAATAACCTTAATTTCAAATACCTACAACGACTTCAAGTAGATAACGAATTTAGATCTGAGAACAGACTAACTTTTCAACAAGTGCTACTAACCTGTGTTGGACTTGGCCACATGCCAAGTCAATACAGCGTCATTGTGCCAGAAGAAAAAATGCTTTATTCAAGACAACTTCTATCCGAGCTACTGTCTAATAGTGAACCATCTAATATTGTAGGTTTAAATATCGGGACAAGTGAAAACGGACGAGTTAGGCGCTGGCCTGCGCAATATTATGCAGAACTTGCAATAAAACTATCTCAAGAATATCCTAATCTAGGCATTATCGTACTATATGGGCCAGATGACTATAAAATCCTAAATGAAGTTAGGGCATTTCTAGGAAACTTCAAAAGACCAAATTTAGCACTACTGCCTAGTAATCTAGAGATTGGAGACTTCCTTGGTTTGGTCAGTAATCTTGATATTATGGTAACATCAAACTCTTTCGCATTCCATGCTGCAAAATCTCAGAGTATACCCGTTGTAACCTTTGACAATCCGTTGCCACCACAAGAGATGGAAATACAACCTGGAGATACACAGATAACTCCAAACTTGGCATGTGGACCATGTTATAACAAATGTACACAAGATTTTACTGGATACTGCATGAGTACCATCAATGTTAATCAAGTATTTAATGCAGTATCCAGGGTACTTTCACTAGTTTGAGTTTAATCCTCAATCACTGCCTTGATCCGCCTAACCCCAGCAGAAGATGCTTGTTCCTTAACAATCTTAAACTTACCGACCTCAATAGTATTCTCGACATGAGGGCCTCCGCATATCTCTAAAGAATACGGGTTACTGTCTTCTCCTATCTGATAGACTTTTACCTGATCATCATAACGATCACCAAAAGCTCCCAGTGCCCCTTGCTCAAACGCCTGTTCGGTCGGCATTACTTGATAGCTGACAGGCAAGCCAGCCTCAATCGTCTGGTTGACCATCTGCTCAATCTGGCTGATCTGACGATCTGTCAGCTTACCCTGGTGAGAAAAATCAAACCGAGTCCGTTCGGCTGTGATATTACTTCCCCTTTGCACTACATGATCACCAAGGATGTTACGAAGTGCTCGATAAAGGATATGAGTAGCAGTATGATAACGAATCACCTTGGGTGAGTGATCAATCAGACCACCCTTAAAAACCCCCTTATTGGCAGTCCGAGATCGTTCCCTCTGCTCGGACATAGATTGAGCAAATTCTTGATCCAAATCTTTGCTAATACTAAGGCCTAATCTTTTGGCCTCTTCCAGGCTAAGTTCTAAAGGAAAACCGTAGGTATCAAATAGCTTAAAAGCTTGTTCACCGGTCAACTTCTGCTGGACTTCCTTGTGAAACAATCTAATCCCTTTCTTCAATGTAGCCCTAAAAAGACGCTCTTCCTTGCTTAGCACCTTGATAATCTGGTCTTTGTCTTGGGCAAGATTTTGATAAGCATCCTGATAAAGATGAATTACCACTGGAACCAATTGGTCGATTAGCTGGCTATCGATCCCGATCCGATCTGCCTCTCTAAGAGCCCTCCTGACTAAGCGCCTTAAGACATAACCTGCCCCATTATTGTCGGGTACCACCCCATCACCGACCATCATCGTAGCAGTCCTAATATGATCTGAGATAATTCTTCTTGCTCTCAAATCATCTTTGGTCGCTATCGCTTGAATCGCCCGATCAATCTCAACAAATATATCTATTCCGTAGACCGAGTCTTTTCCTTGCTTGACCATGGCAATTCTTTCTAACCCTCCACCAAAGTCAACATTTTTCTTAACCAAGTCTTGATACCCATCTGGAGTCTTTTGGTAGGCCATAAAGACTGAATTGCAAATCTCGATAAAGTCTGGATCCTCGGGATCAAAAACCGGATTAGCTTGTTCACCTAAGTAATAAAAAATTTCACTATCGGGACCAGCTGGACTCTGCTCTGCTCCAGGTATCTCCCACCAATTATCCTCTCGACCTAGCGTCAGGATCCTCTTACCTACCTCGCTTGAAAGACCTTGATCGTTAAAAATTTCTTGCCAAATGCCGATGCTCTGATCATCTCTTGGAATTTGTTTGTCTCCCTGATAAACAGTAGCGTAGAGCTTGGAGCTTTCTAGACCCAAATACTCAGGTGCGGTCAACCACTCCCAAATCCACTCCAATGCCTCCTTCTTATAGTAATCTCCCAGACTCCAGTGCCCCAGCATTTCAAAAAAAGTCAAATGCGAGCTATCACCAACTTCTTCAAGATCTGATGTTCTAACACACTTTTGGGAATTGGCCAAACGTGTACCAGCTGGATGAGGTCGACCTTTGAGGTATGGGACAATTGGTTGCATCCCCGCAATGTTGAATAATACTGTCGGGTCATCCTTTGGCACCAAAGGTGCCGAAGGAATAATATGACACCCCTTACTAGCAAAGTAATCTAGAAACGATTGGCGAATTTGTGATGTAGTCATACTCTAATTATAGCAAAACAGAAGCAACTAAGAAAAATACCAAAACACTAAGAAAATCCTGGATCACTGTAGCAATCGGCCCACTAGCTTCGGCTGGGTCCTGATGAAGCTTCCAAAAAAAGTATGGCATGACTGCTCCAGTCACAAGAGAAGTCAAAATACCCGACAAAAGCGATGCCCCGACTACTATTGCTAGATTGAAGTCGGACTTCCAGATGCCGACTACCCCTGTAGCAATACTGGCTATAATCATCCCAATTATAGTTACTACTATCAGCTGTCTCTGAAAAAAACCACGAAAATTAAATTTCTTCTTATTATTAAGCTCACGGATAATCATCGCTTCCATCTGTGTCCCCACGGCATCACTCATATAGACGATCAAAGGAATAAAAGATGCTAATACTAAATTGCGATCTAAGACTTGATCAAAATTATTGATTAGCCCAGCAGTTAATAAGCTAGCGAATAATCCAATCACTAGCCAGGTCAACCTGACTTTTACCTCATTCAGCACTGATTATAGCCTTACTTTTAGGAAAAAAGGTTAATGATCCAGGCAGCGGCCAAAATCTCGACCAATGAAGCACCAGTCATTACTAGAAACTGCTTGAGCTGCCACTGCTTTGGGGTGCCCCCAAAAATGACAGATGAAGCTTGGGTGGTCATAACAAATCCAAACCAAATCCAGACAGCGACCTTGTACCACTCTTGATCAATCTGGCCAATAAAGTGTGCCAGGACGGTAGCCAAGATAAAATTTAAGCCAAACTGGATCACTAGCATCGGCATCATCTTCTTTTGCATTTCCTGCTGGACGGCCTTTTCAAGCTTTTCAAATCCGTGGATCTTACCCCACAAATTGCCAAAAATCGGCATATACCAGATAGCTCCAATCACAAACTGAGCTATACTAGCTACTAGTACTGCTAAATAGTTGATCTCTACTTCCATTTTACCTCCTAAATTGTTAGTTTATACTAGTATCATAACTGATAGCTAGATTATAGCATACCCCAAAAAAATCAAGATTTCGGAGTAAGTCTATGATAGACTTCTAAAGTTTTCTTGGCAGTATCCTGCCAAGAAAACTGCTTAACTCGCTTGCGACCCAGCAAAATCAGCTCTTCCCTACGATCTGGAGACTCTAGTACTGCTAGGATTTTTTGATACATATCCTCTAAGTCTGTCGGATCAAAACTTTCTACCGCATAGCCCCCTACTTCACCGACTGAAGTAGTAGAAGAACAGACCACTGGCAAATCTTGGTCCATGGCTTCAAGAATCGGTAGACCGAAACCTTCTGATAAGGAAGGGAATACATAGCAAGCTGCTTGTTTATATAAAGCAAGCAAAGTCTGATCATCGACATAGTCGGTAAAGATTACCCTCTCATGCAGTTCAGCTTCTAGCACTACTTGCTCAAGCTTCTGATGATAGATTGTCTTTTTACCGACAAGTACCAGCTGAATATCTAGCTTGGCTTCAATTACTAGTCTAGCTAGTACCACGATTAGTCGCTCGATATTCTTGTTGCGGTAGACTGTGCCAACATATAGTAGATAAGGCTTATTAATCCCAAACTGCTTGAGATCGATTTGTTTTTCAGGCTTGAGATCTTGCCTACCAAAGCTTGCTAGCTTGGTTACCACTATCTTGTCTGGCTCGACTCCTAGGGTATCGATTAGGTCTGATTTGACAAAATCGCTAGGACAAAATACTGCCTCAGCTCGTTTGACCCCACGCTTAACCATCAAGCGCATTATGATAAGTCTGGCTGGGTCAACCAAGCGCTTGAAGCCTGATTTTTGGTTGCGATACCGCCAAAGTGTCAAATCGTGAATCATCATGACAAACTTCCCCTTATAGCGTATAGGAAAATTGAAATTGGTAAAATGGACTAGATCGGGCCTGTAGGTATTGATAACTCTTAGTAGCTCTCTTTGCTCACCAACACTATACCAGCTGATATCACATTCGATGATTTCTAGATTGTCAGCTTGGATATTTACCGACTCTCGATCCTTAGATAAGATCAATAATAGATATTTATTGTCCTTATCTTGTCTGACCAATTCTTTGACCAACTCTTCGATATAGCGACCAATCCCTGTCCCTTTGATCATTCTCCCGTCTATCAATATCTTCATGCCCTTATTTTATCCGACTTTCGTATTTGATGATATAGCCATCCTCCGAAACTCCCTTGTATTCTGGCATTGTGCATTGTCATCCTCCGAAGTTCATAAACCCTGTTGCCATATAAACTTGCGAGGTCAAAGCTGATGATTTTTATTCCAGAATACCAAAACACGACAAAGCATAACAGGAGTTACGCTGCGAAGTGTTTTGCTAGTCTGGGGCAAAAATGGCAGTTTTGAAGCCGTGAGGTTATATGGCAACAGGGTTATAGAACTTACGGGGGATCCAGTATTTCTGTATTACTGGGCAACTAATTCAAATACTGGATCTCCGGTATTACCCTCCGGGTAATCCGAAGATGACACGGGAGGTGGATCTCCCATAATTTCCTACGGAAATTTGGAAGATGACACACAGAGGGCATTGTCATCCTCCGAAACTCCGCCTTTCTCTTGTCATCCTCCGAAGTTCGGAGAACTTACGGGGGATCCAGTATTTTGCATTTCCGGGGATTCAACTCAAATACTGGATATCCCATAAATCCTTACAGGATTTTGGAATATGACAGGAGGAGCATTGTCATCCTCCGAAGTTCGGAGAACTTACGGGGGATCCAGTATCCCGCCTGTGCTTGCAATTATCCCTATGCCCCACTATGATGAAATTAATAAGGTTTTATCAATTCTAATCACTAATCATTAATACGCCAATGGTATTTCTATATTGTTGGCCATGGAGGTAATATGGTTAAAAATATTTTAATCCTTTTGGGATTTAGTCTAGCAATCGGTACCAGTAGGACAATCGCAACTCAGCTAGGTAGCGAGCAAACTAAGCTAACAGAAGTCAGTTCTAGTAAAGATCAAATGGTATTTCGCGGTCCGGACAAACAGCTGGCAGTCAGCTATACCATCCCTGCCAACCTCACTGTACTAGCAAGTTGCAAGCTTGATCAGACAGGCTGGATTCTACTTGAAGACGGTGGACTAATCGATCCAGATCAGACTACTAATCAAATACCGGATTGCCAAGACCAGCTTGACCCTCACCAGCTTACGGAAGAAGACGCCGAGTTTCGCCTAGCTAGAGTCAATCGTAAGAAAGGTGAAAGAGACAAAAAGACCGAAGAACTTGATGCAATTACGATTAATAATCAAGATTACTTGGTCTATCAAGATCAATTACTCTTAATCGATCAAGCGGGTCTCAACTGTACCTCCAGACTCAATAGATCCAAACCCAAGTCAACCGAGTACCATGACCTCGCAAAATATCAGATTACTGGCAAGGTCTCTTGTCCAAAAATCGAAGCTGAAAACCAAGCTGATACTACTCCAATCAACCAAAATAGTGATCAGAACCTGGCCAAATCTAGCTCCCTACCCAGCTTTGAACAACGACAGGCTCAGTACGCTGCAACCAATGACCAAATCACTCAATCCAAGATTGATGAAGCAATTGCTAGTGGTGTCTATACAGGGATTGACCCAAGAGAAAAGCAAGCCAAGCAAGATACAGCTACCAAAGCCCCTAGCTCGACCAATGCCCACCCCAAAAACCTAATAGCCGTAGATTGGGCCAAAGCTCAGCTAGGCAAAGCTTACCAACCTGACAGTGGTAGGCCTTGGAACGGTTGGTGTGACCGTTTTGTCGCCCTTGCTTATGGTCGAGCTTTTAGTGGCTACCATACAGCCTATGACCATTTCTTGGAAATGAATCGAAGAAAAATGATCAATGCCAGCCGAGAAGTACCAGCAGGTGGACTAGCTTTTTTCGGGCCTACCAACAATGTGCCGGCTGGCCACGTAATGATTTCGATTGGCAATGGCCAGTTTGTTAGTACCGGGCCAGTCATCATGTTGACTGATCTCAATATGGGTGGCCTCGGTCAATATCTTGGCTGGTCTCAGCCAAATCCTGAGTGGCTCTAAGCTTACTGACAAGCTAATTGACAGGGATGATACCGTCTATCTCCCAACGGTTATTGTAACCGCTCTTGATTACGCGATAAACAATCGTACTGGTATAGTCATAGACTGAGTTGTTATCAGTATACTCGACATGATAGCCAACGCTCGCTGATACTCTATAACCAGTCCCATCATCCAGAGCCTCTGTACCGACTATTCGATAGCTACTAATATCATTCTTGGAATAGGCTTGGTCGGGATTAGCAATCCGATCAAACTCAGACTGACCGAACTCTTGAATATAGGCATTGGTCATATAGTACTTCATCCCAGCTGGAGTATCAGAGATGTTACGATTTTTCATCGCCTCGAGGAAGGCTAAAGTGTTAGTCTGAGCTTGCTCTTGATCAGCTTGACTCTGAGCTGCTACCTGAGCTTCAGCTTCCTGATTGGCTTGTTCTTCACTAGCAATCAAATCCTCTTGATCTAGCTTGAGCAATAAATCTTGATCGACCATGTAATAATCATTATTGATCTTCTCACTGATAAACTTAAACTCAGAAAGTTTGGAGTCTAGGTAGCTCTTGAGGTCTTCTCCAGCACTAGATAAAGCTTCCAGATTATCACGATCAAGACTATCGGATTCGATGTTTTCAATGATTTGATTATTGTACTGATCGACTCGACCTAAAACCTCTTGATAACGCTTGAGCTCAGTAGAATTATTGAAGATCGCCGTCTTATTACCACTAGCAAAACTCTGATCTTTGATTACTAGTCTCAAATCATTAGCTAAAGTAATGGTTTGATCTATTTGATTATCTCTAAGGTCCACTGGTAATTCCGCAGACAACCGATCAGCACCTATTACTACTTGATGCCAAGATTTCTCAATAAATCTCTGAGTCCTAAAATTCCTCACCAGGAAGTAGGCCAAGATTGCTATTAGGATCAAGATGATCACCGAAACAATCCAAGTTACTTTTTTATTGCCTGTTTTGTTGGTCTTTGATCTGACGGGGTCTGGTTGGCTATTGGCGGTTTGGTTTGCAATAGTCTGCATCGGCTGGGCTTGGCTAGGCTCTGTCCTAGCCACTGGTTTGGTTGCCCTAGTCGTACTTGCTACTTTCCGAGTCTTAATAGTCTTACTTGCACTTGGTTTCTTGGTCGTTGGCATAATCCTCCTATGATGATTTTATTTTAATAACCCATAGCCCTTATGTCTTTATTGTAGCAAACTCCGATAATATATCAAACAGTCGTAAGTCAACTAAACCCTAAACTTTGCATCTACAATATCACCCGTAGTCCTACTCCTATCTACATCCATGCTTGCTATCACACTGCTCAATTGATCGTAGGCATCTATAGCCTCTGCAGGAGTACTAAATGCCCCTCCATGCCTAGTAACAAACTCAGCCTGTGTCATCTGACCTTTAATCCCAGCTGGACTGGTGGTTTCTATCAATGCTGCCGCTTGTCTAGCAACACCCTTACTTAGTTGTGTAGCATTGGCACTATCTCTCAAGTATGGATTATTGATAGCTTGAGCAGTTGAAACAACAGTATTAACCCGCTCCTGCATAGTAATTCCGGGTGTTCCAACAGCACTATACATCCCTCCTTCTCCCCGGGAAATTCTTTCTTGAATGTCTAAAGTCATATATGATGAAGGTGATACAGGGCTAGATGATTGAGGCAATCCTTGTTGTGTGTTTTCTAATTTAGTCTTAAAAGAGTCTATATCTGCTGGCGATGCATGTATCCGCCCAAGGGTAGCAATAATATGTTGTCCTTTTTCATCTGTATAACCCGCTGATACAGCCTTCGGATCAGATGCTGCTTTTTCTGCTGCTTTTACAAAGTCATTCACAAGCTTAGCTTTCTTGGCAGGATCTGTTTCTGCCTCAATCCTTTCAGCCATCATATCATATCCTTGCTTCTTTTGTTCCAAGAATTCTGTAGCAGTCAATTTATCAGCACCATACCCAATCATTTGACCCATATTTTCCTTAGCCCATCCCCGATATTTTCCCAGAGACATATCGGCAAATAAAGCACCTACCTGATTTTCGGATAAACTTGGAGGATGCTTGATATTAAATCCAATACCCCCAGCACTAGGATCCTGAATCATAGCATTGTTCAGCGCCTTAATAGAGTCAACTTTCTTACCTTCAAACATTTTATCAAGAACCTCGATCGAGAGATTTCCATCTAGTGACATGAAATCATCAAATTTGATTCTCGCAGCCTTGCTAACTCTACGAATTCTATCTTCATCAACCTGATGCCTAGGATCTACTGCGCCATTATAGAAATCTATAAAACCTCTCTGCTCAGCATCTGTAAACTTCCTACCATCTTCAATACCATGCATATCACGAAATAGTTGCTGCATCACGATTAGATTCTGATAAACCTCTAGATCGTCGCCAACTAGATTATTAGTGTGTACTTGATATTGTTCTTTTCTCTCTCGTCTCTTAATCTCATCCGATTCGCTTACAAATCTCGTAATTGCTGCGGCCTCAGGTGTATTTTCTTTAACCTCACCACGAGCAAGATCCTTAATGCCAACACCAGCCGACCACATTCCCAGTCTTCGTTTTAATCTACTTGATTCCTCTGGATTTAAGTTGCCAGATACAGCTCTCTGAAACTTTTCCTGTCGATATTTATCCTTATTGGCCTTCCTAGCTTTCCTCTGTAGACTATCAGAACCAATATAAGGTGTTCTATTAATAGCTGAATTTAACTTGTTTTTACCTGCATTCTGTAAACCGCTCACCTTATTGGTAGCAAGGTTGACCAATGATCCCGCCATCTTAAATGTAGCTGGTATCAAAAATAGTGGAGCAATCTTAACAACAAATGCTACATAGGAGCTCAAATCCGTGACGGCTCCCTGATCAGCACTATTTTTTTGGCTCGCAATCAAAAATGCAACATACTCAGAGCCATAGATAATCCCAATCACCATGGGGTACATTAAACTTAATCTCCAGATATTCTCAAACCATTTTTTATACATACTATTGGTTTGCGGTAACACAAAAAGTAAAAGTGCAACTGGTGAAAACAAGACGAGAAGTATAACCAATATCTTCCTTATTGCAACTGTAAAAAATAGTAACAAGACTCCGATTACCGCGGTACCAAGCAAACCTGTCATCAAGAAATACATTCCTATTAATAAAGCTGCGCTATCTACAATTGACCGTATCAAGCCCAGTCCAGCACCACTATAATCAAATATTTTCACCCTGCCGGCATCGCCACCAAATCCTGGCAACCTCAACATTACAGTTCTAATTATTTCCGCTAATACATTGCCTACATCCAAAATAAGATTGCTAATGGTAAAAGATAGATAGATTGCCACAAATGCTATAAACAATCTAGGCAGTGTCCTTTTAAGATCATAAGACTTACCAGCATCTCCACTTGGCCTTAATATGCTACTAATAATCATAAAAACTACCACGATAGCTAAGCCCCCTATCGAAATATCACGAAAAACGACCCATGCATCATAGGTACCCTCTATACCCTTTGGGTCATTCTCCAGGGCATCTACTAGTTGATCCTCTACAAAATTTAATACCCCTGTAAACCCTTCAATAATAGGACAGATAATCCAACCCAGTGATAGTCCCCCTTGGTAACAGGTGTCTATTTCCCCGCCTTCTTGATCCTCTAAGCTTGATAGCCACTGACCTCCAGCATCTTGACAAGCCTCTTCACTTTCTTGATCAGTATTTTCTCCGTCAATCACACAGGCCGCATCCACCCGGGGTATCACTTTTCCTAGAATGATCGCATGATTATCACTGATGACATCCTGATCTAATCTGACCTGACTAGTCACCAATGGCAAAGCCAAATTGATCACCATCAAAAGCACCAAGGATATTAAGCCACTCCTGGCCAGGAGACTACCAAACCTCTTAAGTTTCATCAAGAGGTATTATAACACGCCAAAAGGCTACGCAAAAGGTTGTAATTTGACCCTAATACTTACGGATTACCCCGACTACTACACCCTGAATATCTAGACTGGTCTGCTTGTCGACATAGATTGGCTCCATCGTACTATTGGCTGGTTGCAACCTAATCCTATTCGCCTCATGATAAATCCTTTTGAGAGTTACTTCCCCTCCGTCAATCAGGGCTACTACTACTTCACCATCTCTGGGTGCTTGATTTTCCTTGATCACCACATAATCTCCATCAAATATCCCATCCTCAATCATACTTTGACCCTTGACCCTTAAGACATAGTTGTTATTACCGCTAATCATAAATGATGGCACCTCGAGTGTCTCACTCCCATCAGCTACTGCTGCAATCGGTGTACCGGCAGCAATGCTACCCATGATTGGTAAGAAAATCCCACTCTCGAGCAATTGATCATCTTCGACTGGCAAGATAGAACGGGCAGCATTGTTGTCTTTGCTGATCATTCCCTTCTTCTCAAGCGCTCTAATATGCTGAGCGACTGTAGCAACCGAACTCAGCTTGAGACCTCTACCGATCTCCCGAAAAGACGGAGAATAACCATTTTTTTCTATAAACTTATTGATAAAATCTAGAACCTTACGCTGTTTTTTGGTTAATGCTACTTTCATGTCTCCCTCCATATTTGATAATTAATTGGATAATACATACTAATTATAGCGAACATTAAGCGAATTGACAAGGTTTTACTTGACAATAACCTGACTGATACCTATGCTAGTCATATACAGAAGTGTTCACTCTGTAAAAAGCCAATTAATTAACAAGGAGGATAAATATGGCTTATTCACAAACTAATTCAAGAGGTCAAACTTACTACTTGCACCGTAGAGAAGTAACCCTCAAGGGTGGTAGAAAACAAACTATCTACTTCTTTGCTAAAGAACCCAAAGATGGTGCAATCGACGCAGTACCTGAAGGTTATCAAGTAATTGAAAACCAAAAGACTGGTCTTTTGATCCTCAAAAAAGCCTAGATAGCTTAGGCTAATTTCAAAAACCCCTCACCTGAGGGGTTTTTGATTGGCAAAAACTAGCTTTTTGAGATAAAATAAACCCCGAGGGTCTGTAGCTCAGTGGTTAGAGCAGTCGGCTCATAACCGATTGGTCGCTGGTTCAATCCCAGCCAGACCCACCATGACGGTCTCTCTAGAACCACTTCTCTCTGTGTGAGGGGAGTGGTTTTTTGTTTCTGTGCGTAGTTTCTTGATGAAGTCTGGTTGGAGGATCAGCTGGCAGGGCTGGGTCAGGCGGTGGTAGGTGATGCCTTCGGTGTCGAGGGTGATCTGGTCGTAGAACGCTTGGTTGAGGTGTCTGCGGGCGGTGGGGTTGGCTTCTTGGTAGTGGAGGGCGAGCAGCTTCTTTCTTTGGTCTGCGAGGGTGCGGAGTCGGGCCTGTTGACGTTCGATGTCGGTCTGGATGGTCTGGTTGCGTTTGATCAGAGCTTGACCAAAAAGAGCAATGATTTCGTCTCGGGTGGTTTTGGGTAGGTAGAGGTTGCGATAGTGGTCTTCGACGGCTTGTTCGACTTCGATGACGGGTAGGTAGGGGAGGTCGCAGTTGTTGCGTTTCTTTTGCCTGTTGATGCAGAAGAAGTATTGGTAGTAGTCGCCGTTACGTGATTTGCTTCGGCCGTAGCAGAGCCTGCCGTTGCATCGTCCGCAGTTGATGGTGGATTTGAGGTAGTGGGGATGTTTGCGTTGTTTCTCCCCCTGCCTTTTGGTGGCAAGTACTTGTTGAACACGGTCGAAGGTGTCGGGGTCGATGATCGGTGGATGGTTTCCTTGGTATTCGGCACCTTTGTAGATCAGTTTGCCGATGTAGTAACGATTCTTGAGGGCTGCCGCTACCCAGGCTCGTGATGGTGGGGTGTTGGTTCTTGATCCTTTCTTGGTTTTGAAGCCTTGCTTATCAAGGGCTTCGGCCATGCTGGTGTGGTTGACCCGTGTCGACGTCTCAACAGTGACCATGCTGGTTTTCTATGGGGCGACCTATGCAACGCTGTTGATCGCTGGTTATATTCGTCTAGGAGTACAAGGTAGGCGCTCCGACATTCCTCCGATCGCTCGTTGGTCAAACGGCATTCAATCGGCAGCGTTACTTGTTGCAGCTACGGGCGCTTTCTCGACCGCTACAGCCCCGATCTTGATCATTGGTTTGGTGCCGGTCCTTGCACACATATACTACATATTGGTCGTGGATACTTGACAAGAAAAATCGAGCCTTCCCTAGCTTCGAAATCTGTACATCAAGGTGTGCAAGAGGGTTCGGACAGATGACCCGATTTAAGCATATTCGTGCTCCTTCGAACTCCCCAGGATTGCAAACCGGTAGGTCGATGCCCAATTCCACGATGTGTGCCGGCCAGATCGCTCGTCCTGCAAGATGGCACCTGCTCGTAACTTTGCCGACAAGTCGGTGCACCCAGCAAACGAAGGAAAGTGCTTGTCCCTCTCTTCGTCCTGGTCTCGCTGTTGAGAGAGATCCATGACGAGCGATCGCGCCAGCCGCCGCCAACCTGACGAACACCGAATCAACCCCGAGGGGCTCAACGGGCTACCCCAGTTGCTCGTTGCGCCTGGCTCTAGCGAGCCATAAGAAACTATCACGTATCTCGGTTGCGATTCGCCAAAATGGTCGCATATTTCCAGATTCTTCGTGGAAGCCAACTTTCGAGAAAAAGGAGAATTTTGTAACGCCAACCGATCGTCGATACTTGCCCGGCGACCTTCCTGCTGGACAGGTCGACTACGTGCTGAGCTATGGACTCCGTGCTGCTGACTAGTGAAGGTCTTGCGGCGTAATATGGGTCAAGTAGTGCTGTTTGTCCAAAAGGACCGGGCCTAACAATGGAAAGCCGTACCAGTCGATTCTCTTCGGCGAGTCCTATAAGAGCCTTTTCTTGCGCTTGCTTGGACAGGGCGTAAAGACTGTTTGGCGAATACTCCGTCATCACAGCGATGGAAGACACGAGAATCAGATGGATCGGTTGAGCTAGATGGACTTTAGATACACGAATGGCGAACAGTGCGATGGCGGTCACATTAGATTGGACTAGATCAGTAATATCGTTGTCTTCATATTCACACAGCCTCCCTCGCCCCAAATGGGATGCGTTGAAGACTATGCAGTGTAACTGTCCCGTCTTCACGAAGCTGGCTATTTGATCAACAGTCGTGGGTGCCGCGAGATCACCATTGATGTCCGATCCAGACCGAGCGTGTTGCACGACGGACCAACCTGCGTCCTTGTATGCTTGGACGAGATGAACGCCAAGCTCGCCCTGGGCTCCTGTTACAAGAACTCTGCCTGTTGACTGCTGCTTCATGCCTACTATTGTATCAGATTTCGAACAAAAGGACGTAAAGTACCACCCCAAATGCGACTAACAGTATATCTCTGCTACCTTCATTCTAGCAGTATCTGGATCTAGTTTATAGTACTCAATAAACTGAGCAGGAGTCATCATGTTGGGTAGACCCATATGCCAGCGTCTATTGATATAATGTTTGGTATACTGGTCTGCTTGTAGCTGTAGGGTATCTAGATCACTAGGATCATAGCTACCTAGTTTAAAGCATTCACTTCTTAGAGACTTATTGAAATTCTCAATATGTGATTGTTCATTCTTCTTGTAGGGACGAGAGTACCTATGACTGAGACTATACAAAATATTGTGTAAACTCCGAAAACCAGTTAGCCTAAAAGCTAGTAAAGGTCAAACCTTGTCTAGTCACACCAGTAGAACTAGTGGCTTACTTAGGAGATAGTTACGAAAACCTCGTGAAGAACGACCACATGCGTCGTCTAATGGAGGCCCTTGAAACGGCAGGGAGATCGATGCTTGGAATATGACTTCAGGTGTTCAGGTACTTGTCGGATGTCAAATTAAAGCTAGAGGCGTCGATCCAAGCTTGGCGATCGAAAAGCAATCGCCGCAGGTCGTGATAGTGGTTATCAATGCCAGGGATTCGGTCGAGCCTTTCAAGATCGGCAACAGATGTTACCCAGAGCGGCTCTTTGATCTCTGCACCGAAACCGAGCTTTGGGCTTGCTACCCGGACACCAAATGTCATGCCGGTCGACGTCCCAAAGCAGTACGAATTCAGAACGAGTATCTCACCCGTTGCAGAAAGGCCTGTCTCTTCGTTCAACTCTCGGAAAACAGCGTCCACAAAGGTCTCGCCTATTTCGACCTTTCCACCAGGGAAGGCCCAAAGTCCTGGAAAGTTTCGCTCACTGTCGCGGCGTCGATATAGCATAACCCTTTCTTCAAAAGTTGGAAGGAAGGTCACTACTGGATTTGGTAACCGACGTTGAAAATTTCCCATCTAAGAAGAAGGATACAGCAACAATTCAATTAGTCAAGGTCATGGGGGCCCCACTCGACGACTCGTAGCGCGTGACTGCGCACAGTTTCAACTACATACCACTGCGTCTCGGTTTCCGAAAAGTGCTTCGCTGGGTTCGGGTTGACATTGCACGATGTCCCAGCGATCAGCCGTTGAACGGACGTGGTCGGAATCTGCGGCGGTCGTCGCGAGAGGTGTCTCAGTAGGGCCACCATAACGGTCTCTCTACTCGACTTACGCAAAATCCCTGAACTCCCAGACTCACCTCCAGCGTCCAGAACTCCTTTTTTAAGCTGTCACCGATACTAAGGTATCGCTTCCATCAGATAAAAGAACTTCTGAATCACTGGAAAGTGACCCTGTATAGACCAAGGTTTTGCGTAAGTCGAGCCTAGAACCACTTCTCTCATCGTGAGGAGAGTGGTTTTTTGTTTCTGTGCGTAGTTTCCCTAAGAAGTCTGGTTAGCTAGAATAAGCTCTTAATAGAATCAGATAGTTGCTCTTGCTTTACTTTTGATATAACCCCGTAAACGGTTTTTATGATGGTAGTATTGGCAGTAAATAGCTTGTCTGGTCGGATATAGCTATCAATCGGCAATGCCCCGGATTCGAAATCGGTTGACTTTAGAGCAATCGCTTTCTTGCTTGAATAATTCCTTGAAGTAATTTGGCACAAAATGATATCTCCCAGCTCAGCTTTTGCTACAATAACCGCCGGCCTTACCTTATCCGAGCTAAGATCGGTAAAAGGAAACCTGCAAGACAAAACAGTTCCTACTCTAAGTCTTCCCATGCTTCGTCCTCTTCTGGCCTAAGCCAGTCAAGTGCTAGACTGGATTGACTGAGGAACATTGTCTCAGATATATCCAACTTGTCAGAAAAAGGGGGTCTCTCTATGAGAATTCTACCTTTCTCAGCCTTGATTACTACATCTTTATTAAGACCACTTTGTTCTAAAAGAGGCTTTGGTATTCTTATGCCTTTTGAGTTGCCTATCTGAATAATTGAAGTCTGCATATAATTACATTGTAGGTACGAATTAGTCGATAGTCAAGGCTACCGACTAGTGGCTTTATGTCACAAGTCAGGCACCACCGACTTTGTCGGTGGCTTGATGAGTGTAGGGCCACCTCAAAAGTGATCGGATCCGACAGGGTAATTAGCTTACCTAGAGCATATAGCAAGTTAAAAACAAAAGGTGAACCTTGTTTAGGCTCATTCTGCGCTGGAAAAGAGTCTGATTTTAAAGATGCTCTTTGAGCCTGATGGTATCGCGGTTGTTACGCAGCCGTGCAAGAGCCTTAGCTTCAATCTGTCGAATTCTCTCTCTAGTCACTCCAAAATACTTCCCTACTTCTTCCAGAGTATGACTCCTGCCATCCTCCAAGCCAAACCTCATCCTTAGTATCAACCTCTCACGATCCGACACAACCTTCTCAAGTGCACTATGCAATTGCTCCTTGAGTAGCTGAGCCGAAGTGGCCTCCTCTGGCTTCAAGGTATCACCATCTTCAATAAAGTCCCCCAGTGTCGAATCCTTATCATCTCCAATCGTCGAATCGAGCGAAGCAGTCTCTTGGGCAATCTTAAAGATATGAGCAACTTTCTTAGCATCCATATCCATTGCCTTACCCAGCTCCTTGTTGGTTGGCTCTCGTCCAAGCTCTTGAGTCATCCTCCTTTGGGTACGGACTAGCTTGTTGATAGTCTCGACCATATGTACAGGAATCCTAATAGTCCTAGCCTGATCAGCTATCGCCCGAGTGATTGCTTGGCGAATCCACCAAGTAGCATAGGTGGAAAACTTAAATCCTCGAGTGTAATCAAACTTCTCGACTGCTCGAAGCAAGCCGATATTACCCTCTTGGATCAGGTCTAATAAATCTAGACCCCTACCAACATACCGCTTAGCAATACTGACGACCAAGCGCATATTAGCTTCAGCTAGTTCCGCTTTCGCCCGACTGTCCCCATCCTCAATCCTTTTGGCAAGCTCTACCTCTTTGTCGGAATCGATTAGAGGGATTTTACCAATCTCTCTAAGATACATCCGGATTGAATCGTCAGAAATATCCTTGAAATCTTCTTCTGTTAAGTAGCCACCTGCTCGGGCATTGTCTTCTGAGAAATCCGCAGCCTGTTCATCTTCATTCTTACCATGAACCTCAATCCCTTGTTCGAGTAAATTGGCATAGATTTGATCGACTAGCTCAATATCCTCCTCGACATTGGGAACAACTTTAATAATATCTTGGTAGGTAACTTTTTTATTTTTTTTGTAGACCTTGACTAGGGCATCAGTAATTTGACCTAGATCTAGATTGTCGTCGTTCATTCTTCTCCTTTAATAATTTTTGATAGGTTTCCAATAATTGGTGGCTACGAGCTTGATCCCCTTCAAGCTCAGCCTGATTTAAGCTACTTCTTAGCTCGGATAACTGCTGATCATACCATTGATCAAATAATTTTGCGATAATAAATCGATATTGACTAAATGCGTCTTGCATAGACAGGGCGACAAAACGCTCCTGCGCTTTCAATATTAATAGATTAACATCTTTACTAGTATCTGACAAGTCCTCAGTGATAATATTGGCAAACCACTCCTGATCCAAATCCAAGTGTAGGAGGTCTTGGGTCTTAAAATCTTCAAAAATCTCTTTGTAGCCCAAAATTAACATCTTCAGATCATCTTCAAGGGTTGCTGCCTTTGCCTCAGCTTTAGCTGAAGCTACTTCCTGATCGTTTGACTGAGGGGGTTGCCCCTTGAGATAGGCTTTGAAATCTCGTAATACACTGGCTCTCGATAGTCTGGTTACCTTCGCTAGGGCTTGGATATAACTCTCGACTTCCGATTGGCTTTTACTACACTCCAAAAATCCAAAAATATACTTGATGTAGCTTAGTCTTGATCTCAAATCTGCCAAATCAAAATCCCGTGGCTTGAGCTTAAGTAGATAGTCTTCAAGGCTTACTGCCTGATCTACCACTTTCTGCCAAGCTTCCAACCCTTGACCGACCAAGGAATCTGGATCTTCTCCATCTGGCATAAAAACGATCTTCAAATTGAGCTCTAGATCAAAAACTGCCTTGATCAGCTTGTCAGTAGCTTCTCTCCCTGCCCGATCACCATCAAAGCAGAGGGTGATATTCGATGTATATCTGGAGAGTAATTTAATCTGTCCCCTACCAACCGCTGTTCCAGACCCAGCGACCACATTCTTGACGCCAGCCTGACTGAGGCTAATCACATCCAAGTTGCCCTCGACTACGATCACTTGATCCTCTCGCTTGATCTCCTCTCTTGCCTGAACAATTCCATAGATTGCCTCAGATTTCTGGTAGATAGGGTTATTGGAAGTATTGATATATTTACCTACTCCATCTTTAGGCTTTATTAGCCTAGCCGAAAATCCAATCACCCGACCCTGCAAATCATTGACTGGCAAAGTAATCCTATCTCTGAAAAAATCATAATACCCACGACTACTTTTGCCGACCAGGCTTACCTCCAACAAATCCTCTGACTTGTAGCCTTTGGCCAATAAAAATTTATATAGTTCCTGACCACTAGCTGGAGCATAACCAATCCCAAAGTCAATAATTGCTTGTCGATTAATCCCTCGCTGTTTCAAATACTCTAGTGCTTGATCAGTTTTGAGTAACCTATGCTGATAAAAGTTTCTGGCTAATTGATTGAGCTCGTAAAGCAATTTTTTATTGACCTGCTTGCCCTTGCTGATCAAGGTAGGCTCTATTTCCACTCCGGCAATCTCTGCAAGTTGTTTCAGGGCTTGATAAAAATCAACTCCTTCAATCCGCATCACAAAATCAAAGATATCCCCACCGAAACCAGCTGAAAAATCATACCAAACGCCTTTATCTGGGTTGACGACAAAGCTTGGAGTTTTTTCTGGATTGAAGGGGGACAATCCCTTGTAGCTTGAGCCAGCTTTTTTGAGACTAAGATAACGAGCAAGAAACTCTACTAAATCAAGCCGGGACTTTACTTGCTCTACGGCTTGGCTCATCAATGAACCTTAACTAAATGTTTCTGTAAAGTTTGCATCATAACCCCTTTGCATCAAGACTATCACTCCGATCGTTATCACTAACAATAGTATTAGTAGCACCAGCCTAATCGCTTCTTTTTTAATCATAGCCCCTCCTCTGACTCAATCAAATTGGTATCTGGTCCATAAATCAATTTAGCGCGGACAACCAATCGATCCTTGGCTGTCCACAAAGGAGTACAGGTATAGAGTGTTAAGATTGGCTGATCACTTGGATCCTCGACCTCTACCGCCGTCGGTGCAACCACTTCAGTTTCGTAGACTTGATAAATATACTCTTGTCCTTCCCAGTAAACTTGGATCTTATCTCCATCCTCAAGCTTGTCTAAGTGGTAGAAAGTCTTTGGTCCATTGGTATACATAAACCTATGGGCGACTATTACTGTATTTCCCCCCTGATCTGGAGTCGAAGTATTGGGTCGACGCCAAATACCAAGCTCCAAGGTACTAGCATCAGCTCCTTCGTAAACCTCCCCATTGACACCGATCTTCGGGATGACCAGCGTATTGACTTCTGGTACTGGGAGCAAATCTTGATTATTACCTTGAGCTAGAGCACTTTGATAGACTAGCTGACTATCTCCATGAAGCCATTGGTCTAATCTCAGCCTCAACTCAGGCAAGAAAGGTGTGATGATGATATAAATCGCCAAGCAAAATATTAAGATACTTAAGAGATCGTTAAAAAATCTTAGTGATCGATACCCTTTAGTCAATTTTGCCTTTGGCGTTTTTTCTACTCTAGTGATTTGTTTTCTTAGTTTCGCCATATCAAATATTATATAGCAAGTTAAAAACAAAACCAGACTTTTGACCCAACTCTAGAGTCTATCAAGCTAGTTTTCTTACTCACCATATCTATGGATATGGCTCTTAAGAAGAACTACCTTTCTAGTTCTCTATAGTACAGCTCAAATTGTCCGGTTTGGTTTTGAGCTTACTATAACAAATCTAGGTGTTATGCTAAAATACTGTTTGATGAATGTCCTAAATCAGATTTTAAACCAAATTATCCAATCCCTAGCAGCCTTAGAATTCTTTGACATTGCTGACAGGGCCAAGGAGTTTGGTACTATTGTCGGAGTCCTGATCATTGCCTTCACGGCATTTGCCGAATCTGGTTTACTGATTGGTTTCATGCTTCCAGGAGATAGTCTACTCTTCACGGCTGGCTTCTTAGCTTCACAAGGATTTTTTAATATTTTCTTCCTCTCAATTGCAACTTTTATCGGGGCAGTAGCTGGAGATAGCGTAGGCTATAGTTTTGGTAAGCGGGTCGGTCCAAGAATTTTTGAGCGTAAAGACTCAATGATTTTTAAGAAATCTCATCTAATAAAAGCTCAAGGCTTTTATGAAAAACATGGCGGCAAAGCAATTATCATCGCTAGATTTATGCCAATCATCCGGACCTTTGCCCCAATCTTAGCTGGAGTAAGCGGAATGCACTACAAAAGATTTCTTATTTTTAACCTAATCGGTGCAGTACTCTGGGCAATCGGAATCACTTGGCTTGGCTTTATTTTGGGCAGTACTATACCCCAAGCCGAAGAGTATCTCTTGCCTACTACGATTGTGATTGTTATTATTTCCGTCCTCCCTTCCGTCTACCACTTAATCAAGGATAAAGTCCTCTAAGGTAGATTATTAAATTCAAAAAGCCTACCCCACATGAATAACTTACCGACGATTACCATCCTGGGAGCCGGCTATGTCGGTCTGACCACTGGGTCAATCCTTGCGCAAGCTGGGTACCAGACTTACTTGATAGAGCCCAACCAAAAACGTTTGGCTACTATCAAATCCGGAAGGTCATTCTTCTTTGAAGACGGTCTTGATACCTTGATTGAAAAAGGTTTAAAAACAAAAATGCTCTTGCCGACCGATTCCTATGCGCATTCTATACCACAGTCAGATATAATCTTCTCTTGCGTTGGTACACCAGACAACCCGGATGGTAGCCCAAATCTAGAATATGTCTTCGAGGCTGCCAAAACTGCTTTGCAATACCTGAAACCAAAGGCCATTTATGTCCAAAAAAGCACTGTACCCGTTGGCACAGGCAATCGTCTGATTGATATCTTTGCTAAGTCTGGTCTTAAAGTTGACTATCTATCCAATCCTGAATTTTTACGTGAAGGTACTGCTATCGCCGATACACTATACCCAGATCGAATTATTATAGGTGGAGATAGCTCTGCTGCCATTAGTACCTTGACCGATCTCTATCGCCGGGTAGAATTGAATCGTCAAGCAATTGCTGAGCTATCTGGTATCGCTAACCAAGCCAAAGTCTGTCGCTATATTAGCACAGAGCTTAGTAGTGCAGAATTGATCAAAGTCACGGCCAACGCCTTCCTGGCTATGAAGATTAGCTTTGCTAATTCGATTGCTATTTTGTCTGATCAAGTTGATGCTGATGTGGTAGAAATAATGGATGGGATTGGATTAGACCCTAGAATAGGTACTGCCTTCCTAAGGGCTGGTCGAGGGTATGGCGGAGGCTGTTTCCCAAAAGATGTTAGTGGGCTTGTCTCGAGTGCTCAAGATCACGGTGTTGAGCTCAAGCTAATGCGATCTACTCAAGAAATCAATGCCAAGATGCCAGGATACATCATTGATAAACTTAAAACTAGATTGACCACCCTAAAAAATAAGCAAATTATTATCCTAGGATTATCATTTAAAGCAGGGACCAGCGACACTAGAATGTCCCCTGGTATCGCCCTAGCCAATATTTGTGCAAAAAATCAAGCTAGTATCACCGTATTTGACCCAATCGTTAATCGAGAAGATCTTGATCAGCTTGATACAAGCACCCGGATAGTTGATTCTATTTCCGAGTTACCTGCAAACCCTGACGCAATAATTATCGCTACTGAGTGGCCAGAGTTTTGCAACTTCACCCCAACCCAAATCATCAATCTATTAGGTAAAGAAGGCATCCTGGTAGACGCAATCAACGCCTATAATCCCAAGTCATTAGCTCAGTATGATATTAGATATATTGGTGTCGGACGAAGATCCTAGATGATATAATACAAGATATGAAACTGTTCGTCCAAATACCTTGCCTCAATGAAGAAAAAACTCTGGGCCTAGTTCTAGAGTCCATACCAAAAAAGATTTCCGGGATAGACCAGATTGAGATCTTAGTCATAGATGATGGGTCATCTGATCAAACTATCCAGATAGCAAAAGACCATGGAGTCAGGCACTTCGTCAAACACCAACGCAATATGGGCCTTGCTCGTAGTTTTCACGATGGGGTCAACTATGCACTAAAGCATGGTGCTGACATTGTCGTCAATACGGATGGCGACAATCAATACCCCCAGGCAATGATTGGAGAATTGGTCAAACCAATTATTGATCAACGAGCAGAAATTGTGATCGGTGATAGACAGACTGCTGAGATTAGTCACTTCTCTGGCTTCAAGAAAATTATGCAACGCTTTGGTAGTTGGGTTGTCAACCAAGCAGCCCAAACCGACTTACCTGACGCTGCCAGTGGCTTTAGAGCCTATTCACGCTATTCACTCTATCGAATCAACATCATTACAGAATTTAGCTACTGCATGGAGACTATTATCCAGGCTGGCAACAAACGTCTTAAGATTGTCAGTATACCTATTAGTACCAATCCAAAAACGCGAGAGTCCAGGCTGTTCAATAGTATTTGGCAACATATGTTCAAATCTGGATCAGCAATAGTACGCAGCTACATAATGTTTCATTCCAAAAAAGTATTTGGTGGCTTAGCAATAATATTTTTAATCCTAGGAGGGATACCTTTTATTCGCTATGGGTTGTTTGCAATCCAAGGTGAAGGTAGTGGACATCTCCAATCTCTCGTCTTTGGTTCGACTATGCTAGTCGGATCGCTTTTGTCAATCTCTTTATTGATTATTGCTGACATGTTACAAACCAACCGAACCTTACTAGAAGATCAACTTGAAAGAATAAAAGACCTGCAATATAAAGACCAAAAATGATTACAAGACTGCTCGATAATAAACAGATTCGCAATCTTGTGATTTTAGGGATGATCATCTTGACGATTGGCATCTTTGGATTGTACCTACATAATAACCCAAATACCCTTTCAGTTATTATTCATATTTCCCCAATCACTGCTATTGGGCTGACTATAGCTTTCATCATGACAATCATAGCGAACTCCCTCATCCTGCACTTTACGCTTTCCTATCTAAACAAAAAAACACCACTGACTGATAATCTCTTCCTGACCGGGTATTCTTCGATAGTCAACTTTTTCGGACCACTCCAGAGTGGACCGGGCTTCAGAGCTATCTACCTCAATAAGAAATACCAGATAAAATACCGACACTTTATTCGTGCTACTTTAATATTTTATCTATTCTTTGCCCTGATCAATAGTCTAATCTTACTGATTGCTGGGCTTTCACAGTATCCAAAAATCGTGACCGCCCTAAGCTTAACTGCAATCATAATACTGTCTATTGCCTACACAGTAGACCTACACAAAGACAAGTTGATATCTCAAACCATAAAGAACCATCTGACTAACCTAAGCCTCTACAACCAGAATCTTTGGATGATTGGCCTAATGACTGGATTATTAGTCTTATCTAGCTCACTAGTTTATTATATAGAATTATCGACAGTGAGTGCTGGGGCTGTCAGTTATCAACAGTCACTAGTATACACTGGAGCAGCAAACTTAGCCCTCTTTGTATCTCTGACTCCAGGAGCAATTGGATTTCGAGAATCTTTTCTAGTACTAAGCCAAAACTTACATGGCGTATCCACTCAAGACATAGTTGCAGCTAGCATTATCGATCGAGCATACTATGTAATATTTCTTTTTATGATTTTCCTAATTATCCTTATTACAAAACATTATACTAAGATCAATCCCTTCAATACCTCGAGTAAACTAAAAAATAATACTGATTAACCAATATGCCATCTACAAACCAGCAACCTCAACTAAAAATATCAATCATCGGTCCTACCTTGCCCTACCGAGGAGGGATAGTACAGTATAATACAGATTTAGCATATACTCTCAAAAAGCTCGCTAAGGTCGACTTGATCTCCTTCAAGAGACAATATCCTACATTTTTATATCCTGGAGCTACCAACAACCAAGAAGACGAGGACTTCGCTCAAGATATCTCCTATATCCTAGACTCCAACAATCCTAGATCCTGGCAAACTACAGTCAATACGATCAAGAAGCAAAATCCAGATGTGCTTTTAATCAACTGGTGGACCCTATTTTGGCAACCTGCTTTCTGGTATATCTCAAAAAAATTACAGAGATCTAATATACCCGTAATATTCATCTGTCACAATCTCTATGACCACGATATTACGATATTTGGCCACAAAATACCCGAACGGCTACTCAAGACTAGCTCCAAGTGGCTACTCAAGGTAGCTGATGGATATCTTGTCCATAGTTCGCTAGACGCCAAAGAGTTGATAAAGATAATCGGAAACAAAAAACCAGTTGTCCAGAAACCTCTACCTTCGCCTACAACTTTTCCAGAGCCGACCAGTAAGAAGCTACCTAGCGACAAGCTAGAACTACTTTTTATCGGATTTATCCGCCCCTATAAAGGGCTAGACCTTCTGATAGAAGCGTATGCCAAACTCTCAGAATCTGATCGCAAGAGAATTAACCTCCAAGTAGTTGGTGAAGTCTGGGGAGACAAAACTCAACTAGCTCAACAATTGGATTCTCTTGGTATCTCTCATAATCTAGCCTATGCCTCTTCCCAATCAATGGTCAACTATATCAACAATTCTGATATAGTCGTATTGCCTTATAAGAGTGCTAGTGGTAGTGGTATTATACCTCTAGCTTATCATCTCAACCGACCAGTAATTGCTACAAAAGTCGGTGGGATTAGTGATGTAGTAATACCCAACCAAACTGGGTGGCTAATAGAGCCAAACAGTCAAGCGCTGAGTGATCTCCTACATCAGATAAAATCTCAAGATTATCTAAGGCTTAGTAAAAACCTCCAGGTCAACGGCAACGATTGGAATGCAATGGCAAAATCAATCATCGATTTGATCAACCAGGTCAGGGTCTAATCTCAACCTTATATGAGTCTAGAGCAAAAATACTTCTGTCTATCAGTCTTGGGTCAATAACTCCAATCTGTACCTCCAAATCCTCTACGTCACTATCCAGGCTAAATGGAATCTTAATCTCCCCAGACTCGGTCAACATTTCTTGCTTGCTGATTTCTACCGACTTACTAACCTTGCGTCCTTTATCATATACTATAGATACCTGCATCACCTCCTGCTGACTACTAAAATCCAGGTAGCGAGCAGATATACTTAGTAGATATTCACCTTGTTTGACCCTAGTATAAGGACCATAGAGTGTAGGCAGCATAGATGGCTTACTGATTAGTAAACCAGCATAATACTCTCCTGTTACCGGGAAACCAACAGCCTGACCCCCTTCACGAGCATACCAATCAAAACAACCCTGAATCACACAATCTTGATCCGACAAATTAAAGTAAAAATTTGAAGTCGGCACCAGTTCTTGATAGTCTACAAACTGATCAAGCGAAGATTTCTTAACTACAAAATAAAGACCCGAAGGAACTTCTCTGCCTACTACCTGAGCTTGCTCAAAATCTAAATCATCTAATGAATAGGTCAAATATGGACCATTACATTGATCTAGCCACTCCTGAAAATCTATCTTAAGTAAGCTATAGTTTTTGAGATAAAAACTGTATAGCCTCAGTCTCTCTCCCCTCTCTGGATCAATTGAATGGTCTGAGTCATCAAATCCAATACAGCTAGTTGTGTCTGGGGCAAAATGATTAGTAACCATTGGATAAAGTTCTGTTGTATATGAATAGTTGCTAATTATACTCTGGTGCCAGTCTTTTTGAACATTAAATGAAGCTATTGCTAACAAGATGAAAATTGGCAAGATTAGTATTCTTTTATTGACCCAAATCAATAATCCAAGTAGTGCTACTCCAACTGCCCCAAAAATAAACCAATCAAGATAATTTCCATCACCTGCAATAACAAAAGGCCAAAATGATTGGATATTAACCTCATTAATCACAGGAGTAGTATTATGAGAATTTGTAAATAGATTTAAAATAATGCCGATTAGTAATAGTATTGTAGCACTCATAAAGGCTGTATTCTTCTGCCAAGGGACCAACAGGCTGATACCAATCACTGGTAATAAAGTCATCTCTAGATAACGACCATAGATCCATTGATCAATTCTTAATATAGAAGTCCCTGAAGAAGTAATAGACACCAAAATAATCACCCCAATTACTCCCATTAAGCTAATAATTGGTATATATAGTTCTGGATTCAGTAGACTACTAAATATTCTTTTCTGGCTTCGTCCTGCTGCTTTTAATCTAGAAACTAAATATACTAGCAAGAAACTTACCACCCCAAAACTTGATACTAGTAAATAGCCAAGGTGTCCAGCTAATACAATCAAAATTTCTTGATAAAATTCTAAGGTAAGAAGGTTTTGCAAGATTCTATCTTTATCTCTAGTATAGTGATCTATCTCAATAATCCCACTTGGACTGAGTAGATCGGTTATAAAGGGTCTAATGACTAGCATGTATACCAGTGTGACCGCGATAGGCACCAATAAATATAATAACCATCTAAATAACTTTTCCTTTCTAGTAAACCCAGCAAAACTCACCACAATCAAGCTAAGAAAGACAAATATAATACCAATCGGGTGAACCCAATACAGAAAGCCACTCAGAACCAATGCCAAAGCTAGATAGCGGTTAAACTCCAGGTTACTTTTTAAGTATAAAATAAGAGTAAGCATCAAAATAAATGTAAAAAGGCTACTCGGGAAGGCGTATCCGGTGATACTTAACCAACTAGGATAAAGGAATGCCACTAAACTCGCTAAAATAATCTGTTTATCAGATTTGCTAGGAAATATTGATCGTAACACAAAGACATTCAATAGATAGCTAGCTGCCCAAAACATCGCATTGATTAATGCTACCCCTTTCCATACTCGTAGAGGATTATCAAAGATGACAAAAAATGGAGCAATAAAAAATGAGTATCCACTATGCCAAGCCGAGGTTGAATCGATCTTACTACCAGCAAGAGCTGCCGCCTTTACTAGGTAGCCTATTTCATCGGTCAAGTAAGCCGGCCCGCCAAAACCTAATCCAACCCAAAGAAAAATCACAAAAATCAAGAATGATATAGCAAGTATTACCAGTAACAATTTTGTGCCTAAAGGCCCTACTGCCAATCGATTCTTTTTTACTGATTCTGATTTGGTCAATTCAGGGCCAATATCATTTTTCATTACTTAGTAGGATACCATAAAACTTGCTCCAATAACACCTATGTAGTATTATCTAATTAGGGAATTAGATAAGGGCAAACTATTATGAAAAGAGGGCAAAACACCAAAAATAAATATCACAAACAATGGCTGATAGCTACTTTTATGCTCATACTATTGGCTACACTAGGATTTATATACTATAAATCAAGTGATAATTCTAATACCGACAACCAAGAATCTCAATCAAATATTAGTGATACCAACGAAGACCTTCTGAACCTAGATCCGGAAGAACAAAAGACTAGTGAAGATGCTATCAAACAACCTGAAGCTGAAACTGTAGAACCTAATACGTCTGAAGTGAATGATACCAATCAAAACAATCAAGCCGTAGATATCCAGATTAGCGCACTGCAACAGACCGACACTACTCTACAGGTGCGAGCTCTCATCCAAGATCTGGATAGTACTGGTCAGTGCAAACTAGAGCTCCGTAAAGATACAGGTGAAACCTATACTGAGTCTAGCGCAACTCAACCACTAGCCAATACTTCCACTTGTCAGGGATTTGATCTAGACAAACAAAACCTTAGTCAAGGACATTGGACAGTCACTATAACCTATAGTAGCCAATCCCACTCCGGATCTACTAGTCAAGAGGTAGAAATCCAATGAAATTACGATTGAACCTAATCGTAGTAAGCTTGATGATAATTGTTGGCTGGATCAATCTCGGCTTAAGCCCAGTCAGTCAGGCGGCTATCAGCAACTGGCAAGCTGGTAATATTATATCTGACAGTAATATGACTGCAAAAGATTCGATGACTGCAACCCAAATCCAGAACTTTCTTAACTCAAAAGTTACTAATTGTGATACCCAGGGTCAAGCAACTTCTGAGCTCAATAACTCTGGTGTACCAGATTACAATGGCGATGGCAAAATCCAGCGTTGGGAATTTGGTAAATATCACCACAATCAGACCACTTTTACTTGCCTCAAGGATTACAGAGCTGAAGATGGCAGAACTGCAGCTCAAGTTATCTACGACACTGCCCAACAATACCAGATCAACCCTCAAGTTCTTTTGGTGTTAATTCAAAAGGAACAAAGCCTAATCACCGATGCCTGGCCCTTTAATATACAATATCGTTCTGCCACTGGCTATGGCTGTCCGGATACTGCCGTCTGTGATCAGAAATACTACGGTCTAATCAATCAAATTAAATGGGCAGCTACAATGTTTAATGCGATCATGACTGACTCACCCAACTGGTATACACCTTATATCCTAGGCAATAATTATATCCAATACAATCCAAATGCCGCCTGTGGCGGAAGTACAGTCAATATCCAAAATAGAGCTACAAAAGCACTGTACAATTACACACCTTACCAGCCAAACCAAGCCGCCCTTGATGCAGGCTGGGGTACTGCAAACTGTGGTGCCTACGGCAATCGTAACTTTTTCCTTTACTACTCTAGTTGGTTTGGACAGCCAAACACTGGCCAAGTCTATAGCTATAGCCTCCAAGATGTAAAATTCTATTCTGATTCGCAGCAGACAACCCAAATAGGTGTCAATTCTGTTAGCCTCAATCCTGGCTCCAATGTCTATATCAAGGTAACCGTCAAGAACACTGGTAATCAGGTCTGGCAAAGTAACACCTTGAGACTAGGAACCATCAACCCCGATAACCACCCTTCTGACCTTAGTAATAGCTCTTGGATTAGTAATAACCGGCCGACCAAAATCGATCAAACTACCGTCAAGCCAGGAGAATTAGGTAGCTTTAGCTTTATGGCTAGCGTCACTAGTAGCATTGGACAATACCAAGAATCCTTTAGTATGGTTGACGATGGCGTGCGTTGGTTTTCAGGTTCAATCCCTATTAATTATACCGTTGCTTCAGCTACTCCTTACTATCAAGTAAGTATTCAAAATTTTGATTTATATTATGACGCTAGTAGAACTCTACCAGTATCTGGTAACAGTCCTAAGATCTTGGCAGGAAATAAACTTTATGCATCAATCAAGCTAAAAAATACTGGCAACCAAGTTTTTCCAAAGTCGATCTCAAGAATCGCTACTACAAATCCCCTCAATAGAATTAGCGCAATCAAAGATCAGAGTTGGTTGTCAAGCAATAGAGCTAGTAATGCAAATGAGGGAGATATCCAGCCCGGACAATCTGGTAGCTTTAATTTCTCTATCACTGCACCGAATGATCCAGGTGTATACTCAGAGCAATTCGGTTTTGTAGTAGATGGCATAATATGGGTAAATGACAATATAGGTGGCATCAATCTCAATGTAGAATCTAGACCTCAGTCAATGCTAGGCACAAACCAATCTATTACTACAGGGCAAACTATAGCCTCTACTAATGGTCGTCTCAGATTAATCTTACAAGATGACGGTAACTTGGTGACTTATGACACCTTCAAAACACCCTGGAAGCCTATCTGGAGTGCAAGGACAGTTGGATCAGGTGCAAATATCCTAAGAATGCAATCTGACGGCAACCTGGTCTTATATAATAAATCTACCAACCCCTGGAAACCAATTTGGCACACCAAAACCCCTAATACTGATGCCAATAACCTTGTCATGCAAGATGATGGCAATTTAGTACTATATTTTATCCTACAACACCCTTGGTTGGCCAGATGGAGTACTCAAACTTTTACCAATTAAGCATGCCTAGCTAAATAATATGTGGCTATATCTGCAATAAATCTGTATAATCAATATCTGAATAATGGCAAAGAAACTAAAAATTTACCTGGATGCAGAAGTACTAGTAGTGCCTCATTTTAGTGGCATTGGTCACTATACCCTGGAGCTACTTAGAGCACTTGATGACATTATAGAAGATAGAAATGATATCCAAATCACACTAGGTGTTTATTTCCGTAATATTGGTAAAATTAAATCTTATGGATTTAGAAATTTTCGCTTTCGTAAAACTCCTTTCCCGATGCGTATCAGTAATGGACTTAAGATCAGAGGCTTACAACCTTATTATGATTTATTCTTTGGCAGATATATTTATATTTTCCCAAACTATACCTCGTGGCCACTACTTTTTTCCAAATCTATATCTATGATTTATGACCTTTCTTTTGAATATCATTCTGAATATGTCGAACCTCGAAACCAAAAATTCTTAAGTGACAATGTAAAAAAGACAGTCAAAAACTCAACCCGGATAGTTACAATTTCGGAAAATAGCAAAAAGGAGATCCTAGATTTTTACAACCTCGATCCATCTAAGATCAAAATTGTTTATCCTGGGGTAGACCAATCTAGTTTTTTTCGCTGGCCTAAAAATGAAATAGCAAAAGTAAAGGCTCGCTATGGGATACATGGCAAATACATCTTGTTTGTTGGTAATATAGAACCTCGTAAAAATCTTAAAAACTTACTTCTAGCCTACGAAAAATTACCCAAATCCACTCGAAAAGAGTACTCCTTGCTTTTGGTTGGAGCTAGAGGTTGGCTTGATGATGAGATATTTAAAATCATTGAACGCCTAAGAATTGCTGGTAATTTTATTCAACAGCCTCTTGGCTGGGTAGAAGATAAGGATCGGGCTGCTTTGTATAGTGGTGCCTCTCTTTTCGTCTACCCAAGTAAGTATGAAGGATTTGGGATTCCCCCGGTCGAAGCAATGGCTTGCGGTGTACCAGTAGTCACTAGCGACAATTCTTCACTCCCAGAGGCAGCTGGTAAAGCTGCAAAATATGTAAACGCTGATTCAATTGACCAACTCCAAACTACAATCCAGCACATACTCTCTGAAGAAGGGAATCAAGCAAAAAGACAAACGATGGTTGAAGAGGGTTATAAACAAGTGGATAAATTCTCATGGCAAGAGCAAGCAGAAAAACTACTAGAGCTTACCTTGGAAGTAGCAAATGAGTAAGTCAAAAACAATTGTAATAGATCTGAGAGCCCTGCAGATAGGTCACGAGAGTAGAGGTGTGGGTATGGTTATAATCAATGCTCTTGAAAACCTTAAGGATGACAACAATCACTACTTGCTCTATATGTTTGATAGCTCAAATCCGATTGGTGATCTGGGGATTAACCTTAACCAACTTAATTACACAATTGTCACAACTCCCTACCTCAAGATTAATATAAAGAAGATTAGCGATATACCAAATGTTCTAAAGCTGATCTTTCACCGATTTAATGAGCTCAAACCCTTTAAGCCTGACTACTTTGTTCAATTTGATTTCAACCTAGGCGCTCCTAGATTCAGAAAAATCAAATTGATTAGTATTGCCCATGACCTAATACCACTAATTATGCCAAATATCTATCTTCCCAGCCCAAGTCTTGCCGCATCTCGTGGTCACGGCAAAAAACAAAAGCTCAAATATTTTTTAAGAGCAATTTATTACCAGCAAAGAGCTAAGAGAAGCTATAAACTATTCAAGCGATCAGATAAAGTATTAGCAATCTCCAATTCTACACGTGATTCCCTGATAGATATCTTAAAAGTTAACCCAGAAAAAATTGAAGTATCCTATGAAGCTCCCGCGGTCAGAAGTGACTCAGCTGATACCACTATCAAGAGTGACTACCACTTTCAAAATCCTTATATCTTTTATTTGGGTGGCACAGATAGTAGGAAATCGATCGAGGATATCATCTATGCGTTAAACCTTGTCAATGGAAGGGGGAGAAAGCTAGACCTAGTCCTTGTCGGCAATGAGCTAAAGTCACTGAAAATGATACCCAACCATACTATCAGGCAGGCAATTACTAATAGCCCTTATCGAGACCAAATACATCTACTAGGCTACTTGTCAGAACAAGACAAAAAATTTATCTACCAAAATGCCCATGCCTTTATTCTGGCATCTAGATATGAAGGTTTTGGGTTGCCTATACTTGAAGCCAATCTCTTGGGGTGTCCAGTGGTTGCCTATAAAAACTCTGCGATTGCTGAAATTGGGAAAAACTCTGCATTGCTCGTCAAAACAGGGTCATACCAAGAGATTGCAGAAGCTATCAACCAGCTTTTTGATCAAGATAGGCGTGAGGCTATGATCCAAGCTGGTTACCAAGAAGTCACACAGTATAGCTGGTCAAACTTTACACAACAGCTAAAAGATAGCTTTAACTAATAGTAACTTCAATCTCGGGACTAGTGATATGGGGTGTATTATATTGATTTTTCACTTCAAAACTCAAGGCATTATCCCACCACTGCAAGGTTTCTAAAATTGATCCGGAAAGCACTGCTGGTTCTACAATATATGTACCGTCACTAAAAATATTCGGTATAATCCATTTGACGATAATCTTCTCTTTTGGCTTAATTGTAACCCGGCCTTTATCTACTCGAAGAATTTGCGTATTTGTACCCAAAATCGCTTGCCCTGTTTGATCCTTAATCGTAAACCCAGGGATAATCTCATCCTCAAAATCCTTGTCTGCCAAAACTCCAAATGATAACTCAATCTTTTGATCAATCTCTTCGTAGTAACCCTTATCTGTCTTGAGATTCACTATCTTGACCCCGCCTACACCCCACACACCCGAATCGCCCACCTTGGCATGCTCTTGATTGTGACTCTCTGCTTGAATAGCATCCTGTTGTTCCTTGGGCAAAGTTGGGATAAATAATTTGGTATATTCCTTAGCAATTTCTTCCGAATTACCTTCTTTTACTAGCTTGCTATTCTCTATCAAAATAGCTCGATCACAGTATTCACGAACAGCATCCATGTCATGGCTTACAAAAATCACAGTCTTCCCCATCTTTTTTAGTTTCCTAAAATAGCTAAAGCACTTCTTCTGAAAGTCAGCATCACCGACAGCAAGCACCTCATCAATCAAGAGGATATCTGCCTTTGCTCTAGTAGCTACCGAAAATGCCAATCTAACCTGCATACCTGATGAGTAATTTTTCAGCTTTTGATCCATGAAGTCTTCTAGCTCAGCAAAATCGACAATGTCACTATATATACTATCTACTTCTTTTGAGGAATAACCGAGTAATGCACCATTGAGGTAAACATTTTGACGACCCGTTAATTCTGGATTAAACCCTACACCAAGCTCAATAAAAGGTACCAATCTTCCATCTTGCTTAACTATTCCACTCGTAGGCTGGTAAATCCCAGCAATTATCTTAAGGAGTGTACTTTTGCCCGAACCATTGCGTCCTACTATACCAAAAAATTCTCCTTCCTTGACCTCAAAGCTAATATCCTTTAAGGCCTGCTGGATCGAAGTGCTATGCGAAACTCGTTTTTTTAATATTCCTGTAAAGGTTGACTTGATTGTATTAATTTTCTCGTGTGGCAAGATAAACTGTTTTGAAACACCTTTGACATTAACTGCAATCTTTTTACTCATTATCAAACCTCCTCAGCAAATCTTGGGGCTTTTTTTCTAAAATACGATACCCCGAAAATCATCGCTAATATTACTATGGATATTGGTACTAGGTAATAGGTATAAGAACCAAATATTGTCACCCCTGTTTGAGCTTGTGGTGTTACTAACAAGTGACGAGAATCTTGGATAATCTGGGCTAGGGGATTAACCATTTGTATCTTAGCTAGTAGCCTAGATTGGTTACTGACATAATCTACAGTATAAATGATTGGGGTTAAATAAAAAAATATTTGCAAAAAGATCTCCCAGATATAGCTAATATCACGATACCTAACAAACATCGCACTCAATATTAAGCCAATACTAAAAGCGAATATTACTAATTCTATAATCAGTAAAGGGAAAAGAAATGCTAGATTACTAATATGTACATGGCTAATAGCCATAAAAACAATCATTACGATAAAGCTAATCCCGAGATTGATCATAGCACTAAATACCCCTGAGAGTATTAAGACAAACTTGGGAAAATTCAATTTGCGAATGATATCACCCTTACCGACGATTGCCCCGACACTAATTGTCGTTACTTCGGCAAAAAAATTCCACAGTAGTATTCCAAGCAATAAATAGACCGGAAAATTATCCACACTACCACCAGTTTTTAAGACAAACCCAAATACTCCATATAAAATCGCAAACATGAATAGTGGCTTGAGCAGTGACCAAGCATACCCTAGGGCCGAACCCTGATAACGAAGTTGAAAATCAGTTACTACCATTTGCTTGAGAATTATCATGGGGTAATGGTAGCGCTGCCTGATAGTTTGATACTTATTCATCTTGTTTATTATAGCATGTCAAAGCTATATGTACTGGTTGCCTTACTCCCTAGTCTTATGGCAAGATTAGTATATGAATATTTTGATAACGGGTATTAATGGGTTTGTGGGGAAACACCTGACTAAAGAGTTAGTTAACTTTGGTCATCAAGTCTACGGAATTGGTACTGAAGATCTACCAAATCAACAAATTGAATCCTTGATTGCCGATTATCAATCCGCTGATCTATCTAGGAAATTTCCACCCTCAAGTCATCGAATTGACGCGATTATTCATCTAGCAGGGTTAGCAGCAGTTGGTCCATCTTTTGACCAACCTCAAGCTTATATTTCAATTAATTCGGCAATTTTTACCAATATCTGCGAGTACTACCTAGGTAAAAACGAAGATCCAAGAATACTTGTCGTCAGCAGTGCATCTATTTATGATCCCCACCAGCCAATGCCGATTGATGAAACCTCTCCAGTTGTCTTCACTTCCCCTTATAGTGTAAGCAAAGTGCTATTAGAGAACCAGGCTCAGTACTACAACTCCAGAGGGATGCATTGTACCGTAGTCCGACCCTTCAATCACATTGGACCGGAACAAGGTTTGGGATTTCTAATACCAGATTTGACAGATCGGATAATCAAATCAGATAATGGGTCAAACGAGATTACAGTGGGGAACTTAACCACAAAACGGGATTATACTGATGTGCGTGACGTAGTAAGAGCCTATAGATTGATTATTGCAGCGGATAAGCTACCTAACCATTTCCTATATAATGTTTGCTCTGGGGTTAGTTATAGCGGCGAAGAGATTTTAAACTACATCGTTCATTTGCTTAAGATCAAAATGCCAAGCATTATAGTAGAGCAATCCCTGATTAGACCCAATGATATACCCGAGATCAGGGGTAATAATCTTAGGCTAGTCAATGAATACAACTGGCAGCCAAAATATACTATCAAACAAACTATTAGAGACTATTTAGCTAGCAGATAATCTCTCTAGATCTTTATCTACCATCAACTTGACTAGATCGCCAAAGCTAGTATGTCTACTCCAGCCAAGCTTCTGCTCTGCTTTACTCGGATCTCCAAGTAAAAGATCAACTTCAGCTGGACGATAGTATTCTGAATTAATCTTAATACGCATAATGCCATCTTGATCTAAGCCAACCTCATCTTCTCCCTCTCCTTTCCAGGTTATTGTCAAGCCAATAACCTGGAAAGCTAGATTACAAAAATCCCTGACTGAATGGGTCTCTCCAGTTGCTAAAACGTAATCTTCAGGCTGATCTTGCTGCAAGATTCGCCACATTCCCTCTACATAATCTCCAGCATAACCCCAATCACGCTTAGCATCTAGATTGCCTAGCTCCAGATATTCCTGATCCCCTGCCTTAATTCTAGCTACTGCTAGACTAATCTTCCTAGTCACAAATTCTGGGCCTCGATTCTCCCCTTCGTGGTTAAAAAGAATACCATTGGTCGCATACATACCATAGCTCTCTCGATAATTTCTCGTAATCCAATACCCATATAATTTGGCAACACCATAGGGACTACGAGGATGAAATGCTGCGCTTTCATCATATCCTTGGTCTGGACGATTATACTCTAGCCCTCCAAACATTTCTGAGGTTGAGGCTTGATAAAATCTTGTTTTATCTTGAAGGCCAGCCAATCTAATTGCCTCTAGGATATTTAATACCCCCTTGGCTGTAACATCAGCCGTCAACAAGGGGTTATGAAAAGAATAACCCACATGGCTAATCGCAGCAAGATTATAAACCTCATCTGGTTTGATTTCCTTAACCGCCCTAGTCAGAGCACTCAGATCCAAGGAATCTGCAATCATAATCTTAAGGAATGGCATATCTCTTTGAACTCCCTGGTACCGAGGGTGACTAGCCTCAAGCTGCCCTCTGAGTGTTCCAAATACCTGATAACCTTTTTTATCTAGCAACTTCGCTAGATGTCTGCCATCCTGACCCGCTACGCCCGTAATCAATGCCTTTTTTATCATAATTCACCCTCCATTTTATCTGACAACTAAACCAATCCGGTTGCCATACAGCTTTACAACCATTATTATAACATGCCTAGATCTCTTGCTCTAGCTGCCTGAGCAACCCATCGGGTTCTTTGATCCCCAGCTCGACGATCTGATTAGCCCTAGCCTGAGAAGTGGCATTGCTATAAATCCTGAGCTGAGGTGCGTTTCCAGATGGTCTGATGTGGGCTATCTCTCCATTATCAAATAATATCCTAACTCCATCGGTTAAATCAATAGACTGATACTTGCCGAATCCATGCTCTTGGCTAAAAATCTGCTCGATAATCTTACTGCTATTATCTGATCGGCTAGATAACAGCTCCACAATAGCTTGACTACTAGTTACTGGGAAATTATCAATTAACCCTACCTGGGTATAGCTAGTTGTGAGCCTTTTGAAATACTCTGAGACTGATTGACCTTGATTGATACTTGCAAGTAGACTGACGATGATTGGTAAGGTTGCGTCTCTAGTCAGCAAAGCCTTGAGTTGCCTTCCCGCCTCAGATATATCTGAGCCTAAGATAAATCCCCCATTGACCTCCCAGCCAGCCTTGATTACTTGACCCTCGCTGTCTTCCAGACTCTTAATCACATAAGGCGATCCTATCTTGGTCAATTGATAGTTAATATCATTATCTTGGCAATAATTCGCAAGCGCGCTATTGGAACTAACTGGGAAAGCTACTACCCTAGCCCCCAGCTCTCTAGCGACTGCCAGACCTAAGATATCTCCCATCTGAAAATTACCATCCTGATCGAAGACCAGCGGGCGATCACTGTCTCCGTCTGTTGAGACAATCGCAAAGGCATCTGGGTACTGATCAGCGATTTGGTGGTAAAATTTCTGTTTTTTAATATCAATATTCTCTGAATCCACCGGGATAAATTCTTCTGAAAGACCTACTGTAATCACCTCAGCTCCCAGCCCAGTCAAGATTTCTGGAATTAGCTCTCTGCCGACAGCTGAATGCTGATAAAAAACAATTTGTCTTCCAGCCAAAGCCTGACTGTCAAAAAAGTCTAAATAACGCTGTTTGTATATAGTCTCAGCCTCAAGATTTGGCTCGGGCAAGGTTGGTCTGGTTTTCAATCTACCCATAGAATCAAAATCAAAGCTAGTACTACTATAAAGTCGTGATCGAACCCTGGCTACCGACTGCTTGATTTCAGCTTCATCTGATTTTAAAATTTCACCATCAGACTTGTAATATTTGATTCCATTGCGATCATCGGGGATATGGGACCCGGTGACCATGATTGATGGTGTTGATTGATTGATTGCATAATAAGCTAATGCCGGGGTTGGAATTAAGCCACAATAATCATATTCTATTCCTTGATCAGTGATTGCTACCACGATTGCCTCAAGAATTCTAGGAGTTGAGCTCCTCAGATCTCCTGCTATTGCAATCTTTTTGATATCTTGATCGGTTTTTTTTAGATAATCAATAAACCCCATAGTATTGATATAGCATTCCAAATCAGTCATGTCTGCCACTAGACCCCTCAGTCCAGATGTTCCAAAGCTTAGTTCTTGAGGACTGTAAGACAAGCTATTAATCAAATCCATACTAATCATTATATACGACTACTACCTATATAAAAATAGCCAATGAGCTAACCCCCTTCTTAGATAAATGACTGGTACATACAGTCCCCTTAATCCAAACAATAAGCGGTGCTTACCCTTGATATAGTCATTGACCTGTTCAAAGTTTTTGACAAATTTTGAGTTTACCCCCTGACTATTGATTCTAATATTGATTAGAGCTTGTCCTAGCGAACCAAACCTTGCCCCAGACTTCATCATCTGCAAGAAAAATTCCCAATCCTCTGCTCCGAGCTTCATATCCTGATCAAATCTAATATTCATCCCCTTAACAAACTCGAGGTTTAAGAGTGCACTACTATTAATGTAATTACGCTCTAACAATTTCAAAATTGAAGTTGTTGCTGGGATTGGTGAAATATTATCTCTTTCTCCCTTATGCCAAGCAGCACTATAGACCACATCTAGAGTTTCATGTTTGATCTTATATCCCAGTTGCCTAAGATAATCCGGCTCCAAATAATCATCCCCGTCTAGAATCACAAGATATTTGGTCTTTGCTTGATCAATTGCCATATTTTTAACCTTAGACACGCCAAGATTCTTAGCATTATCTATGATCGTAACCCTACCTTGAAATTCTTGAATCAGATCCCTGGAGCTATCAGTCGAGCAATCATCGATCACTATCACCTCGGCTGGAGCATAAGACTGACTAAGCGCACTATCAATTGCTTGCTTGATATAGCTTGCCTTATTATAGCAAGTAATTACAATTGTAATATCAGCCATTGCCTCAATCTCCAGAATAGTTGAATAACTATAGCCATAATCCACCACTTCTTTCCTTGACCTTAGGGTAGTAAAAAATCTCAATGTATTGACAGCAATCGCTCTCAAGCTAGCGATTGCATATTTATCTCGATGATTATGATAAATAATCCTCAGAAAATAAAATGTTTCCAGGTAATAGTAAAATAAAAACCTGACTAGATAGCTTGTGTCAAAGTTTTTGACTGCATACCTAAATCTATTGCGTTGAATTAGATAATAATAAAACTCATCTGATATATTGCTCCCTCTACCCAAATGCCAGCTAGCTGCCTCTGGTGTATAAGACAAGTTCCAGCCATGGCGTTTGATCCTAGCAAACAAATCGGTCTCCTCATAGTAAGCAAAAAAATCCGAGTCAAAATATCCCAAGATCTGAGAGACAGAAAGATTGACGAGTACAGCGTCCCCTGCAAGGTTATTGACACTGAGTCTGGACCCGTCATCTGATATCATACTAGTGTAAGCAGTCAGAGGATCGATTGATTGGTAAGAAATCCTTGCTTTGGGATCAGTCCTTTTAGCTGACTTAAAGTGATCTTGGTAGGGGTATGAGGCACCTCTAATTGCTCCAATATACTGCTTGCCTCTTAAAAAATCTATTAGAGACATTAGCCACTGCTCATCCAAAATACTATCAGCATTGATCAGGGCTACCCACTCTGACTTTGGACTAATTAACCCTAAAGCAATCCGTTGACCTTCGGCATAGCCAGAGTTGGCAGTATTTTGGTAAAAACTATCGACGAAATCTAACTCTTTCACAATCCGAGAAGAGTCATCACTAGAGTTATTATCGACTACGATAAGTTCCCAGTTTTGATAGGTTTGACGTTTAATAGACTTTAGGCAAGCCTCCAAATACTGAGAGGAATTATAGCTCAAAACCACAAATGATACCTTAGGTGAATAGTCATCTGGGTATCTATTCATTTATTTGCCTCTCTTTAACCTTAATCCGAAGTGACCTAACAATACCTAGTAAACCCAGCTTTCTTAGGGTTTCTCTGATCAAGTACTTGAGTTTGGTATCTTTTTTGGGCTTCAATTTAAACTGTTGATACTTGGTATTGTCTATTGCAAGCATTTGATTAAGGTTGGCTACTCCCTGATCCCAGCTTAACTCTTGGTCTATCAGATCAAATTGACCTTTAATCGAATTCAAGTCCGAGTCTAGCAATTCGATTATCGTATTAGCCAGCTGATTAGTATCGCCCTGATCTACCACGCGACCAAGCTGTTTTTGCTCCACTAACTCAGCAAAGATGTCACCCTTGGTCGTAATAAAAGGCAATCTTGCCTTAATGAAATATAAAGCCCTAGTCCGATTGGAAAACCTAGTCTCAAGGTTGTCATAGTGGGTACTAATCCCAATGTCAGCTTCTTCGAGGTGATTAAGCATCTCAGAAGGGCTAATCCAATCAGGATAATAAAATACCGCGCTATCAAGTAGCCTGTATTTTTTTGCTAAGGCGTAGGCCTTATCCGCAGACATCGTGACCTCAGATCCCATATCGGTATTGACAAGTTTATAACCATAAAAAACCATCTTGATATCTCGTCTGGTCTGGCTAATTATCTTAAACGCCTCGATGATAATCTCCGTATCAAACCAGTTCCAGAGACCTCCTGTCCAGACTACTAACTTATCATGATCCGAAAAGCCGAATTTCTTGCGGAGACTAGCCTTACTGTTGAGATTTCCTTTACTCGAATTACGCAAAATCCCTGAATCTTTGGAAGGCAAGCCTGGAGTATTCGAGGTTTTGCGTAAGTCGAGTTTCTCTGGCAAGCCAAATGGGACAATCGTAATCAAATTTTCCAGGTTAGGATAATCATGGTAGCTAGCAGGATTAGTCTTACCTAGTAAAAAAATAAATCCTAACCATAGATCTTTTTGACGCTGATTGGCACAGATGAAATAGTCCGAATTGATAATAGTTTGTTTGATCTCCTCAATGAGTGCCTGATGAATCTCAGATTGGTACTTTAGACTCTTATACTTATAGACTTCAAGTGCCTCTAAAAATATTGGGTCAAAAAGGTCTGCAATGATCTTGGTATCCTTGCCAGCCCACTCCCTTAGATACAACCTGACAGTCTGATACAATATATAATCTGCACTCCCGCAATCAGCCCTAAGCTCAATCGGGTTCAACAAATCAAAACTTTTTATCTGGAATTGCTCACTTGTTAGATCTGAAATGTTTGGTGTATACAATGTGACCTGATACTGCTCTGATAGCCTTATGGCCAGTTCCCAGGCCCTTTGCCCAGGACCAGACATGATCTTATTGACCTGATCCATTGAGATAACTACAAATTTCTTCTTATTTTCCAATCTTTAACTCCTCTTACCCTTTAGTTTGCCTATGATACTGGCAAATGGCCGATAATATTCTCGATCTAGTAGTACTTCAATATCTTGGCTATTCACAATTCTTTTACTCTGATAGATTGATCTTTTGCTGATGATATAGGGTAGATTAAAACTAGCAACCAAGTAGGCTCTAATGGTTGGGATAAATAACCCCCTCCTTGTAGCCCCAACTAACCAGATCAGATTTAACAACCCAAATCTTGGTAAGTATTTGGCCCACAGCCAGCCTGGCATATCTTTATTATAAACATAGAGCATATTTTTGATTGCATGATACTGCTTAAAGCTATTCATTCCCTGACCAGAAGTTTTACTTAGGTAATGATAGACTACTGCTTTTGGCTGGTAAAGCACTTTGTATCCTGCTAATCTTAACCTGAAAGACAAATCTACATCCTCATAATAAGCAAAGAATTTTTGATCTAATAGCCCGACTTCTAGTAAGGCACTGACCCTGAACATACTAGCACAACCACTAGCTGCAAAAACTTCGATCTTTTGGTCAAACTGAGAATTGTCTTCTTGTCCTCTTCCCCTAGGGAAGGCAACCCCCCAGATTGAATAGTGATCTCCAGCACTATCGATTAAATATTTGCCTGAAGACTTACGAGTCATCAGGGTTTTTGGTGCAACTGCAGCAATATCCTCAGAATCAAAAAATGTCTGATATAGTTCTACAATCCAATTCGTATCAACTATTGCGTCATTATTGAGTACTGCTGCAAATTGATAGCTCTCAGAGATAGCATAATTAAGACCAACATTTACGCCGCCGGTAAAACCCTGATTGGAGTCCAGCTTCAAAACCTTTACTTCTGAATAATATCTATCAATCAGCTTGAGAGAATTATCAGTCGAGCCATTGTCTACCACTACAGTATCTACTATTGTATTTTCTGGTTTATTAATCTTTGAAAGTGATCTTAGGCAATCCCCGATCCAGTCTGCTCCATTCCAATTCGGAATAATTACTAGTATTCTGTCAGTACTAGACATTGGAGTTTAGCTCCCAAACACTATCCACACTAATTAGCCCCCATCTTTCAGCCCCTAACACTATAAATTCAAATAGATTTTCCACATAATCAAAGGTCAAACCAGAGCTATTATAAACACCAACTGCTATCCGATATTTACCTGGGTTGAGCTGTAAGCCCTCAGGATTAATGTCTACTATTATCCTACCCTTCTTTAAATCTAAAGCCCGTTTGGTATGTTTTGAATTCAAATCAATCAGATACTGATTCTTACTATCATAAATACCAATCCCAATCGAGCATTGTTGCGAAACACTACTAAGGCACTCCAGCCTCAGCGAAATTGATTGACCAAATTGAACTTGGTTACAGTACTGATTATCGACTACTACTCCGCCAGTGATAATACTGACCTCATCACCTTGATCATTTTTGGCTTTCAATCTATTGCTCACAAGGTGATGCTTACCTGATACGGTCTGATCTTCTAGCCTTAAGCCAAAATTAAGTGCTTGGTAGCTCAAAGATATTTCCTTTGGACTACCTACTTTACTAACCTTACCCTGATCTAAGAGGATTGCTCGGTCACAAAACTGTTCAACAATACTCATATCGTGTGTGACTAGGATCACAGTAGTATCTGATTGCTTAACTTGATAAAAATAATCCAAACATTTCTGCTGGAAACTACTATCTCCGACTGCCAAAACCTCATCGATCAGCAAGATGTCTGCATTGGCCCTGATCGCAATTGAAAATGCCAAACGAACCTGCATACCTGATGAATAATTTTTGAGCTTCTGCTCCATGAAGTCCCCTAGCTCTGCAAATTCTACTATTTGATCATACAATCGATCAATCGACTGATGGCTAAGGCCCATCAAGGTGGCATTGAGATAAACATTTTCTCTCCCAGTCAGTTCAAGATTGAACCCCACTCCTAGCTCGATAAAAGGTATCAAATGCCCCCTAACCTTGACTTTGCCAGAGCTGGGTTGATAAATCCCAGCAATGAGTTTAAGCAAGGTAGACTTGCCACTACCATTTTTGCCGACTATCCCCACGAACTCTCCCCGCTTAATTCCAAAGCTGACCTTATCCAAAGCCAAAAACTCGCGTTGATCAAGCTTGCCCAGCGTCAAAGCTCTCCCCCTCAAAGAATTTGGTTTATCGATCGGAACCTTAAATCTCTTGACCAAGTCTTGTACGGATATTTGATGCTTACTATTTGTCATATATTCTCCGCAAACTTCTTTGATTGTTTAGCAAATATCATCCAAGCAAACCCAATAATAGCTACCATCAGTAATCCTATTATCCCAAGATAGGTCCACCCACCCACTTGATAGCTAGTAATCACTTGATCGGTAATTGTCAGCTCTCGTATACCCTGGACAAAACAAGCTAATGGGCTCAGCATAATCACCTTACGAAAATGCTCAGGAATAATACTGACTGGGTAAATAAATGGTGTGAGATAAAAAATTGCCTGCAGGCCTACTTCCCACAAATGCCCAATATCACGATAATAAACATATCCGGTAGCCAAGATAAATGCCACTGCCACCGTTAGCATTACTAGCCCAGCTAAATACACTGGCACCAGTATCACCGAAATCCCCGCGAAATACGTCCCTCCAGTCAACCAAAGAAATAACCCCAATACCAGAAGATTGATTAGCAAATTGATTAGAGCTGAAACAATGGTCGAGATTACAATCACTGATTTATTGATATTCAATTTCCTAATCAACCCAGCACGACTGACGATTGACTGCATCCCGACTACCGTAGCTTCGCTAAAAAAGCTCCAAAGCATAATACCAGACAATAGATAGGTAGTATAATGTTCCATCGAATCACCGAATCTCAAAAATTTGGTAAAAACTAGGTAATAAATAGTGAATAAAGTTAATGGCCGCATCAATGACCACAAATAACCCAAGCTAGAGCCTTGGTAACGAAGTTTAAAATCAGTGATCACTAGCTCTCTTAAGATTGCTAAATCATGTCTTTTAAATGCCATGTTGTTATTATACTCGAATTACACAAAATCCCTGAATCCCCAGGATTTTCACAGTTATTCGCTAACATTATGATACAGTACAGTCAAAATTACAGATTTTGTTTTTCGGGAGCTATATTAGCTATATTAGTAATGACCCAATAGCTATCGACTTTAGTAATTTTTAACCCCCGCACTCCGGTCAATGAGTCAGTTAATCCTTGGTCCCTGGTCATGTAGATGGTATCAATCTGAGCATTCCCTTCCTCTAGGGATGCTATTGCTGAATCAATTCCTGTTTGAATCATGTCACTCGGTGTTCGGGCAAAATATCCTGTGTTTAAAGTAAGGTGATACTTGAGGGCAACACTACTAACCTCGGTAAAATACTGTGGGTCAACCAATTTACCCAAATATATAATATGTTGTCTGTTTTTTGATATCTGATCCCATTCTTCTGATACTATTGGTAAATCCTTGATCATAGAACGTTCCTTGATTTGACTGGACTTGTTGAGCCATTGAGCCGATCCAGATATATCAATAGTTTGTAACACTCCGGCACTTATAAATAATACAAGGATGACCATAGGATATCGAAGTCTCCTACAAATCACCCAGATTGCACTAAAAGTAACCAGATAATAATGAACCCATGCCATTCGCCCTGTGGCTCTAAAGATCGACCAAATACCCTCAACCATACCTGGAACTGAGTAAGCCCATAAATCTTGTGATCCCATCTTAATCACAGGCCCAAGCGCAAAAATCATCAACCCTATCAGCGGTATCGACGCTAAGATATTGCGCCAATTTAGTAGTTTTGCAGTCTCCTTTGATTGAAAAGCCAGAATCATAGACGATACAACCGTCAGCATGATTACCCCCAAGCCAGCATACCCCATACCCTCAGGTTTGGTACCCATTGGTTGCAAAAATCTAGACCAACCTGCACTATCTATAAACGAGATTAGGGTATACGAAAAGTTGCCCAGTCCAGTACCCTCCACATTCTTGACCATAAATCCACCGATAATCCAAAAGCTGATTGCTACAATACTGATTGCAATAATCAAGCTAAGTAATTTCTTAACCCATGAGATCGGCTGCAATATCAACCAGGTCAAGTATAATACCCCTATCATCAGTGTAAAATATGGATGGATCATAGATGATAAAACCAAAACCATTGTCCAGACACTCACTGCAACCGTTAACCTCCAGTGTCTACTCGACTTACGCAAAACCTCAGATACTCCAGGCTTGCCTTCCGCAGACTTGAAAGTCCTTTTATCTAATGGGAGCGATGCTGATGCATCGGTGACAGCATTAAAAAGTAGTTCGGACTTCGGAGGCGATCCTGAGGACTTAGGGATTTTGCGTAAATCAAGTCTAGCCTCTAATGCCACCAGTAATCCCAATAGCAATATCCACTGTCCACCTAGTGCGGTATGAACAAACATCCTAGCGAGCATAATCGGTGACATTACGATAATTAGTCCTGCTAGACTAGTAACCAACTGGTTCTTTGTCCAGCGCGACACTATCAAAGCTGCAATACCACCCTGCAAACCAAAGCTAACCAATCCCCAGATCCCAAAGTACTGAATAGGAGTCTGGACCCAAGAGGTTAGAAGCTTTAGAGGGATAGCGAGCAACGGAATAGAATCTAGAAATACTATTGACATAGGTAAGGGATAGGCCAAATTACCAATAGACCCAAGCGGAAAGCTTACGGGAGACTGCTGATAAAATGCCCAGCCCAAGTAATGTTGCGCCAAATCATTACCATTTAGTAGCCAGCCAACATTGGTCGGGTTTAGAACCAGTAGCCCAAAAACTTTGACAAAAACTAAGCCTCCAATCAGGCTTCCAGCTATAAAGGAAACCAAACGATGATGGTCGGAGAAGAATTGTTTAATCTGCATCAAAACTAGCATAGCACAAAATTTTGCTTGTGATTATTTGCCCCTTGCAGAAATCATAAAACTTGGTACAATAATGCTTAAGGTCAATAAAAGTATAATCATAGGAGATCAAATGACACTATTAAATAAAATTAACTACTCACTTGCTAGTGCCTCCAGCTTCCTGGCTGTGCATATGGCTTACGCCGCACCTAGCTCAGGTGCTGATTGTGATAGTAGCGGTGGTAACCCAATTCTGCAAGGCGCCTGTCAAGCCAAAGATGATTCACAACAATCAGACTTAACAGTCAATATCGAAAACATTACCAATTTCTTACTATATGCTATCGGGGTGGTCTCGGTCATCATGCTGATCATTGGGGGCTTTCGTTATGTCCTGAGTCAAGGTGATCAAAAGGCTGCCGAATCTGCCAGAAATACTATTCTCTACGCAATTATTGGGATCGTGATCGCCATACTTGCCTTTGCAATCGTTCGATTCGTCGTCGGTCAATTTGAAACTGGCAACTAGAAGGGCAGATGTTTTCTAGTATTGCCAATATGCTTAGTAATCTTTTTCATGGCAGTTTTGCTGATCTTTGTGGTGGGACTATTCAAGGTGGAGTTAACTGTGCTGTAAATAATGTTGAAGACATTGATAAGAGTAAGACTATTGGTGAAGTATTTTCGAGTGTTACCCAAGTACTTTTGGTAGTGATCGGCATCGCGTCAGTGATAGTGATTATTATTGCTGGGCTGAGAATGGTCTTCTCTCAAGGAGACCCCAAGGCATTTGAATCTGCTAGAAATACTATTCTCTATGCAATCATTGGGATAGTGATTGCCCTACTGTCTTACGCGATTATCAACTTTGTCTTGACTAGTATTGGGTAAATATTTTGATAGATTTTATATATAACACACTTGGACTATTTAGCTGGAAAGTTTACGCTGCGTGTACAGATTTCTCAAGTATTGCAGGTGGAGCAAGCTGTGCTGCTAATGGAACTGATCTTGAAGGCAAGAGTATTGACACAACCTTTTCTAAGGTTACCCAAGTTCTTTTAGTAATCATCGGCATCGCGTCAGTGATAGTGATTATTATTGCTGGGCTGAGGATGATACTGTCTCAAGGAGACCCCAAGGCATTTGAATCTGCTAGAAATACTATTCTCTATGCAATCATTGGGATAGTGATTGCCCTACTGTCTTACGCGATTATCGGCTTTGTTCTAAAGAGTATTGGCGGTTAGAGCCTTAATCTGTGCCACCCCTATTTTGTCGTCCCTCGAAACCTGCCACCTGTCTTGTCATCCTCCGAAGTTCAAAAAACTTACGGTGACACAGTATCTGGCATAGTGCATTGTCATCCTCCGAAACCCAGAGGGTTTACGGGGGATCCAGTATCTCTGCATTGTCCTAATTCCTAACCCAAATACTGGATCTCACATAAATCCCTGCGAAATTTTGGCTTAGTGACCCAACTCTCGTCATCCTCCGAAGCTCGGAGAACTTACGGGGGAACCAGTATCTCCGCATTACTTTAATACCAAATTCAAATACTGGATCTCCGGTATTTCTCTTTTAGAGAAATCCGAAGATGACACGGGGAGGGTCTTGTCATCCTCCGAAACTCTCTCTTGTCTTGTCATCCTCCGAAACCCGAAGGGTTTACGGGGGATCCAGTATTTGACCTTCATCGTCATCTGGGTCGTCATCGGGGTGACACCTCACAGTTATTTTTAACACAAAAAGATACTATTGACCTGAATTATGCCATAATTCACTTGATTTGTACGGTGACACCTTGGAAAAGAAGAGCTAAGTATAGCAAGCTCAAAACAAAACCGGACAATTTGAGCTGTACTATAGAAAATTAGCTTTATAGACTCCTGAGTTGGGTCAAAAGTCTGGTTTTGTTTTTAACTTGCTATAACTAAGCAGTTGTTTTCTTGGCTGAAGTCTTTTTGACTGGAGTTTTCTTAGTATCAGCAGTAGGAGTTTTGGTACTTTTCTTGACAGCTTTCTTTGGAGCTTCAGTTTTTTTGCTGGCAACTACCTTAGCTTGATCGTCTACTAGATTACTGGACTTTTTGACAGTATTAGCTAGCTTGGCTAAGCTAGATTTCTTACGGGCTGCTGTGTTACGGTGTAACACTCCCTTCTTGACAGCTCGATCTAAACTAGAAATTACCTTCTTAAATTGCTCTTGATCGTATTTGCCAGCCTTCACTTCAATCATAAACTCCTTAGTTAGTCCTCGAAATTCAGATTTGACCAGGCGATTATTGGCTCGTCTTCTTACTTCCTGCTTGGAACGCTTGATTGCTGACTTTATAATTGGCATAATGGTTATATTACCTTATAAATTAAGAAATGTAAAGCTTTACTATCTATAATTACTCAAGTATAATCAGATTGTAAACAAAATCTTATAACAATTAAGCTAGTAGCAACCGCGCAAAGGAGGAGAGTGGCTAGAAAAAGTACAATAGTTCAAGATGACGATGATTTGGTAGTAGATGATTCATTTCTTGATATGGATGAAACCGACAATGATGGCTGGATTGATGGAGATGATGATGTTGAAGGACAGCTCAATGTAGATGTCTATCAGACCAAGACCCATGTGGTCATTATGGCTCCGATTGCTGGGATTAGCCCAGACAAGCTTGACATTGCGATTAGCGACGATGTAGTAACTATCAGGGGAAGTCGAGAGGAGTCCTCTCAGACCAAAGGTCGAGACTACTATATCCAAGAGTGTTTCTGGGGATCTTTCTCGAGATCGGTAATCTTACCTACCCCTGCAATTGCCGATAAGGCAGAAGCCAAAATGGAAAACGGTGTAGTAACTATCAAGATTCCAAAGGTTGCTCAAGAAAAAGTTCGCAAGATCAAAGTCGTCGCAGCCTAGTTCCAGAAGTTCTCATCCTCCTAGAACCAACCCGGGCATTGTCATCCTCCGAAACCCGTCCCTTATCTTGTCATCCTCCGAAGTTCGGAGAACTTACGGGGGAACCAGTATCTCCGCATTACTTTAATACCAAATTCAAATACTGGATCTCCGGTATTTCTCTTTTAGAGAAATCCGAAGATGACAGGAGAGAGGTGCATTGTCATCCTCCGAATCCTATGAAGAGGATTACGGGGGATCCAGTATCTCCGCATTACCATGGATCTATAGCAAGCTCAAACCAAAACCAGACAATTTGAGCTGTACTATAGAGAACTAGAAAGGTAGTTCTTCTTAAGAGCCATATCCATAGATATGGTGAGTAAGAAAACTAGCTTGATAAACTAACCCTGTTGCCATATAACCTCACGGCTTCAAAACTGCCATTTTTGCCCCAGACTAGCAAAACACTTCGCAGCGTAACTCCTGTTATGCTTTGTCGTGTTTTGGTATTCTGGAATAAAAATCATCAGCTTTGACCTCGCAAGTTTATATGGCAACAGGGTTATAGACTCTAGAGTTGGGTCAAAAGTCTGGTTTTGTTTTTAACTTGCTATAATACAAATATTAGAGAACAAGCCCAATAATACTACATCCTGTCAGGGACTTCGATTCCTAGAAGCTCAAGCCCCCTAGTAATTACCTGAGCTGACAATCCGAATAGTTTGAGCTTGGCTCTTTTAAGCTCTAAGTTATCTTCTGATAATACTCTAGAATGCTCATAGAGTCGGTTAGCTTCTTTGGCTAGTCCATAGAGATACTCTGATACCCGATGAGGCAATAGTTCATTGGCACTATCTTCTAGTACCTGACCGAAGCGTGACAGCTCAACTACAACTGACTTAGCATTTTGATCCAATTTTGATAAATCTTTAATACTTGTGTCTATACCAGCTTTATTAATTAGAGACCTCAGTCTGACTACGGTATATTGTAAATATACTGATGAATAGCCATTGAGTGCAAACATCTTATCAAAATCATAGAGGATACTAGTCTTGCGATGTTGGGCTAGATCGGCAAACTTGATCGCCCCAATCGCAATCTTGCTATAGTCCTGATCTGAGAGCTGATCATTTGAGAATTGTTGCTTGGTATACTCCAAGACTTGGCTAATCAAGTCCTTGAGCAGGATCACCCCTTTACGAGAGGAGATCTTTGCCCGCTTACCATCCGTGATTTCATCGATATTGCCAAATCCGGCATGGATTAGTTTGGCCTGATCTAAGCCTAATTTTTTGGCTAGAGCAAATAGCTGATTAAAGTGAAAGCTTTGTTCTGTAGATACTACATAAATAATCCGATCTGGATGCCAATGCTCAAGACGGTAATCAATAGTGGCCAGATCACTAGTACTGTATAAGTTGCTACCGTCTGATTTCTTGAGCATGATCGGTGTCTCAATCCCTTGGTCGTCAAGCTCTACAATGACTGCTCCACCGTCTCCCTTCCTAGCAACCCCCGATTGAAGCAATTCCTCGACCATCCGATTGGCTCGATCTTGGTAAAATGACTCACCAATCGTCTGATCAGCCTTGACCCCAAGCGTAGATAGCATTTGATCCATATCCTTGACTGATAATTGATAAAACCAGTCATAAAGCTCTTTGACTTTTGGATCACCGTTCTCTAGCTTACGCAAGATTAATTTCGCTTCCTCGATTAACTCTGGCTTCTTTTTAAGTGCTTGGCGAAATTTGATATATAAGTCATTAAGTTCATAGACCCCTCGCTTTTCAATCGCTTCTTTACTCCCCCAATGCAAATAGGCATAAACCCACATCCCGAAGGGGGTCCCCCAATCCCCCAGATGATTGTCCCCAATCACTTGATAGCCAGCATTTCTTAAGATCTGAATAATTGCCCAACCTTGAACCGTCGGCCTAAGATGCCCTACCGAAAACGGCTTAGCTATATTTAGACCAATAAAATCAACTATCGCCAGCTGGCCTTTAGCGGGAGCTTGTCCATACTCCAAGCCCAAACCGTTTGCCTGTCTCAACTTTTCAATCAAAAGATTGATTTGAACTTCTAATTTGAGCTGAATATTAAGATAAGCCCCTACGAAGTTATAGCTCAGATCATCCGAATAATCTTCCAAGACCTCGATCAGACTATTCTGCAACTCTTTGATCCCTAGATGATACTTTGATAGTAAGGGAGCCAAAACCAAGACTAAATCAGCCTTAAACTTAGCCTGATCTAGCTTCCAAACCAAATCCTCTAAAGGAATATTTAAAGCTTCGGCAATATTTTGATTGAGTTTATCAATTGTCATAAATTGTGAGAAATGGTGTGGACGATGGGTCTCGAACCCACGACCTACGGGACCACAACCCGGCGCTCTACCAACTGAGCTACGTCCACCATAGACATTTAATGGTACCCGTGGAGAGAATCGAACTCCCGACCAATGGTTTAGAAAACCACTGCTCTATCCGCTGAGCTACACGGGCATATGCCTGTAGGATATTTTAACACAGCTATGGCAAACTCGAAATAAATCGTTCTATAATTCAAATACTGGATCCCCCGTAAGCTCTCTGAGCTTTGGAGGATGACAGAAGAGTAGTAGGTTTCAGAGGATGACAATACAGGTTTAGAATTCGGAGGACGACAGAATAGGGCTACTAATTGGCAGGTGGACAAGTGGTAGTGCCAGCATAGCAACCTCGAGTATTAGCCGAGGTCTCTAGATAAAGGCTAGCAGTAAATGCCCTTGCCCCACTACTTGAAGCTTTTTCCAAAATCCGAGCCTGTCTAATATCAAGCATAATCTCGATTGAATCAATCTCCAACTTCCCTCTCTTTTCTACCCCATGTACCCGACTAAAGTTTAAACTATAGATTCTATTCCTCTGACTAGTGATAACCTGAGGGGTTCTCACTCCACCAGTAACACTGAGGTTACAATGAGTGACATTGGTATATTTGACCAAAACTGTCGTAGGGGTATTTTCGATTAGTTCATTATTATCTACTAGTTCAGTCCGATAAACAATATCCTGGCCTTCTCTATCTCCCTTCAGACAAAGCAAGTCACTATCGATATTGATTAGATCTTCAGGATCATTGAGGTAGGTCGCTCGATTTTCTTCTAACCCCTCCATACAGTTTTCCACCGGGTTATCGATATTGATATAATCCTCTCCTGCCCGGCAAATCTTGACCCCCCTAGCACTATTGATGTCATCTCTAATCTCGTTAATAATCTCATCAGTATCCTGTTGCAAAGCTCGCATTGTGGCAGCCTGACGAAAAAGATTGGTAATATTCATAAATCCAGCTAGACTAATCGCCAAGAGAAAAGAAAATATCGATGAGGCTATCAAAAGCTCTACTAGAGTAAAACCTTTTTGATGTTTTATGGTTTTTTTATCGTTTATCATCTCTTGCTGTATTCCTTGGTAATTACTGTGTACTGGGTCTCATTATTAGGGTCAATCCACTCTGCCTGAATCGCTACCAGCATTGACTCGGTAGTTTGAAAAGCGCTTGGGTAATCCTTTTTTTGAAAATAAATCCTATATGGAGCTATCTCGGTATATTCTCCACTCTTCACTGAGAGAGCATCACTACTCTCTGACTTTTCAATATAGCATTTCTGACCACAGCCATCGACCCGATCCCCGATAAAAAATGGATAATCTTGAGCAGTCTTTCCCACCGGGATATCATTAGTGTCCCAAGGCAAGCTTCTGACCAAAAAGTCCAAGTATTCGGCCTGTTCTTCTATCAGCAAGTCGACCTGAATCCTCTCTCGAGCTGCCCTAGTCTGCCGGACTGACCTAGTCACGCTGACGATGGCAATTGCCAAAATCGAGCCAAGAATTACCAAGGCAATTAAGACCTCTAAAATTGTATCACCTCTTTTAACCTGTCTGCTCATTAGTTGATCTCAAGCTCAAGATTATTATTAGCAGGTGTAAACTTGAGCTTTCCCCAAATCTTAACCTGATCCTCGCCGGCACTCAGACGCAAATCTTGTTTATCCAAAAAATCAAGATCTTTAAAATACAAAGCAAAATTCGACCGATCACCTAGCTGACCATTGGCCCTACTTGACCCATAATTGGTAATATCCAAGTAGTCTTGATCATACTTATCCTCCCACCACCATATCTCATTGGGTTGAGCTTGAAAAACAATCCTAATCCTAGTCGGGTCCTTAGCTGGATAATCGAGATCATCTGGATCCGGATTGGGCAAAAAAGGGATTAAGCCCTTCGGCAGATTAACCCTCTCTGGCTGATAACTACAAAGTTGTTCGTAGTATTGATTGAATCCTTCAGCAGTATTAGCCACCAAACGAAGTACCGAGCTATCTAGATAATACTCACCATTACTATATTCTTCAATCGTAATACTTCTACCAAATATTTGATCTTGACCGAGTGAAAGGTTATTACCAAGCTCTACATCACTACAGCTAGTCTGATTTTCGGTATCTCCTCCAGTCCAGACTCCAGCACGAACCTCATTTTTGATGCCAGCAAATATAGCCTCTGTACTACGAATAGAATTATCGAATGATACCCGATCTCTCTGAGGCCCAAAATTGGCATAAACCGAAGCCGCCACTCCCATCGAGATTGCCAGTACTATCATCACTTCGACCAAGCTCATTCCTGAGCTTAGCATAGGATGACGGCCTAACTTGATTTTAGACCTAGCCAAGGTAACCGCCTACTTGTTGGTTTGAACGTAGTTACCGCTCTCTAAACAAATTTCTACCACAAAACTTCTACGGCTCAATCGGTTGTAGTAGACAGGTTGATATCCACTTTCAGTAAGGTCTTCACCACCCCCACATAAGCCACTAGGGCTCTCTTGGGACTCCAGGGTGGTATTTTCTTCCAAGACATAATGCTCACCCGCTACAGGATCCCTAAAACTCTTATCATTGTTATCGATATAGTTAGCAGTAAAGTTACTGAGGTCTCCTGGGTCAGGATAGTCCCCATTGTTGTTACCTGCATATTGTTCAAGCTGAGACACCAAATACCCCAAGTCTGTTCTTCTCTGACTATCCCTTTGAGATTTCTGAGCACCCCCTACTGAATTGAATACTACTACCATAATCAAAGCCGCAATAGCCAAAACAATGATTACTTCGATCAGGGTAAAACCTTTTTTTGCCGTTTGCATTATTACTCCTTAGTTTTGTTTTATTAAATTATTAGTGATACCCCTTATGTCTATAGTTTATTTTAACTAGCGATTTAAGTCAATAGCTAAACGCCCGAATCAAATCCCTGCCCGACCAAGCTATAGATTGGGTAAAGGATTGCCCCAATAATCCCCATCACAATCACCCCCATAATCACCATCATCGCAGGTTCGATCAAAGTCGAGATATTTTTGACAGTCTGATTGACCTCTTCCTCATAAAAGTTTGCGACCTTTTCAAGCATCTCTCCTAGGGTACCTGACTCCTCACCGATCCTGGTCATCTGACTGACTAGGGGCAAGAAGTGCTCTTGCTCCTTGAGGGTCTGACTCATTGGTACCCCACCACGCACCTTGACAATCACCTCATCGAGCTCATCTTGTAAGATTTTGTTGGTCAAAGCTTGCTTGGTGATTGCCAAAGCATCCAAAATCTGCACCCCACTCTTGATCAGTGAGCTAAGAGTACGACAAAAAGTCGCCATGTACATCTTATAAACCAAATCCTTAAACACTGGCATCCGAACCTTGAGCTGGTCAACCATACCATGACCCAACGGAGACTTGATAAATGCCCTAATCCCCAAAACAATCCCCGCAAAGATTAAGATTGCAAAAAACCAAGAATCAGTCATAAAAACCCCAAGACTCTGCAAGGCCTGAGTCAAGGCTGGCAATTCTGCCCCCAAGTCATCGTAAAGAGTTGCGACTTGAGGCAAGACAGCTGTAAGCATAAATACTAAGACCCCACCAATCACCACCAAGACAACCATCGGATAGACCATTGCTCCCTTGACCTTAGAATTAATCTGTTCTTGATTCTCTAATTGCTGAGATAATCTATCTAACGATTGGTCAAGAGTACCAGAAGCTTCACCTGCACTAAGCATACTGATATAGATATTATCAAAGACTTTTGGGAATTGGGCAAAAGCTTCCGAAATACTGCTACCCCCCTGGATCATAGCTTCTATCTTATCTACAATATCTCTAAACCCTTGGTTGCTCAGCTGTTCAGCTGCAGTCGAAATCGCAGTGGTAATCGGCAACCCGGCATTGATCAGGGTAGCTAATTGCCTAGTAAAGAGTACCTTTTCTTTAGCCTTGACCTTGACACCACGATTGAAGCTAAATCCTGATCGACTAGATTTTAGTTTAATACTGATTGGGTACAAATTACGCTCATTAAGGAGTCTGGCTGCCGCAATCTCACTCTCAGCTGAAATATCCCCTTTGATTTGTTGACCAGTTGCCAAATCTTTGGCTAAATAACTAAACTCTTGCATATTATGACCTCATTAACCTTTCTAATTCACTTGGATTAATACTATAATCTTTGGCTTGATTGGCCGTAATCTTACCCGCCCTGATCAGATCTACCAAAGAGCGATTCATTGATTGCATCCCCATAGCAGCTCCAGTCGAGATTGCAGAGTCGATCTGATAAGTCTTAGACTCCCTAATCAGGTTGCTAATTGCTGAAGTAGCCAGCAATACCTCTGTCGCTAGACTGCGCTTGCCTTCATTGTTGGGGACTAATCTCTGAGAGACAATACCCGCTAAGATCATTGAAAGCTGAGTCCTAATCTGGCCTTGTTGATCAGCCGGAAATACATCAATAATCCGGTCAATAGTTTGGGCTGCAGAATTAGTATGGAGGGTAGCAAAGACCAAGTGCCCTGTTTCAGCGATAGTCATCGCAGCTGCTATCGTCTCAAGATCCCTCATTTCACCGATTAGCACGACATCTATATCTTCCCGCAAGCAAGACTTGAGCGCTTTTTCAAATGACTTTGTATCAAAGTTAACTTCTCTTTGGGCAATAATCGAACGCTTATTTTGATGAACAAATTCGACTGGATCCTCGATTGTAATAATTCTAGTGGTACGATTGGTATTGATATTATCGATTAGGGCTGCCATTGTCGTTGATTTACCAGATCCGGTCGGCCCAGTAAACAGGATTAATCCTTGAGTCATATTGGCAAATTGTTGGACAGATCGTGGCAACCCAAGCTCAGACAATACCGGGATCTTAGTCGGAATTAGGCGAAAAGCAGCTGCTAGATTGCTGCGCTCATAAAAAGCGTTGACTCGAAACCTGGCAATATCTCCGTAGCTAATTGAATAATCTAGCTCGCGATCTGTCTGCAAGATTTGTTGCTGATCACTAGTCAAGGTCGAGAAAATCAAACTGCTAACGGTATTTTGATCCAAAGGGTCTAGATTAGAAATTGGGGACAGATGACCATGTTTTCTAATAATTGGTGGCAAATTGATTTGAAGATGCAAGTCACTAGCCTGGACTCTAACTACTTCACCAAGTAAGAAATTGATATCAAAATTCTGAGGCGACACGCTCTACCTCCTCAATAGTTGTCATCCCGACTAGGGCTTTTAGATAACCGTCTTGTTGCATTGTAATCATTCCCTCACTTATGGTCTGGTCTTGGATTTCGGCTGTAGTTGCGCGCTTCAGTAGCATTTCTTCAAGCGTTTGAGTCATACTGTATACTTCGCAGATACCTAATCTACCCTTATAGCCATTACTGCAATTATTGCACCCTTGTCCTTTGTAGACTTGATATGTATTACTAAATAGAGGCAAATCCTGATAGCCAGTCCACTGCGCTACTCGCTCAAGGTCTTGGCTATCTTTGGCCAAGATTGTCTCTAGGGTTTTATTAATAATCTCAACTGCCGCTGGATCAGCCTGATAGCTAACCTTACATTTTTCACAAATTTTCCTGACCAACCTCTGACCAATTACCGTATTGACAGTAGAAGCGATTAAAAATGGCTCGATTTCCATATCAAGAAATCTTGGCAATACACCGGCGGCTGAATTGGTGTGTAAGGTTGAAAGCACTAAGTGTCCAGTCAAGGCTGATTGGACCGCCAAATCAGCTGTTTCTCGGTCACGAATTTCTCCGACCATAATGATATTGGGATCTTGACGAAGGATAGACCTTAAGCCCGAAGCAAAGGTCAGGCCGACCGCTGTATTGATCTGGGTCTGATTGATCCCATCCATTTTATATTCTACAGGATCTTCAAGGGTCACGATATTGACAGTCTCATCTTTGACTTGATTTAAGACAGCATAGAGTGTAGTCGACTTACCCGAACCAGTCGGACCAGTCGAGAGCACCATCCCATGTGGTTGTCTAATTCCTTCATAAATTCTTTCAAGCGCCATCCCCCTAAATCCCAGCTTGCTAAGCTCGATTGACAAGCTACCTTTATCCAAGATTCTGATTACCACTTGTTCACCATAAGTGATTGGAGCAATTGCAATCCGCAAATCAACGTCACGATCAGCCACATTGATTTGAGCTTGACCATCCTGGGGTATTCTATGTTCATCAATCTTGAGCTTGGACATAATTTTGATCCTTGAAATCAGAGCTGGCTCAACATTTTTGGGCAAAGTCATTACTTCTTTGAGTAGTCCATCAATTCTAAATCTGATCTTCAGGTTATGCTCTCGTGGCTCAATATGAATGTCTGAAGCTTTTTGCTCAATCGCGCTTTCGAGTATTCCATTGAGAGCGCGAGTAATCGGGGCATCTTGAACGATATCAGTCCCCTCGAGCTGAGAAAGGGTTTCTTGATCGATCGGGTCACCCTCCTTTTGACCTCCCGAGTCTCCTCCAAATGCCTTCGTGACTTCCTGGTCAATATTATCACTCATCTTATTGATTACATAATCAATACTCTGACGATTTGCCATATAGGCATTGATATGCATCCCAGTCCGCTTAGCCAAGAAATCAATTGCGTGAAGATTGCTCGGATCGAGCATGGCAATATTAAGGTTACGATCAACTATCCCAAAGGGAGCCGCCATATACTCTTTGGCCAATTGCTTCGGTATCTTGAGCAAGGCTTCCTGGGGAATATTTTTGTCTATTAGCTCTACATAGGGGGTCTTAGTAGCACTTGCTAGCAATTTAACACTATCATTCTCACTGATAATCTGACTGTCAATCAGTTGTTGAAGTAATCCTCGGCGCTTGACATTAGCAAGCTGTTTTTGCTCTTCAAGTGATTGATTGGTCAGGATTTTTTGTGAGACTAGATAGTTGACAATCTGGGTCTCAACCTCTCTAGATAACATCAACTATAATCAATCAGGCCCCTTAGATACCTGATCGTCTCCGTGTCAAATTCAGTCTTAAATTGGTAAGGTCTTTCTACAGTAATGCCTGAGTTTGGACCAAAGAATCTAATATAAACAAATATCGCAATTGTTATGAGAGCTGAGCCAGCAATCACGATAATGAGTTGTTTGGTAGATTTCATTATAAGACCTCCGTAGTCGACTTTGGCGTAATCGCCGGACTGAAGTAAGCAGTCAAATTGAGCTTGACCTTGACTGACTGGTCACTAAGTTTGTAGCTACTAGACTGAACACCAGAATTATCTGAAATAGCAATATCCATACTAGTAATATCCAAGGTTCTTAGTGAGCCTTCTGAGTTTTCTAAAAATTTCAAGAAATTACCGATCGAAGCATCATTGATCTTACTTGAGAAACTAATCGTCTGAACCCCTTTTGGCGGGACATTGATTAGTGCCTCCTTGGAATTTTTGTTTTCAGTAAAAGCATTTCCCAGTTCGACCGAGCTTTGTCTGGCTAGTTGATTCATGATCAGATAGATATCATTCTCATCGAATTCTGTCGGGAGAGCCGATAAGATTAATTCTTCATCTGTCTGATTGGAGGCCAGCCCAGAATCAGTAAGCTTCTGATAAGACTGCTTAAGTGCATCAAGATTTGCAATATTCTTATCCAAATCTTGACCAGTTATTGCTAGGGCTTCAGTTTCTTTCTGGTTTTTAACACTAAGAGAAGCGAACTGGGTAATCCCAACTAGACCAACTGCCACTACGATAACTAACCAAATCACAAAGGCCGCAGTCAGATTGAACTTGAGATGCTTAATATCATCAAGTGTCACTTGCTTACTAGTAAGATTTTTAAAATCAACTGCCACCTACTACCTCTTCCTGTACTTGTAATATCACTGGATTAGCTGTAAAAACGATTTCGAATCCCACTTGGCTACTACCAGTAGAGCTCGAGACTGACTCAGTCTTAATATCCGTAAACAAGTCTTCTCCCGAGTTTGAATCTTTAGCATCTCGTAAGTTTCCAACCAGTTTATCCGCTACCTCTTCAGTCGAATTTGCCCTTCCGACAATACTTATTTCCAGATCATCTTTAATCTTAATTGAAGCTGGACGAATCCCTGAAGGTAAGATGTTAAAAATCTTATCTACCAGCTTGGAATGATGAGCCCGATTGAGATCAAGCTGATAGGCTGCGTCTAAATTATGTTGCAGAGTAGTAGTCTGATTGATCAAATCTTGGTTTTGACTGATTATCTCCTGTTTGGCGCTAATATTCTCTTTGGCGTTATCAAGCTCTAGCTTACTGGAGATAAATAGGCTACTAAGAGCAAGGTTGATTGTTGCCATCACAATAGTTGCCACAACCGCCCCACTAAAAATCAAGCGACGATAAAATTTTTCCTTGAGATGATTTTGATAGACTTCAGGCAAAAGGTTGATAATAATGTTCATTCGATTAGATTCCTCATCGCTAGACCAACTGCTGTAGCAAAGGTTGGGATAGTCTTATCGATATATTGTTTTCGTGATGGACTATAGCTAATATGTTGCCATGGATTACCATATTCGGTAGGTATTTTTAGACTGCCACTATAGTAGCTAACTAGTCCGGGTACACTAATACCCCCACCAGTAAAGATTAATTTTTTGACCGCCTCAGCTCCGACTTGATTATTATAAAAGTTAATCGAGCGGCTAATCTCTTGGATTATAGTATCGCTAAGTTGCTGAACACTGGAAAAGATCTGGCTCTGCATCTGGCTCTGTCCGATGCCTAACCGCCAAAGGTAGTTATTGGCCTGATCCGGTGGAAGATTAAGATTTTCTGCAAGATTAGAGATCAAATTACGAATACCAATATTGACTGATCTAATAAGCTTCGGTATATGGTTATCAACAATCGTAATCCCAGTCTCACTCATGCCAAGATCGACTATGCAATATCTACTATTCTTAACACTACTAAAGCATCTAATATGGGCTAATGGGTTAATCTCCAGAGCCAACAGCTCAAGCCCGGCTAACTGCAAAATATCTAGATATTTATTAGCTTTTTCCAAAGGAGCAGCTACCAAAAGCACTTCTACTTCTTTACCGTCTGGGGTCTCCCCCAAATGAGCCCAATCAATCTTGGCTTGGTCAATTGGAATTGGAATATATTTCTCAGCCTGAAACTTAATAGACTGATCTAATTCTTGTTTTTTGAGCTTGGGCGCCCTGACAATATTGGCTGAAACTATCGAATTGGGGAGTGAGGCTATCACATTATTAGAAGTGACCTGACTATCTTTGACTAATTTTACAATTAACTTAGCTACCTCCCTCTTTGACTCCGGAGTATCTCTACCAATCAATCCATCTGGGGTCTGAGCACTACCAATGGTCACCAGCTCGGGCTTGGGGTGTCCGGCCTTTAATTGGACAAGCTTAATACTACTGTTACCGATGTCCAGTCCAAAATATTCCTTGACGCTATCTATATTTTTCATTTTTATTTGTTTTCAAATTCCTACTATTTCATTTAACCACAACCGCCATAGTCTTGGCAAGGGGAATAGGGGATTTTGGAGAATGACAGGACAAGGAGAATTCGGAGGATGACAATGCACGATGCAAGATACTGGATCCCCCGTAAGTTCTCCGAACTTCGGAGGATGACAATGCCCTCCTCCTGTCATCTTCGGATTACCCGGAGGGTAATACCGGAGATCCAGTATTTAACTGGAGGATGACAATACCCCCCTCATTAGCCTGATTCCAGAAAATCACTCCGAGCTAAGCCGATCCTCAAACCCCGGAGGAGTAGCAATAAAGATTGAGTTGTCTGGTGCAAAGCATTCAGAGACTTGAGTATTGTTACAGTCTTGTCCTAGGGTGACTGAGACATTGGTCCTGTTTAGTTTGAAGGCATAGACTTGATTGGTGATTGGGTCTTTGACTCCTGGGACACTCTCATCTCCCTTGGAGGCTACTGTACCATGGAAGATTAGGGGTTGGTTGGTATAGTATTCGGGGATTGGGGTTTGAGTGGTTTGACGGTAGGCTGTTTCGATCATACCTTGGGCGAAGAGACTGGCGTCAATTACTTGGGGAGTCTCTACTGATTTGGAGGTGTCTGGTCTGATGTAGATATTGCCAGTAGAGATAATACCTAGGTTGGGATACTCATCTATGTCTTCTATCACTGTATTGTCATCTCTGATGATGTCTCCATTGATGTAGACATTACCCCTGACGTAGATAGTAGCTAGACCTGCATTGTAGTGCATAGCTTGACTAGCTGAGATCTCTAGATCTCCATCATAGACATAGAGGGTGGGGTAAGGGACTGGGGTAGTGGTGGAGTTGGGATCAGGTTCGAAGTCTGGGCTCTTACCATCACTGAGGTCAAGGGGGATTTGGTTTAGGTTGTTAATAGTAACTACTTCATAGGGGGAGGAGTCTGGTTCTGCGATTAGACTCTCTATTGAGTCAAGTACATTGACAAAGTTGTCCTTGCTACCTCCGTCTAGACGGATTGGGTATCCGGCTCCAGCTAGGTCACTAGGACTAGTACAGTCTACACTCTCTCCGGCTGCCATGATCTCGGTTAGTGAGCAGAAGATTGAAGAGATTTCATTGGTAGCGGTCAGGATGTGGGTATGACGAGTGATGTCTAGGTCATTGTCTTCAGGATAGACACCTTTGACTATTTCTCCGAGCACTGTGGCTGAACCATCTTCGATCGCGAAGTAGGGACCGAAGAGACGGCGGATGACTTCAATCGTGAGGTTGGGGGATTGTCCGTCTTCGAGGTTTTGACACTCTAGGCTAAAGTTGTAGTATCCGAGGTCAGTGGTATCAGCACCAGCAGCTGAGCCATCAAATAGTTCGGTGACTTCGACATCAGTGGTTTCTTCTGTACCATTGGCTAGTACTATCGTCCGCGTTACTTTAAGCTCACAGGTAGTAGGCTTACGACAGATCACATCTAGTCCTGCTAAGTCATCTCTAGCGATTAGTTCATCTAGAGATTGATCATAGAGTTTGTTACCTTCATTGTCTACTCCGACGAATGAGAGATAGAAGTCTTCTCCTTCTTTACCGGGATAGCTAGCTAAGGCTTGACCATCTTCGTTGTAACAGAGCATTACTGGGATACATCTTAGGGGAGCGGTGTTATTGTCTAGTGACAATTCCCAGGCTACGGTTTCGGTCTTTTCGACATGGACTTTTTGATCAGGGTTGTTCTTGTCACTAGGATTACAGATCTCATCTACTGCTTGAGTAGTGACATCATCACCATAGGTGACATGGTCAGCTAGTCTAGCGGTGATTTGGATGTCTACTTGATTGGTGGTGTTTAGGTGAGTAGGGGTTTGATAGTAAGCAATTTTACCACCTTGATACTGGGTGAGGTAGTTGACTACTTCATCACTGCTAAGGGAGAGGTCTGTTAGCTCGAAGTGGCTGAGGTCAGGGTAGGAGCTAAAGCAATTGGTATTGAAGAGAACATAGAGGTCTCCATTGCCATCCTCGTTGATATCGGGGTTGAAGCCTGTAGTAGTGTCAGTAGCCTTGTTAATACCGATGAATCTACCAGTCTCACAGACGGGGAGGGTGGTTAGATCAGTATTGGTGGTTTGGGTGGTGTCAGTGTTGTTGGTAGTGTTGTTGGTAGTGTTAGTGTTGGTGGTGGTGTTGGTGTTATTGGTGTTAGTGGTGTTAGTGTTGTTGTTGGTGGTGGTGTTGTTGTTGGTAGTGTCGGTTTGGTTGGCTGACAGCTCCTCATCTGAGAGGATATCGATGAAGTCTACTTGCTCCATGTCTCCAAAGCCAGGGCCGAGGTAGAGTTCTAGGTCTAGGATACCTTCGGGATTGTCAGTGGAGTTGATTTCTCCGGTTGGGACACTGCAGGCATAGGCAGGGACACATTGATAGGTAACTGTTTCATTGTAGGTGTCTTTGAGGTTGAGGTAGTCGGTTAGCTTGATTCCTCCATTGTCTACGAGAGAGATAGCTGAGTCTTTACCATTGTTGACTACTCTAATCGTCCAAGTTAGTTCTTTACCTGCTAGACCAGTGTCATTACCAGTCTGACCGACTTTACCGATGATGATGTCTGTGACCTTGGGGTCGATGTAGGCATCGTTGGTATTGTTGTCATAGTTGGTTTCTGGATTGATAGTAGAGACTTCTGCAGTGTTTTGGTGAGCAGTATTAGACTGGAACCAATCGGTATTAGCTAGGTCGTTCTTGATTCTACCTTTCTTGGTTAGGACTATTCTGACTCTCTTACCTTCAGTGATATTGTTGACTGTGGTTTCTGCTTTGGTCTCAGGATCAATCGTCTTGGACTCTTCAGGCCAGAGGAATTCAGTCGGAGCTCCTTCGGCTGGGATTGGGAAGATGGTATCTCCTGAGGATACGGTTTCACCAGTCTCAGCGTTGATCCAGCCGTCTGACTCCCAGTCTACTAGCTCATCTGGGAGATCAGGATCAGTGAAGCTGATAGAGGTGGCTTCGTCTGGACCGTTGTTTATTATCTCTATACGGTACTCTATCTCTTCACTAGGACCGAAGGAGACTGCATTGTCTATACTATCTGCATCATAGTAGATAGGACCATCACTGAGGTAGTAGGGACTTGTGCCTGGGGAGAGGAATGGGGTTTCGGTGAGGTTGGAGACTTGTTTTTTGATGGTGAGGTCGACTAGCTTGGGGGAGATCCAGGCTGGGTTGGTATTGTTTTCTAGGTTGCTATCGTGGGTCAGAGGATCGACTGAGGCTATATTCTCATAGCCACCCCGGGGGTCTAGGCTAGTACCGACTCCGAAGTCTCCAGCATCAGGATTGATCCGACCACGGTTGATCAGGGTAATTGATTCTCCTGACTCTAGTGTATCTTCTGATACTGAAGGGTCAAATAGCATCTCGGGAGCATCTGAGCCATCCTCAAGCTTCCAGCCTTCAAAGGTAGCAAAAGTCGGCAGACTATCATCAGCCCAAATCAGACCGACTGCTCCGTCTGGACCCTCGTTGGTGATGACCATTTTGTATTCGATTTCTTCTCCAGGACCGAAAAAGACAGTATGTTCTAAGTCATCGGCTGGCTGATCCAAGATATTGTCACTAATATTGCTGACTAGCTTATCGAGCTTGACTTCGGCTATCGTCGGCAAGATATTAGCAGGATCACCACTAGCAATCCCAGGATCAGCATCATTGAGTTCATCGACACTGGCGATGTTTTCAAGGGCAGCAGTTGAGTTAAGAACTGATTCTTGGTCTAGACCGAAGAGACCAGCATCTAGGGAGATTGTGCCTTCTCTTAAGAAGGTGATCTCTTCTCCTTGTTTGAGAGGGAATGAGAAGATGTCATCTACTTGAGTATCACTAGTCCAATCTCCTAGTTCCATCAGTCCACCTGAGACAAATCCATCAAGGTTTTCGTCAGACCAGACTACTTTGGTCGCATCTGCTCCAGACTGATGAGTAATTACTACTTGATAGACTATCGATTGACCAGGATAGAACTTGACAGCTGTAGCTGAGTCTTGGGCATCACTGAGATCATCAGTGCTGTGACCGACGTATTTTTTGATCGAGATGACGGGGCGTTCGAGGGGTGGAAGTTTACCCTCGATATCAGGAGTCTCAGGAGGATTTGGGTCTGGGTCTGGCTTATCCTCAGGCTTACCACCTAGATCAGGATTGATTGAATTACGTGAATTAAAAGAAGTGCCCGAGGGTGTTTCCCTTGGAGTCGTTCTTGTGCGGGTCGCTATTGCTGGTGCTTTGACCACATGATCATTATTAGACTTAACATCTGCAGAACTAGTCCCTTCATTGACAGAAGAACCACCTGCATCTGCAGCTGATGTGATTGATAACGACTCACTTAAAGTACCCTTATATCTGCTAGACCAGTTCATGACACCTGTATAATAAGAACTTGAGCCATTATAAATCGCAACTGCAGATTTGTAATTATCGTTTTTACCCACACCTGGGCAAATGTATCTTACACTACTGGCTATTGCGTCATCCGCATCCTGGGCATTAACTTCACCATCCCCGTCTGCATCAAACCCAACACTAGACCAAGTAGAAGGCAAGAACTGTCCAGGCCCAATAGCCCTTTCCCCAGACCTAGTTAAAACATCTCCAATGATAGGATTCGATACTGTGCCATCAGCGGCCACGGTATTATTTGGGTAACGTCCATGATTGCTTTCTTTTTTATACATTCCAGCAATCACAGTCCAATCCAAACCGGGACAGTACTCTTCAGAATACTTTTTGTATCTCCAAAGCATTGTTTCGGGAATATCATTTAAAGCTTCCGCCGAGACTCCAGAGACTTCAATCGCTTCTATCTCTTCGGCGCCAGCTTCAGTCGGTGTAGTATTATTAAGATAATCTCCGATCGCTTGAGCAATCTGCTTATAACCAGCAGGACTGGGGTGAGGATCCCTACCTTGACCTAGGCTACTATCCTCGCTAACCATACTATCCCAATCAATATAGCTAATACCTTCATTAGCCTCTGCTATGCCCTCTAAATAAGCATTGACTGTATTATTATAATTACTACCTTCATAATACAAACCCACAAGTATAATCTGTTTGTCGATAAACAAGCTGATAATGTCTTGCATGGCATTAGCATAACCATTACTACCTGACAGATCACTAGCATCTGCTGGAACATCATTCGCCCCTAAGGATATGACTACCACATCTGCCTGTTCGCCAGCGTCACTAGCTACCACAGTCTCAGCATTAGCAAGCCCGCTAAGGCTAGGGTTATCAGATGTATTGTACGCATGCCTACCATCTTTTGAGAGTAAATCATCAGAGTCTTCAGTCATAGACCAACCTTCGGGTAAATATTCATCCAGTACACTACTTATGCCATTGGCAATCGAGTCACCAAATACTAATACCTGATTATTATCAGCAGCCTCTACTCTCTTGCCCAATTTAAATTCTAAACCCTTAAGGAGCTTTGATGCTAAATTAGACTTTTTTTGGTTTGTTTGGGTAAATCTCAATTTGCTAGATCCCCCTACCTGCATCGTTTGAACTGGCTGGTTAAGAGTAAGTTCGTCCTTATATTGATTTACTACTTCAACCGCAATCTCTACTGCTATACCCCCTCCATGCTCTGTGATATGACGATTGCAATCAATCAATAAATCAATCGAGCTAAGGGAATAATATCCATTACTATCGGTAATTAATTCGACATAATCATGATATCCTTGCATCTCAGTGGTGTTATAGAGAACCCCAGCATTTACTTTACGATAATCTACCCTGGGTGCAGACTCATCACCTAATCCTTTACCTTTAGTACTGCCTGCTTTGCCAATATCTACAAATGCGCTATCACACTTCAAGCAGTTTGGATTCTCGACATTCTTATATTTGAGTCTAACTATTGAGCCCGGTGCCGCATAACCGTCAGGATCCAGGACTCGGCCACTAATATCCCCAAAAGTTTTGAGAATCTTAGATCTTTTAGTCTTATATTTAGTAATTTGCTTGAATATACTAGGACCTGCCTGATGATTCTTGGCGGCACTTGCATAAACATTGGGTATTAATGACCCTTTTAGTCTACCAGCAATGTTATTAAGACCACTAAATCCAATTTGCTTAATTTTATCCGGTTCAAAATTATAGCTTTCAGTTAACAGCTTGTCAATTGCCTGCTGATACTCTGATTGTATATCAAGTCTCGGAGCTTTAAAATTTGTAATATTAATAAAATAAAAATATTGACTATAATATTCCTCACCAGATTCCGAATCAACTTGGCTAATCATTACAATATCTTTTAAACCTGGACTATCTAGTCTCCAAAGTTCATCTAATATCTCTGGGTAGTTAATCCCATAAATATCTTCGAGGTTTTCACTAGAATCGATATCTAAGCTAGCACTAGAATTATCCGAATCTGAGCCAGGCTGAAGTCTGGTATCTGCCTTTATTGCAGCTAGTACTTGATTTGGATTCTCCCCAGTCTGAATCTCTGTAAAATACTCTTGAGCTTTTGTGTAGGCATAATCCTTCCGCTCTTGATCAAGACTACCATCCATGGTATCAAAGGGGAAAATAAAGACCTGACCCTGATATTCTCCATAGTATTGCTTGAGCATTCTACTCTCGGTAGCATACTTGTAAAGATTTTTTTGAAGTACGATATTCTCTGCTAGTGCCTTGTCCGTATAATTGCCAAGGTATTGTTCTATATCTGATTCTGTTGGGATTATCCCAAGCCCAGCATTGACTTGCCTAATCGCCTCCATATCTATTATCGCATTTGCAGTGTCCTCTGGCTGATTACCGTAATCTAGTCCTAGCTCTAACTTTTGACGAAGGTCTTCCACCCTCAGCTCCTGATTCCCAACCTGCAAGACTACCGGATTTTGATTGTCCAAAAACCTTACCAGAAAATAAGCAATCACCAAGCTAAAGCTTACTAGCAAAACAAGATGCCATTTATCAAATAGCCTATCCAGACTAAAAAACTTTTTAACTCCCTCCATACTGCTTATCATTATACCTGATATCACCTCTTAACCAAAACAGTTTTTATGCGTCAGATAACAAGAAGAAAAAACAGTTTTTGATTTTTGAGACCAGGCATGAAGGGTTATTTTTGATAAACTTTGAACTTTGGTAAGATAAAGACTATGAAACATATTTCAGCTAGCTTAATTATTCCTCCTAGGCAACCTGGCTTTGTTCCATATCAAGATATCCGTAAAATCATTCTGGCTTTTACGGATGGGGTTGGAATCAAGCAGATTAAGACCAATAGGTCAAAGCTGATTATCCAGGTATCAAGCCCAATCATCGCTAACGAGCTACGTTTAGTTGAGAAAAAAGTGCTTCAAGAAGTTGAAATTCGGACCGGTCAGAAGTTTTCCGAGTTAATTTACAGAATTGACTGATCGTAATAAATACTATCTGATAGCAAACCAGTAATCGGTACAAGTAGTGGGTTCACTCCTTGATCAGATAAAAAGTTATCAAAATCGTCCATTACTTCGCTAATATCTTTGGTTAGAAACTGTAAATCTGGTTTGTCTTGATAGTACTCTATCAGGTAACCCTGTCTATCAATACTCTCTTTGGGCTCAAATTTATCAACTGGTAAATCGAGGTTTGTATGCCATAAATTATCATCCTCAGTGTATATAAGTACACTACCATCAAATACAAATATACTGTCTGGGTCTGATATTTTATCCTGCAGGGGGTATTCGACTAAGATATGATTCGCTAACTGATATACTAAAAGTTTATTTGATTTTTGATCATAGCTAATCAAGTCTAAGCCCACAAATGAAAAATTCTGATTATCAATAACAATACCTGTATCTAGAACCCCTTTATCCTGACCCAAACTATTCAAGTGATACTGCTTGTTATTTTTTTCTTCGAGATAGTACCTACTGGGATACTTTGAGAATTCTACGTATTTATCCTTAAATAGGATTGTCTCTTGGCCACCTTCTATCAAGCTGGTAACAGCCTGACCCTCAACTGACAGTCTATATATAACAAGTTTATTATTCAACTTACCCAAACTTTGAACTCTTGCCACCCTTGTTAGCTCTTCCCTGGTACCCCTCTCTAAATCTAGATTATAAATAATATTCATAGAGCTACCTTGATCCAGGGTGTAGTAGATTGTATGGTTATCAGACCAGACCCAGTCGATTACTCGATTGTCTCCAATCAACTGATACTCACCGGTCTGAATATTTAGAGTCCAGAGGTAATTCACAGCCTTATTTAAAAATTTTTGATCCAAGATATTATACATTAAGCTACCAAGTAGGTCTCCACTAGATTCAAATATTATAAACTGTTTATCAGGAGAGAGTGAGTAGTTATTAATCTTTGGCAAAAATTGGTCTACTACTAATTTATCAAAAGTCTTATCATTGAAATTATAAATAAAAAAACTTCTACCATTAAACCCTATTAATCGAGACTCATCATAAAATTGCCATTCAATCTGACTATCTGAATTAACCAAACCTAAAACCCCATCACCTAAATCAAGTGATTGGATATCTAAAATTCCTTTGGGTTGACCTATCCAATAACCAACAAGAGTTATTGTGACTAAAGAAATTACTCCAGCCATAATTATTGCACTGTGTTTATTAATCGTCACAAGTCATCTCCGCATTTTTAGCTACTTCATTCATTACTTTTGTAGCCTTAGGTATATATTCTCGCCATCCTTCTGCATATTCCTTTAGATATAATTCTAAACTTGATAACCCTATATCAATATACTTTTTCTTCATATAATAAGCCTGTTGATATAGGCTCTCCTGGAAACTATCGTACTTATAAAAACCACCTGCCGATGGTTGCCCTTCTCCAGCAGTCCTACCAAAAGCATTATGGCTACCATTAGAAATACCAGACCCTGCTTGACCAAAATTTGTTTCAATAAATGCGTGGGCTACAATTAACAACGGGTTAACCTGATAATCCATTCCTGCCTGAACAAAATCTGACCCAAAACCGACAAATGGCGATCCTGGATTTTTTGACTTGATGTATTCATTAATGACATCAGCTAACTTTTGTGTCTCAATAATATTTGGCATTAGGGGAGTAGTACAAGCGTTAGCACCTACGACAACCACATCGCTTAACTTTGCTGGTATACCGTCCTCCACAATGCCTCCTCCTGTTACAATATATAATGCGTCAATACCATAAATTACCACAGGTTTACCATCCTCAGTGAAAGCTTGTGGGTCTGCAACATTTGTATAATCAACCACACCTAAGGGATACCCGTCCTGATCAAATTCGATAAGATTATTTTCTTTATCATAAAGCTGCGGAATGCCCTCGACAAAAGTAACTGTATTCTCTACCTTTTGTGGTATTTCTGGCAATTCATCCTCGCAATCATAATACTCGATACCAAGGTTGATTCGATTAACTCTACCCGCTTCCCCACACAACTCGACATCAGCTTTAACCGGTTGAATATAGTTTTTTGCAAAAAAATAGATAAAGATGTTTACTAGAACCAAGATTGAAATCACTATCTTGTGTACCATACTGCTCCTTTTGCCAAATATAAATACCCTTCTTGATATTCTTTTACATCTGTAATATCGGATAATACTAGTCCTGATGCTAAAGTTAGCTCCATTCTAGTAGTAACCGGATTATCACTTGAAAAGTTATAAATACCAGAGTTGTCTTTACTGGTGTCTAGGTATAGATTCTCAAAGAAACTCTCAAAGTCTAGGTCTTTATTGGGCCAATCAAATCTTACCAGATTATAATCTTGATCCAGTTTATAATAAACATTACCAATATCAACCAATAAACCAACCCCCTTAATCAACTTTTGGTCCCTAACAAAGTCTGCCTCAATATCATCAACTTCCCTAAATTCACTATCCAGAATATGCCAGTAAAAATAATCTGCCTGGACATTATCAGTTGTATAAATATATCCATTTTTAAATTTAGTAAGTAATAACTGGGGTTTTCCATGTTCATCTGTAAGAATACCGTCAAGAAATAGTCTGCCATCTTCAAAATATAGATTTACAAGATAGCCATAATCTTCATTATCCAAATCTGCGTATACCCGGTAAAACATAGTACCTGACAGTACGATAACTTCTCGGTCACTTTTACTAACAACACCCTCTTTAATCATTACAGAACCACCTGATATTAAATTTGCAACAACCCTACCGTCCCCTAATAACCAAGAGTCAGCTATACCATCTATTTGATTAATTATTTGTTGTCCGAATAACGAATATACGGTTACCACATCTAACGTCTGGTAAACCATATATTCTTCGTAAGTTCCGACAAGCCTATCCACCCCATCAGTAACTAGACCAACTTTTAAATCTCCCACATGCCGACTTAAACTTACATTATGATCATTATCAGACCTATTAAAAATTGTAATACCAATACTAATCAACCCTACTATTATCATAGTAGTGATCAGCAATCTATTGCTACGCATCCCTACCTACCATCCACTGACCAATGCCAAGCCTCAGCCTTAAGCTTATATAAACCGTATTTTGCTGCATTATTGACAAGCCAATTATATGCCTCAACCTCTTTCTCGGGGTCACCCGGCCCACAGGTAGTCTTTCCATAGCACAAAGTACGACCCCCCACAATGCCAAAGTCAATAGCTAACCCTTTTTCGTGGTTAGATTGACCAGGGCGGGCAGTAGGGGGATTACATTGCTTAGAGGGCTTTTCGTAAATATCATATTGAGTTGTACCACAATGGGCCTTTCTAAGTTCAATCTGAGCTGCAGCAGTCCTATATCCACCCACAACAAAATTAATCCCATCATCCTTAGCAGCAGCTAGTAATTTCTCTATATTGGTTGCAATACTAGCGTTAACCTTACCCCCGCCTGAGACTGTCACGATATCATCAGGGTCTACCAGACTTTTATCAATTACTTTATTGCCAGTACTAGTCAAACCACCATCTTCAACCAACAATCCAGAACCTGCAGAGATAGTATTGACTATCCTATCTTCCTCTATATCTTCCCTGATACATGGGTCTTTCGTTCCATGGGCGTCTGATTCTGCACTAATACTGAGGGAAGATATAGTCAAGGACAAGTCAACACAATACAATGAAGCCAGCTCAAACTCTGTAGCCTTTACTTGCTTAGTGTTCCCATCGTCATCTATAACTGCCTTATCAAAGATAGTAGGTGAATTATCTATTAACTTTTGACACCCTTCTGAGTATTTCAATAACGGCTTGTCTATCTCTTCGCTAAAACAACTATGATACTTACTATATATAGCATCTATCTTCTGCTGATTGGCCTCTGCCTGGTCTACACGATCAACTAAGCCAAATGCTTCTTCTATATCATCTGAGCTAATATAGTCTAAAACATCTACTCTCATACCATACTGTGGTACCATGTCATTGAATGGATAGGCGTAAGCGGTAGCATACGCAAGATTGTAATCTGGTACGATAATAGATTTAAATTGATTAATAAACCCAGTATAAAAACTCAGCTTGAATATGCCATTGGTCATACCAGGTAAACTTCCAAGCATTTGCCCCCAGCTTGTTGGTAAACTAAATAACAAAGTAGCAGTTAGAGAGTATGGTTTATCAATGGCAAAGATTCTTTCAGCAATACTTGCTTGGCGCTCTTCATCTAAAATTCTAGTTATTACCCTATCACTGTATTGCTCCAAATCTTGTCCCTCAATTTTATATCCACCAGTTGCCTTAATACTTTGTTGTGTTCCAATATCTCCCCCTATAAGAAATGCACTGCCCATGTAATCACTAGCTTCTTCGTCTGTAGCATTATCAAAATCAAACATATCACCTGTTGCTGCATGTACAACCATATCAAACCCTTTTTCTCCTATCGATTTAACAAAACCCAAAGCCTGCTTAATACCTGGAATCTTTTCCAGCTGATTTGACACAAACTCTTCTCCTTTACCAATACTGTTATTATAAATAGAACAGCCCTGATCTAGTACCAGGTTAATGATAAAACCATTAAAATCTAATAATGCACCTGCAAATGCGCCGATACCAGGAAGATCTAGAATCCATCCAACCCCTGGAATGCTCGCGAAAAAACCCTTTGGATGCTTTACAGCATCTATAAATGTAAGGAAACCATCTAGTATTTGTTTGACTCCGGTTTCTGACTTTAGATTTGCTGCTGGATTAAGCTCATCCTCACTAACCTCTGCTTTTCCCCGTGTCATTATAGTTTTTGTACCTACACTAGTATCGAAACTTGACCCGACATATCTACTAACTAGTGCACCTACATCTTCAGACCTAGCATCACCTGCGATTACTTGATCGGCTCCAGTCAAAAGTACTGCTGCAGAGTTGGCTAGTGCTTCAAACTGATTACTTTCTACTTCGTCAACAATATGCTGCACTCCGTTCACTAGGGAACAAAAAAATCCAACAACCTTTGTGGCAACAGCCCCAACACTGATTACCTTTACAAGTTTTTGTAAAATTGGACTCTTAGCAGCTATCCGATCAGCTACCCTAGACGACAAGTTTTTCTTACCACCCTCAGAGCTTTCCGTTAAAACATCTGGTAAAAAATCTAAAATCGGCTTACCTTTAATAAAACTTTTAATATTTTCAGCTATATTAACTTTAGCCGCATGGATCTTTGCACGCGTCTTAGGAAAAAATATTTTTTGCCACCGCAGACGATGGTGTACCTTCTTAAGAAGCCTTTCTTCATTCCTTATACTAGAACCAATGTTGACATCAAGGTTTGTTTCTTCTAGTAAATTATTAATAAATTTTTTTTCTGCACTTCTCTCATGACCAACTTTAACTCCTTCATCCGGAATATAATCATGACGAATTGGGTTATGAGGATCTGTATTATCAATAATAGAACTCAGAGTGCCATCTCTATTGAGTTCTATATCTACCCCTCTACTCTTAAGAGTAGCTTCCATCTTATTTGTACGATAGTTATAAACTAAGTCTCTGATAGGATGCCCTGTTTTTCTTGAGCCTTGTCCTGTAAAACCCGAAAGCGCATGCTTAATTACAAATCTTTCCATCCTAGTCTGGACAATTTCTTGTAATTTTTGACCAACATAATCTTCAAAGTTCTCTTTAAGGTGAAGTAACTTAAAAGGTAACATAAGCGTAAACATTAAGGTAAATAGTCCCGGCACCGTTAGTGCACTAAGCCCCCCATATGCCAATCCTTTTTTGCGCTTCCATACCCCATCAGCTATCTTTCGACTAAGAGGTTTGTCTTCTTCTTGACTATCTTCAGATTCAACTATATTAGTTTGTTCTTTTTTTTTATTTCTACTAGATTGCCTTCCCGCAATGGGCACTATCGGTTCATTTTCAGGGAGAGGCGTAGGCTCAGGGAGAGGTGTAGGCTCAAAAGGAGAATGGTTTTGGTCTTTTGTATTCCCTCCCCCCTTACCTCTAGATGAAGGTTCGATATAAGAATATCCTAAACCAGTGTCTTGACTTTTATTATCTTGTGTTGACATCTAACCCTTCCACCCCTTATTCGGGTCTGTAGTAATAAATTGTTCCTCAGTCGGCGACGCTAGGATTTGGATTACGATATGACTTAGCCCAGCAAAAAACAGTCCTTCTCCGACTGGAAACTGGCTGAGGCGTTTTTTTTCCTCACTAGTTAGCTTGAAAGTATCAGCGATAATATCCACCGAGCTTGGATTTTGCTTGAGCAAAAGTTGCAAAGAAGCGTTACTGACGATTGCCCGACCTAGTCTGGTACTCAAGAAGTCTTCAACATCTTGAGAAATAGTAGTAAGGCCTAGGTTGTACTTCCTAGCTCTTTTGGCTACCGAAAACAAAAATTGAGCTGAATCCTGATACTGCATCATAATCCAAGCTTCATCCACGACCAAGATCCTTCGCTTGGACTCAGATTTGACCTTGTTCCAGATAAAGTTAAGGATGATATACATCGCGATTGGCCTCAGTTCATCCTCAAGGTCACGAATATTAAATACCACAAAGTTGTTATTCATATCGACATTGGACTGATGAGAAAATATCCCAGAAAATGTTCCTTCGACGTAGCGTCTGAGCTTAGCTGCTAGCTGTGGGCCTGTCGAGCCTTGCATCGATGCGAGTACATTATAAAGATCAATGATTGTTGGTGGCTGACTCTGATGAGTCAATGGGTCATTGGTAATCCCCTTGTGAGCATAAGTGTTGATGAGGGCTAAGTCCAAGTCAGCCTCCTCATTTGAGGTCATTTCCCCCATCATCAGCCTGAGCATCCCATGCAGCATAATAATATTAGCTCTCAAAGCATTGTCTGCCTCCTCGCTATCTACCACCTGAGGAAGATCAAATGGATTAATCTGACTATCGCTAGCAAGTGAGACCTTGATAAAGCTTCCTCCGACTGCTTCACAAAGTCCAGCATATTCGTTCTCGGGATCAATTACGATAATCTCTGTTCCCATCATTAGCTGTCTCAGTGCCTCAAGCTTGACGGCAAAACTCTTACCCGCACCAGAAGTCGCAAATACTACCATATTGTAGTTTTCTAAGGCAAATCGATTGAATAACACTAGGCCATTGTTGTGACGGTTGATCCCATAGAGTATCCCATCATTATGACTAAGCTCCGCAGTTGTAAAAGGGAAACAAGTCGATAAAGCGCCAGTATTCATATTGCGATAAATCCCCATCTGATCACTCCCGATTGGCAATGTCGAGTTGAACCCTTGTTCCATTTGAATAGTAGCTGGCTTGGTATAGACTAGACTATTGGCCAAAATACTTTCTATCCTTCTAGAGATAAAATCCAATTCCTCCAAATCTTTACCATAGATTGTGATATATAATCCAAACCGGTAAAATCTTTCTTCCCCGATCTGCAATCTGTCTCTTAATTCTTCGGCATCCTGGATCGAAGCCTCGAGCTGAGGATCTCTGACTCGACCTTTCTCTCGATTAATATTATAGCTGGCCTCGAGCTGGGCAACTTTTTTCTTGAGATTAGTCAAAACGACCTTGGTCTCGACTGGTACAATATTGAGGCTAATGTCAACTATCTCATCTAGATTGATTATCGGGGACAACCAACCTGTAAAAAGTGACCGTGGATAGCCAAAGATAAAAATTGTCCTAATCATCACCTTACCCAAACGAATATGATTACTCTCTATCTCAAATGAAGAAGGGGCAATGATATCCCTAATACCGAGCATCCCTTTTTCGTAGATCTGTTTAGCCCTTGCCTGCCTCGCGAGCTTACGATCGATCATTTTCTGATCGGGTCTTGATTGGGCTGTCTTATTCTTAGCCATTTTTTGACCTCGCTGCTTCAAATAAGTCATCTGGCTCCCTGACCAGAGGTTGACTTGCTGGCTTCTCAAGGTTGCTCTTGCGGGCTACATAATCCCCGGTCAATTCTTCTGGTGCGGTTAGTTCTTGACTTCTTGCCTCATCGGGGTTATAGGAGCTATAGAATAGTTCGATAATTTCACGGGTATTCAGAGTAGCAGTTCTAATCCCCATCTGGGCTAGATTTTGACTAACCATATTGGTTCTTTGAACCAAATCCCTTCGATGCTCTTGATATTCTTGACTAGTTTGACTGACTTGCTGATTTGGCTTGAAGATTGAACTAATCTTGGTCAATACATTGTCCCTAGCTTTAGCAACTCCGTCGATATAATAAGGGACAATTACATAAAACTCCTTACGCATAATATTGACTTGTTCGAGCAACAAACGAATATTATAGATGTATTCCCCCATCAAGTCCGCTAGCAATAGATTGTAATGTTGGCTTTTGATTTGCTCAAGTTTTTCTAGATAACCATCCAGATCCACATGTCTAGAGCGAATTATAATCTGGACTGGAAAGTGGAGTCCATTCAAAAATCCTTGATAAGCGTACTCGACACTATCTCGCTCTTGTGGACTCATCAAGTCAAAGTTGACAGGTGAAGCAAGAATGATTGAACGCATCGAGCCGTCTTTCATAATCACTAGATTGTCCTTAATCTCAGAAAATGGCAAATGACTCTGGGTGCTTTTGAGCTGTTGGCTACTAGATTGTTGAGTTTGACTTTGTTTAGCCATTATTTAATTGTCTCGATAATTGCTCTACTGTCAAGGCGTCTTTGGCAATATACTGCTGAAGATCTGGAGAATGATTGGTCTCGGGTTGATAAGCTGTATTGCTATTAGCTGACAACTGTTTTTCAAGGTTACTTATCCGATTCTGGTTTGCCACTGCTAGCATCTGATCGACCTTGCCAGTCTGTCTGTGTCCTTCAATATCGAGTAGATCATCTCCAGGGAATACTTCCGGCGTATTGCTTGCCTGGCTGATTGGGCCATTGACCCGGGCTGCCAACTGGTCAGATGCTTGATCTTCTATCTGAATAGTAGGATTTTTTCTAGTACCCCCTCGTGTATCTACAATCATGGCTAGTTTGGCTAGCTGACCCTTCTCAACCTCTGGCTGATCACTACTGTCAACTTGTTCCGGCTGAGTGTTAGTGATAACAATGTCTTCAACTGACTGTTTGAGCCAAATCCTCTTACGAGGAATTGCGACAAATCTAATCCAAGCTACCATATAGTTTTCAAAGCTTTGTTCTTCGCGATTGAGAAATCCCAAAGCCAAAAAAGGCCCACCCAAAAACAAAGCGATAATTGCAAACAATATGTAGTTTCCTGTAGGATCAGCAATAGTAAACCAAGCCAACCCAATAATCGCCAGCCCAATCAAGACATAAATTAGTTGCTTAAGCGAAAGAGGACCGACAATCTTATCTTCACTTTCCACATTTTGAGGCACCTTGTATTGACCCATACTACCATTTTACTAGACTTTACAAGTCTCTCCAACCCTCTTATGCCTACCCACCTCATGCAAGGTGACACCTCAAGCCATTTTTTAGCCTTAAAATTGCTTCCATATCTTAATTATGCAATAAGTTAGCTACTTTGTACGGTGACACCTGGTCGACCTGGTCGATTCCTGGCCGATTTTTTGAGGTGAAAAAATATCTAATATACTGATCAGATTGGTTGATTGCTGAGAATTTGCTGAAATTCGAAGACGAATCTTTCTACCGCAAAGCGAACCTCAACTGAAGAACTTTTATGGAGCTTGTCAGCTGATATCAATTGGTCTAGTAGTTTTTCTAGGTTTTTTTTGCCCAGTCTAGTAGCTGTCTTCTGATACTGTCGGTGATTAAAGGCCTTGACACCTAGACCTTCGAGCGCCTTCGTATCTTCAACAAAACCAATTTTGACCAAGGTAGTCATATACCAGATAAGTAGTCCCAAAACCTGATACCAATCTTGATTGGATTTATTCACCAAATCTAGCTGCCCTACTAGTTGTTCTCTACTCCCGCCATTGATAGCCCTGATTAGGCCAAAAGCCTCTCCATAATAACTCTGCGTGATCAAATCTAGTGCTTGCTGGTCAGTCAGCTCACTATATCCCTTAAACTTACTCAATTCCTGACGAAACTTCCAGTACTGTTCACCACTGGTCAATTGACCTCTGGGATTAAATTCGACTACTAGACCCAGTACCGCTTGATAAAAGTGTCTCGATCTATTAGGCAAAAATTTTTCTAGCAAGCTAATCATCTCCTGTTCATCAGGCAGTTTCCTTTCTACCTGCTTAGTAGAGACCTTACTAGCCCACTTGTTTGGCTTAATATTAGTTTCAAAAATTGCCAGTATTATATCATCTGTATTCTCTTGGCTACTTAACCACTCAAGAGTCTTAGCTTCTGGGTTATCCAAAACAATCAAGATTGTCTTACTCATAAAAGGATGTTTTAGTAGCAATGGCTTAAGTCTAGCTAACTGATCAGGACTATCTTGGTCAATCTGATAATAATTCCATTCTGCACCTGAGTTCTTGTCAAAAAAATGTTGCTTGATCTGAGCTCTATCTTGACTCAGTTGCCAGGAATTCAGACCAAAATAATATAAAATCATTGATAGCTCCCCAGGATAACTATTGAGCAACCTTGCCGCTCAAGCTCCGCTTGAGCCAACAAAAATCTTTTACTAGAAAGATTGACCTCCAGGTCAATATAGAATTGATACCGCCATGGCTGATCTGGTATTGGTCTCGAAACCAAGCCGAGTAGATTAATCCCTTGCTCAGCAAAAGCCCCTAATGCCTGATACAGACTACCAGGGTTGTTTTTGGTAATTAAAACCAAGGATAAGCGCTTATGCTCTGGTTGAATCTCAATCGACTTCTTAAGCAAAACAAACCTAGTAAAGTTATTAGGATTGTCCTGAATAGACCTAGCAATCACCTGCCTATGATAGATCTTAGCTGACAGCTCCGAACCAATTGCTACCTGATCTACTGAATGAATCGCTTCTACCGCCGCTGCTGTGTCGACACTCTCTATCCTTTTTGCAGCACCAAGATTATTATCTAGCCAGTGCTGACACTGCCAGAGTGCCATAGGATGGCTACTAACTGATTTGATATCTTCAAGCTTCGATTTTGAGTCCAGCCCTATTAAGCAATGCTGAATTGCCAAGTCATAGCTAGCGTTGATATAAAATTGATGTTTTCTAATCAAATCATAGACCTCACCAATCGGGCCTACTAAGGAGTTGGCCAGTGCTACTACAATCATACCCACTCGATCCGATTGTAGATCCTTAAAAACTTCACTAAAACTATCTCTCATCAGAGGTTTATAGCCTTGTCCTACTAGCTCCCTGGCAGCCTGATCGTGATACGATCCCAATACCCCCTGGATACTGACTAACATATTACTCCACTTCCGACCAGATAATCTTGATGATAAAAAACAGCATATTGTCCAGAAGTCACAGCGCGGATTTGTGACTGTACCCTTATTAGCCAGTTATTATCTACCGTCTCTACCCCCAGTACTCTTATAGGCTGATCATGATACCTAGTCACCACGCTAAGGTCTGTCACTAGTTGCGTAAGATCTATCTCCTTACTTGTGACCAAGTGACTTATTAAAAACTCCTGGCTATAAAGTAAAGGGCTATCTACTTCATAAGTCACATGAACTTGGTTATTATCTGGGTCAATTTTATATACATAGACCTTCCTTCCGCTCTCCTGCGCCAATCCATGCCTTTGACCAATCGTGTAATATTGAAATCCTTGGTGCTGACCAATCACTTGTCCGTCCTGATCAATAATCTCTCCTGGCTGACTATCTAAATACTGACCCATAAAATCCACTAGTGAAATTTCACCAATAAAACAAAGTCCTTGTGAATCTTTGCGTCCAGAAGTCGAAAGTCCAACTTGCCCAGCGATTGCTCTTACTTCTGATTTTGTATATTCTCCAATCGGTAATAGTACTTTACCTAGTTTGGACTGGTCAACTCGAGCCAAAAAATAGCTCTGATCTTTAGCTGGATCCAAACCTTGTCTAATTACCAGCTGATTATTCAGCTTCCCTAGCCTAGCATAGTGACCTGTAGCAATATAATCTGCCCCCGCCTTAAGCGCATCCTTGAGAAACATCTTAAATTTAATCTCTTGATTACAAGCTATATCGGGATTGGGCGTTTTGCCAGCCTGATAAGTATCTATCATATATTTAAACACCTGCTTTTTGTACTGCTCTTGGTAGTCCCAAATTTCAAGCTCTATTCCCAGCTCGGCAGCTACCAACCTAGCACTTTCCAGGTCTTCTAGATACGGACACTGATTACCAAAAGAGCTCTCTGACCAATTCTTGAGATAAACTGCCTTGATATCATATCCTGCTTGTTTCAGCAAATAACCTGCCACAGAAGAATCAACCCCTCCACTCAATCCAAGGTAGACCTTCCCTTTACTCGACTTACGCAAAGTATCGGGTACTCCAGGCTTGCCTTCCGAAGACTTGGAAGTCCTTTTATCTGATGGAAGCGATGCTGATGCATCGGTGACAGCATTAAAAAGTAGTTCGGACTTCGGAGGCGATCCTGGGGACTTAAGGCTTTTGCGTAAGTCGAGTTTAGTCATAAGACACTATGAAAACCGACCAGCAATCATGATAAAGGTGATCTTGGCAAGCTCTGAGATTGTAATCCTCCAGCCAAAAGCAGTTCTCCACCAGCCATACTTGGACCAATCGCTCCCCGGCTCCGTACTTGGGTAGCTTAATATTTCCCAATCGTCACCTAATACTTTATGAAAAGTCAAATAACTCCGTTTTTGATGATAAGGAGAAGTGACCAAGATTACGCGTTTACTACTGAGGTTGCCGATCAACTTGACAATCCTTTCGGCATTTTCTAGAGTATTGGTCGCTTGATCTTCAGTAATAATCGCTGACTCTGGTACTCCCTGATCTAGAGCATACTGTTTCATTACTTCTGCGTTTGAGTCACTATCACCATCTGTCACAGCCCCACTAAAAATCAGGGTTGAGCTATAGCCTTTGTTAAATAATTCGAGCCCTGTCTGAGCTCTAGCCAAAGTCTGACCACCTGATATCACGATGATTGCTGCACTCTTCTCAGGCTGATCATCAATAGTCAAAAACTGTCCAGCCCAATAGACAAACCCAGCGAAAAGAGCGAAAACTAAGATTAGTCTAATAAAAAATTTCTTTACTGCTTTCTTCAAATCAAATAATCTCTTTTAAACCCTTGACCAACCTTATTATATCATCATTACTTGTTGCTCGCCCCAGAGTAACCCTCAAGCTAGAGCTTGCTAACTCAAGCTCCATCCCAAGTGCCAAAAGTACTGGGCTAACCTCCTGATCACTAGCATCGCAAGCCGAGCTTGTTGAGACTATCACCCCCCTAGCATCAAGTTGGCTCATTAGTTCCAACCCCCGTCTTCCGGGTAGACTCAGGTGAAGATAATTTGCCAAATGATAGTCAGATGATGAGTTTATGATGACACTTTCTGACGGCAACTCAGCTTGAATAAGCCTAGCAAAAAGTTTTTTTAGATCCCTTAGTCTTTGTACCTCTAACTTACGCTTCTTATCAGACAACTCCAAAGCACTAGCTAGCCCAGTAGCCAAAAATATACTTTCCGTTCCTGAACGTAGGCCCGCCTGTTGACCCCCACCAAGTACCAGAGGGCTAATCAACTTTTTTGCTCGATCACTAAGATACAAAGCCCCAGAACCTTTTGGGCCATAGATTTTAGCAGCATTGAGGCTCAGACTATCAGCCCCAATCGCTTCCACCCTGTAGGGCAATAGGCCTCCTGCGCCAGATCCGTCACAATGCCAGTATATACTATGATCGACCTGTTGATCTGATCGTCTTTTACGATCATCATATATAATCTTTTTAATCAGTTTCAAATCCCTGACTAAACCAACTTCAATCGAAATCATCCCGATTACTACCAAGGTCGGCCGATCTAGTTTCAATATCCGTTCAAACTCTATTAGATTGATCCTCCCCTTTTGATCAAGATCCAGATAAAATGTTTCCAATCCAAGGGCTTCAATTGATTTTGCACTTGCCTTATGTTCGGCATGAGTGGTAATCACCACAGGATCTTGCCCTAGTTTGAGCTTATGCAGGGCAAGGTTATCTGACTCACTCCCTCCAGAAGTCAGGATAATATCCTGAGTTTTTGCCCCAATCACCATCGCAATCCGTTGTTTTTGCTGGTGAAGCACCTTCCTTGCCTCCATTCCCAAAGAATGGCTACTACTGGGATTGGCAAAATATTGCAAGCTACCGAGCATCTGATCGAGCACAGTTGAATCAATCGGGGTCGCGGCAGCGTAATCTAGGTATAATTTATTGATCATAGTTATTTTACCTTGAATAATGCCCTAGTATTATTTAGAGACATTTGAGCAAGTTTTTCCTGATCTTCTCCTCTTAGCCTAGCCAGAAACTCAAGCGTATAAACCTGATAGGCTGGAATATTAAGTTTACCCCTCATTGGGACAGGGGCTAGATAAGGGCAATCAGTTTCAAAAACAACCCGATTACTAGGTATCAGCCTCAAAGCTTCAAGATATTCTTGATCCTTGATAAAAGTAGCAATCCCACTAATACCAAAGTAAAAGCCTAGATCTACCAACTGTTCTACTTGTTGCACCTTACCGGTAAAGCTGTGTATCACCCCTCTTGGCCTGATATCATCTATCACTCCCAAGATATTATCCCAAGCGTCTCTTGCATGTACTACTAAAGGTTTATCTAGCTCTTTTGCAAGCTCAGCTTGCAAAACAAATGCCCTAATCTGGTTTTTTTTGGTAGCATGCAGATAGTAGTAGTCTAGTCCCGCCTCACCGACTGCCACAAGAATAGTCTGGTTTTGATAGATTAGATCTACTACTGATTTCAAATTTTGTAAGTCATCAGCATGGTGAGGATGAAGACCAGCTCCCCAATAAATATCGATAATGCTTTGGTAATCTTGATTTTGATAAATATCGAGAGATTTTTGACTGGTCTCAAAATCTGTACCAAGATTGATCACTGCAGATATATCTTGACTGGACTGTTCTAGTACCTCGACAATCTTTCCTTCAAATCTTGAATCATGGAGATGAGCATGGGTATCAACTAGCCTAACCATCGATAGGCTCAATTCTCGGGAATAATGGATCTCCTAGCCTAATCCCATCAGCAAAAATTGCTTGGACTTTTTGACTCGCTTCTGGAATAACCACCCCTAGGTATTTATTTATAAGTAATATCCGATTGATTGCTCTATCCAATACAAGTCTTGCTTGGTCTGGATCCTGTTTTAATAGGACCCATGGCTTATCTTCTTCTAGGCCTAAGTTTAGCTTGACCACTTCCAAGATCACTCTTTCGATATATACAGCCAATCTGCCTTCACTAATTAGCACATCGAGCTCTGATTCCAGCTCCGAATCAACACTTAAGCTAGCCGAAAACTTGTTATCTATTCTTGACCTAAGACTAGCCAATCTCTGGACTAGATTACCAAACTTATTTGCCAAATCAGCATTATAGACTGCTACTAGCTTAGATTCCCGATAATCATAGTCCTGACCTAGTCTAATCTGACTCAATACAAAATACCTAGTTGCATCACTCCCATATTTATCCAAAAGATCAAGCGGGTTTACAACATTACCAACTGATTTACTCATCTTTTGACCTTCGACATAAATATAGCCGTGACAAATGATTTGCTTGGGCAATTTTAGCCCGGCACTGAGTAGCATTGCTGGCCAAAGCGCACCGTGAAATCTCAATATCCCCTTACCAATCACATTGATGTCACTCGCGGGCAGAGGTTGATTATTAGACTGATGATAGTCAATCGCCGTAATATAATTGGTCAAAGCATCAAACCAGACATACATCACTTGATCTGGGTCTCCTGGCACCTCTATCCCCCAGCTCAACTGGCTCTTGTCTCTAGAGATACTAATATCTCTTAGTCCTTGATCTAGGAGTGACAAAAGTTCATTTTCCCGAAACTGGGGGACAATCTCTATCTCTTGATCTTTATAAGCTTGTTTTAGCCTTTCGGTGTATTTTGACAATGCAAAAAAGTAATTGTCCTGGCTATAAGGCTCGGGTGGAACCAAGTGTTCGGGACATTTACCATCAATCAACTCCTTCTCGGTATAAAAGTCCTCACAGCCCACACAATACAGACCTTGATACTGAGCTTTGTAAATATCATCTCCGGCTGCTAGCCACAGCTTCTGAGCTGCTTCTTTATGACCTGGATACTTACTAGTAGCTACAAATTTATCAAACTGGATATTAAGTTTATTACAAAAATCTTCAAATACTGGGCTAAACTGATCGACCAGCTGATCTGGAGTCACTCCCAGTTGCTCAGCTTTGCGCTGAATCTTCTGGCCATGATCATCTGTCCCTGCGGTCAGAATTACTTGTTCATGCTTGATTTCTCGATAATATCTTGAGATCATATCAGCTATCACATAGTCCATCACGTGACCGAGATGAGGCTTATCGTTGACATAGGGAATTGCCGTATGGATAATTTTCATCTTACTATTATATAGCAAGTTAAAAACAAAACCAGACTTTTGACCCAACTCTAGAGTCTATAAAGCTAGTTTTCTTACTCACCATATCTATGGATATGGCTCTTAAGAATAACTACCTTTCTAGTTCTCTATAATACAGCTCAAATTGTCCGGTTTTGCTTTGAGCTTGCTATAACAAGCTCAAGACAAAATCCAATTCCTGATTTCGTTTTTACTTGACTCAAATACTGGATATCCCATAAATCCCTCTGGGATTTTGGAATATGACACGGGAAGGGTATTAACCCTGTTGCCATATAACCTCACGGCTTCAAAACTGCCATTTTTGCCCCAGACTAGCAAAACACTTCGCAGCGTAACTCCTGTTATGCTTTGTCGTGTTTTGCTATTCTGGAATAAAAATCATCAGCTTTGACCTCGCAAGTTTATATGGCAACAGGGTTATTGTCATCCTCCGAAAATCCGAAGGATTTTACGGGGGATCCAGTATTTCGCATTTCCATGGGTCTAACTCAAATACTGGATCTCCGGTATTTCTCTTTTAGAGAAATTGGAAGGTGCCACGCGGAGGGAGCGGAAATTTGGTTTGGTGACATGAAGAGGGGGTAGAAATTCGAAAGATGACATTTTGGTAACGCGGGAAGGGCATTGTCATCCTCCGAAACCTGCCTCTCTCTTGTCATCCTCCGAAACTCGGAGAGTTTACGGGGGATCCAGTATTCCGTATAGTGACTACTAGCTAAAGACAGTCGTTTTGACCGACCACTCCAGTAGCATTGGAAAATCCAGGTATCGCTTCATGTAAAGTCAAGTGGGCAGTGCCAAACTTATCGGTATCCTTGGCGTGCGCATCATAAGCAGGCTGGTCACCATTAACCCTCTCTGGCCCAGGCACTAAGATGTTTTTGCAGACATCAGTTCCCGAAAACATTGCTTGATCAAATAGATTATTTTTTGGCAACAATTGGCCTTGTTTCAAAGCAACAGCTTTTCTAAATACCCCACCACTCTGACCAGTTGAAACAATCATTACCTGAGAAGCTTCAGTCAGGATTTCTTGGTCTCGATTGTCAAGAAAACGTAGTCGATAATGAGTACTGTTATATAGTGGTTCTACCCTTAATAAAAAGTTGTATTGCTTGAGCTGATCCTGAGGCAAATCTACTACACCAGATAAATCAAACTTCATGTAGCAACTAAAGCTAATCGAAGGGTCTACTGGAGTACCATTGATCGATTGGTGAGTACCATCTTCATTGACATCGACGCAAGTATTGATATCACCAGCGTTGGTATCAATCCCCCAGGTCCCGACATCTCTCTGACTATTAGGCTTGATAATGGTCTCGGTCGACATTACATCTTGCGAAAGATCCATTCCTCTACTTTCTAGATTACCATTGGGCTTTTTCCAATAAATCAGATTCATCGCAAAACCTGCAGGTCCTATCCAGGCCTCAGGCAAGCAGTTAGTATCTCCATCACCGGTCTCGAAGGGCAAAACATTGACCTGGTTGATATTCGGACAATTGTTATCGCCCTCCTGCCCAGCAGTCGATAAATAGGGATCCCCCGCTAGTGGATCATTGAACTCTAGTGCGATTGAGGCCAGATCACTATCGCTACCAATCACCTTATACTGAGCAGCTTGATCTTGGGGTAGTCTACCTAGATGTTGCTTGGCCTTGTCGGTAATGATCACACAGTCTAGACTAACCTGATAGCTAGTACCACCAGCTTCTTGAGTGCTATCACTCTCATCGATCACACCTTGCAAACTCTCAGATGTACCATCTAGACCATCTTGCTGATCACAGGTCTCTTTACGGAAATTTGGATTTTGGTCAAGGATCCTTGAAGCACGATTGACCCCAGCTTCAGCAGCAAAAAATGCCCGATTGGAGAGCTCGATATCACTTGTCCTACGACTTTCTCTACTGGTCAGTGCAGTTAGACCAGCCACTACCACGACAAACAATAGTCCTACTATCACCGTGGTCAATAATGCCGCCGCACCCTTCTTAAACTGTTTCATATTTTCCCTCACTTTTATTTGGCTTATCCTTACTATCCTATTTAACCACAACCGTCATATATTTGGCAATAGCTCGCAAGGTCATTCCAGTGCCATCACCTTAAATCGAGATACTGCATACCTAATACTAACATCTCAAAAACACTTTTAACCCAGCCTATACCTATTACACAAAAACTGTTTTTATAGCAAGCTCAAAACAAAACCGGACAATTTGAGCTGTACTATAGAGAACTAGAAAGGTAGTTATTCTTAAGAGCCATATCCATAGATATGGTGAGTAAGAAAACTAGCTTTATAGACTCTAGAGTTGGGTCAAAAGTCTGGTTTAGTTTTTAACTTGCTATATCTTGGAGGATGACAATAACCCTGTTGCCATATAAACTTGCGAGGTCAAAGCTGATGATTTTTATTCCAGAATAGCAAAACACGACAAAGCATAACAGGAGTTACGCTGCGAAGTGTTTTGCTAGTCTGGGGCAAAAATGGCAGTTTTGAAGCCGTGAGGTTATATGGCAACAGGGTTAATGCACTTCTAGTGTCATCTTCGGATTTCTCCAAGGGAGAAATACCGGAGATCCAGTATTTGAGTTAGACCCATGGAAATGCGAAATACTGGATCTCCCGTAAGTTCTCTGAACTTCGGAGGATGACAATGCCCTTCTTGTCATCTCCGGTATTTCTCTAAAAGAGAAATACCGGAGATCCAGTATTTGGATTGGATACCTGTAAATACAGGGATACTGGTTCCCCCGTAAGTTCTCCGAACTTCGGAGGATGACAAGAGAGAGGTTGAGTTTTGGAGGATGACAGGAGAGGAACAGAATTCGGAGGATGACAATACAGGGTTACTCTATCCTTCTTTGCTGTCTGATCAATAGGGCTGGGATAGAGAGGATAGAGATTAGTAAGAGTAATTGGGTGACTGGGTGAGAGAGAACGCCAGTACTGGGCAATCCACTATTTGGGTTGATATCTTTACTCTGAATAGGGGCTAAGATAGGAGTTGGATCAGGCTGGGTGATTTGGACTCCTGCAACATCTGAGTTGTTTGCCAAGGTGGTCTCGACAATCGACTGAGTAGTCAGTACTACTGTATTGTTGAGCTCACTTGAGCTATAACTACTAACCACTACATTGACAAACAATTGCTCCGAACTAGTAGCTAATAACCCTGAAGTCTTAATACAAGTAATAGTAGTAGCGCCAGTACAATTGTAGCCTGAAGCTCCACTAGAAAATGTTCCAGCATAGGTGAGCCCAGCCGGCAAGCTATCGACCACCGTAATCGGTCCATCGACATCAAAATCAGAATTATTGGTAATCACAAACTTATAAGTCAAGCTATCCCCGACTTTTGCCTTGCCATCACTCGGGGCAACCAGCTCTTTGGTAATCGCCAAGTCACCTTCTGGTATAGGCTCCTGGTCACCAGTTATCAAGATTGGGGTTGGCTCATTGCTATCTGTGGGATCACCATTACCATCTGTAGCTAGATTGCTGTCTTGATCGTCATCAGGGTCTAAGCCATCTTGAGAGTCATCTGTGTAGGTATTGTCCTCACTATCAATCGCTTTAATTGTAGCAGTATTGTCATATCTAGTATCGAGTGTTAGATTGTTTACTCTAGCCGTAAAATACAAGATAGCCATCTCGTCAGGAGCAAGACTAGATGAAGCTGGTATAGTCAAGCTTGTGTCAGTAGTACCATTATAATTCGGGTTGGCAGTCAGATTGCTTGAGATAGGACTAATCTCGACTGGAGAAGATATTGAAATATCAGACCCTACGAGACCGACAAATGTAGCGAGTAAATCATCTGCTATATCGACACCCAAGGCCTCACCTAGCCCATAGTTTTTGACTGTCAAGATAAATGGTAGATTGTAGCTACCATCACCATTGTCTACTACCGTACCAAGATCTTTGGCTATCCCGACCATTGGGGTAGGGTCAGGGGGAAGGATCGGATCCTCAGTCAGAATCTCTTCACTATCACTATTGTTGTCTTGATTAACCACTGGTTCTTCAGTAGAGGAGACAGTAGCAGTATTGGTAATAGTGGTATTAGGGTCTACTCCGGGATTAAGGGTGACTGTCACAATAATACTCTCTAGGGTAGCTGGAGAGACTGGGTAAGAACCCAGGTAGTTACAGTCTAGAATTGCTGGGCTACCTAGGCTAGAAGCACTACAATCCCAGTTGACTGCGTCTGATCCAGTTGGGTAAGCAGTCATAGTCAGTTCTGGAGGTAGGTTGTCTAGTACTCTGATTGGACTAGTACCCCCACTATTGACTATCTCTGCTCCACTCAGGGCTGGGGTTAGACTGTAGCTGTACTCTGTCACTCCATCACTGAGCCAAGTAGCTAGCTCAGGGTCAGTGGTAGCGGGGAGGGTGTCTTTGGTGATGGTTAAGTCAGGGGTTGGCAAGAGGGTGATCTCGGCATTGTCTTCATCATCATGGAGGTCTAGACCAGTAGGGTTGGTAGTTGTGACTGGCTTACTACCGGGGTCACTAGGACTATCTGGGTCGGGGGCTGAAGTATTGTCATTGGGATCAGAATCAATGTCTACTTGATCGAGTCCAGTGACCTGAGCCAAGTTCTTGATTGTACCAGTAGCATTGGCTGAGAGATCCATCGTGATTTCTAGGGTAGTCTCTTCTCCACTGGGGATATCTCCAATGTTCCATACTCCTGTTAGAGGATCAAAGCTTCCTATGGTGCTAGCACTAGGAGCATCGGTAATAGAGTGAGAGAAGTAGACTAGGTCTGGAGCTAGTCCAGAGATGATATCTTCTACTACTACTCCAGTAGCATCTGATAGTCCATTACCTGTGTCATTGTTACTGACAGTAATACTCCAAGTCACTTGGTCTAGGGGTAAAGGAGTAGGATTGTCGACTGACTTAGTCAGCTCTAGGTCTACTACTCCTAGGACACCAATCTCTTCACTATCACTATTGTTGTCTTGATTAACCACTGGTTCTTCAGTAGAGGAGACAGTAGCAGTATTGGTAATAGTGGTACTAGGGTCTACTCCGGGATTAAGGGTGACTGTCACAATAATACTCTCTAGGGTAGCTGGAGAGACTGGGTAAGAACCCAGGTAGTTACAGTCTAGAATTGCTGGGCTACCTAGGCTAGAAGCACTACAATCCCAGTTGACTGCGTCTGATCCAGTTGGGTAAGCAGTCATAGTCAGTTCTGGAGGTAGGTTGTCTAGTACTCTGATTGGACTAGTACCCCCACTATTGACTATCTCTGCTCCACTCAGGGCTGGGGTTAGACTGTAGCTGTACTCTGTCACTCCATCACTGAGCCAAGTAGCTAGCTCAGGGTCAGTGGTAGCGGGGAGGGTGTCTTTGGTGATGGTTAAGTCAGGGGTTGGCAAGAGGGTGATCTCGGCATTGTCTTCATCATCATGGAGGTCTAGACCAGTAGGGTTGGTAGTTGTGACTGGCTTACTACCGGGGTCACTAGGACTATCTGGGTCGGGGGCTGAAGTATTGTCATTGGGATCAGAATCAATGTCTACTTGATCGAGTCCAGTGACCTGAGCCAAGTTCTTGATTGTACCAGTAGCATTGGCTGAGAGATCCATCGTGATTTCTAGGGTAGTCTCTTCTCCACTGGGGATATCTCCAATGTTCCATACTCCTGTTAGAGGATCAAAGCTTCCTATGGTGCTAGCACTAGGAGCATCGGTAATAGAGTGAGAGAAGTAGACTAGGTCTGGAGCTAGTCCAGAGATGATATCTTCTACTACTACTCCAGTAGCATCTGATAGTCCATTACCTGTGTCATTGTTACTGACAGTAATACTCCAAGTCACTTGGTCTAGGGGTAAAGGAGTAGGATTGTTGACTGACTTAGTCAGCTCTAGGTCTACTACTCCTAGGACACCAATCTCTTCACTATCACTATTGTTGTCTTGATTAACCACTGGTTCTTCAGTAGAGGAGACAGTAGCAGTATTGGTAATAGTGGTATTAGGGTCTACTCCGGGATTAAGGGTGACTGTCACAATAATACTCTCTAGGGTAGCTGGAGAGACTGGGTAAGAACCCAGGTAGTTACAGTCTAGAATTGCTGGGCTACCTAGGCTAGAAGCACTACAATCCCAGTTGACTGCGTCTGATCCAGTTGGGTAAGCAGTCATAGTCAGTTCTGGAGGTAGGTTGTCTAGTACTCTGATTGGACTAGTACCCCCACTATTGACTATCTCTGCTCCACTCAGAGTTGGGGTTAGACTGTAGCTGTACTCTGTCACTCCATCACTGAGCCAAGTAGCTAGCTCAGGGTCAGTGGTAGCGGGGAGGGTGTCTTTGAGTAGGGTTAGGTCGGGGGGAGTTTGAGCTATAGCTACTTCTACTACCTGATTATCAGTATTGTTACCACTAGTCGCATTGTCAGGATCTTCCTGTGGTGAGCTAATATTAACGACATTGTCATAGACCCCAGTAGTAGTCGCCCTAGCTACCACTCTAAGAGTAGGTAAAGACTGTCCCATCGCCAAGCTCTGAGCTGGATCACTAGTGATGTAGGTACAATCTACCTTGTCAATCCCGTCCGTATAATCACTCGCCGAACAATCCCAATTGCTGGCAAGAACATCCATTGGATTGGATGGCTCAACTGATATTAAATTGAGTCCTGCTGCAAACAAATCGTCTACCAAATCGATTGAAAAGCTAGGCAATAAATCTGACCCGCCAAGATTATTAAAGACTTCAAGCTCGAAGCTAATATCTTCCCCCGGCTGGTAAGTATACTTGTCACTAGTCTTAATCACTGCTAGATCGACTTGATCAGCTACTACTGGACAAGCCAGATCTTCTACTGCAAAACTGTTAGAAGTAGTAGAGCCAAGCTCAGTATCCGTCACTGGGTCAAACAAATAAGCCGTATTGTCAATTGTTTCAGCTGTGCCACAACCAATCACTCTAGTCTGAAAACAAGCCTGAGCAGGGTCACCATCATAATACAAGCTATAGCTACTATTAACTGGACTAGAGAAACTAATGTCTAGACTGAGACTGAGATCATCACCGAGGCCTAGATCTGTAGCAATTGTTGTCAGATCCAAGACTCCACTTGGCAAGTCAATTGTATAGCTATGAGATTGATTGCTAGAATCTGTAATCACCGCTGTAGCACTAGTCATATTGGTAGTATTGTTGAGCTCGAGCCGATTCCAAGAGAAGCTATGATCCTCACCATCACAGTATAGGGTGGTGGTTAGATCACTAATATTGACCATTGCCATAGATCTAGCACAAGGAGATACTCCAGTCTCAGCATCAAAGCTCCAAAGCATCCTTCCATCACCCAGGGCGTACATACAGCCATTGTACTCAGTGTACCCATAGTCTTTAGTATTATTCTGTGGCGCCGAAATATAGCCGTTTGTTCCACCAAAGCCTACACAGGCAGCATTGATCGAAAAATCCCAACAGCTAGCTCGACTAGTACCCCCATTAAATTCAGCTAGTGGATAATAAAGTTTTGTGCCGTAGATTTCCTCTTCAAATCCAGATATTCTCCAGGAATTGCTACTAAGATTGATTCCAGCAAAAAAGTTTGGATCAGGTGCAGCGACAATATTCCCGCTAAAATCAAAGCATTCTAGAAAATTTTTATATGGTGGGTTCGCAAAATTAAACTTGTCAAATAGTATACAAAATCCAGTTGGATTCATCGAGGTATCATAGGTAGTAATAATATTCCTGATGAAGGCACTACTATTATTCATCGCTACACTATTAGCCGAAAACCCCAGACAATCTGCATTAGTCGTCAGATCAAAACATCCTATCTGCTCATTATTTGCATTATAACTCTTAACAAGATAATATACCTTATCCCCGATTAGTTGTTGTTGACCCAAAAACTTACCCGTGAGAGCAGGAGTACTAGTCACTACCGGGTAACCACTGCAAACTGTAGCTGGAGCAGTCGTAATATCTGCGCAATAAAAATTGCCATCTTTGCCAAAGCTATAAATTTTACCCTGGTAGCTAATTGGGTTGGCTAATGTTGTAAATGCTTTGAGGTCTAATGAATTGGCTGTTGGCTGAAGTGACAAGCTTGCCAGCTGGGTATAGCCACAATTGGTATAAGTATCTAGATCGACACAACCGATCCCGACATCATTTTGTCTTTGAGCAACATAATAAGCATAGTTGCCGTTCTGGACTACCTCATTGAAATACCCTGACCAGATATCTTGTGTCCCAGTTCCCAGTGTCGAGCCCAGGTCACTACTAAAATAACTAGGCCAGCTTCCATCACTACAAGTGGCGGAAGTAGCCATATCAATACAGTTAATCGCATTGGCATGCCCATAGTGATAGAATGCATAGATCTTACCTTCGTAGATTACTGGTACATATCCATCACCACCCGTACCGGCATTGACAGTTGTAGCTGGGGGACTGATAATTGACCCGCCGAAACCATTTGCCCCACCTGCCATCAGCCCATCTGACACAGCCTCCAAGCACTTTGTATCCGTGCTTTCCAAATCAGTGGTGCTACAACCTAAATCATCATAGAAGCTCGAATTCCAGCTATAGTCAATTCCTCCTGCGCTATCATTGACGCTAGGCAAGACTAGGCTGCCCGGGACATACTCTTGATTGCCCGTGATCATATCCTGAAGCTTGAGTTCAGTACTGCCATCAGAATCAAGGTCAATTGTCCAGTCAATCGTCCCTCCCCGATCGACATTGGTAGTCGAGTCTACTGGGCTACTAGCAGTACCTGATTTGCTCAAGCTATTAGCTGCTTCTACCCTAACTCCACTGACCAGTGGCAAAGCCAAGAATACTAGTATCGTCAGACTATTGATAATCTTTGTATATAATTTATTTTCAAACACCTTACTCCTCCTCACTTACACTTACTTAGATAGTGTACACTAAGCGCTTATGGTTGTAAACAACAAAAACCCTGAGTTCGTCTCAGGTTTTTGTTGTTACTAGTAGGTATATTTGGGACTTAGTTATACCAACTCTCTTGTATACTCTCAATCCAGCGACCAATAATAATCCGAGGCTAACTATGGCTATTTGAGCAAACAAACCATTATCAGATCCTGTATTTGGTAATACTTTGACTTGAGAAATCACATCATTATCACAATCTGCCTTGACCATCAAATCTGCACTGTCTAGCAATGTAAATTGGTATTCTACTACATTATCAAACATGCCCTCGTTAGTTGGATTAAGATCTATCCAGCCGGTAATGCCTAGGTTAGAAATATATAGCCTACTAGGATCACCCTGAGCATATACAATATGATAGTTATAACCTGATTCAGAACTCCAACTAGCATACTGGTCCATTGGGATATCATAGTATCCGTATGCAGACATATCCCCATCAGCACCCCCCCAAGAAACCTGATATATCGACACTTGTAAAGTTTAAATTACCACTACTATAGTCATAAATATAAACATATAGGTATTGACCACTATCAGAGATGTCTAACGACATAAAGCTAGAGCCACCATTACCGATAGGGCTATAGTTAGCTGTTATTGACCCATCTGTAGTATTAACCGCAGTCACTTGATAGTTATCTGGACCAACAAACAAGGTTGTGCCATCCTGATTGATTACAATAGATGTCATGCCTACAGTGAAAGGTGCACCTGTGTTAAGTGGGAATGTGTCTTCTAGATAAAGATTAGACGGATCAGACACATTAATCTTATTGATAACAGTTTCTAGGCTGGCATTATTGATAGAAGTAGCTACATAAATGTAATCTCCATATTGTACCAAACTAGCAGCTTCACTATCTACACCTAAGTCTAGAGTTGCCATAGGCTGGGTGGCTGCAAGATCTTGATAGACCTCTATATACCTTCTATCAACACCAATATTGACCATATTGCCATTGGCTAGTGTTACGCTCCAATCAGAAAAAACATTCTGATCAAAACTACTAGCCTCTGGTAAAATACTATTTTCCAATGTAATCTGATTATCAACACCACAAACCAAACCAACCCCTGTGAGCTCCCAATTGCCATTAACATCTGTCATAGTCTCAGCAACTACACTACCATCCACTACTTGCTGAATATAACTATTTGGACCACCTACTCCACTAAGCGTAATACTTTGCTGATCTACGGTAGCACCATTTGCTGGTGAATTGATCGAAAGCTCACCTCCGGCTTCAGCTACAAATCCAGTATTGAACAGCTGAGCTGATAATACCAATGCCAATGCTGCCTTGAGCAGAATTGTTTTCCCTTCCCTCGCACTAGACCTACCATGAAACTTAATTCTATTCATAGCCCTAATTACTCCTTATTTTGTTAATAATGAAATCAATGTTATTCTCATTATTAGCCTTTGTCAATACAATAATAGAATAATCCTGTTATTTCACACCACTTTTGATCTAGCAATGCCAAACATAAAACACTAGATCCCCGTAAACCCTTCGGGTTTCGGAGGATGACAAAAAAGGGGTGAGTTTAGTAGGATGACAGGACAAGGAGTGGGGTTTCAGAGTATAGCAAAAGATGGGTGGACTTAGAGGACTACAGTTGTCTCAGATTAGCTATGCTGACGAAGTTTGTAGACGGATAGGATAATAGCAGTAGCTACAATACTAAAGATTACTACAGGAATACCAGCCTTGGGTAAGGTAGTGAGTGGGGTGACATCTTTACACTTAGTAGCATCTGGCATACAAGGATCCAATGCATAATCATCTACTCCATCTACTACACCGTCTCCATCAGTATCAGGATTAGTTGGATCAGTTTCTGTACCCTGATCATAAAGGCCGTTACTATTGGCATCTTCTTGGCCATTGCTCAGACCGTCATTATCACAGTCTCCATCTGGTAATGCATATGGGTTTGGGCTACATGCATCCATATAATCACTACCGTCTGCCATTTCTTGATCATCACTAATACCATCACCGTCGGTATCTGCAGGTGGACAAGCACTATCATCATAGGTGATGGTTACGGTTGGTAGTGAGGTAGTAACACCAGCCGCCAATGGATCATACTGAATGTGCTGGACTACAGTAATCAAATCCGAAATATCAGCAAATGTATAGCCACTCAGATCATAAACTGCGTCTAAAATCCCCTCATCCAGCAATGGCACTTCGCCAGCTTCTAGCATGCTGGCGTCAAAACCCCTAGCTATCATATTCGGCCCGCTAAATATGCTATTAAATAAATTGCCTTCATTTACAGTCAAAATTGTCAAAGGAGCACCCAAATCATAATCCCCGACAGCCAACATTACTCCATTGCCATCAATCATATTAGCAGTAGCATTTGAGACTGTAGTGCTGATCTGAGCAGATATCAAGTCAGCAGTATCCACACAGGCATCCGAAGCAAACCGATATCCGAAGAAAGTTGTAGTCCCTGTCAGATTACTATCCACGCTACCTGTCATATTCTCTAAGCACATTTCTGTTATACCACTACAATCTATCCCTAGATTTGTCAGTTCGGCCACTGACATAGGCACCAGCTCAACCTCAGTACTGACTTCGGCAGCTTCAGTAGTAGAAACCCCAAAGCCGAAGACTAGACCAAGGGCTACTATTATCATCAAACCTTTTAATTTACTTTTCATGTATCCTCCGTTTTATTTTATTTAATTATTCTTAAGCTTATTATAATCCAGCTCCTTGATTCTGACAAGTCTAGCAATATATTTCACTACCCTTCAAGGTCTCCTATAGCTTGTTACCTTTCGATACCCAGAAAGTTTACAAAGAATCCAGTATATTAAAACCAGGTCTAATAATGCTTTTCGATATTTGCCTGATGCTCCGCAAAAGTCTTGGCATAATAGACTTCGCCGTTGGGGTCAGCCAGAAAGTAAAAATAATCGCTGGTCTCAGGACTAATAACTGCCAAAACCGATTCTAGTCCAGGATTGCTAATCGGTGTCGGTGGCAGACCAGCGTAAAGGTAGGTATTATATGCTGAATCAATCTTGAGGTCACTAGCCGATGTAGCCACTACCTTTGTCTGATAATTAATCGTAGCATCACTATCAAGTTTCATACCGATCCTTAGCCTATTGAGAAAAACGCCTGCAATAAGTCGTTTGTCCTGACTAGTCCTTGCTTCTTTTTCGACTATTGAGGCTAGGTTCAATACCTGATACCAGTCAAGATCCTCTGGCAACTCTAGACTGCTTAATTCGTTTTCAAAAGTACGATTGAAGTGCTCTATCATCAGCTCAGCTAGTTCCCTAGAGCCTTGATCCACCCCGATAAAATATGTATCTGGGAAAAAGAACCCTTCCAGACTCTCAACCTGACCAAACTGCTCAGGTAATTGACCAATCAAACTAGGGTCTTTAAGATAATCTTGAAAATCCAAAAAATTATCACTGATCTGAGCCAATCTTTGAGCTTGTTCATCTACCCTAAGCCCCTCCGGAATAGTCACACTAAGACTAGCGGGTGCTACCAGTAAATCATCAATCATCTGATCTATCCCCTTGCGATTACTCAATAAATACTGCCCTTGATGCAACTCAGGAGAACCCTTGAGTTTATAAACCAATTTAGCAACTAGCTGGTTACGCACCAACCCTGCATCCACTAGCTTGGCACTGACAATCTCAAAACTATCACCATACTCTACATTGATTTCTTGGTCGACAACTGGTAGCCTGTACCAAGCCAAAGACCCGATCACGATCAAAGTCAGCCCAATCAAGCTCCCCAGCCAATCTACTCGAAGCCTGGGTGCAACTCTAGACAAATAATTCATCAAAGCAAGCTTGGTTTGAACTATGCTTGATCTTCTGTACTAGCAGATTCAGATCCTTCAGAAATTTGTTCCGCCTGAGAATCTACATCTTGTTCTTCTTCCCTAGGCTGGCTGACTTTGACAATCATTTGAGTATCATCCAGTAAAACCTCCACCCCAGCTGGCAATTTCAAATCTCGAACTAAGATAGAATCTCCAATATTTTCCAGCACTCCCAAGTCCAATTCGATAGACTCTGGCAAATCTTTGGGCAATGAATGCACTTCTAGCTGATAGACTTCTTGATTTAGTTCACCGCCGTGATTGCGGATAGCTGATGAATCACCAGTTAGTACAATTGGAACCATTGCTGTGATCTTATGCCCAGCCTTGACCAGATAAAGATCCATACTCAACAAATCTCCATTGACAGGATTGAGCTGGTATTGGTGAACCAAAAACCTCAAATCTTTATCATCAAGCTCGGCTTCAAATATATGGCTGGATCCTGCTTCGACCCATTGCTTGGCTTCTTTTTGATTGACCTGCAAAAGCTGATTGTAATCTGAACCTCCATAAATCACAGTAGGTACATAGCCCTGCTGACGTAGTTCTTTGAGATCTAATATTTGACGCCTATCTAGTCTTACCTTCATTGTTATCCTTTCTGGTTATCTTGGTTGGTCAAGAAAATTCTTAAAATCTAATATTTCTTTGGGTCTAATCGGAGGCTGATCAATAACAATACTATTCTCGCTAGTGACCAATTTTTCAATATCAAGTGGATGGGAGCCTGCTGGCATCTTATCCTTGGTCTGACCAGTCATCACGCTGACATTGACAGGCATCTGACAATTGTGACAATTGAGTCGGATCATCAACTGATTATTGGCTTGATTCATAACTACCAAATCAGCTAAATTATACTCTGAGCTACAACTAGGACATTTGTACTGACCTCTAATCTTGTTGATTATATTTTCTATTAAATTTGGATTCATAAGTTTTATTTTACCGTTTTATTACTATATTGTCTACCAGACGAATCATTATAACCACACTTAATAACCCAGCAAGCAGCAAAATCACTAGCTTGAGTAAAGTAGTGGCATAGATAGCAATTAGCCCGAATATGGTCGTAAGCCCATAGTACAACCCTAGTACTTGCCAGGTATTCCACCCTCGATCAAGTAAGACAAAATGCAAATGGCTTCTATCGGCCCGGAAGGGAGATTGACCATTGAGCAATCTTCTGATGATGACGATTAGACTATCCAGGATTGGTAAAGTGAATATTAGTAAAGCAGTAGCGATCTTGGTACCAGATATGATAGCCAATACTGCAAATAGTATCCCGAGAAAATACGAGCCCCCATCTCCTAAGAAAGCCTTGGCAGGTGGTCGATTAACTAGCCAAAACCCAAAAGCTGTAGCGCTAATCATCAATCCAAACCTAGCCAAATCCGGTTGATTGACTAAGGTCATAGAGGAAATTGCTGCAATAAATATCCCACTAAGCACGCTCATTCCAGAGACTAGACCATCAACCCCATCTAAGAAATTGAAAATAACTGGTATTGATACCAGCCAGGCAATACTTATTATGATAGCGGTAACTCCACCAAAAGCCAACAACCCTGGGCTAAAAGGATTGCTAACACTATCGATCCTAATCCCAGTAGTGACCAGCATAGCAGAAAGTAAGACCAATAATACCAACTTTACTCTGCCATCAATCCCCTTCCAATCATCGACTAAGCCGACTAGACCAAACCCATTGACAATCATCAGCTGGGTTGGGTCAATTAAGCCAGTAAGCAATACTGCAACATTCAGACTGATCATGATAGCTAAACCACCCCATGAGGTTACTGGGGTCTTATGTCTCTTTCTGGGATGATTGGGATAATCAAGTACCCCCAAATTTCTAGCAAATCTTTCTACAGGGTAAAATACTAGGTATGTGGCTAGTACAAACAATAAGTATTCCAAGATTGCTGACATCAGTACACATTATATAAGACTTTTGCACTTCCTGATAGATTTTTCATATTAACCTTTTGATTTAAAATGCAAGACCCCTTAAACCCTTTGGGTTTCGGAGGATGATTAATACCTGAAATACTGGATTCCTTATACAGTAACCGAATTATCCGATCACCCCGCTACCACTATGGAGCAAGGTTACAATCAGTGCTATCACCAAGGTCGCCTTCAAAAAAGCGTGGTGATGATGATTTGAGCGATGGATATGTCTTCTGCTATAGACTACAGCAAACTCTACAGAGATTATCAGAAGCAGTGGCAAAAGCAAGAGTAGACTTAGTCGGATTGCCCAATTATAGCTAGCCAAGTTAGCCTCTAGTCTAGAAACAGTCTGATCCATCCAGCTACTATTCTGACTCAGATCGACAGGATCCAGGCTCACCGAGTCAGTATCCCAGCTCAAAGCAGGCTGATCTTTATAAACCCCATAGCTACTAGTCGGATTCTTTAGATATTGCAACAAATCATACTTGAGCTCTGGCTCTTCAAGTACACTAGCTTTCTGCTCTACTACTGGTGTTGGAGTCTCTTCGACTGGAGTTTCATTAGCTGGTTGTGGTATAGGGGTCTGGGTAACGACTGGGGTCTGTACTACCTGAGGTGTTACCACAGGAGCAGGCACAGGCTGGGCTGGAACTGGACTAGCCGCCGGAGTGGTTATAGCGACCGGTGTGGCATAATGTGCTACTACTAGAGTAGTCTGTTGGCCTTGCAAAGTCCCATTAACCACCGCGTAACCAACTTCTGTAAAATTGCTACCCAAGACATTTGCCCTATGAGTAGGGCTTGCCATCCAGGCATTGACTACTCCACTACTAGTATTGAAGTCTTTTGCCAAATTTTCTCCAGCACTTGTATAGCTGTATCCAGCAGCCCCAAACCAATACCAAGGGCTAACACCACTCGGCGAAACATGCGCCCAATAGTTGTTGTTGATCATATCTAAAGCTTTTTGATAGGCACTATTAGCCAAGGTTTGATTGTAGGCTAGGGCTGGTAGGCCATTGGCAGTTCGCTGAGCATTGCTTAGTGAATTTAAAGTACTGGTATCAATATTGGTAGCATAACCCAATACCCCAGGATGACCTGACACAGCTATATTGAAGGCCAACTGCATACCGATAATCACTAGCCCAAAAACGGATAGCATAGACCACCTAGTCAAATGGGGTTTGTGTAGGTTCCCGTGATGAGGGATAAATAGTGATTTAAGCTTGATCATAGTTTATTTTTGTTTTAGCACTAGCTTTATAGTAGACTATTAAAATCAGAAAATCAATAGACTTGTATCTCTCACATTAATCATCCTCTGAAATCAGCCTTGGCATCGTCATCCTCCGAAAATCCTCCTCGCATCGTCATCCTCCGAAACTCGTCCTCGCATTGTCATCCTCCGAAGTTCGGAGAACTTACGGGGGATCCAGCATTTTGTATTTCTGGGATTCAATTCAAATACTGGATATCCCATAAATCCCTCTTGGATTTTGGAATATGACACAAAAAGGGTACTGTCATCCTCCGAAACTCGTCCCTTGTCCTGTCATCCTCCGAAACCCGGAGGGTTTACGAGGGATCCAGTATCCCGCATCTACAGGTATCCAACTCAAATACTGGATCTCCGGTATTACCCTCCGGGTAATCCGAAGATGACAGGAGAGGGTGGATCTCCGGTATTACCCTCCGGGTAATCCGAAGATGACACGATAAGGGTCCAGTCATCCTCCGAAACCCATGGAGTTTACGGGGGACCTTGTATTGTCTATGCCTAATCTGAGGCTATCACCTACTATTTAGCGTATTCTTCAGCCCGAGTCTCGCGAATCACATTGACTTTGATCGTACCGGGAAACTTTAGGGTACTCTCGATCTTGTTGGCGATATCTCTAGCCATCCGAATAGCAGAAAAATCATCCACCTCCTCAGGTCTGACAAAGACCCTAATCTCACGACCAGCCGAGATCGCATAGACTCGATCAATCCCACTGAATTTCTTAGCAACATTTTCGAGATCAGCCATCCTTTTGCCAAAATCTTCAATACTATCATTGCGAGCACCCGGTCTACTAGCACTAATCGCATCAACTGCTCGAATAATCATTGCCTCAGGCGTATTGGCTTCGATATCATCATGATGAGCTTCTACGGCGTGACCGATCGCTGGGTCAATCCCATATTTGTCACAGAGCATTTTACTGAGATGATGGTGCTTACCCTCAAATTCATGAGTGACCGCCTTGCCAAGGTCGTGTAATAGAGCAGCCGTCCTTGCTACCTGGACATCGGCACCAATCTCATTAGCTATCACCACAGCCATTAGACTCATCTCTACAGAGTGCTTCAATACATTTTGACCATATGAAGTACGAAATTTCAACTGTCCAAGATAATTCATAATCTCTTTTGGAAGACCGACCACGCCGACTTCCCTGCAAGCATCTTCAGCGGCCGCCATAATGATCTTGTCAAGTTTCTTCTCAGCTTTACGATAAACTTCTTCAATTTTACCTGGATGAATCCGGCCATCTTTAATCAAATCCTCTAGTGCTACCTTGGCAATCTGCCGTCTGATCGGGTTAAACCCTGATATAGTAATCATACCCGGTGTCTCATCGATCAAAATATCTACCCCACTCAAAGCTTCAAGGGACTGGATATTTCGTCCTTCCTTGCCAATAATCTTACCTTTGATATCATCTGAGGGAATAGAGATTGAAGTCACAGTCCTCTCAGCAGTTTGCTCGGATGCAATTCTTTGCATAGCAGCAGATACTATCTCTTTGGCATATTCTTCTGCCTGATCAGTGGCGTCTGACTTGAGCTTGGCGATTAGACCCATCAGCTCTGGCTTGATTTCTTGTTCGGTCAGCTCCAAAAGCTCCTGCTTAGCCTGATCTTTACTCAATTTTGCAATATTACTCAGCTTTTCTGACTCCTGACCAATCAGCTGGTTGAGCTTATCTTCGAGGATTACTACTGCTTTTTCTTTATCAGATAGATCAGCTAGCTTACTTTCCAGATGTTCAGACCGATCATCTAGCTTGGTTTGTCGCTGGTTGAGCAAAGTTTCCTGCTCCTCTAAGACTTTTCTTCTAGACTTCTCGTCCTCTTTGGCATCGTCAATCACCTTGATAGATTGCTGTTTGGCCTCGAGCAAGATATCTTTGGCTCGATCTTTAGCCTTATCTAGTAGATTGTTAGCTTTATGATCGACTTTGACTCTATTCTTTTTTTCATAGAGAAATAAGCTGGTCCCTCCTATCAAGAGACCGATGATAAACGATATGATAAACATAATAATTCCCTTCTATCCTAGACCAAGCTTTAGCTTAATATTTCAAAGCCTCACTAGTGTGATTATAAAATAGTTGCCTCTTAAGTTTGATTGCTCTAAGAAAAGTTAAATAAAAATAAAATAGTCTAATAGAGTTACTCCTAGTAATTTTTGAGACCAAAATTGTCTAGTTTGGGACTAGAATCATCTTTCCTATAAAGAGTCCTAACATGGTTAAGGTGATAAAACGAAAAGATTATTATAGTCCAAGATAGACGGTTTGGGACCGAAAACCTTACTTAAGGAACAAGTCTAACCAGTAGCCTAGGCTACTCCAATGATTATATATTAGACTACCAATAAAACCAAATCTTTATAGACCTAACACTTTGTCTTGCCACAATAAATTCCTAGACCCTAGACTAAGTAATAGTTCTCTTTCTAAAGAGAGGCTTATCCTTAGATATAGCAAGCTCAACCCAAAACTGGACAATTTGAGCTGTACTATAGAAAACTAGCTTTATAGACTCTAGAGTTGGGTCAAAAGTCTGGTTTTTTTTAGCTTGCTATAAGTCAGGGTGTTAGGTCTATAATTACTGCTCATGCTTGCTAAGGCAAATACTATTTTGTTACAATTCTATATATACAATTTCAAAATAAAATCGGGCTTGCATTGTCATAGTTTAAGTTTCCTTTAGGGATTTATACGAGGCCTAGCCTTCTCTCGTCATGTTCCAAAATTCCGCCCCCCTCTTCACGTCATCTCCCATAATTTCCTTTAGGAAATTATGGGAGACCCACCCCCTCCTGTCATCTTCGGATTTCTCTAAAAGAGAAATACCGGAAATCCAGTATTTGAATTGAATCCCGGGATTGGGACATTAGCAAATGCAAAATACTGGATCCCCCGTAAGTTCTCCGAACTTCGGAGGATGACTAATGCAGAAATACTGGATCCCCCGTAAACTCCTTCGGAGTTTCGGAGGATGACAAGACAAGGGGTGGGTTTCGGAGGATGACAGGACCCTTATCGTGTCATCTTCGGATTACCCGGAGGGTAATACCGGAGATCCAGTATTTGAGTTGGATACCTGTAAATGCGCGAAATACTGGATCCCCCGTAAACTCCTTCGGAGTTTCGGAGGATGACAGGAGAGGGGCGAGTTTCGGAGGATGACAAGACAAGGGGCGAGTTTCGGAGGATGACGATGCGAGGAGGAGTTTCGGAGGATGACAGGACAAGGGGAATGACGGTAAAAGTGAAAATCCTGTGCTTGATTTATTAATAGGTGTATTACACCAAAGGAGGTAGCTATGCAGAGATTGATTTGTACTCTAATTTTTATTATTTTTACAAATATAAAATTTATATCAGTAGCTCAGGTCTATGCCCAATCCATCATCTACCCGCCCATAGTATTGTCAGAAATAGTCGGCAAACCGAGCGATGGCAATCAGGAATTTGTGGAAATCAAAAACTTGTTTGATCATCCAGTGTTCCTGGAGGGTTGGCAGATTGTAGACCAATCCGAGAAGGCCTACACCTTTGACAAAGTTGTAATTGACCCCGGTCAATACCTGGCAATCGGCAAGGACACCAGCAAGTTGTCTCTCAACAATGACCAAGAGACTATTAGCCTGCTCGATCCCACTGGGACAATAGTCGATCAGACTAGCTATCAAAATGCCCAGACAGATGCTAGCTGGGGCTGGTCCGAGACTGGTTGGCAATGGCTGGAGACCCCTACTCCTAGTCAGCCCAATGCCCTACCAGTATCGATTGAGGCTACTCAGACTTCCGATAATAGTGCCAAATCCAGTAGTGGGTCTAATAGTTCAGGCAGTCAATCCGATCAATCTAGCTCTGACCAATCGATCGGCCTTAATGAATACAAGACTAGTAGCCCTACTGGGGAAGATGGCTCCTTAGCTAGCAACCTCAATTCTACCAGCCAACCATTCAATCAGCCGCTCAACTATAGCCAAGATACTAACCAAATAGGTACTAATCAGTCTGGTAGCCAACCCACCAAGACTAGCCAGTCCAACAAATCCAACCAACCAAACTATTTAATTATTGGTCTGATCGGTGCTATAGTAGGTTATATAATATATGAATATCGAGAAGAAATCAGAAAGTTACTCCCTGGGTCTAAGTCAGATGCAAGCTTTAGCCCAAACCCTAGCTCAGACAATCCAAACTCAAACCTTAGAGTCCCCAAAGTCAACCTTATCGGTTCAAGAAACTGGCCTAGTGATTAAGCTGGTTGGCCCGCTAGGGGCTGGAAAGACCAGCTTCTTGAAGGCCTTTGCCAAAGCCTTGGGTATCACAAAGACCTTGATTAGCCCTAGCTTCAATCTCAATCGAAGTTATCAGGCAGATCGATTCACTCTCGAGCACTGGGATTTGTATCGCCTATCTAGGCTAGACCCTAATCTCTACCACACTATTACCGAGCAAGTCGAGACGGCTTACACGATAGTGGCAATCGAGTGGCTTGATAAATTTGACTGGCCGTTTGAGAAACAGATTACCATTCACTTTGATTATCCTGACAAAACCGAGAGCCAGGATTACCAATTTCGTAATATTGAGCTAGTATATTCCTAGATGAAAACTTACTTAGCTATCGATGCTACTAGCCCAAACCTAAAATTATCCGTTTATCAAACTTCGTCCAAACATCCAGATCCAATCCTGATAAAAAGCCTGCTCTCACATACTGGCAAGCAGTTAACGGATCAGCTGATTTCAAAAATCAAAAGCATTGTAGACTTAGATCAGATCGATGGGATAGTTCTGAGGGACAAAATTGGATCATTTACTGGTATCAGAATAGCTGGAGTGCTAACCAATACCTGGCACTACTATTCCAAGCAGCCAGTCATCTCCGCGAATGGTCCCGATTGGATTGAAGCTGGCATAACCCAGCTAGACAATGTTAAACTAGAAAAAGGATATTTGGAGCCAGAGTACCAAACTGCACCAAATATTACAGTGAGTAAACGCCATGAACCACAAAAAGATTCTTAAGCTTAGCCTGACTGTAATTGCCGTGATTACGGTACTGAGCTTTGTAGTGCCAAAAATCTCTTCTATCCCAGTCAATGGTCGAGACTCTGCGAGAATAGAGGATATTACGAAAATTGGCCAAGCACTAGAATACTATTATGAAGACAAGGGAGAATACCCAGAATCTTTAGCGATACTATCCGATCAAAACCAACCTTATATTGCAAACCTACCTGTTGACCCCCAAGGGAACGACTATATATACCAACCTAGTCCTACAGGTGGACCTTACACAAAATACACTCTATATGCAGTACTAGAAAAACCAGACCAATCAAACTCCAGTAGCAACAAATACCTTATTAAATCAGCCCGCTAGCGATCTAGCAATTTATCTTCCTGCTCAGTTGCCGCATAAAGATGCAAATCACTTATATAATCCTTGAGTTCATAGGCCTGAGGAATATATTGAAAGACAAAATTCCGTTTTTCACCCGCCGACTGGACAGTGACTGTGCCATAGCCCAGGGCAGACTGGACGGGACCTTCAATATCTGCACTGACATCCTGGATATTGACTAGTCTCAAAGTTGAAATTGATTTATTAAACAGGCTCTTTTGCTCTACTTCTACCAAATTTTGATTGGTAATAATGATCTTATTATTGTGCCAGATCCAGATACTAGCTAGCATAAAACCTACGACGAATAATAATAAAAATACTGCTAGCAAGCCCAGATTTAGCTTCATCTCATTGCCAAGTGATGATGTCCAAGCGTAGACAAAAATAAAAGCTACTACTGCTACAATAGTGACCGACAAGCCAAAAGCTGGCAAAAGAAATGCCCAATGTCTATAGGTAATTCTTTTGACAATCTCATCCTCATTTTGCCCAGGGTAGTGATACCGTCTGTCAGCTTCCATAAAAAAATTATAGCATACTTATAGACCCAACACTTTGTCTTGCCACCAATAAATTCTTGGTCCTGGACTAAGTAATAGTCTTCTTTAAGACTGAGTCATATCCTTTGATATGAAGAAGGAGTAAAGGTGGCTAGTACTAGTATAGGTCAGGAATTTAGTGGTAAGCCAGGGTGTTGGGTCTATAAATACTGAATCTCCGGTATTACCCTTCGGGTAATCCGAAGATGACAGCGGGGTGGATCTCCCATAAATCCCTACGGGATTTTGGAAGATGACACGGGAAGGAGGGGGCGGGATTTTGGAAGATGACACGGGAAGGAGGGGGCGGGATTTTGGAAGATGACACAAGGAGGAGCTGGAAATTTGGTTTGGTGACCCAAGGAGGAGCTGGAAATTTGGTTTGGTGACCCAACTCCTGTCATCCTCCGAAAATCCGCCCCTCTCCTGTCATCCTCCGAATCCTCATAGAGGATTACGGGGGATCCAGTATCTTGCATCGTGCATTGTCATCCTCCGAAGTTCGGAGAACTTACGGGGGATCCAGTATCTTGCATTTCTGGTATTCAATTCAAATACTGGATCTCCGGTATTACCCTTCGGGTAATCCGAAGATGACACGGGAGGGGGTATTGTCATCCTCCGAAACCCGCCCCTTGTCTTGTCATCCTCCGAAAATCCAAAGGATTTTACGGGGGATCCAGTATCTCAGGCATTATCACCCCAAAAGTTCGGAGAACTTAGGGGAGAACAAGTTTAATATAATCTTCCCCTTTTGAGGTTAAGCTCCTACCTCGAGGTGTCCGCTTGATAAATCCAATCTGCATCAAATAAGGCTCATAAACATCTTCAATAGTTTGAGTTTCCTCATGCATGGTCGCTGCTAATGCACTTAGTCCGACTGGGCCTCCTCCATAATATTCACTTATGACCTTCATTAGTCTCCTGTCTCTCTTGTCTAACCCCAGACTATCAATCTCAAGTAGATCCAGGCAGTCCCTAACGATATCTGGGGTAGCCCTCCCCTGACCATGAACATCGGCATAATCTCTAATTCGCTTTAGAAGTCTATTAGCAATCCGTGGCGTTAATCTAGATCGACCCGCAAGGACTTCCAAGACTGAGCGTTCACTATCTACCTGAAGAATCTTACTCGAACGCTCCAAAATACTAGCAATCTCTGACTCAGAATAAAAATCCAAATGATGAATCAAGCCAAACCGATCCCTCAGAGGCGCCGACAATCCTCCATACTTGGTAGTAGCTGCTACGACTGTGAAGGGTGCCAGATCGACCCGAACACTTTGAGCTGAAGGCCCCTTACCTAGCATAATATCCAAGACAAAATCTTCCATGCCAGAATATAGTATCTCCTCTACTTGACGAGGCATTCGATGAATCTCATCGATAAACAAGACATCCCCCTGCTCGAGATTGGTCAAAATTGCGGCTAAATCACCCGCCTTCTCAATAGCTGGCCCACTAGTAATCTTGATGCTAGTCCCTAGTTCATTGGCTATCACCTGAGCTAGAGTAGTTTTACCCAGACCGGGAGGCCCATAGAGCAACACATGGTCTATCGGCTGATTTCTCTTTTTGGCGGCTCGAATCGCCAAGTCAAGACTTGACTTGACTCTTTCTTGACCAATGTATTCATTGAACCTTTGAGGCCTCAGACTGAGTTCAAACTCAATCTCTTCAGTATTTACCAGCTTTGGACTACTATGGTCAATCATTGCCTGAGCTCCTTCAAAGCTTGCTTGACCTGATCCGATAGACTAAGTTCTGGGTCAATTATCCCGGTAACCTGTTTGATTTGAGCGGGCTTATACCCAAGCTGCTCAAGAGCCTGGGCTAGGGGTTGAGTCAAACTATTACTGGCTTGTTTCTGATCAGCAATCACCAGCTTGCCTCGCAAGTCCAGAATAATTTTCTGGGCTGTACGCTTACCCACCCCAGATACCTGCTCAAACAACCTAGGGTCTCCATCTTCAATCGCCCTTACCAATTGATCAGTCTGATTACTTGAAACGATCGCCAATGCGACCTTGGGTCCGACTCCACTTACACCAATCAACCTAACAAATATCTCTTTACTTGCACTATCGACAAATCCATAAAGTCCAAATTGATCCTCTCGAATATGCTCATAAATATATAGCTCTACGATCTGACCAATTTCCAGACCAAGCTGATCTCTTTGGTTGAGCTGAACCTCGAACCCTAAGCCCCCGACCATCACTATTAGCTTACCTTCAGCCGACACCTCTCTAATTTTCCCAGTAATAAATGCGAACATAAAACTATCATACACCACGCCACCCCCAAAACAAAAACCAACCCTCCCCCGGCCCACCCTATAAGGTGACACCTTGCAGACATTTTGTGACCGAAAACCTTACTCTTACCTCAACCACACCATGAATGCTTCGTTTTGTACGGTGACACCTTGCAGGATTGTTATGCTATACTCTGGTTATGGTTAAATCAAAACAAAAATTGCGAAGACGCCTGAGCCTAAATCTATTAGTCTTATACGGACTAGGGAATATTCTAGGAGCAGGTATTTATGTGTTGGTTGGAGAGGTTGCTAATCGGGCAGGAAGCTTTTTGCCAGTATCATTTGTCCTGGCCAATCTAGTAGCAGCACTTAGTGCTTATAGTTTTGCCAAACTATCTAGTGCCTATCCTACTAGCGGAGGTGAAGCGGCCTATGTCCAGGCGGCTTTCAAAAATAAGCTCTTACCCCTAGTAACAGGTCTGGGGATTGCCCTTTCTGGCATCATCTCTTCTGCTACCTTATCCAAGGGTTTTATTGGCTATTTTCATCAGTTTATTCCAGACCTTAGCCCCGTAGTAATTCTATTCGGACTGATTGGGCTGATGGCGATATTTGCAACCAATCAAGTGGATCGCGCTATTAAGATAGCTGGGGCGATGACCTGGCTTGAAATCATTGGCCTAATTGGGGTAATTATCTTTGGTACCCTCTATATCAAGAGCAACCAAAAACCTTTGGATATCAACCTGAACCCAAATGATATTATTGGTAACCTTGGGATTATAATCTCGGGGAGTTTTATTGCCTTTTACGCCTACTTGGGATTTGAAGATATGTCCAATGTCGCCGAAGAGGTCAAGTCCCCCGAAAAAAACATGCCTAGAGGGATCTATATTTCATTAATTATTGCCGGGATTGTTTACCTCCTCGTAGGCATAATCGCCCAGACTACCCTGGGCACGGAAGCTCTGGCAAAAACTAATGCCCCACTGAGTGATGTCTTCAAGCTTGCTACCGGGGTAGACTTTAATATCCTTGGGTTGATTGGTTTAGCTGCTATCACCAACGGTGTATTGATTCAAATCATTATGGTCTCTCGTCTAATCTACGGGGTTAATCGCGACCATCCCTGGATGGGGTTTAGTCTACTCCAAAAACTCAATCGCAATAATGTGCCAGCCAGGATCACCTTGGCTTCAGCGATCATAATCTTTATTCTGACCAACCTGTTCGACTTGTCCACCCTAGCAAGTATTACCAGTACAATTCTTTTAGCGATTTTTGGCCTGGTCAACTTAAGTCTGATCAAGCTCAGCCTAGACAAGAAATTGCCTTTGGGCAAATCAATCTGGATTCCAATCCTTGCTTTGATTGCTAATGCTATCCTGATATTTTTTAGTTTACATTAATAGGCTTAAGCATTATAATCAAAGAGTAAACTGACATTAAATTACAAAAGGAGAAACAAAAATGTCAAAAATTAGTAAAAAAATAACAGCCTTGAGCTACTCAGCCATTGCTCTATTGAGTTTTGTGCCGATCATTAGTACCCAAGCTGCTACTACCACCCTGGATGTATCACCGTCCCAAAATCAAACAATCGTGGGTGATCCTTATGGGTCTGGTCCTGACGATACATTTGATGATTTCTTGCTGAGCTTTGATGGAACATTTCCTGTCAGCTCGGGATTGCTAGGTGCATCTACGGGTAATGGTGACGGATTTGATACTGCTTTTGTAGTCCCTCAACCAGCTAGTAATTGTACTCGCTATCTCAACCAAGCAACTATAGAAATTGAAATCATTCAAAACGACGGCATGATTCAGGGGTTTGGCATCGGTCTTAGTGAAGACAGCGGTGCTACACTCAATACCGACGGAACCTTTTCTGCTAGCCTACCCTATGGTTTAGCTGGTTTCGGCACTGGAGAAATCGACCCTGAGCTTGATCCCGCTATCGGTATTGAGACTTTTGCTACCCCCATCATGGTGACCAATGATACCCTATTCTTACTAGCGGTGGAAGACTCTGATGGTGTGATAGATGTAGAATACTCTATCAATAATATTGTGTTCAATGTCACCGATAACTGCACCAATCAAGTACCTGTAGCCAATCCAGACAATACTCAAGTATCTGCAAATCAAGCAGTGACCTTTAATGTACTAGCTAATGATACAGATCCTGATAATGATAGCTTTACTGTTACTTCAGCAGTAATCACCTCTGGTGATATGTCAGGAACTGTTACAATCAATAGTGACGGAACCCTTACCTACCAACCAACTGATGGCTTCACTGGCACAACTATGATCAGTTACACCATCGATGATGGTAATGGTGGACAAGCTACTTCTACTATGACAGTCAATGTTTTAGGTGTATCTGACACTGTGGTAGAAACCAAAGATGTTACCCCACTCACTACCTTACCCAAGGCTGGTATTCCTGTAGCAATTTTTAGTATTTTAGCTACTGCTATTATCCTATCTGTCTACAAGCTTCGTCAGCATAGCTAATCTGAGGCAACTGTAGTCCTCTAAGTCTATTTCTTTTTTGCTATTCTCCGAAACCCCCGTTTCTCTCCTGCCATTCTCCGAAACTCCGAAGGAGTTTACGGGGGAACCAGTATCTCTGCATTTATGGGATTCAATTCAAATACTGGATCTCCGGTATTACCCTCCGGGTAATCCGAAGATGACACGGGAAGAGGATTGTCATCCTCCGAAGTTCGGAGAACTTACGGGGGATCCAGTATCCCCGCATTTTAAGTCGTTTGTGCCTACAGCTCAGAGCTCAGCTAGCTGACCAATCTGAGCTGTTAGCCTATCAATATTTAGTTTTGTCTTGGCCAAATCTTGCTTGGTCTCGACTATTTTTTCAGCTGGAGCTTTATCTAGATAAGACTCATTTTCCAGTCTAGTCTCCAAACTTTTTTTCGCCTTTTCTTCGCGGGCAAGCTTTGCTTTCAGTTTTTGATCAAGATACTTAGCTTGGTTTAACCCAAGCAGCAAATCAAGATTACTAGTAACAGACTTCAGCACGACTGGTTGATCTGGACGCTGATCGCTAACTCCAGCTAGAGATCTGACCAGTAACCCAACGCTAGCCAAATCAGAATCTCCAAAGTCAATATATACTTCTGAGTTCTCCAGCTCAGCATTGATTGAACGAACTTCCTCGACCAAAGCTCTAATTCGCCCAAAGTCGACAACCTGGCTACTAGCATGACTAGGCCAAGTCTTTGGCCAATTTGCACTGATAAGTAGCCCTTGACCACCAAGCTCTAGCCAAATTACCTCTGTGATAAATGGTGCAAGAGGATGAAGGAGCTTCAAATATTCGAGCAAAATAGCTCTAGCCAAGGTTGGATTGGCTTCGACTTTAGAAGCCTCGATATACCAATCTGCAAAATCATCCCACAAAAAGCTTTCCAGGCTTTGGCCGACTACCGATAGGTTATATGACTCAAAACCAGCATTGACCTCAACCATCAGTTGATTTAACCTCTGAACGATATAGTAGTCATGAGAGCTACGAATGCTAGCGTCTTGCTTTTTGTCAGCTGGCAGTGACTCCAAGTATCTAGCTACATTCCAAAGCTTATTACAAAAATTACGATGCTTGGCAATCTTTTCAAGATAGATCTTGCTATCACTACCTGGACTTAGCCCGACCAACATCGCTAACCTCAGAGCATCTGCACCATATTCTGGCACTACCTCCAGAGGGTCAATAATTGTTGATGGGTCTGATTTACTCATCTTCTTGCCTGATTTAGTCCGAACCAGACCATGCAAATAGACTTTTTTGAAGGGGATTTGACCAGTAGAATAGGTGGTCATAAGTATCATCCTAGCGACCCAGAAAAATATGATATCATAACCAGTCTCAAGCAAAGAAACTGGATGATATTTTTGGTAATCACTGCTCATCTCAAGTAATTGGTCAAGAGATAAATTTGAATCTGCCCCAAGCTCCTGATCAATCAAAGTACTCCAGCTCCAAAGACCAGAGCTAAACCATGTATCTAGGGTATCTGGATCTTGCTCCCACTGACCTTTATCGTCATCCTTAGGCGGTACTGTATCCACATAGATTTGACCCTCACGATACCAGACTGGTATCTGATGTCCCCACCAAATTTGCCTTGATATACACCAGTCTTTAAGGTTATCAATCCAGGCAAAATATGTCTTATCAAAATATTCCGGGATAATCTCAATCGAGTGATCCCTGATCACTACTTGCATTACTTCCTTCAAGCTTTGCTTTTGACCTTTCCAGTCAATAGCTTTACGGTTGACATCTACAAACCATTGCAAGCGAATTTGCGGCTCGATTATGCCTTTGTTGCGAGAATTGATGGCAATACTATGTTGATAATTTGGATCGACTTTGACTAGTAACCCTTTATGATCCAGAATTTCCACCACCCGCTCTCTTGCCTCCAAGATAGTCATCCCTTGGCATTCACCCGCAATCCCAAGCATTTTGCCATCAAAGTCAATCACCTGCTCCTTATCCAAATCATGCCGAACAGCTATCTCAAAGTCTAGAGCATCATGCCAGGGAGTAATAGTCATCGCACCAGTTCCAAATTCCATATCTATCGCTGAATCCTTGATCACTGTGATCTTGGTCTTACCGAAGATCCACTCCACCTCCAGTTCCTGACGATGTTGGTAATCTTGATATCTAGGATCATCTGGGTGAACTACTATATACTTATCCCCAAACTTTGTCTCAGGTCGAGCAGTCGAGATCACAAATGGGCCAAATTTGAAATAATAAAGATTAGCTTTTTCCAAGATGTGCTCTACCTCATCATCTGAAACATTGGTCATCAAATTGGGATCCCAATTGACTATCCGATGTCCTCTGTAAATTAAACCATCATGATACATCTTGACAAAGACTCGGCTGACAATCTGATTCATGGCGGGATCAAAAGTATAACGCTCTCTAGACCAATCACAGCTTGCCCCCATTAGCTTGATCTGCTCGTTAATGGTCCCTCGACTATTCTCGACGAATTCTTTGGTCCGTTTGACAAAGGCTTCACGCCCCAACTCATATTTGTTTGTCCCCTGCTCGGCTAATTGCTTTTCAATCACTGCATTGGTAGCCAAGCCAGCATGATCAGTCCCCGGTATCCAGAGTGTGGATTTGCCTTGCATCCGATTGTATCTGACTAAAGAATCCTGGATTGCCAGCATTAGACAGTGTCCAATATGCAATACTCCAGTAGCATTGGGAGGAGGCATCGGGATAGAAAAAACTCCTTTGCTCTGATCGTCACTTGGGACAAAAGCACTTGAGTCTTGCCACTTCTGATAAATCTGATCTTCGTAGTCTTGGGGCTTGTATACTTTATCTAGCATAAGATTAGTATAGCAAATATTATCAAAATAAGGTATTATAGAATCAGGCTTGTTAACGGACAAATTACCTATGCGGGTGTTGTATAACGGCTATTATATCAGCCTTCCAAGCTGAGGATACGGGTTCGATTCCCGTCACCCGCTCCAATATAAACTGACAACTCTTATTTATTACTGTAGTACTAGATATCCCATAAATCCCTGCGAGATTTTGGAATATGACTCATCTCTTGTCATCCTCCGAAGTTCGGAGAACTTACGGGGGATCCAGTATTTTGCATTCCTCATTATTCAATCCAAATACTGGATCTCCGGTATTTCTCTTTTAGAGAAATCCGAAGATGACACGGGGAGGAGGCATCGTCATCCTCCGAAACCCGCCCCTTGTCTTGTCATCCTCCGAAGTTCGGAGAACTTACGGGGGATCCAGTATTTTGCATTTCTAAATTTTCAATCTAGTCTTAGACTTTTTGATCAACTATCAACCAAAGCTCTAGCTCTTGATCATACGCAAAATAAAATACACTAGACTGAATCGCACTGTACTGACCATTCTCACCCGGAAAAGCATAAAACATCTTGAACCCTACCAGATACTGGTCGTCTACTCTCTCGATATAGTCTATACTAAACTTTTCAGGAATTTGATACTTTCTAGACCCCTTGATCATCTGGTCAAAATCAATCTTTTTGGCCAGATCATCAGCATAGTAAGCCTTGACTACCGAAAGCTCAGAATCAATCCAGGCTTCTAGAATAGTAGTGGTGGTCTCCCGTATTGTATCCAGATTGCTATCTTGCAGCTCTTGGGTTATCTCACCTTGATCTACTTGCTTATCCAAGGCCTCCTTGCCCTGATCAAATATCAAGTCAAAATCCCAAACTTTCTCTGGTAATTCAGGACTAATAATCTCAAAATCCCCCACCAACTCCAGACTACGATTTTTGGCATCCTCACGGACGATATTTAGCTCAGAAAAATCTTGACTCTTGAGCAAAGCAAGGTTGGTAGCCATTGCCTCAATCTGCCTAGTATACTTCCAATAATAATCCAAAAAATCTCGGTAATTAATCAGCAGGTTTTGATCAACCAGTCTACCTCTATCCTCAGCCAAGCTACTCTTCTGGGCCTCGACCAGCTTATAGTACTGAGTAAAATACTGACCAATCGCCTGATAATCAAAACTAGCTAGTGACTGATCTACATCTTGGATTAGTTTGTCTGAACCCTCGATTAGACTCTGCCAATCACTAGATATTTCCTTGGTCAACTTATCGGTATTTTGAATATAAATATAATATATACTAGCAATTGTTGCCACTACCAACCCCACCATCAGGGACCAGATAATACCAGCCAAATATTTTCTCATCGGATGAAGGTTAGACTAGTTAGATTGATCACAATGACCAAAATCAGGATCAAAATCAAATTTGTCGCCAAGAGTAAATACTGAGCCAACCTCCTACTCGTATCTGGGTTAATCACCAGCGCTAGATTGGCCATGATACATACTAGACCAAATGCTGGCAAGTAAAATATCTGATACCAAGACCCAAGATTATCTACCTTGAGATAGGAGTTAAACCCAAGTGGAATCTCAATCGCACTTGGTCGAACTCTAAAAAATGCCAGCCCAAGGATCAAAGTGAGTATACTAAATCCAGTAATAGCAAGCCCAAATATTGCCTTATCCAAAAATAGCTTAGCGAAAGCAGCTCGAATACTGCTGACTACACCAAGCAATGATCTACTCCGTGGCTTCCGAAGCTTGAGCTTCGTTGGACTCTGGATTGTCTGAAGAATCTGTACTATGATCAAAATTAATCATAAACTTCAAGTCATAATCAATTCTGGCCTGCTCCATCCAGCTATCAAAATCCACTCTCTTGATCAAGATATGAGATACTCTGATTTTGCCATCATCGCTTTTATCCATCACTTTGATGATATGGAAGCCAAACTCTGTCTCGACTATCCCACTAGTCTCTCCCTTGTCAAGGGCGAAAGCCGCATCCTCAAAGCTTTGTACTGTCGCTCCTTTTTCAATCACTCCAAGGTCTCCACCATTTTGAGCACTACCATCTTCTGAATACTCTTGAGCTAGCTGAGCAAAATCTTCTCCTGCCTCCACTTTGGCTAGTACTTCCTCGGCCTTGACCCTTGCTTGATCTGCTAGCTCTTGGTCGTTTGAAAGTGCTTCGGCTAGCTTCTCTTCCAAAAGACCTTTTCTTAAGATATTTTCCTGCCACTCAGCTACCGACCAGCCATAATAATCGCGAATAAATTCACTTGCTTTCTCTTCACCCCCAGAACTCTCTACCAATTGCGTATACCTAGTCTGGACTTCCTCATCACTGATCTCAATCCCCCGCTTCTTAGCCTCGGCATCGAGAATCAAACGATCACCTAGATTATCTAGAATCTCTGTTTTAAGAGTCAGGTAATCTTCCTCACTAATCTCATTGGTATTGCCTTGTTTTTCCCTAACTGTTTTCTCTCCTTGTCTGGTCGATTCAAGATAATACAAATATTGATCATAGCCAGCAGACTTAGTGCTAAACCAAGGGAAAATCTTAGAATCAATTGTCACTACTGGATAATTAATGATCCTGCTGATCCTATAGACCAATTTACTTTCTGACTTAAAGCCATAGATAGCTATACCAATACCAACTACTATCACAATAGCGATCCCAATCACACCTGAAACCATTACAATCATATGTTTTTTGAGAAAACTGACCCTAGACCTAGCTTTTACTTTACTGAGCTTGTCTTGGAAGTTGATTTTACTGCCTACTGATGACAATCTTTTTTCTTTGATCGAAATCGAATTGATTTTCTTTGGCGCGGTTTTGATATCACCGGTATCTTTGGTTTTTTTAGTCTCTTTAGTTTTTGCTTTGGTTGAGGTCTTTGTTTTTGGGGTATCTGACTTAGTATTCTTCATGTGCTTATTATACTGGACTTTCGCACTTACTGCCAGTGTTTCAATTTACTCAACCTATAGCAAGCTCAAAACAAAACCGGACAATTTGAGCTGTACTATAGAGAACTAGAAAGCTAGTTCTTCTTAAGAGCCATATCCATAGATATGGTGAGTAAGAAAACTAGCTTTATAAACTAACCCTGTTGCCATATAACCTCACGGCTTCAAAACTGCCATTTTTGCCCCAGACTAGCAAAACACTTCGCAGCGTAACTCCTGTTATGCTTTGTCGTGTTTTGCTAGTCTAGAATAAAAATCATCAGCTTTGACCTCGCAAGTTTATATGGCAACAGGGTTAATCTAGAGTTGGGTCAAAAGTCTGGTTTAGTTTTTAACTTGCTATATAACGAGGGTCATTACGGGGGACCCAGTATCTCCGCATTACTTTAATACCAAATTCAAATACTGGATCTCCGGTATTTCTCTTTTAGAGAAATCCGAAGATGACACAGGAAGAGTCTTGTCATCCTCCGAAACCCAGAGGGTTTACGGGGGATCCAGTATTTTGCATTTCCGGGGATTCAACTCAAATACTGGATATCCCATAAATCCTTACAGGATTTTGGAATATGACGGGAGAGGATTGTCATCCTCCGAAACCCGCCCCTTGTCTTGTCATCCTCCGAAGTTCGGAGAACTTACGGGGGATCCAGTATTTTGCATTTCCGGGGATTCAACTCAAATACTGGATATCCCATAAATCCTTACAGGATTTTGGAATATGACAGGGAGAGGATTGTCATCCTCCGAAACCCGCCCCTTGTCTTGTCATCCTCCGAAGTTCGGAGAACTTACGGGGGATCCAGTATTTCGCATTTATACTCTCCTAAATCTGACTAATCAGTCTCATCAGAGTATTCTGTAACTCCTGTGGCTTCATGATAGCCTTAAAATAAAATATCTCATTACTAAATGTCGCTACCACTTCAATATTACCATACCCTAGGATACTAGCCACCAGACCCCTCTGGGCAAAATTGACATTTTGAATATTTTTTAGCTGGATTTGACGAATCTCTCGATCAAATAAGCCGTTTTGTTCAATACTTAATACCTGGTAATTGGTTACCAAGACGTAGCTATAATACCAACCGACCAGACCTCTCAAAAAAATAATCCCAGCAGGGATCAAGGCTAAATACTCCCAAGTATATCCTGTATAAGTCTGAATCAAGATAGCAATAATGATACTAAAAAAAAACCCATAAAAAGGCCACCTTAGCCTCAATGGATAATGTCGATACAAGGCTAGACCTACCTCATCTTCATGCAAGAAATAATGAGGTAATTTTTTATTTAGACTTGGACTTGGCTTTCGCTTCATTTACTATTTTATTAAGCACCTTTGGGTTGGCTTCCAAAAATTCCTTGGCTGCCTGAGCTCCTTGGCCAATCTTGTCTTCACCATAGCTGTACCAAGAGCCTGATTTCTTGATTAAGCCTAAGTTTAGACCAATATCTAGAGCTTCGCCACTCCTGGAAATCCCTTGATTGTACATGATATCAAACTCAGCAATCTTGAAGGGTGGAGCAATCTTATTCTTGATCACCTTGACCTTGACCCGATTGCCTATCTGTTCTTGCTCCTTAGTAAGTCTTTCGGTTCTCCGGATGTCTAGCCTGACTGATGCATAAAACTTCAAGGCCTGACCACCAGGTGTGGTCTCAGGGTTACCAAACATCACTCCTATCTTGAGTCTCAACTGATTGATAAAGATTACTGTTGTATTAGACTTGGAGACAATGCCTGTCAACTTACGCAAAGCCTGAGACATTAGCCTAGCCTGCAGACCGACATGACTATCCCCCATCAGGCCGTCGATCTCAGCTTTTGGCACCAAAGCTGCTACTGAATCAACTACTACCAAATCGACGGCAGCTGAGCGGACTAGAGTCTCGCAGATCTCCAGTGCCTGCTCACCATTGTCTGGCTGAGAGATCAGTAGCTCATCGAGTTTGACCCCAATCTTGCTTGCGTATTCTGGATCCAGAGCATGCTCTGCATCGATGAATGCAGCAGTACCACCAGATTTTTGAACCTCAGCCACTGCGTGCAATGATAAGGTAGTCTTACCACTAGACTCTGGACCATAAATCTCGATAATTCTACCTTTTGGCAAACCACCACCAAGTGCTTCGTCTAGGTTGAGACTACCAGAAGAAAAGGTTTCTACTTGTACCTTCTGGCCTTGACCAAAACGCATGATTGCGCCAGAACCAAACTGTCGCTCTATCTGCTCTAAAGCCATGTCGATTGCCTTACTCTTGGCTGGATCTTTTGTATTACTCATAACTCCTCCTGATTAAAATATACTGTTGATTTATATTGTAATACAAATACGAATATATAGCAAACATAACTCTAATGCAAAATACTGGATCCCCTGTAATCCTCTATGAGGATTCGGAGGATGACAATGCACAATGCCGGATACTGGATCCCCCGTAAGTTCTCCGAACTTCGGAGGATGACAGAAGAGAGGCGGGTTTCGGAGGATGACTACCTCTATTCAATAAACTCAGTATCCCGCCCAAAAATCAAATCGCGCTTGACCTCCCCTTCTCCCCCCAGCTCACCTATCTGATAATCTGTCACCTTATCATTGGTCAGAGTGAGCTGGGTACTCTTAGCATTACCAGTAGTGATACCAATCTGCTCCTGTGCTACAAACTCCTGTTCGACTCCTGCCAGTAAAGTCCCTCTAAACACCTCTACCCCGTCTACCGTAACTACCAGCCAAGTAGCACTATCCCCTACTTTGAGTTTTAGTATTACCTCTCCTGTTCCCGGGTCTCCTAAACTATCCTCTTGTTCTTCTTGGGTATTCTGGGCGACTTCAGGTGCATCGACGATGATTGTTATCCCCTTGTCAGTTTGCTTACCCAGTCTATTTCTTGCTGAAACTACCAGATTATTATACCCTTGACTCAAAGTAATCATTTCACTAAAGCTCCCGTCCTGATTGCTCAGCACCGGTGAGTCATTGATAAAAACATCACTATCATTATCCGTCTTACCACTGAGCTCAAATATTCTCTGATTGATTGTAATCACTTGATCAATATTATCTAGCTCAATCTTTGGACTCGACAATAGAGCCCTGAGCTGGATAGCGATGAATACTGATATAGTCCCAAATATAAAGCTTAGCACCAAAAACAAGAATGTCTTTGGTGTAAATATTAAACGTCGATCATTGATCGGTCTTACTGAAAAAATCTTTGAGGTTTCAATCGAGCTTGCACCTTGGCTATTATCAATCTCAGGATCAAGGTTTAAAAACTTGGCATAATTATTGACCAAACCTGACCAATAAACATCAAGTTGGTACTGCCCAGACTCTATCTTCTCAAGAATTGACACCCGAATCTTAGTAGATTTTTCAGCCTGAGCCAAGCTAAGCTTCTTGGCTTTGCGAGCAGACTCAAGTCTGGCTCCCAACGCTACCAAATCAACTGGATCAGTCTTAGTATTCATCCAGCTCTGAATCTTGATCCCCTAGCTCTGAGAGCTGATTGGCTTGCTCGATCGAATCCACCAAAACTTCTCTCGATCTTTGTCCATCCTGCGGAGAGATGATGCCATTTTCTTCCATCATATCTAGTAATCTCGAAGCTCTCTGAAAACCAACCCTTAACCTTCTCTGGAGCATAGATGCCGAAGCATTGCCCGAGCTAATTACTACCTCAAGTGCGTCTTGGTATAAATCATCTTGATCTTCTCCTCCGCCAAAGCTAGCCGAGCCTTTGTTGCCCAATTTTGCCGCTTGAGCAAGGATTTCTTGGTCATAGCTAGGTGGTCTTTGTTCTCTTAAGAAGTTGGTTACGCTACTGACCTCCTTCTCGCTGAGAAATACCCCCTGCACCCGTCTTGGCTTCAGGAAATCTGGGGTAACCAAGAGTAGATCCCCCTTGCCGAGCAATTTCTCAGCCCCAGCCTGATCGATAATTGTCCTAGAATCAATCTGAGAAGTAGTAGATAGAGCAATCCGAGCCGGGAAGTTTGCCTTGATTAGGCCAGTAATCACATCGACACTCGGCCTCTGGGTAGCAAGCACCAAGTGAATCCCTACTGCCCTCGCCATCTGGGCTAATCTAACGATTAAGCCTTCGACTTCATTGGCAGCCACCGCCATCAAATCTGCCAACTCATCAATTACGATCACGATATAAGGCATATTGTCCTGATCTTCTATCTCATTGTATTCATCAATATTACGCTTTCTGTGACTAGACAATGTACGATAGCGTCTATCCATTTCAGCCACTGCCCAACGCAAAGCAGAAACGGTTTTTTCTGGTTCTACAATCACTGGGGTCAACAAATGGGGGATATCATTATAAAGTGTCATCTCGACTCGTTTTGGATCGACCAAGATCAGCTTGAGTTGATTGGGTGAGTTGCGATAAAGCATACTGACTATCAAGGAATTGACTGTGACAGACTTACCCGAGCCAGTCGCTCCAGCAATTAGTAGATGGGGCATCTTGGCAAGATTGGCTGTCACTACTTCCCCATTGACATCTCGGCCAATCACAAAGCTTAGAGGATCTGGGTTGGATTGCATTGATTTAGCAAATAAACTATCCCTCATTCTGACTACTGCCGGACGCTTATTGGGCATCTCTACTCCCACCAAACTCTTGCCTGGGATTGGTGCTTCTATCCTGATCGGATGGGCCGCCAAAGCTAGTGCCAAATTGTGGTCAAGAGTGGTTAGCTTGGTCAAACGGACTCCAGGAGGCGGTTTCAAGCTATATTGACTGACAGTCGGACCGATATTGACTCCGTGCATTTCGACCGCTATATTGAAGTCAGCAAAGGTATTCTTGATAGTCTTGGCATTTTCTTTGACATCTCCTGCGTCCGGTTTGGTAGTGGTAGCTTCGAGAAATTCTGGCTTCGGTGCTTGCCAATCTGGATCGCTTTCAAGTACTAGCGCCGAAAGGGTTTTGCTTGGTTTGATTGGCTCTTGCTCCTTGCTACTTGAAGACTTTTTATCTCCACTAGCGTCAATCGTCCCTCGAATCGCCAAACGATTGAGGTCTTGGGACTTTGGATCCTTATCGATGCTATCAGCCTGCTTCTTGTCACTAGTTGCTTTTTCCTTACTAAACAAATCTTTAATACTTTTGTTGGCTGCCAAGATTAGTCCGATTAACCCCGTAATCACCATTAGTAGAATACTCAAGGGTTTACCAATCAGCCCAACCAAAATACTATCAAGGGTCCAACCAACCAGTCCACCATGGGATCTAATTGCATTAAGACTAAAGGCCTTATCTTCTGATAAAATTCCAAATATACCCGACAAGCTCACTAGCACAATAAACAACGCAACAAACCGAAACTTTTTCGGAAAATCTTCCAGTCGAAATAGCTGATAAGCATAGACTAGCAAAATCAAAATAAAGGCATAGACAGCTGAACCAAAAATCACCTTAAACCCTGAAAGAATTGCTTCTCCCAAACCTCCGGCCAAATTAAAACTGGCAGCCAGCAGCATAATTGCCAAAAATCCAATCAAGACAGCGATTATCTCGTACTTGATTGGGTTAAAAGTAAGCTCTTTGGTTTTAGCCTGCTTTGATACTTTCTTAGTACTATTCCGCTTCTTCGCCATTGCTCAAAAATTCCTCCACAGTAATTGTAATAATAGAAGCCAAAGGTACTGCAAAGATTACACCAACAAATCCCAGAAGTTTTGCTCCGACTAGCAGAGCAAATAATACAGTGAGTGGAGGCAAACCCAAGGCTTTTCTCATGACTAGGGGTACGATTAGATTATTCTCCAGCTGTTGCAAGACAATATAGTATAGCACTACCAAGAGTGCCTGAACCGGAGAGGTCACCAAAGCCACAAGTCCAGCAATAACCCCGGCAATAACAGGACCAATGATTGGAATTGCCTCGGTCATGCCAGCAATCACTGCCAAAGTAAAGGCGCTCTCAACCCCGATAATCCTTAGCCCAATGTAGCTGAACCCAAAGATTACAAATGATAAAACAATCTGACCCCTGAGCCAATAGCTTAGTTTTTGGCTAATTTTATCACCAATCCTGACTAATCGTTCACGGATTGGCCAATCCTTGACTACTCGATCATAGCTAGCCCCAATCGTACTACTACCTAGCAGTAAGTAAACGGTAAAAACAATGATTGTAACAAACTGAGCTAAACCATTGACCAAAGCTCCGACTGATCCACTGATTTGTCCTTCAAGTTGGCTAGCATAGTGCCCAACCCTTTCGATATTAATTTCCTGGATTACACTATTCGGCAACCCTATCTCGATCAGCAAATCCTTGAACTGAGTTGCAATTGTTGGACCCTGGTTGACAATCTCACCAATTTGGCTGGCAAGGATGGGGATCACTAGCCCAATCAAGGTGATTAGTAAAGCCATCAATATAGCGAAAACGATCAAGACAGCTAAGGGTCTGGGAATCTTTCGCCTGGTCATCATCTGGACAATCGGATTAAGCGCTGCTGCTATGATGATACTGATAAGCAAAGGAATTAAAACTGATCTAAGATTCCAGACTACCACAACCCCAACCAGCACGCCAATCACCTGAAGGATCGAGGGGATCGAAAAACTAACCTTGATCTCTTTCACTAGAATCTTCCTCTGATTGATCCTTGATCCCGACTGATTTGTGATACAGACCAAGCTCATCAATCAAAACAATCTTTTTGGAATCTAAAATATCTGTCAAAAACCGATCATTGAGGTTGCGGCGGTAGTCAAAGTCCTCGATTCTCATCGCGGTATAGTTGAGTTCCCGATTCATGTCTTGCTCTAGCATCTCGACCGAGTTTGCTAGCTGGGTCTTATTGACATCTCCGACCACAAAGATATCGATCATCTGCCTCGAACCTCGGACAAACGAGCCGCTGAGGAAGAGCAATTTGACATTGCCAGTCCTCCGGATCATTCGAGTGATTTTCTCTTCTTCTTTGTTTAGCTTATCATCAGTGGCATCTGTCTGATCTAGATTTTGGAATATTTGCTCGAATTGCTTAAAGAACTTGAACCCGGGGTCAACCTCATAATATAGTCGGTTGGAACGAGAAACTGACTTGAGAATACCGATTGAAAGCAGGTTTTGCAGCTCCCGTCTGACTGAATTGATTTGCTCATCGATTTTTCTTGTGATCTCTCTGACATAATATGGACGATCGACATTATTATAAAATAGGGTTAATAACTTCACTCTGGTTTTGGAGCCAAACAATTGATCTAACATTACTCTATTATACCAGTGATTTTCTTGTTTGCGAATACATTTTTAGCTCAGTAACCCTGTTGCCATATAAACTTGCGAGGTCAAAGCTGATGATTTTTATTCCAGAATACCAAAACACGACAAAGCATAACAGGAGTTACGCTGCGAAGTGTTTTGCTAGTCTGGGGCAAAAATGGCAGTTTTGAAGCCGTGAGGTTATATGGCAACAGGGTTAATAAGACCTCACCACCCTCCGAATCCAGGCTTTGCATTGTCATCCTCCGAAACCCCTCGTCCTGTCATCCTCCGAAGTCCACCCTTCTTTTGTCATCCTCCGAAACTCTCTCTTGTCTTGTCATCCTCCGAAACTCTCTCTTGTCTTGTCATCCTCCGAAACTCCGAAGGAGTTTACGGGGGAACCAGTATTTCGCGCATTAGTCATCCTCCGAAGTTCGGAGAACTTACGGGGGATCCAGTATTTCGCATTACTTTAATACCAAATTCAAATACTGGATCTCCGGTATTACCCTCCGGGTAATCCGAAGATGACACGAGGAGGTGGATCTCCGGTATTCCCCTCCGGGTAATCCGAAGATGACAGGAGAGGGTGGATCTCCAGTATTTCTCTTTTAGAGAAATCCGAAGATGACACGGGAAGGGCATTGTCATCCTCCGACACTCTCTCTTGTCTTGTCATCCTCCGAAACTCCGAAGGAGTTTACGGGGGAACCAGTATTTCGCGCATTAGTCATCCTCCGAAGTTCGGAGAACTTACGGGGGATCCAGTATTTCGTACTACTTAGAAGTCTAGTATCTCGGAGTTGCCCAAAAATCCTATAAAGCACCAAGCACAGACTCACGAGCGGAGATAGAGACCTTGTAGAGGCTAGACTGAGTATTAGTCAATAGGTCTTTACCGACTGCTCTAGAAAGTAGCCAGTCCGCTACTTGAATATTTTTAGGTAAAAATGGTCCATGCATATAGGTGCCAATCAGATTGCGATAGATAATTCCCTCATCAATGGCAGAGTCATTATTGCCATAACCCTTGATAGTTTGAGCAAGAGCCTTACCTGACTGATCAAGAATCGTGTTGCCACTATGGTTTTCAAAACCAACCAGTGACCCAAACTGCTCAGACTGCACCAATAGATTACCAATCTTGCGATTTTTGCCGACTAGAGTCTTAACCGGTAAGATTGATAGACCCTCCAGCACCCCACCATCTGCCAGCCCGACCTCACTCCCCAGCATCTGATAGCCACCACATACCAGCAAGCCGGCAATCCCTCTCTTTACCGCATCTGACAATTGAGCTTTGTGATACATGAGATCTCTGGCAATCAGATTTTGCCCCTTATCCTGTCCACCTCCAAAAAATAAGAGTTGATACTGGGTGAGGTCAAGCTGGTCACCAAGGGTATAATAGTCAGTCGATATTTCAATCCCATAATCTTTGGCCCTTGCTTCGAGCAGCATCACATTGCCCCTATCACCATAGGTATTCATTATTTCTGGGTAAAGATAAATCAGTTTTAGCTTCATACTATTGGCCAATTACCTCAAAAACATCTTGCATAGCAGTATAGTTTGGCACTATTAGGATCCGATCATCGGGGTCAGTTTTGGCTAGGAGGCTAGATTTATCAAGCTTCTCAAGCAGGCTTGACTCAAGCCCTGCCACCGTCAGTCTTAGCCTTAAGTCTTTTGCCCTCAGTCCTCCAGCAAACAGTTTTGTAGTAGGTAACACTGTTTGAAAGTCACAATCATAGAGCCAAGAGACATCTCTGCCATCGGCTATTTGGTCATTGATCAAGATGATTACTTTTTGATACTGCTTTGAGTTGATCACATAGCTTATGACCTGGTTCATTCCGACTGGATTTTTGGCTAGAGCAATCGTCAGCTCTCGACCATCAAGCCTCAAAGATTGACTGCGACCTGGAGCTGGTTCAAAGCTTGGCAAGAAAGACTGAAACTGGCTATCATTGTATCCCAGACTACAAATCAAGCTATAACTAGCTAGGATATTATAGTAGTTGTAGACTCCACTAAGCTTGGTATCAAGTGGCTGATGATTGATTTGGAGCTTACCAGTCTCTAGATCTAGCTTGTCCAAGTGGTAATCTAGCTTTGGTCGAGTCAAGCTATGGCTATCTGTATAGTAGTCTCCAAGATGTCCCAGATAGCGATTATGGTACTTGATTTTTTGCTTGGTCTTGATGTCATAGGGGATATCTGAAAGCTCTGACCCGCTAGTCGGTAACTGCTGACTATCGAAGCTAAACCCATAATAAATAGCTGGTTTTGTGGTCTTGAGACTAGCTAGCAAGGGGTCATCCCCATTGATTATCAGCTGACAATCTAGGCTACGGATTGCCCCTCCAATCTTAGTAGCTAGACTATCGATTTCACCATAACGATCTAGCTGGTCACGGCTAAGGTTGGTTACTAGGAGGTAGTTTGGGTCTAACCTAGAGACAATCCTTGCAAGCTCTGCTTCATCGATCTCAATTACCAGGTAATCCTGCTCGAGCTTAGCTCTCCAGCTACTCCCTTTGATCAAGCTCGCTAGAATCCCTCTTTCTAGATTGGATCCACTACTATTAGTGACCAGAGTTTTGCCACTTGAGCTTAGGAAGTCTGCTATTAGCTTGGTAGTAGTGGTTTTGCCATTGGTGCCGGAGATTAGGATCAACTTGCCCTGGTAGCTTTTGATCAACTTGTCTAGAAGCTGAGAGTCTAGCCTGAATCCGATTAGGCCAGGGAGGGTGCTGGCTTGATAGCCGAAGAGTTTGGTCAAGACTGTAAAAATTTTTACAAACCAGACAGTCAGGATGATGCTTGGGTTCATAGGGTTATTATAGCAAGCTCAAAACAAAATCCAATTCCCTGACTAAGATAATAGACTTGTTCCTTAATAATTTTTGAGACCAAAATTGCCTAGTTTAAGACTAGAATAGTCTTTTCGTAAAGAGCCCTAACAGAGTTAAGGTGATAAAGTGAAAAGATTATTATAGTCCAAAATAGATGATCTGGTGCCAGAAACCTTACTTAAGGAACAAGTCTAATAGAGAACCAGTAGTTGAGTTCTTCTACTGAATCATATTCATGATATGGTGAAAGATGAAACTCAGCCTAATGGACTCTAGTGCCAGGTCAGGGATTGTGATCGATAAAAATGTCTGATTTTGTTTTTAACTTGCTATAAGTAACCTCGAGATACTGGATCCCCCGTAAGTTCTCCGAACTTCGGAGGATGACAATGCCCTTCTTGTCATCTTCGGATTTCTCTAAAAGAGAAATACCGGAGATCCAGTATTTGAATTGAATACCTGTAAATACAGGGATACTGGATCCCCCGTAAGTTCTCCGAACTTCGGAGGATGACAGGACAAGGAGAATTCGGAGGATGACAATGCCCTCCTCCTGTCATCTTCGGATTACCCGGAGGGTAATACCGGAGATCCACCTCCTCCTGTCATCTTCGGATTTCTCTTTAGAGAAATACCGGAGATCCAGTATTTGAATCTTGATTACTGTACCAAGCTATCAACCTCACCAAGTATCTGAGCTAAAGGTAGGTTCCAACTGATCTCCCGGTTTCTTTTAAACCAAGTGAATTGTCGTTTGGCAAGGCTAAGATTGTCACGGACAATCAGTCTCCTAGTCTCCTCCATAGTCTCTAGGCCGAGCAAATAATCCCGAGCTCGATTGGCTGTAGTAGACCTCAGGGCAATACAGTTAGACCCATAAGCTACCATGATTTCCTCGACTTCCTTGATCAAGCCCTCTTCAATCATCAAATCTAGCCTCTCAGCAAGCCTTGCTCTCAATTCCTGCCTTGGGTAATGAAAGCCAAAAATCTTAGTCTGATACTTGGTAGTATTTCTATCTCGATCAGACTTGTCTTGAGGGAATTGGTAGTCGTAAATAGTAGCATCAAAATACAGCCCACTACCGCCGACCAAGATAGGAATCTCGTTGTCTGCTAGATTTCCAAAGATGGTCTTGACCGCTTGCTGATACTGGTAGACTGTATATTTTTGACCAGGATTTAGGATATCTACCATCTGGTGTTTATAAGTTGATAGCTGAGACTTGCTAGGCTTGGCGCTAGCAATATCTAGCTCCTTAAAAAGAGTTCTTGAGTCTGCTAGTATAATTACCGGCTTTAGACCTTGTTTGATAATATGATCAGCAATTTGGTAACTCAGGCTTGTCTTGCCCGATCCAGTCTGTCCGACAATGCCGATTAGCCTTAGGGGGTTCATTGTCTCTAGTGTAGCACAAAGGGAGAGAGATTCGGAGGATGACAATGCACGATGCAAAATACTGGTTCCCCCGTAAACTCCTTCGGAGTTTCGGAGGATGACAATGCCCTCCTCCTGTCATCTTCGGATTTCTCTTTAGAGAAATACCGGAGATCCAGTATTTGAATTGAATCTCAAGGCAATGCAAGATACTGGATCCCCTGTAAGTTCTCCGAACTTCGGAGGATGACAATGCCCTTCCCGCGTCATCTTCGGATTACCCAGAGAGAAATACCGGAGATCCAGTATTTGAATTGAATCCCAGAAATGCAAAATACTGGATCCCCCGTAAGCTCCTTCGGATCTTCGGAGGATGACAATGCACGATGTAAAATACTGGATCCCCCGTAAGTTCTCCGAACTTCGGAGGATGACAGGACAAGGAGAATTCGGAGGATGACAATGCCCTTCCCGTGTCATCTTCGGATTACCCTTTAGGGTAATACCGGAGATCCAGTATTTAACTGGAGGATGACAGTACCCCCCTAGTTAGCCTGGTTAGTCTCCCCCAACCTAACGGCCTAACTCGAAGTAACCCTTCAGGCTCACGCTCTATTATTTAGCCCAGAATTGCTAATTCACTTCTTCGCCATAATGCTATTATGACTCCTTGTAAACTAACAATTCTGAGTCTAAATCCTTATAGCCTGATTCCAGAAAATCACTCCGAGCTAAGCCGATCCTCAAACCCCGGAGGAGTAGCGATAAAGATTGAGTTGTCCGGTGCAAAACATTCAGAGACTTGGGTATTGTTACAGTCTTGTCCTAGGGTGACTGAGACATTGGTCCTGTTTAGTTTGAAGGCATAGACTTGATTGGTGATTGGGTCTTTGACTCCTGGGACACTCTCATCTCCCTTGGAGGCTACTGTACCATGGAAGATTAGGGGTTGGTTGGTATAGTATTCGGGGATTGGGGTTTGAGTGGTTTGACGGTAGGCTGTTTCGATCATACCTTGGGCGAAGAGACTGGCGTCAATTACTTGGGGAGTCTCTACTGATTTGGAGGTGTCTGGTCTGATGTAGATATTGCCAGTAGAGATAATACCTAGGTTGGGATACTCATCTATGTCTTCTATCACTGTATTGTCATCTCTGATGATGTCTCCATTGATGTAGACATTACCCCTGACGTAGATAGTAGCTAGACCTGCATTGTAGTGCATAGCTTGACTAGCTGAGATCTCTAGATCTCCATCATAGACATAGAGGGTGGGGTAAGGGACTGGGGTAGTGGTGGAGTTGGGATCAGGTTCGAAGTCTGGGCTCTTACCATCACTGAGGTCAAGGGGGATTTGGTTTAGGTTGTTAATAGTAACTACTTCATAGGGGGAGGAGTCTGGTTCTGCGATTAGACTCTCTATTGAGTCAAGTACATTGACAAAGTTGTCCTTGCTACCTCCGTCTAGACGGATTGGGTATCCGGCTCCAGCTAGGTCACTAGGACTAGTACAGTCTACACTCTCTCCGGCTGCCATGATCTCGGTTAGTGAGCAGAAGATTGAAGAGATTTCATTGGTAGCGGTCAGGATGTGGGTATGACGAGTGATGTCTAGGTCATTGTCTTCAGGATAGACACCTTTGACTATTTCTCCGAGCACTGTGGCTGAACCATCTTCGATCGCGAAGTAGGGACCGAAGAGACGGCGGATGACTTCAATCGTGAGGTTGGGGGATTGTCCGTCTTCGAGGTTTTGACACTCTAGGCTAAAGTTGTAGTATCCGAGGTCAGTGGTATCAGCACCAGCAGCTGAGCCATCAAATAGTTCGGTGACTTCGACATCAGTGGTTTCTTCTGTACCATTGGCTAGTACTATCGTCCGCGTTACTTTAAGCTCACAGGTAGTAGGCTTACGACAGATCACATCTAGTCCTGCTAAGTCATCTCTAGCGATTAGTTCATCTAGAGATTGATCATAGAGTTTGTTACCTTCATTGTCTACTCCGACGAATGAGAGATAGAAGTCTTCTCCTTCTTTACCGGGATAGCTAGCTAAGGCTTGACCATCTTCGTTGTAACAGAGCATTACTGGGATACATCTTAGGGGAGCGGTGTTATTGTCTAGTGACAATTCCCAGGCTACGGTTTCGGTCTTTTCGACATGGACTTTTTGATCAGGGTTGTTCTTGTCACTAGGATTACAGATCTCATCTACTGCTTGAGTAGTGACATCATCACCATAGGTGACATGGTCAGCTAGTCTAGCGGTGATTTGGATGTCTACTTGATTGGTGGTGTTTAGGTGAGTAGGGGTTTGATAGTAAGCAATTTTACCACCTTGATACTGGGTGAGGTAGTTGACTACTTCATCACTGCTAAGGGAGAGGTCTGTTAGCTCGAAGTGGCTGAGGTCAGGGTAGGAGCTAAAGCAATTGGTATTGAAGAGAACATAGAGGTCTCCATTGCCATCCTCGTTGATATCGGGGTTGAAGCCTGTAGTAGTGTCAGTAGCCTTGTTAATACCGATGAATCTACCAGTCTCACAGACGGGGAGGGTGGTTAGATCAGTATTGGTGGTTTGGGTGGTGTCAGTGTTGTTGGTAGTGTTGTTGGTAGTGTTAGTGTTGGTGGTGGTGTTGGTGTTATTGGTGTTAGTGGTGTTAGTGTTGTTGTTGGTGGTGGTGTTGTTGTTGGTAGTGTCGGTTTGGTTGGCTGACAGCTCCTCATCTGAGAGGATATCGATGAAGTCTACTTGCTCCATGTCTCCAAAGCCAGGGCCGAGGTAGAGTTCTAGGTCTAGGATACCTTCGGGATTGTCAGTGGAGTTGATTTCTCCGGTTGGGACACTGCAGGCATAGGCAGGGACACATTGATAGGTAACTGTTTCATTGTAGGTGTCTTTGAGGTTGAGGTAGTCGGTTAGCTTGATTCCTCCATTGTCTACGAGAGAGATAGCTGAGTCTTTACCATTGTTGACTACTCTAATCGTCCAAGTTAGTTCTTTACCTGCTAGACCAGTGTCATTACCAGTCTGACCGACTTTACCGATGATGATGTCTGTGACCTTGGGGTCGATGTAGGCATCGTTGGTATTGTTGTCATAGTTGGTTTCTGGATTGATAGTAGAGACTTCTGCAGTGTTTTGGTGAGCAGTATTAGACTGGAACCAATCGGTATTAGCTAGGTCGTTCTTGATTCTACCTTTCTTGGTTAGGACTATTCTGACTCTCTTACCTTCAGTGATATTGTTGACTGTGGTTTCTGCTTTGGTCTCAGGATCAATCGTCTTGGACTCTTCAGGCCAGAGGAATTCAGTCGGAGCTCCTTCGGCTGGGATTGGGAAGATGGTATCTCCTGAGGATACGGTTTCACCAGTCTCAGCGTTGATCCAGCCGTCTGACTCCCAGTCTACTAGCTCATCTGGGAGATCAGGATCAGTGAAGCTGATAGAGGTGGCTTCGTCTGGACCGTTGTTTATTATCTCTATACGGTACTCTATCTCTTCACTAGGACCGAAGGAGACTGCATTGTCTATACTATCTGCATCATAGTAGATAGGACCATCACTGAGGTAGTAGGGACTTGTGCCTGGGGAGAGGAATGGGGTTTCGGTGAGGTTGGAGACTTGTTTTTTGATGGTGAGGTCGACTAGCTTGGGGGAGATCCAGGCTGGGTTGGTATTGTTTTCTAGGTTGCTATCGTGGGTCAGAGGATCGACTGAGGCTATATTCTCATAGCCACCCCGGGGGTCTAGGCTAGTACCGACTCCGAAGTCTCCAGCATCAGGATTGATCCGACCACGGTTGATCAGGGTAATTGATTCTCCTGACTCTAGTGTATCTTCTGATACTGAAGGGTCAAATAGCATCTCGGGAGCATCTGAGCCATCCTCAAGCTTCCAGCCTTCAAAGGTAGCAAAAGTCGGCAGACTATCATCAGCCCAAATCAGACCGACTGCTCCGTCTGGACCCTCGTTGGTGATGACCATTTTGTATTCGATTTCTTCTCCAGGACCGAAAAAGACAGTATGTTCTAAGTCATCGGCTGGCTGATCCAAGATATTGTCACTAATATTGCTGACTAGCTTATCGAGCTTGACTTCGGCTATCGTCGGCAAGATATTAGCAGGATCACCACTAGCAATCCCAGGATCAGCATCATTGAGTTCATCGACACTGGCGATGTTTTCAAGGGCAGCAGTTGAGTTAAGAACTGATTCTTGGTCTAGACCGAAGAGACCAGCATCTAGGGAGATTGTGCCTTCTCTTAAGAAGGTGATCTCTTCTCCTTGTTTGAGAGGGAATGAGAAGATGTCATCTACTTGAGTATCACTAGTCCAATCTCCTAGTTCCATCAGTCCACCTGAGACAAATCCATCAAGGTTTTCGTCAGACCAGACTACTTTGGTCGCATCTGCTCCAGACTGATGAGTAATTACTACTTGATAGACTATCGATTGACCAGGATAGAACTTGACAGCTGTAGCTGAGTCTTGGGCATCACTGAGATCATCTACTGTGTGACCGACGTATTTTTTGATCGAGACTACAGGTCTCTCTGGAAGGTCATCGGGCTGATCAGGGACATCGGGCCCCTCGGGGGGATCTAGGCCATCATCAGGAGCCTGAGGAGGCTCACCTGTAGTAGTACCTCCTCCTGGTGGTGGAGTTTGGGGAGTAGGGGAATTGCCGTTTGTCCTTATTTGGTTGGGTTGTCTCGTCGCCAGTGTTTGTCTCTGTCCACAGCCATTGCTCTTGAGTCTTATTTCATTTTGGTTACATGGCTTACCTGTAGCAGTACTAATAGCAACACCGTTGGGGGCACCGCCGGCATTGGCGGAGCTATTGCTACCACCTGCGGAGCTGTTTGGGTTGGCGGGGGTTGTAGGGGTATTAGCCAGCTCGGTCAAAGCCGCCTCGATCTTATCTTTGTCAAAATCTCCCGCCTCACTAAAGTCACAGCCGTAGGTCTCAGCCGTAGTATCACCACTACCTGTAGAGTTATCGTCATCTTCTTCATCAGAAGCGGCAAACACCCTATCGATCACCCTATCGATCCAAGTAGTATTGGTGCCTTCTGCATTACTATCCTCATCTTCACTATCAGTCTCGGTGTTGGTTTCGTCTGTGAGTACTGTCCCCCCGGCTGCAGTACAGAATTGCTGATCGATTTTTGTAGAATCTATACCATTACAAACCCCAGGCTTGTCATCGTCAGTATCTGTATCTAGATAGGTTCCCTCCAGACCCTGTTCACAATAAGATTGGTAATCATCTAATCCTTCAGCCAACTTAATTGACTTGACTCCGTCATCTCCCTCTGTCTCGGTAAAACTATCATTTGGGGAGACCAGTGGGGTTTCAATATTACTATCTTGTGAATTACCACCGTCCTCTGGGACTACACAATCTATTGCATTAAAGTCGCTTGCTTCTAAGTTATCGTGAGGCATAGTATATAGCTGACGATATTTACCGATACATATATAATCTTCCTTACGTTCATCGTCTTCTAGCGTAGCGTAATAGGCTGAAAAAAACAGCTTTCCTCTCTCGATGTCACTAATACTCTTTATTTTTTCCATATCGCAAGTATCGTCTGATGTGGTAGCCCCCAAGCCAGTACATATCTTAGCTCCAGTTGTACCAATATTACTACAGGTTGTACCGTCATCATTTATTGTAGAATTTAAAGTTAGATTGATTAATACACATGTTTCTTTTACCGAAAGACCGTCACCACCATCTGAGCTATCGTAAGCCTCCTTCAAGTTACACTCTAGGTCATTGTACCCATCTAAGTCCTTCCCTGCCAACTTATCGATAAAATACTGTGAACAAAGAGAAGAACGGCGGTCTTCTGTAGTAGAGCCTACCTCAGGGCTAACACCGTCGTTAGGAGACTCATTGTCAGAGGAAGAGCCTCTCTCTTTAAGTTGATATTTCTCTGTCTCAGAGTTAAACTCATAATTGTTAGGATCACAGACATACTTCCCATTCGTCAGCCCATATTGACTAAGCATTTCATAACTATTATATGTCCCAGGTGGCATAATCTCTAATGCTACGTAAAAGTCGGAGCAAAGTTGAGCCGGAGAAGCATTAACTGCATCTCCAAATACTGCATTTTTATACTCTTCTGCTAGCTCCAGACTTGCGCCTTGCTCGTATCCTGACATATTGCATCTATTATTACTAAATATGAAATTTGTTATATTTTTACAAAAACTTTCCCGCCTAGAAGGGTATGTTACACCATCAGGTGGGACACATTGGTTGCTACCAAACGTATACCCCCAACGATCAACACATAATGTCCGTCTTGATATTCCATTAAGAGAACCTACTTCTCCCTTATCCACAAGGCTCGTACAATCTCTACCTTCTAGCGCTTCGTACCTTGCTTGGTCTAACTCCCAAAGAAAATAGCTACATTGCCTTGCAAGTTTGTTAGGTTCAGCAAAGTTATCGTCGTCTGATTCGTCGGTTGCTTGCTCTGTATCAGACTTATCCAGTATACACCTATCCCTAGCATCGTTTGTTTTGTAACCTGTTGCCTCGCAAAATACTACAAACCCATCCTTTGCTGATCCTGTTCCTTCCCGATCATTAGGCCAATTCTCAGGGGGTTCCCGAAAATCAACCTGGAAAGCATGGGGGAAGGTAGGGTTGGTATAGACATTATCTACCCTTAGGTCCATCCCAATTGCCATCAAGACATCCTCGACTACAAAATGCGACATGCAGTCCAGTGGATGATTACCATCACTGTCTATAAGATTGGCATAGTACCAATAGTTTTCATTATCCCCCTCCTGATAAATAACATCACATGCAAATAAAAGACCTACTAAACCCTGCGCCTGATCTTTATTAATCTGGAAATCCGGGTCTGTAAGATATCCGTTTACTGTATCAAGTAAAATTGAAGCCATTGTCTCTTTATCTATGTTTCCAGCTGGATCATAGGAATTATATTGTTCAGCTGCGAAATTAGAGTCAAGATTCATCTCACTTTTCTCTCTAAAATATTGAATCTTATCCCTATAATGGCCGAATCTCTTATCCTCTAGGTCCACAAGTTGATTATTCTCATCGGGTTTTAACTCCCCATAACCCCCTTGCGCCCCTTGGACTAAAGGTATCCGGGCGAGCTGGAAGATACTTCCGACTGTGCTGGCTAGTCGATCCAAGTATCCACTATCATGCTCTGGCTTGGCGAAAGCAAGGTCGATATTACCCCCTACTTGCTCAGTATCGACTATCGCTATCTGATCGTTGATACTATCTAGCCCTCCCAGTGATATCTCTGCATCTTTATAGACATCCAAGGCTTCCATATTGACATCTATTGGATGACCATCTCCGTACTCTGTCTTGACGCGATTACAGTCAAACACTATGTCAATAGCAGATAGAGAGAAATACCCACTCTCCCCTGAAATCACCTCGACATAGTCGTGATAACCCTGCATCTCAGGAGTATCATGGAGCTTACCTATACCTGCCTTGCGGTAGTCTACTCGAGGAGCGTTTTCATTGGTAGATGAACCCAAACCAATCTTACCGACATCGACAAAGGCACTATCACACTCTGCACAATTTTGCTTAAGCACATCTTTGTATTTAATCCTGACGATAGCATTGGGGTAAGGATCTCCATTGCTACCCAATACCCTACCAGAGACATCAGCGAACCGCTCGATCAGTGTCCTACCCTCATAGCTCTTATCGTTCATCAGCTTTAATAGCACACTTGGCCCAGACTGATGAGCCTCGACAGTATCCTTGGCGTAAGCTGGCTGGATTGCTAAATCCTTGAGTTTATTACCGAGGAAGGATACCGTACTCTGACCGACTCGATTGATCTTGTCTGCTTGGGTAGTCAAGTCTGTAGCTATTCTCTCGACTTCTGTATCATAGCTCTCTTGGATATCTAGCCTCGGAGACTGATAATCATTGATATTGTAGAAATAGTAGTATCCACCAGAACGATTTTCTCTATCTTCAGGGATATCGACTATCTGACTAGTACCACGATTCTCGATCGACCAAATATCATTGAGTAGCTCTGAGTAGCCCATCCTGTATTGATCATAGGGGCTCTGATCTTCGTAAAATCCGAGGATTGTCGATGGATTTTGGGCATCGACGGCTGGCTCTAGGCTCCTATCTGCATAGATCTCGTCGATTAGTGATCTGGGATCTTCGCCACTAGAAAATCTCGCTAGGTACTCCTCAGCTTTTTGCTTGGCGTAGGCTTGCTCTTCCGTTGTAGCTCCCTGATCAAAATTGGCATATGGGAAGACAAATACTGCGCCATCATAGAGCCCGTAGTATTGATTGAGCATCATTTGCTCGGTGGCGTATTTGTAGAGGTTCTTTTGGAGGATTACGTTTTCTTTGACTGCCTGCTCGGTATATCGACTAGCATACTCCATGATAAAGGAGTCGGGAGGGACAACTCCGAGGTTTTGGTTGATTTTCTTCCAAGCTTCGAGGTCGATTGTGGCATTGACTATGTCTTCTCTACCATTGTCGTAGTCTTTACCTAGCTCGATATTTTTGTCAAAGGTGTTTTCTCGGATCTCGACTCCGTCAATACTGACGACCACGGGATTGCTATAGTCGATGAATTTGACTATCCCAATGCTGATAGCCACGACTACCAAGACACCACTTAGACTTAGTAGTAAATGCCTCAAATTAAACTTTGTATTACTCAACTTTCCCTCACTTTTATTTGGTTTATATAAACTTCTCTTTTTCATTTAACCACAACCGCCATAGTCTTGGCAAGGGGAATAGGGGATTTTGGAGAATGACAGGACAAGGAGAATTCGGAGGGTGACAATGCCCCCCCTCATTAGCCTGATTCCAGAAAATCACTCTGAGCTAAGCCGATCCTCAAACCCCGGAGGAGTAGCAATAAAGATTGAGTTGTCTGGTGCAAAGCATTCAGAGACTTGAGTATTGTTACAGTCTTGTCCTAGGGTGACTGAGACATTGGTCCTGTTTAGTTTGAAGGCATAGACTTGATTGGTGATTGGGTCTTTGACTCCTGGGACACTCTCATCTCCCTTGGAGGCTACTGTACCATGGAAGATTAGGGGTTGGTTGGTATAGTATTCGGGGATTGGGGTTTGAGTGGTTTGACGGTAGGCTGTTTCGATCATACCTTGGGCGAAGAGACTGGCGTCAATTACTTGGGGAGTCTCTACTGATTTGGAGGTGTCTGGTCTGATGTAGATATTGCCAGTAGAGATAATACCTAGGTTGGGATACTCATCTATGTCTTCTATCACTGTATTGTCATCTCTGATGATGTCTCCATTGATGTAGACATTACCCCTGACGTAGATAGTAGCTAGACCTGCATTGTAGTGCATAGCTTGACTAGCTGAGATCTCTAGATCTCCATCATAGACATAGAGGGTGGGGTAAGGGACTGGGGTAGTGGTGGAGTTGGGATCAGGTTCGAAGTCTGGGCTCTTACCATCACTGAGGTCAAGGGGGATTTGGTTTAGGTTGTTAATAGTAACTACTTCATAGGGGGAGGAGTCTGGTTCTGCGATTAGACTCTCTATTGAGTCAAGTACATTGACAAAGTTGTCCTTGCTACCTCCGTCTAGACGGATTGGGTATCCGGCTCCAGCTAGGTCACTAGGACTAGTACAGTCTACACTCTCTCCGGCTGCCATGATCTCGGTTAGTGAGCAGAAGATTGAAGAGATTTCATTGGTAGCGGTCAGGATGTGGGTATGACGAGTGATGTCTAGGTCATTGTCTTCAGGATAGACACCTTTGACTATTTCTCCGAGCACTGTGGCTGAACCATCTTCGATCGCGAAGTAGGGACCGAAGAGACGGCGGATGACTTCAATCGTGAGGTTGGGGGATTGTCCGTCTTCGAGGTTTTGACACTCTAGGCTAAAGTTGTAGTATCCGAGGTCAGTGGTATCAGCACCAGCAGCTGAGCCATCAAATAGTTCGGTGACTTCGACATCAGTGGTTTCTTCTGTACCATTGGCTAGTACTATCGTCCGCGTTACTTTAAGCTCACAGGTAGTAGGCTTACGACAGATCACATCTAGTCCTGCTAAGTCATCTCTAGCGATTAGTTCATCTAGAGATTGATCATAGAGTTTGTTACCTTCATTGTCTACTCCGACGAATGAGAGATAGAAGTCTTCTCCTTCTTTACCGGGATAGCTAGCTAAGGCTTGACCATCTTCGTTGTAACAGAGCATTACTGGGATACATCTTAGGGGAGCGGTGTTATTGTCTAGTGACAATTCCCAGGCTACGGTTTCGGTCTTTTCGACATGGACTTTTTGATCAGGGTTGTTCTTGTCACTAGGATTACAGATCTCATCTACTGCTTGAGTAGTGACATCATCACCATAGGTGACATGGTCAGCTAGTCTAGCGGTGATTTGGATGTCTACTTGATTGGTGGTGTTTAGGTGAGTAGGGGTTTGATAGTAAGCAATTTTACCACCTTGATACTGGGTGAGGTAGTTGACTACTTCATCACTGCTAAGGGAGAGGTCTGTTAGCTCGAAGTGGCTGAGGTCAGGGTAGGAGCTAAAGCAATTGGTATTGAAGAGAACATAGAGGTCTCCATTGCCATCCTCGTTGATATCGGGGTTGAAGCCTGTAGTAGTGTCAGTAGCCTTGTTAATACCGATGAATCTACCAGTCTCACAGACGGGGAGGGTGGTTAGATCAGTATTGGTGGTTTGGGTGGTGTCAGTGTTGTTGGTAGTGTTGTTGGTAGTGTTAGTGTTGGTGGTGGTGTTGGTGTTATTGGTGTTAGTGGTGTTAGTGTTGTTGTTGGTGGTGGTGTTGTTGTTGGTAGTGTCGGTTTGGTTGGCTGACAGCTCCTCATCTGAGAGGATATCGATGAAGTCTACTTGCTCCATGTCTCCAAAGCCAGGGCCGAGGTAGAGTTCTAGGTCTAGGATACCTTCGGGATTGTCAGTGGAGTTGATTTCTCCGGTTGGGACACTGCAGGCATAGGCAGGGACACATTGATAGGTAACTGTTTCATTGTAGGTGTCTTTGAGGTTGAGGTAGTCGGTTAGCTTGATTCCTCCATTGTCTACGAGAGAGATAGCTGAGTCTTTACCATTGTTGACTACTCTAATCGTCCAAGTTAGTTCTTTACCTGCTAGACCAGTGTCATTACCAGTCTGACCGACTTTACCGATGATGATGTCTGTGACCTTGGGGTCGATGTAGGCATCGTTGGTATTGTTGTCATAGTTGGTTTCTGGATTGATAGTAGAGACTTCTGCAGTGTTTTGGTGAGCAGTATTAGACTGGAACCAATCGGTATTAGCTAGGTCGTTCTTGATTCTACCTTTCTTGGTTAGGACTATTCTGACTCTCTTACCTTCAGTGATATTGTTGACTGTGGTTTCTGCTTTGGTCTCAGGATCAATCGTCTTGGACTCTTCAGGCCAGAGGAATTCAGTCGGAGCTCCTTCGGCTGGGATTGGGAAGATGGTATCTCCTGAGGATACGGTTTCACCAGTCTCAGCGTTGATCCAGCCGTCTGACTCCCAGTCTACTAGCTCATCTGGGAGATCAGGATCAGTGAAGCTGATAGAGGTGGCTTCGTCTGGACCGTTGTTTATTATCTCTATACGGTACTCTATCTCTTCACTAGGACCGAAGGAGACTGCATTGTCTATACTATCTGCATCATAGTAGATAGGACCATCACTGAGGTAGTAGGGACTTGTGCCTGGGGAGAGGAATGGGGTTTCGGTGAGGTTGGAGACTTGCTTACGGAGGGTGAGGTCTGAAAGCATTGGTAAGATATTAGCGGGATCACTACTAGCAATCCCAGGATCAGCATCATTGAGTTCATCGACACTGGCGATGTTTTCAAGGGCAGCAGTTGAGTTAAGAACTGATTCTTGATCTAGACCGAAGAGACCAGCATCTAGGGAGATTGTGCCTTCTCTTAAGAAGGTAATCTCTTCTCCTTGTTTGAGAGGGAAGGAGAAGATGTCATCTACTTGAGTATCACTAGTCCAATCTCCTAGTTCCATCAGTCCACCTGAGACAAATCCATCAAGGTTTTCATCAGACCAGACTACTTTGGTCGCATCTGCTCCAGACTGATGAGTAATTACTACTTGATAGACTATCGATTGACCAGGATAGAACTTGACAGCTGTAGCTGAGTCTTGGGCATCACTGAGATCATCTACTGTGTGACCGACGTATTTTTTGATCGAGATGACGGGGCGTTCTCGCTCACCCAAATCGTCAGGCTTGTTACTAATCTCAGAGCTACGGGGCGGATCAGGTATGCCCTTTCTCGGTTCAGTCCCTAGGCCACTGACACTAGTGCCAGTCGGAGCAGCCGCATCAAGCACTACCGGTGGACACCACTGCAAGATTGGATTGTCTACTTCACACTCCCCACTAGCGTTTATTCTGCCTAAAACTTTACCTGCAGGAGGGCCACCACCAGCGTCGGCACTAGAGTTCTGGTCTAAGTCAAGCTGATCTATAGCTTGATCTAGCTCAGAATTATCTGATGACTCCAGACTATACTTACAAGCTTGATCTTCCCAATTGTACCCAAACTCTTCTAGATCCTTACAAACCCCTGCTTCGTCAGTCTGATCATAGTCAGTAATCGATTCTAAACACTTCTGCTTATCATCGTCAAAGCTCAATTGATAATCTTGACCCAATACCTGGCAGTAAACCATTACCCCCATCTTGCCATAGATCAGATCATTGTCCGACAGTGATTCGCTGCCCTTGAACCAATCGGTAGTCTTGAGATAATCCCGGTAAATCTCTCTAGCTAAATACGGATTGAGAGAAATCAACCAATCCTGACAATCCTCCAAGGACTGCTGATACTCAGGATCTTCTAGCTGGGATTGGGTTGGCTCTGCCTCAGTATCAGTCTCCTCCGCTGTTTTCCAGCAAAGATTTCCGACTTCGGGAGTCGCTGGGCTAACCTTGGCATAAAAGGGGCTATACTCACTCTTGCCATAGACTGTCTTAAAGTCTTCAAACTGGTCGGGCTCAAGATTAAAAGCCTTGTCAAATGCCTCTTGGCTAAGCTCAGGGGTTGGAGGCTCAGTCCCAGCCAAGCTAGGTCGAACCATCTGCATCAGACCAAAAACTCCGACTATCAGGATACCGAATATCAACAGTCTAGACTTCATCTCTTTTTGCCTCATATAGCTTTTGTCCAAGCCAAATATAAATATTATCTTGATGACAATAAACTTTGGACTGATTATCGATCTCAGCTGGCAAATCAAGTCTAGTCTTATAATCTAGATAAAGGTAATCCTTGCCCAATTGATAATCAACACAAAGCCCGATCAAGGGTGTAGTGTTTAGCTCAAGCAAATCTTCAGCCACAAATCTCTGACCACTATCATCCAACAAGTCAATCGCGAGATAATCTTGCTCGATTCGCCAAGTCTTGACATTGTTGTAGCTGACAGTCTGACCAGACGCTTCAAAGTCTTTGTCGATCGGGGTGACTGCAAGTGTAGCGGTCAACTGATCAAAGACCAGCCTATAATGATTGGTACCGATATTAGCAAAAATCGGTGCTACCTCCAAGCTGGTCACCAACTCTTCACCGACAAGTTCACCCCTGAGCCTATAATCTAGTCTGACCAGAGTATCATCGTCATTGCTCCCAGCTTGATCAAGGTAAATATTATCCCCGTCAAGATTGCCCAGAATATACTGACCGTCTTGGTTCTGCTTAGAAAAGTCTCTAGTAGAGTATGCACTGACTCCAGCCTGGTCAAAAATAATCACCTGACTAGGGATTACAAAATAGCTGATATAATCAATCGACTGATCGACCCTAGGCCTGTCTCCGTCCAACTGGATCAAATCCAACCTTCCCTCTCCTTTGTCACCAAGGTACCGATTTTCTTCTAAATGATAAAAGTCCTGATACTCCTCCAGGATCAATTTTGCACTGACTGATTGATTTGATCGCCAGTAGTGGTATCCTCCTAGGATAGTTAAGCCTACCAGGACAATGCTAGCGATGACCTGCACTCCTCTATTTGCCATTGACCGACCAGTGCCAAGATTCACTCGGCAAATTATAAAATCCATACTGATTTGCGTTAGCGTTGAGCCATCTATAGCAAGCAGTACTCCGACTACTACAATTATTAAAATCGATTGCTAAGCCCTTCTCATGGTTCGATTTACCTGGCCTAGCAGTCGGTGGACTACACTGGCTGGATGGCATCTGGTAAATTGCATAGTTTGAAGATCCACAGTGGCTTATCCTCAGCTGTACTTGGGTCGCATTTGATCGATATCCACCTCCTGATAAATTGACCCCGTCGGCCTTGGCGGCATCAAGCATTTTAGCTAGATTACCGGCAATCGACTGTGCTACATTGATTCCACCGACATTGACTATCCCCGCCTGGCTAGTCCCGATACTTTGGGTAGGAGCAGAGCCGCCAACTATACTAGTAACCGAATTGACCCCTACATAGTTGAGATCAGCCTCACCGATACTACTAGGCAAATCCGAAATATCTCCATCAAAAATATCATATACCTTGTACTTAATCTTAGTCGGAGGGTGTCCTCCAGATGTATTACAGTCGACTAGTAGCCCAATACTACTGAGTGACCACCAGCCTTCCTCATCTGTGACTAGTTCAATACTTGTCTCTTTGTACCTTGGGGCAAATTCATTGGCAGAACTACCGATAGACTGGAGAGTACCCTGCTTGACTGCTGCCACTTCTGCCGGTGTCAAGATATCCTTAGCCCGAACAAAAGCCCAGTCACACTCTAGACAATTTGATACTTGTATCTCAAAAGTCACTTTGACAATAGCCCCAAATACTCCTTTGTTATCACTACCAAGTACCTGACCCTGGACATCACCAAACAATCTTGCTCTAGGATTAGCAGCAATCATTTGATTGCGTATCGACTCTGTGGCCTGATGGTTACTACTCTCATCCGCATAGACTTCTGGTACTATTTCTAGGTCACTATGATCAAGCTTATTTAGCAGGCTTAGTAACAAGCTCTTATCTGCTAGCTTGCTCTGGTAGAGTTGATCTATCTCCGAATCCTTTGGCTCGTGCTCAGCGATATCGATAAAGTAATACATAAACTCCTCTTGATCTGCTGGATCCTCCCGGTAACTATAGGCCAACTTTACTTCACCTAGTCCAGGATCTACCCCTCTCTCCAGCTCAGCAATAACATCCTCATGATAAGCGCCAAGGATATTTTGCCAGCTTTCATTTTCTTTGTAGCCTACTAATCTTGAGCTATTATCCGCCATCGGCAAATCTAGCCTAGGATCTGACTTGATTTGCTCGATCAAGACCTCGGGGTCTTTTCCTGAAGCAATCGCTTCACGGTATTGGTTTGCTTGGTCTAGGGCATATTGTTTGGACGCAGCAGTAGCGCTCCTAATCACCCCTTCTTGGTTGTCATAGCTAACGATTGGAAATGTAAAAAGAGCTCCTTGGTACTGCCCCCTAGATCTACCCTCTACCTTAATATCCAAGGCTCTTTTAAATGTATTGGCCCTAAATAAAATGTTTTCTCTATATTCTTGCTCTAGATAATACCCGGTGTCCCTTAAATCTTGCTCTGTAATCTCGAGCCCTAATTCTCTAGAAATCTGATAATACTGATCAAAATCTGCACTGGCTCTTAGAGCAGTCCTAGCATCAACCCCGTAATCTTCAGCTAGCTCTACTCGACTGGCAAGGTAAGCTTGATCTAGATAGCTAGCCCCTAGCTTGATCAATCCTTGGCTCAACTGGCTATAGTAACCAAAGCCAATCACTACTAAGATCAGGCTAGCAACCAAACCTCCTGCTAATATTTTTGTTTTGATTGACATTATTTACCTAGATATTAGTAGCTAAGCCCTCCATTAGTCTCCCCCAACCGATCCTCAAACCCCGGAGGAGTAGCAATAAAGATTGAGTTGTCTGGTGCAAAGCATTCAGAGACTTGAGTATTGTTACAGTCTTGTCCTAGGGTGACTGAGACATTGGTCCTGTTTAGTTTGAAGGCATAGACTTGATTGGTGATTGGGTCTTTGACTCCTGGGACACTCTCATCTCCCTTGGAGGCTACTGTACCATGGAAGATTAGGGGTTGGTTGGTATAGTATTCGGGGATTGGGGTTTGAGTGGTTTGACGGTAGGCTGTTTCGATCATACCTTGGGCGAAGAGACTGGCGTCAATTACTTGGGGAGTCTCTACTGATTTGGAGGTGTCTGGTCTGATGTAGATATTGCCAGTAGAGATAATACCTAGGTTGGGATACTCATCTATGTCTTCTATCACTGTATTGTCATCTCTGATGATGTCTCCATTGATGTAGACATTACCCCTGACGTAGATAGTAGCTAGACCTGCATTGTAGTGCATAGCTTGACTAGCTGAGATCTCTAGATCTCCATCATAGACATAGAGGGTGGGGTAAGGGACTGGGGTAGTGGTGGAGTTGGGATCAGGTTCGAAGTCTGGGCTCTTACCATCACTGAGGTCAAGGGGGATTTGGTTTAGGTTGTTAATAGTAACTACTTCATAGGGGGAGGAGTCTGGTTCTGCGATTAGACTCTCTATTGAGTCAAGTACATTGACAAAGTTGTCCTTGCTACCTCCGTCTAGACGGATTGGGTATCCGGCTCCAGCTAGGTCACTAGGACTAGTACAGTCTACACTCTCTCCGGCTGCCATGATCTCGGTTAGTGAGCAGAAGATTGAAGAGATTTCATTGGTAGCGGTCAGGATGTGGGTATGACGAGTGATGTCTAGGTCATTGTCTTCAGGATAGACACCTTTGACTATTTCCCCGAGCACTGTGGCTGAACCATCTTCGATCGCGAAGTAGGGACCGAAGAGACGGCGGATGACTTCAATCGTGAGGTTGGGGGATTGTCCGTCTTCGAGGTTTTGACACTCTAGGCTAAAGTTGTAGTATCCGAGGTCAGTGGTATCAGCACCAGCAGCTGAGCCATCAAATAGTTCGGTGACTTCGACATCAGTGGTTTCTTCTGTACCATTGGCTAGTACTATCGTCCGCGTTACTTTAAGCTCACAGGTAGTAGGCTTACGACAGATCACATCTAGTCCTGCTAAGTCATCTCTAGCGATTAGTTCATCTAGAGATTGATCATAGAGTTTGTTACCTTCATTGTCTACTCCGACGAATGAGAGATAGAAGTCTTCTCCTTCTTTACCGGGATAGCTAGCTAAGGCTTGACCATCTTCGTTGTAACAGAGCATTACTGGGATACATCTTAGGGGAGCGGTGTTATTGTCTAGTGACAATTCCCAGGCTACGGTTTCGGTCTTTTCGACATGGACTTTTTGATCAGGGTTGTTCTTGTCACTAGGATTACAGATCTCATCTACTGCTTGAGTAGTGACATCATCACCATAGGTGACATGGTCAGCTAGTCTAGCGGTGATTTGGATGTCTACTTGATTGGTGGTGTTTAGGTGAGTAGGGGTTTGATAGTAAGCAATTTTACCACCTTGATACTGGGTGAGGTAGTTGACTACTTCATCACTGCTAAGGGAGAGGTCTGTTAGCTCGAAGTGGCTGAGGTCAGGGTAGGAGCTAAAGCAATTGGTATTGAAGAGAACATAGAGGTCTCCATTGCCATCCTCGTTGATATCGGGGTTGAAGCCTGTAGTAGTGTCAGTAGCCTTGTTAATACCGATGAATCTACCAGTCTCACAGACGGGGAGGGTGGTTAGATCAGTATTGGTGGTTTGGGTGGTGTCAGTGTTGGTGGTGGTGTTGTTGGTGGTAGTGTCGGTTTGGTTGGCTGACAGCTCCTCATCTGAGAGGATATCGATGAAGTCTACTTGCTCGGTGTCTCCAAAGCCAGGGCCGAGGTAGAGTTCTAGGTCTAGGATACCTTCGGGATTGTCAGTGGAGTTGATTTCTCCGGTTGGGACACTGCAGGCATAGGCAGGGACACATTGATAGGTAACTGTTTCATTGTAGGTGTCTTTGAGGTTGAGGTAGTCGATTAGCTTGATTCCTCCATTGTCTACGAGAGAGATAGCTGAGTCTTTGCCATTGTTGACTACTCTAATCGTCCAAGTTAGTTCTTTACCTGCTAGACCAGTGTCATTACCAGTCTGACCGACTTTACCGATGATGATGTCTGTGACCTTGGGGTCGATGTAGGCATCGTTGGTATTGTTGTCATAGTTGGTTTCTGGATTGATAGTAGAGACTTCTGCAGTGTTTTGGTGAGCAGTATTAGACTGGAACCAATCGGTATTAGCTAGGTCGTTCTTGATTCTACCTTTCTTGGTTAGGACTATTCTGACTCTCTTACCTTCAGTGATATTGTTGACTGTGGTTTCTGCTTTGGTCTCAGGATCAATCGTCTTGGACTCTTCAGGCCAGAGGAATTCAGTCGGAGCTCCTTCGGCTGGGATTGGGAAGATGGTATCTCCTGAGGATACGGTTTCACCAGTCTCAGCGTTGATCCAGCCGTCTGACTCCCAGTCTACTAGCTCATCTGGGAGATCAGGATCAGTGAAGCTGATAGAGGTGGCTTCGTCTGGACCGTTGTTTATTATCTCTATACGGTACTCTATCTCTTCACTAGGACCGAAGGAGACTGCATTGTCTATACTATCTGCATCATAGTAGATAGGACCATCACTGAGGTAGTAGGGACTTGTGCCTGGGGAGAGGAATGGGGTTTCGGTGAGGTTTGCTACTTGTTTGAGTATGGTGAGGTCGACTACTTTTGGTGAAATATGAGCTGGGTCGGAGACTGGCTGACAGTCCTGGTCACCACTAACCTTATCAGTTAATCCGTTCTCATTTAAATAATCATCGATCTGATTTTGTGCAACTCCAAATTGACTAGTTAGTTGGGATATTAAATCACTATTGGCTAAAATCTTGACGCTGTCAGCTAGCCCATCATATTTGCAAGTAGTATTAGCGATATTCTTTTGGTACAAATCAGCAGCCTGACTAAAATCATAATCTGACTTAATCCTACCAGTAATTAATAGTTCTTTCGATTCCCCTTCTGCTAAATCCCCTAAATACCCGTCAAATTCATTCCAATCGGCAAAATCTGCCAAATCATCATCGGTCACTGTGACTTCTCTAGCAAAACCAGGACCTTCATTGTTGACAGTGATTTTGTACTCTATAGTATCCCCGGGATGGAATCTGACCGATTCAGCATTGGCCTTAGCTTCTTCCAATGTCTCGAAATTGGCATCGACGAATTCACTGCCCTCAATACTAGCGTTTCTGACTTCTTTGATCATCTTGATTACTGGTGGCTCAACTGGTGGAAGTGGGTTTTCAGGCTCTGGAACTTCGGGAGGTTCTTGCCCAGGTTTTGGCTCTGCTACTTCACCTGTAGGGGGATTACCACCACCCTGATGCCCAGGTTGGTTTGCTCCTGACACTACATCTACTCCAGCGTCAGTAGTGGCACCTACACTTGCACCAGATCCAGCTTCCTCTGCATAAACCCTTGATATTAGATGATCGGTTAAACCCAATACTTTCCCTCCATCAACCGTACTGGCAACTATATTCTGTGGAGTAGCAGGCCTAGCAGTCACAATAAACTTAGTCTGTCCCCCATTACAATGGTAACGAATACCAAAATCACGATACATATTCATATCACCAGTCTTTGTTAATAGGACCAGGCTATTTGGTGCCCCAGCACTATCAGCATTTACTGGTGGCAAGTAAGGGCAAACTCCTTGACAATAATCCGGATTGTTAAATCCACTTGCTTCATCAAATATATTACTTGTAGTTGGTATTGTAAGACCTTTGTAATTATATTTGTTTACATCAACAAAGACACTTTTGACCAATCCATTGTTGTAGTTAAACATGTTGACCTTGCCATTATGATTAAAACTTCCCCTCAAACCATTTGATGTATTAGCATCCCAAAACTGAGATGATTGTTTAGTCAAAGAAACAGTCCATAATACTGGACCGCTATATGTAGTCCCGTTTAAGTTTCTATATTTGCCTGCCAGATTACCGAATAAGTCGTTGGCACCTTTAATATTATGTTTATCCCCAGATAAACTGTTATTATATGTTATCACATTGGCATCAGCTGACTGACCTAGCCAATTTAATATTTTGGCAAGGTAATTATTAGGGGTCAAAGAACTAATCTGCTGATTGTACTTTGATTGAATATCTGATTGAGCGGAAGTATGACTGTCAACTACTGCTATAAAATAACCTACTGTTGTATCTTCTCCCGTATCATCAGAGTTGATATTATTAGACTTATACTCCATTACACCCGATAGCCCTTCTTTTCCCTGCTTGAGATAATCAACAATTTGATCTTGATAATAATAAACCTGTTCTAAATCTGTATAGCTACTATCCTTGGAAAATTTAATACTATTATTCGGTGAGGATGGGAAATTGAATTTAATCCCATCGACTAGATCACTATATGCCTGATCGAAATCCCAAGTACCATCGACCAATTTCTGGTGAACTTCCTCGGCATAAGCCTTGGCCTCCGCTAACTTATCTGGATCACTCACCATCCTGTCTCCAGTGAAAGCTAAAGCATCAAAGACTAATACTCCCCCCGTAAACTCTCCTTCCGACTTGCGTTTGAGCTCTAGCTCGGTTGCCTCCTTGTAAAGATTTTTTTGAAGAACAATATTGGTATCAAGGTTGGTCTGGTCAAACCCGTCTCTCAGTCGATTGAGACTTTCGTCTGGTATTTCTAGACCAATCTCCTTATTGGCAATCTCGATTCGCTTCAGCTCCTCCCAGGATTGTTTGACTGTCTCGGCATCATTACCATAATTTTGACCAGCATTGACCAAATCATTGTACTGCTCTTCACCTAGCTTCTGGTCACCGACCTGAGCGACAATCCCTCCTGGCAACTGGTTTTGTTGCATTCTAATGCCAATCAAGAAGACTCCTGCAAGTAGCAATAGCATCATACTGCCAGCAAACAATCCAAGTAAACTGCGATGATGACCGTGTCGATTACCTTTGTCCATTTCCCTCCATCCTTAACTATTCATTTCTATATAGTATATCCTTATATTACCATAAGCAATACTAATATACTATCTCATCACTATTTAGTTCCCCCAACCGATCCTCAAACCCCGGAGGAGTAGCAATAAAGATTGAGTTGTCTGGTGCAAAGCATTCAGAGACTTGAGTATTGTTACAGTCTTGTCCTAGGGTGACTGAGACATTGGTCCTGTTTAGTTTGAAGGCATAGACTTGATTGGTGATTGGGTCTTTGACTCCTGGGACACTCTCATCTCCCTTGGAGGCTACTGTACCATGGAAGATTAGGGGTTGGTTGGTATAGTATTCGGGGATTGGGGTTTGAGTGGTTTGACGGTAGGCTGTTTCGATCATACCTTGGGCGAAGAGACTGGCGTCAATTACTTGGGGAGTCTCTACTGATTTGGAGGTGTCTGGTCTGATGTAGATATTGCCAGTAGAGATAATACCTAGGTTGGGATACTCATCTATGTCTTCTATCACTGTATTGTCATCTCTGATGATGTCTCCATTGATGTAGACATTACCCCTGACGTAGATAGTAGCTAGACCTGCATTGTAGTGCATAGCTTGACTAGCTGAGATCTCTAGATCTCCATCATAGACATAGAGGGTGGGGTAAGGGACTGGGGTAGTGGTGGAGTTGGGATCAGGTTCGAAGTCTGGGCTCTTACCATCACTGAGGTCAAGGGGGATTTGGTTTAGGTTGTTAATAGTAACTACTTCATAGGGGGAGGAGTCTGGTTCTGCGATTAGACTCTCTATTGAGTCAAGTACATTGACAAAGTTGTCCTTGCTACCTCCGTCTAGACGGATTGGGTATCCGGCTCCAGCTAGGTCACTAGGACTAGTACAGTCTACACTCTCTCCGGCTGCCATGATCTCGGTTAGTGAGCAGAAGATTGAAGAGATTTCATTGGTGGCGGTCAGGATGTGGGTATGACGAGTGATGTCTAGGTCATTGTCTTCAGGATAGACACCTTTGACTATTTCCCCGAGCACTGTGGCTGAACCATCTTCGATCGCGAAGTAGGGACCGAAGAGACGGCGGATGACTTCAAACTCGATACTAGAATGAGTCGGGCTCTCCGTAGTCTCATAGCAACTAATCTCAAAAGTATAGTGGCCGACCGCAGTGGTATCGGCACCAGCGGCACTCCCCTGGAATAAGTCCCTATGGACTTCGATCTCAGTCTTGTTGCCTTTTTCGTCCTCATAAAATCCAATCACATCACAAACCTTAGTCCCCGGTTCCTTGGGAGGTGGATCCGGCAATCGGCAGATAATATCATAGCCATTAAGATCAAAGACTTGGTTGCTATTATCTGGATTGTAGAGGTCATCTCCTTCATTGTCCACACCGACCATATGAACATATTCATCAGGGAAGGGAACACCGGGATAATTGGTCAGCTGATTACCGTCCTCGTCATAACAAACCACTACCGGCACACAGGAGCGTTCATAGGTATTGTCTTCTTCATTGGGGTCCCATGGTACATAGGTATCGCTGACTACTTCGAGCAAATCATTGGATGGGTTACAAATCTCAAGAGTAGGAATAGTCTCGACATTGCTACCCCCATCGATATATGGACCGACTACCCCCTCTATAAATATATCGACCGTGGCATAGCTATTCTTGAGAAAAACTTCTGTCTTAATTACTGGGTTGGCTCTAGTAACTATACCAGAATTGGGTTGACAATAGTTTGTGGGATTACAATACCATTTTGCTGTTTCACCCTGGAGACTCTCGACTGGTACTCGGTCTTGAACAATTGCTCCACGGTCGTTGACTAGGCTAACTGCTGAATCCGGGCCATTATTGGTCACACTAATCCGCCACTTGATTGGCTTGCCCTTATAGGCAGTCTGATTGTCAGTGTCATAGGTGGTCTTGACGATCTTGAGATCAGCATATTTTGGCTTGATATTGGCTGGGTCATCGTCGCTACCTGATAGGATTTTATCGGGACAAGGGGGTGGCGATGTGCTTGCTAATATATATGGTATATCGTGTATCAACTTTTCCTGAGCAGTACAAGGCACCTTGTATTGATAATCCACTCTAGCCGTATTGGTATAATAATCATAGTCCTGAAACTCAGTCTTGATTGTACCCTTAATCTCAATCTTCTTATATGTACCTGGGGACAAATTGCCGACATACCAAGTCCCGTTCCAGCCTGAAAAATCCGCATACTGAGTAGGCAAATCATTGTCAGTCACACGGACATTGATTGCCTGATACTGGCTGATATTTTGAACAGATATTTTATAGGTAATAGACTCACCAGGACCAAACTTGACTGCCCGATCAGCCGTATTGGCATCTTGAGGTTGACCAGGTGTCTCTGTCTCGTTGATTACCCATTTTTTGATCTCAACCTCGGCGTCCCCGGCTGGTTCAGGTTCTTCTGGCTCAGGATCAGAAGTAAAGTCAAAACGATCATAAGTAATAGTAGTATTCAGAATATTTCTAAAACCACTAGCTGGTGTAGTGATCGATTTACCAATAGCTGGGATAGTAGCCGTCACCTTGATCTGGGCGACAGCCCCAAAGCAGTCCATTACTAACCCGTCATTTCTTAATAGGTCAAAATTACCATCCGAGGTAGTGGTAGAGACAGAATTACCAATTCTAGGTAGACCCAGGTCATACCCTGGCGGGTACATATTGTTTGGGTCGGGAGCGACAAAACTCCTAGCATCGCCGAAAATTCTAGCATCACAGTCCGGACATTCTAAAACATCAGTACCCTTATATTTATATTCCGGATCTGGAAGATAGCCTTCGATTTTCCATTGAACCTCGCTATCATATAGTTGACCATCCAGAGTCACTACCCCAAAATATAAGGCAAAGTTTAACACTGTTGGATCCACTCCATAATCTGCAGCTGCAGCTGTAGGGTTGGAATGAACAAGCCAATGGAGTTCTTGCTGAGTTGGTATCCCATTGGCATCTGCCGCTTCTGCTATTGGTGCCAAGGCACTGATCCAAGACACTGCTTCAGTCTCTTGGGACTCACGATCCTTGATGGTTACTGTAATCTCTTGATCTGCCTTGTTGTATTCTTCCTCTATCTGGGGTCTAGCTGGGTTAGCTTTGTCTAGATAGTATAAGTAATATCCAGCATCAATATTGCCATCCTTCTCTTGGTATTGACTGGTTGAATAGGTCAGTATCTCACTAATACCAGCTATATCTTGAGAGCCAATTGTATCAAATACCTCTTTGCTATTAAACCTTAGAGTATCTACCAGCTCTTGATCTGGGTAGTAGCCAAAACTTGCTGATATACTACCAACAGTCGGAAACTTAACTCTAGGATCAAGTGACTGCTCAGCAACCGCATCCACTATTTTGATTTCGCCCGATTCTAGTCTTGACTTATAGTCTTTAGCTTGGGCAAAAGCATAGTCTTTGGTCTCTTGATCTACCTCGTACTGACCAGAATTACCCAATTTGATAAAATTCCAGACCATTACCCCACCAACTGGCTTACCGGCTTGCTGTCTTGCCAATTCTGCGCTCAATGCCTCTTTGTAAAACTGGTTTTCTAGCTCGATATCTCGATCATCAAAGCTTCCTGGGTAATCCCCGACTCGGGTTGTGTATCCCGTCACTAGATCCAACCCAACCTGTTCAGCTGCTATTTGCATCCGCTTGAGATCCACCCATTGATCGATTGCCTGATTTCGATCTATCTGATTGTATTCAACATAACCTGCTAGGGTTTCTTCGGTCAGGATTTCGTCTCCGACTATAGCGACTTGTCCTTCTTCCAGGACAGTAGTTGGTTCTGGTTGCTCGGTAATTTGTTCTGGTTTGTTACCTTGGTAGGCGAACAGTCCCAACCCAATCACAAATAGTAGCCCAGCAATCAGCCACTCCGAACGAACCCAATGAGTAAATCTTGGCTTTCTAGCTTTTGCTCCTACTTGATTGTTATTATTTTCTTCCATCCCTCCAGCTCTATTCTATCTGCCTTAAGCTTAACTAATATTATATATCAATCTTCAAACAAAACTAGTCCAAAATAACCTCCGAAACCCCGCCTTTCTCTTGTCATCCTCCGAAACTCGTCCCTTGTCTTGTCATCCTCCGAAACTCCGCCTCTCTCTTGTCATCCTCCGAAACTCCGCCTCTCTCTTGTCATCCTCCGAAGCTCGTCCCTTGTCTTGTCATCCTCCGAAACCCGCCCCTTGTCTTGTCATCCTCCGAAACCCACCCTTCTCCTGTCATCCTCCGAAACCCGCCCCTTGTCTTGTCATCCTCCGAAACCCGCCCCTTGTCTTGTCATCCTCCGAAACCCAGAGGGTTTACGGGGGATCCATAGCATTGTCATCCTCCGAAGTTCGGAGAACTTACGGGGGATCCAGTATTTTGCATTACTGGGATTCAATTCAAATACTGGATCTCCGGTATTACCCTCCGGGTAATCCGAAGATGACACGGGAGGTGGATCTCCCATAATTTCCTACGGAAATTTGGAAGATGACACACAGAGGGCATTGTCATCCTCCGAAACCCGTCCCTTGTCTTGTCATCCTCCGAAACCCGAAGGGTTTACGGGGGATCCATAGCATTGTCATCCTCCGAAGTTCGGAGAACTTACGGGGGATCCAGTATTTTGCATTACTGGGATTCAATTCAAATACTGGATCTCCGGTATTACCCTCCGGGTAATCCGAAGATGACACGGGAGGTGGATCTCCCATAATTTCCTACGGAAATTTGGAAGATGACACACAGAGGGCATTGTCATCCTCCGAAACCCGTCCCTTGTCTTGTCATCCTCCGAAACCCGAAGGGTTTACGGGGGATCCATAGCATTGTCATCCTCCGAAGTTCAGAGAACTTACGGGGGATCCAGTATTTTTATTGAGGTTTATTGAGGTGAAACCTTGCAGGTATTTTTGATACAAAAAGATACCGTCTACCTGGATTATGACATAAATCACTTAATTTGTACGGTGACACCTTGGGATGAACACCAGCGAAATTTCTCTCTAATCAATGATCACCAAAAAACTAGCATCCTCAGGCAAATCCAGATTGCCAGGAGTCTCACCAGACACTGACAATCCAAGACTACCAGCTATCTGCCTCGTAGCCTCGGGCTCATCCCCCTTGACATCAACCACTCTCGCTACCCCCATATCTATCAGCCCTGACGAGTCTATGGTCTTAATAATCAAAGCTAGACCATACGCTTGAGTAAGCTTTTGCTTGGCCACCTTTAATGATTCCAAATCATCCCCATAGAGATATGCCACTTTCCTAGCATTGACTGCACTAGGGGTGAATAAATGCACTATCTTATTTTCCTCAGGCCGATAAACCACCCCCACATTAGCCTTGGTAAAGACAAACACCTGATCTCCCTTGACCAATAATTGTGAGTCCAGCCTATCCTTAATCTGATCCAAGTTTTCTGATGTAATTGTTTCTTGTCCCGGACTAAGATCTTGGGATTTACCTCCACTGTCATTGAGATACCATGGGAAGTCGTAAATTGTATCTAAGCCTGTACTCTGTCTAGACCTACCCATAATCGTATCATAAGCATAGCTATACCCCATAAATACCACTATTGCCACTCCCACCCAAGCCAGATTGCGACGACGAGAGTTGTCGGGTCTCACGCCTTAAAACTCCTGCACCAAGATCTCTGAGCTACCCTGAACTGACTGGACACTCAAAGCTCCACCAAAATCAACGATCACTAGCTCATACTGTTTGCTAGTAGTCTCTGCCAGATGAACATAACGAGCCCCTTTGGTCTTATTGGTCACAGTCTGCACTCCTTCTGTCCCAAAATAATTTGAAGTGCCAACTTCTCTCCAAGCGTAGCGAATAGTACCAGTCTGAGCTGGGGTCAAGCCAAATACTACCTCTGCGTCCAAGGTAGCGTTCATCCCGGCAGGGATTGTCACCACTTGATTTGAAGTCCAACCACCAGTGATCCAGGTGGTGCCCGATAATACACTATCAAAAGATATCACATTGCTCGGGGCAATATAGGTCGCACCAACCGCATCTACTACCTGTAATACTTCAGACTGTACCCTGACAACATTACCCGCTATATCTACCCCGATCGGTTGTGAATACCAGTCTACTACCGCACTATCTCTTGTCAGTTGGGTCAACTTAAGTCCACTCTGATCTACTGTATTCGAGTCTATCTCTAAGGCAACGCTTGGGGCATTGGTTCCAATCCCAACATTACCAAGGGTGTAGATATCGTCACTAATACCAGTAGGCGTAGAATCATTAGTCTTAAGCCAGTCAGAATCTCCGTTAGATCCGCCACCAACTCCCGCTAGTGTACAGTTCACATTACTGCTACTAAGAATCTCACTCTCGGTATAGACCTGATCATTATCTCCTAAATAAGTACCGTCCACTTGTAACTTAGCAGTGACAGGTATTTCGACTGGTAATATTTTGACATTATCAACATTGGTTGAAAAACCTATCCTAGCTCGATCCAACTTTTCTTTACTAGATACATTTTGTGATTCTACTAGTACGACTGAAGGGTTATTCTTGTCGTAAATCCTCATCACTGCTGTATCGTCTGCCACTCTTTCTATTTCATAGATATAACCGCTACCCCCCTGGCTGGCTGGATTTAAGACCACTGTACTGTCGAAGGAAATCGATGGTGTGGCTGGGTTGTAGCGTATCGAGCCGTATACATTATAGACATCCGTGTAGGCTATATTTGGGACCTGGGTATTTCCAAGCCCGACATATGTATCATTATCTCCTTCAAGAGTATAAACAAACTTGTCTCCAACATCCAAATAAACCTGAGACAGATAGGTAGAATAATTGGCAGACCCACCAGTCTCCTGTATATAATTGTCTGTAATATCCCAGGTAGATCCTGCCTTCTCATCTGCTTCGTGGTTTGAGACAAAGTAGCCATTGGCTAAGGCATCTTCAAGCGTATCAGTATTTGCACTTGGCAAAAACTCTTTATGTGAATCACTACCATATCCATAGTAACCCTCCATATTCTGTTCTACTGCATAATAGTCAACAGTAGCTCCAGATCCTTGCGTAATATATTTGGTGCCACCAGTAGTGGTAACTACATCTACTATCTTAGCCCCATCTTCGTATATCTCATAGGTCAAATTTCCTGTCCTCCTGATCTCCCAGACACTACCAGTAGGGGCAGTAAAAGCGTTTTGGTCTGTTCTTGACATCACGGTATTGGTCTGACCGGAAAGGGTCAGGGTTCCACTATTACCATTGGCAGTAGTACCAGCAGCTGGAGTATAAATGGAAGACCAAGCAGCTAAATACGGATAAAATACAAAATCCATCGCTGCATTTGTATAAGCAATATCGTTAGTAGTGCTACTGGTGACACCGACCATATGACTTAGGTCACTAGCGGACCAGATAAAACTCTCCCCAATATCAAAGGTATCAGTCGAAGAAGGTCGAGACTGCTGAAAGGATGTAGTAGCCTGGGTATAATACCAAGCAGGTTCCATTGCTCCTGCTACCAAGCTATAGTTGGTAAATTCTGCACTTGGGTCATCGATTGCCGAGATATTAAATGTCCCATAGCTAGGCAAAGGTGCTTCCTTGTATAGCTGATCATCATTACTCCAGAGTAAATAACTCTGAGTAGTAGGGTTATATAAGTAATCATGAAATAACCTATTGGCAGAAGGCTCTCCACTCCCCCAGGTCGGTTGAGAAATAAAATCATAAATCGAACAGACTAGGCCAGTCGGAGAAATTTGCTCAACTATATCCCAACTCTGAGTAGCAACATTCCAACTAAAAAAGATTTCACCATCATCACTATAGGCCATAGCAGCCTCTGCTGGATCATCTGGATCATCTTGTGGTACTCCTCCAATATTTGGGCTGAGGTCCGAAACTAAATAAACTTGACTAACACTAGGTGCCGTTGAAGCGTCCGCACAAACCCAAACTGAATTGGTATTATCCCAGGAAGCTACTTGGTTATCAGTACAGAGGAGGGTGGCTAGGGTATCGGTGATGGTAGTAGTGGTGCCATCTTCATCAGTATATGTATATGTACCATTATTGTTGTCGACTAGGGTGGAGGTGGATTCGAGGAGCTTGATGTCGGCTGTGGCTGTGTTTCCCTGTTCATCGGTATAGGTGATAGTTTGATTGGTAGTATTGATTGCTAGGTTGGTGACGGTTTCTCTTAAGTCAAAGGTGTCTCCATTTTCATTAGTATATGTACCAATCACCTTGCCAGTTCCATTGAGACCAGTGAATACAGTATGGGTTTCAGTGAAACTTACTATGTAAGGATCAGCAGTAGTACCAGAGCCAGTGATAGTGATATCACCTGATGAATTGATTAGATCAGTTGTATCAATAGTGTGAGTTGTGCCTGCTTCATCAGTGTAGCTAAACGATCCTTGTCCTGATTGGGCTACAGTGGTCAGGGTCTCAAGATCCTTAATGTCAATATTGGTAGTACCCCCATCCTCATCAGTATAGGTGATAGTAGAGCCAGAGACAGTCAGGGTGGTCAGAGTTTCGTTGGCTGCGATTAGAGGCTTAAGATCGATAGTGTTGGCTGTGCCGTCTTCATCAGTGTAGTTGAGAGTACCAGCTAGAGAGTTGACACTAAGAGCGGTCAGGCTTTCGAAATTATCAATGATTGTTGCTAGATTGATTTGAGTAGTAGATCCATCTTCATCTTGATACTCTAGAGTATGACCATCAACACTGAGGCTGAGGTAGGTCAGGGTTTCAAGGGCAGAAGCGTCCGCACAAACCCAAACTGAATTGGTATTATCCCAGGAAGCTACTTGGTTATCAGTACAGAGGAGGGTGGCTAGGGTATCGGTGATGGTAGTAGTGGTGCCATCTTCATCAGTATATGTATATGTACCATTATTGTTGTCGACTAGGGTGGAGGTGGATTCGAGGAGCTTGATGTCGGCTGTGGCTGTGTTTCCCTGTTCATCGGTATAGGTGATAGTTTGATTGGTAGTATTGATTGCTAGGTTGGTGACGGTTTCTCTTAAGTCAAAGGTGTCTCCATTTTCATTAGTATATGTACCAATCACCTTGCCAGTTCCATTGAGACCAGTGAATACAGTATGGGTTTCAGTGAAACTTACTATGTAAGGATCAGCAGTAGTACCAGAGCCAGTGATAGTGATATCACCTGATGAATTGATTAGATCAGTTGTATCAATAGTGTGAGTTGTGCCTGCTTCATCAGTGTAGCTAAACGATCCTTGTCCTGATTGGGCTACAGTGGTCAGGGTCTCAAGATCCTTAATGTCAATATTGGTAGTACCCCCATCCTCATCAGTATAGGTGATAGTAGAGCCAGAGACAGTCAGGGTGGTCAGAGTTTCGTTGGCTGCGATTAGAGGCTTAAGATCGATAGTGTTGGCTGTGCCGTCTTCATCAGTGTAGTTGAGAGTACCAGCTAGAGAGTTGACACTAAGAGCGGTCAGGCTTTCGAAATTATCAATGATTGTTGCTAGATTGATTTGAGTAGTAGATCCATCTTCATCTTGATACTCTAGAGTATGACCATCAACACTGAGGCTGAGGTAGGTCAGGGTTTCAAGGGCAGAAGCGTCCGCACAAACCCAAACTGAATTGGTATTATCCCAGGAAGCTACTTGGTTATCAGTACAGAGGAGGGTGGCTAGGGTATCGGTGATGGTAGTAGTGGTGCCATCTTCATCAGTATATGTATATGTACCATTATTGTTGTCGACTAGGGTGGAGGTGGATTCGAGGAGCTTGATGTCGGCTGTGGCTGTGTTTCCCTGTTCATCGGTATAGGTGATAGTTTGATTGGTAGTATTGATTGCTAGGTTGGTGACGGTTTCTCTTAAGTCAAAGGTGTCTCCATTTTCATTAGTATATGTACCAATCACCTTGCCAGTTCCATTGAGACCAGTGAATACAGTATGGGTTTCAGTGAAACTTACTATGTAAGGATCAGCAGTAGTACCAGAGCCAGTGATAGTGATATCACCTGATGAATTGATTAGATCAGTTGTATCAATAGTGTGAGTTGTGCCTGCTTCATCAGTGTAGCTAAACGATCCTTGTCCTGATTGGGCTACAGTGGTCAGGGTCTCAAGATCCTTAATGTCAATATTGGTAGTACCCCCATCCTCATCAGTATAGGTGATAGTAGAGCCAGAGACAGTCAGGGTGGTCAGAGTTTCGTTGGCTGCGATTAGAGGCTTAAGATCGATAGTGTTGGCTGTGCCGTCTTCATCAGTGTAGTTGAGAGTACCAGCTAGAGAGTTGACACTAAGAGCGGTCAGGCTTTCGAAATTATCAATGATTGTTGCTAGATTGATTTGAGTAGTAGATCCATCTTCATCTTGATACTCTAGAGTATGACCATCAACACTGAGGCTGAGGTAGGTCAGGGTTTCAAGGGCAGAAGCGTCCGCACAAACCCAAACTGAATTGGTATTATCCCAGGAAGCTACTTGGTTATCAGTACAGAGGAGGGTGGCTAGGGTATCGGTGATGGTAGTAGTGGTGCCATCTTCATCAGTATATGTATATGTACCATTATTGTTGTCGACTAGGGTGGAGGTGGATTCGAGGAGCTTGATGTCGGCTGTGGCTGTGTTTCCCTGTTCATCGGTATAGGTGATAGTTTGATTGGTAGTATTGATTGCTAGGTTGGTGACGGTTTCTCTTAAGTCAAAGGTGTCTCCATTTTCATTAGTATATGTACCAATCACCTTGCCAGTTCCATTGAGACCAGTGAATACAGTATGGGTTTCAGTGAAACTTACTATGTAAGGATCAGCAGTAGTACCAGAGCCAGTGATAGTGATATCACCTGATGAATTGATTAGATCAGTTGTATCAATAGTGTGAGTTGTGCCTGCTTCATCAGTGTAGCTAAACGATCCTTGTCCTGATTGGGCTACAGTGGTCAGGGTCTCAAGATCCTTAATGTCAATATTGGTAGTACCCCCATCCTCATCAGTATAGGTGATAGTAGAGCCAGAGACAGTCAGGGTGGTCAGAGTTTCGTTGGCTGCGATTAGAGGCTTAAGATCGATAGTGTTGGCTGTGCCGTCTTCATCAGTGTAGTTGAGAGTACCAGCTAGAGAGTTGACACTAAGAGCGGTCAGGCTTTCGAAATTATCAATGATTGTTGCTAGATTGATTTGAGTAGTAGATCCATCTTCATCTTGATACTCTAGAGTATGACCATCAACACTGAGGCTGAGGTAGGTCAGGGTTTCAAGGGCAGAAGCGTCCGCACAAACCCAAACTGAATTGGTATTATCCCAGGAAGCTACTTGGTTATCAGTACAGAGGAGGGTGGCTAGGGTATCGGTGATGGTAGTAGTGGTGCCATCTTCATCAGTATATGTATATGTACCATTATTGTTGTCGACTAGGGTGGAGGTGGATTCGAGGAGCTTGATGTCGGCTGTGGCTGTGTTTCCCTGTTCATCGGTATAGGTGATAGTTTGATTGGTAGTATTGATTGCTAGGTTGGTGACGGTTTCTCTTAAGTCAAAGGTGTCTCCATTTTCATTAGTATATGTACCAATCACCTTGCCAGTTCCATTGAGACCAGTGAATACAGTATGGGTTTCAGTGAAACTTACTATGTAAGGATCAGCAGTAGTACCAGAGCCAGTGATAGTGATATCACCTGATGAATTGATTAGATCAGTTGTATCAATAGTGTGAGTTGTGCCTGCTTCATCAGTGTAGCTAAACGATCCTTGTCCTGATTGGGCTACAGTGGTCAGGGTCTCAAGATCCTTAATGTCAATATTGGTAGTACCCCCATCCTCATCAGTATAGGTGATAGTAGAGCCAGAGACAGTCAGGGTGGTCAGAGTTTCGTTGGCTGCGATTAGAGGCTTAAGATCGATAGTGTTGGCTGTGCCGTCTTCATCAGTGTAGTTGAGAGTACCAGCTAGAGAGTTGACACTAAGAGCGGTCAGGCTTTCGAAATTATCAATGATTGTTGCTAGATTGATTTGAGTAGTAGATCCATCTTCATCTTGATACTCTAGAGTATGACCATCAACACTGAGGCTGAGGTAGGTCAGGGTTTCAAGGGCAGAAGCGTCCGCACAAACCCAAACTGAATTGGTATTATCCCAGGAAGCTACTTGGTTATCAGTACAGAGGAGGGTGGCTAGGGTATCGGTGATGGTAGTAGTGGTGCCATCTTCATCAGTATATGTATATGTACCATTATTGTTGTCGACTAGGGTGGAGGTGGATTCGAGATCTTTGACATCAATATCTGTTGTATTACCCAATTCATCAAGATAGGATAGAGTTGAGCCACTAGCGCTAATCATCGTCAAAACATCCAGGCCCACCGAGCTAACACACTCCCAACCAAGTGTAGCGGTATTCCAAGCAACACTTTGACCGTTGGTACAGCTAAGAGTACTTAGAGTATTTTCAAAAGTCAGGCTAGCCCCATCTTCGTTGGTATAGGTATAGGTACCATTATTGTTATCGACCAAGGTTGAAACGGTCTCGAGGGAGGTAATATCAGCGGTCACTACTGCCCCCTCTTCATTGATATAACGAATACTTTGACCAGGAATATCGACTTGAAGATTGGTAGTAGTTTCAAGAGAACGAATATCTATCTGGGTGGTAGTGCCAGCCTCATTGGTATAGGAAATTAGTTGGTTGGAACTATTGACATTGATATGAGTAATTTTATCAGTTGATAAACCAGTCAAATCAAATCCTACTGTCTGCCCAAGCTGATTGGTATAACTCAAAGTATTACCAGATAATTTTAGCTCTGTGACAACTCCCGAGTTGCTAGTAGTATCGATTACGACCTCTACCCCGTCACTACCCCGAAAAGAATATGTTCCGTCTTGATTATCAACCAATGAAGCATTTTGGTCCTCCCTGACAAGTAATAAGTTTTTCAGATCATAAGACTCACCAGACAATTTATCTATCAACTGGCCATTTTCTATCACCAGAGAAGTCTTACTTTCACCAGCAAACAAGCCGCTACACTGATCGATGGATTGACTTTGCTTTTTAACAACTAACCTAGAAGGAGACATCAGCCCCTGACCCTTGATCGGCAACGCTTCACTACATGTATTGAGAAGATATTGATCTAGATTGTCCCCTGAGCCAACACCCTGACCCTCACAAATCAACGAGTCATCATACTGATATCCCGATGTAGCCACACAAGTCCGAACCAGGTACTGTTGACCGATTGACAGCCCGGGTAAAACCAGGCTGGTAATCAAGCCTCCATCGTGATTGGATTTTATCATTTGTTCACTTACCAAAATTGGCTCCGAACCGTCCAGATCAAATAGTATCTGCTTGACTTTATATTCTTGATCCGACTTGATTGCACTCGAGCTGATTGTAGTCTCAATCTTCTGAGTCCAAAGTGAAGTCACAAAGCCGTAAATCAATATTACTGACAGGGCAGCTAAAAGTATTTTTGTGTAGCTGGCTTTTTGTTTTTTCATAGTTACTGCTTTGCTGTTATTAAAATGCTACTCTGACTTATCCCCTAAATCTTCTTGATTGACTATTGGGTCAACTCTAATTATCTTGTCCTCTATCGGGTCGTAGAATATCACCAATTTTCTATCTCTCAAATTAATTCCATAATCGCCCTGATCTACATCTGTAAAAACTGTCTGAGACTCTTTCTCTTCACTCGTTATATCAGTTACTTCAAAGACTTCGGTCTGCTCTTGATCATCAATTGCAAAATGCATTTTGACCCTGCGCAAAACCTCCTCGTCACTAATACTTTTAGATTTTGAAGATACAGCTCTAGCGATTAGCACCCCGACACAAGCAACTATCAGGATAAAAATCCCAATTTTGATAGGCCGACTAAACTTCCCTCCACTTTTAAGCATATGCTTTATTCTCTCACTAATTGGTATTTAGGTCAATTAGATTGATAGCCCATATGGCAACAGGTTTTCTGAGTGTGGAGTACCGAGGTGGATACTTTTATCATGAGTGGTGAAACACCACGATATCTCCATCCTGCATCAGGTAGTCCTTACCCTCCATCCTGACAAGACCCTTTTTGCGCGCCTCAGCCCAGCCTTGGTTGTCAATAAAATCCTGGCAAGCAACTACTTCTGCTCTGATAAACTTGTCTCTAAAATCAGTGTGGATTACTCCGGCAGCGACCGGGGCTGAAGCACCCACAGCAATAGTCCAGGCTCTAGTCTCTTCTGGACCCGTGGTGAAATAGCTTTGCAAACCGAGCAAATGATAGCTAGCACGAATCAATTGATCGATGCCACTTTGATCCTGACCATACTCACTCAGTAGCTCAGTCGCTTCATCTGGATCCAGTTCTGAGAGCTCATCTTCAAGCTTGACACTAATCATCAACGACTCTGCCGAGTCTGGTAAAATTGTCCTCAGATCAGCGTGCTTAGCTTGATTCCCCAAATCTGATTCGTCAAGATTGACCAAGTAGATAATCGGCTTGAGACTGAGTAGACCTAGCTGATTAATCTCAGCTACTGCTTTGATCCCGGTATTACCAGTCAATCCAGTTAGCTCCAGCTTGAATTGTTCTAGATCTTGATAGTCCATCTGGTCAAGGATCTGACTTAGTCTACTCAATAACTCTTGAGTAGTGACTAGATCCTTATCCTTTTTGATCTCTTTTGCAATCGAGCTGAGTCTAGTAGCAATCACTGACTGATCTGCCAAAGCTAGCTCGGTCTGAATGATCTCGATATCTCTAGCTGGATCTGCAGAACCTTCATGGTGGATTACTTCAGGATCAGCGAAATCTCTGACCACCTGAACGATTGCATCTACCTCACGAATATGGCTAAGGAACTTGTTGCCTAGCCCCTCACCCTTGCTTGCACCAGAGACCAAACCTGCAATATCAACAAACTTGATAGTAGCTGGAATAATTTTTTTGGATTTACTAATATCTGCCAATCTAGCCAACCTCTGATCTGGAACCTCGACAATCCCGACATTTGGCTCAATAGTTGCAAAAGGATAATTGGCAGCCAGTACTCCTGCCCTGGTCAAAACATTAAATAAAGTTGATTTACCTACATTTGGCAATCCAACTATCCCGATCGAAAGTGACATATTACTATTCTACCAGCTATAGCCCCCATAAAACAAAACCTGTTTGTTTTGGGTGATAGATTATGGATCTAGAATTGTCGCTATTGTGACAAATCATATCCGTATATATGGTGAGGAGCAATAGTGGCAGTTATAGACTATAAGATACAGTCAAAAGTACAGGTTTTGTTTTTCGGGGGCTATAGGTCATACTTCGCATAGAAAGATTACCTTCTTTGATCTTGTCATCCTGCATTTGCATTGTCGTCCTCCGAAACTCGCCCTTGTCCTGTCATCCTCCGAAACTCCGCCCCTTTTCTGTCATCCTCCGAAACTCTGAAAGAGTTTACGGGGGATCCAATATTCCTACATTTACTCGGTATTAAATTCAAATACTGGATCTCCGGTATTTCTCCCTTGGAGAAATCCGAAGATGACAAGAGAGGAGGCATTGTCATCCTCCGAAGTTCGGAGAACTTACGGGGGAACCAGTATCCCCGCATTTGCATCCGTCATACTCAGAGCTTGCTCTGGGTATCCAGAAACAACAACAAACAACAAAAGTAATTGAGTTAATCTAAGTACATTATCTAGAGTTCTGGATCCCCAACTTTTCCTTCAAATGAAAGGCGGAAAAGTCGAGGATGACCCAACTCTTGTCATCCTCCGAAACCCGTCCCTCTCTTGTCATCCTCCGAAACTCCGAAGGAGTTTACGGGGGATCCAGTATTTCGGTATTTCTATCTCTCTCTTGAGTGTTTTTTGATCCAAGATGCAACCTTATTCAGGTCTGGATTTCTCATAGCAATCTGCATGGTATAACTTTCAAGTTGCTTATTGGTAGCAATAAGCTGATAGCCGTTTATCCAAAGAAAGCGATACATACAGATAGCTGAGGTACGTTTATTACCATCTATAAAGACATGGTAGTTGCATATCCCTTCAAAAAGTGCTGCGGCCTTAGTAAAAACATCCGAATAAAGCTCAATGCCTCCAAAATCAACTTTTGGTTTCTGGCTAATAGACACCAGCATCCCAGGCTCCCTGATACCCTTCGCGCCACCAATCTCACTAATAATCTGGTCGTGAATAAACTCAATTTCCTCAACTGATAGGTATCTCATTTTTTCGACAAGGCAACAAGTGCAGGACGATAGTGTCTGATTGCTTCTTTCGTCCAATCTTTAAGGTTTTCTTCCGAAGTTTGCGCTGCAGATACAGTTAATATTGGTTTGCTTCTCTTGACAACGGTGAAAACCTCGCCTTTTTGGGCACGCTTAGCAATCTGAGTCGCATTTTTTCTTAGCTCTTGAATCCCTATAATCGTTGACATAAATAAAATATACCTTGAAGTATATGTTCAAGTCAACTTTTACTCCTTTCAACACAAAATGAGCCTGAGCTAAGGTTTACTCGATTTACGCAAAATCCTTGAATCCCCAGGATCGCCCTCTCTTCTGTCATCCCCCGAAACCTGCCCCTGTCCTATCATCCTGCAAAACCCGCCCCTTTTCTGTCACCCTCCGAAACCCGTCCCTTGTCTTGTCATCCTCCGAAACTCCGCCTCTCTCCTGTCATCCTCCGAAGTTCCACCCCCTCTTCTGTCATCCTCCGAAGCTCGGAGAGCTTACGGGGGATCCAGTATTTCTGTATTACTGGGATTCAATTCAAATACTGGATATCCCATAAATCCTTACAGGATTTTGGAAGATGACACACAGAGGGCATTGTCATCCTCCGAAACTCCGAAGGAGTTTACGGGGGATCCAGTATTGCATTGTCCTGACTCCTAACCCAAATACTAGATCTCCCATAATTTCCTACGGAAATTTGGAAGATGACGTGAGGGAGGCAGGACTTTGGAATATGGCTGGGAGGGCATTGTCATCCTCCGAAGTTCGGAGAACTTACGGGGGATCCAGTATTTTGCTTTTCTGGTGTCTAACTAAAACGCTGATTGGTGGCATAATGCGTATAGATACCCAAAACAAAACCGAACAGTTTCGGACTACTAGTAAAGAGCTAGAAAGTTAGTTCTTTATATGAACCTTACTTATGGTAAGGTGAATAGAAAAACTAGATTTCTGTATTTTAGTAGTGGGTCAAAGGGCTGGTTTTGTTTTGAGCTTGCTATACGCAACACCTCGGGTACTCCAGGCTTGCCTTTCGAAGACTTGGAAGTTCTTTTATCTGATGGAAGCGATGCTGATGCATCGTTGACAGCATAAAAAGTAGTTATGAACTTCGGAGGCTATCCTGGGGGGCTTAAGGATTTTGCGTAAGTCGAGTTAATCAAGAATCAAATGCAATAACCCGTCCCGCATAGTCCTGTGTTTGTTCGGGAGATAAACCTAAAGTCACTCCAAACTCAATTAATGCTAATGGAAACTGGTCGATAAACTTTAACGAGCTCAATATAGCCGTATATTCCTCTATAGCACTAGCTACATCATGAATCCTCTCTCTGTCTTGGGTCAAGGCAACTTTAGACGTCTCTTGAACAATTTCAAATAATTCCGGTAACAAGGCAAATACTTTGAGGTGGCAATCGCCAATATCATGAAGATAAGCGTCCAAGTCCCCCACAGACACCAAATACTCTCCCTCAGCTAATACCTCAAGATATGCCCTATCTTTTGCAGTGCTTGGTGATCTAGGGTCCAAAGACCAGTCATCGTAATCACTGGCCCCAAATAGTCTAATCCCTAAACCATACTGTTCAGAAACCATATTACAAACCGTCTTTGGTGTTGGCACCCAAACTACCCCCTCTTTACCATCTACCCCAAATCCTATACTATTGCAGAACCTACTGTCAGCTAACGAATATGGCACAACCACTGAGTTCGGACAACTAAAAAACTTATTCTCCTTATCTACTCTAATCCTAACTTTATAGATAGTATTATTTTGATCATCTTTTACCCACCACAGACCTTCCCCCAAATGGTCGAGTTGTTCGGAGGTAAAGGTATCTGTTCCTACCTGTTCATCCATAAATGGATCTTCAATCATACCCTCTCTTAAGACAACAGTTGTCAAAATATTGACACCAGATGGCAAATTGGTTGACCCAGATAGATCATTACCGAAATCAATAGTCCTTACCCTTGCCTCAACTGTCTCCGGATTCGAACTAAAAGGTCTTAGACTATCATTCATAGAGCTATATTATAGCCAAAAATAGATGGTTTGATACTAGAAACTTTACTTAAAGGACAAGTCTGGTGTATAAAATCTAGTTCAGTCTCCATAAACCATATGTCCAATATAGATCATAGAGAAGCCAAAATACATAAATCAAGAGGATCCAGCCTGAGACCCTATCCTTATAATAAATATAAGTCATTACAAAAAAAACATATATAACGAAAGGAATTAGACCAACAAAAGCAAGTAAAGTGCTATCAAGTCCAAATAGTAAATAATTCCATAACCCATTATATATCATAAGCAATGCAATAAGCCAAATTGCCTTATTATCTTTGGTACCAATTTTCTGATCGAACAGCCGATATAAAATGACAGTCATTGCTACATAATAAAGACCACCAACAATACCCCACCCCCAAATTGGCAATGAATACCCCGGCTGACTAATTGTCCCAAACCAATCACCCACCCCATCACCTGCAATTATTGATTCAGCTATCGCAAAAAAAGATGCGAACAAAACAGCTTGCATCAAATGTTTTTTGTTCAACGACATAACTCTTGCCAATATATTCCCAGGACTAGTCATTATAATAAATCAAAATAATACAGATGGTCACAACAAGACATTAAGCTAATTATAGCATGGGCATTACAAATCGTCAGTACAGAACTATACTCTATCGAGTCTTTTAGCAAAATTATAATGCGTCAAGGCGATCGCCAGCCCGTCAGCCGCATCATCCGGCTTCGGCAAATCTACTAGACAAAGTAGTCTCTTGACCATCTCTTGGATCTGCCTCTTGCTTGCCCTACCATACCCAGCGATTGCTAGCTTGATCTGTAAGGGAGTATATTCATAGACCTGATAATTTGCCTGGGCTAGAGTCAGAAGGATCACTCCTCTTGCTTGGCCTACAGCGATTGCCGTCTTAGCATTATTGGCAAAAAATAGCTCCTCTACTGCCACCGCATCTGGTCGATATTGCTCTACTAGCTCCTTCAAATCACTTGCGATTACCATTAGTCTGCTCGCCATATCCAGATCGGGCTTAGTCCTAATCACCCCATGAGTAATCGCCACTGGTTTACGATTGCTAAAATCCACTAGGCCAAATCCGGTCGTAGCGGTGCCCGGATCAACACCCAAGACAATCATCCCTAGTCTTGGTTGGTAATCACTTCTACCACATCCCCGACTTCTTCAAGTGCATCTACTAGCTTAGATAGACTGGCGTCTTCTTTTTCAGCTAAGCTAACTGTTTGATTTGCTACCATCCTCACTTCGCTTGACTCTACCTGATCGCCCAATACTTCGACGATCTGATCCAAGCTATCTGGGTCGGTAATAGCTATCAAAGGCGAGCTACCCTCTATGACATCTTCGACACCTGCATCAATTGCTATCAAAGTTTGCTCATCGATGTCACCCCCCACAAACTCGATTACACCCTTGCGATCAAACATATAGGCGACAGATCCAGTTGATCCTAGATTGCCTCCATATTTACTGAAAGTCGAACGGACATCAGATGCAGAACGATTACGATTGTCAGTCACTACCTTGACCAGTATTGCAGTAGCCCCTGGCCCATACCCTTCGTATGTCAATTCTTCTAGTGTGCCTGTACCTAGCTTGCCACTACCTCGAGCAATTGCACGATCGATATTGGCATTGGGCATGTTGGCTTGTTTGGCTTTCACTATTGCCAGCCTAAGCTTAGCATTCATATCTGGATCATCACCATCTCTAGCTGCCAGAGCTATCTCTCCAGCATGCTTGGTAAAGACCTTACCTCGCTTGGCGTCGGCCGCTGCTTTCTGGTGCTTGATCGAATGCCACTTGCTATGTCCACTCATACCCCTTAGTATATCACACCTCTAACACCCCTCTAACCCCAAAATATCGCAAGGTGTCACCGTACAAATGAGGTGATTTATTACATATTACAGGTATAGGTTAGGTTTTAGTCTCCAAAAACCCTACGAGGTGTCACCTTGCAGAATCACCTTGTAGAATGTGGTTACTAGACTAGCAAGGGGTTTGTTTTGGCCAGTTCAGGCACTGATCCTGATCATAAATCTTCAGCTGCCACCTCTGGCTTTGGTACTCTTCTGCTAGTACTGCTAGATTGCCAACCCAAATCACTTGACCCTGATAAAAGTCATCTTTATCTCGAGTGTATAAGATATAATCCATCTTACTCCCAAGTGGAATATTGAGATATATTTCTCCCCAAAGCTGTTTGGTCTTATTGCCATCTATTAGTAGGTAATGCTGGTTGGACCCGACCAAGAGAGCCTGACCTCTATTTTTTTCTAAAGCTACCTTAGTAATCGGTTGATTGAACCTTGATTGATAGAGTATCACCGTGCAGCCAATCAGATAAAACCCGATATATACAGCCGGCAGATACTTAACTATCCCAGACGGATCGAGCTCCAGCTTGCCCGCCCTGACTAGCACCAACAAGGCAATCAACCCAGCCAATACCATTGCCGAGCTCAAGTTCAACTCAAGAGTCCAGCTACTGATTGTCAGATCTGCCAGCTTTCTTAGTACCTTGAGTGTCCAGACTATATACTCAAAAGCTGGCATCAGAAGCCAACGAATCTTATCCCCCAGAATAATCCCCAAGCCAGCTACTATGGCTGCTAGTCCCGTGCCAATACTCGCGATCGGTAGTATTAAGATATTGGCGATAAAAGACAAAGGCGCTAGCTGACCAAAATGATAAAGGGTAACTGGATAAGTAGCTAGCTGGGCAGAAAGGCTGACGGCAAACCCCTGCCTTAGGAGCTTTGGTACTGGTAAGAAGAATAGCAATCGATAGAGCTTTGACTCCAGAGTCATGATGCCTAAAAGGGAGAGAAATGACAATTGCCAACCCAAATCTTCTACCAAATACCCTGGATTGTAGAGACAACAAACTAAAGCTGTCAAAAACAAGCAGGTCAAAATCGATACCTTACGAGCATAGTACTTTAACCCAAATATAATACTCAACATAACTGCCGCCCTGACTATAGAAGCTTCAAAATTGACCAGAGTCGAGAATCCCCAGACTAGAGCCAAGCTACCTACTAGCTGGGCTTTTCTCCACCCAGGGAATATAAATCTTCTAAATACCAAAACCAAGATAGTTAGATTTGCCCCAGATACCGCTATCACATGCGTTAGTCCTAGCTTCAAAAAATCCTGCTTGATTGACACAGGCAAGTTACCACTGCCTCCTATCAATAGGCCAATCAGCAGACTATCTATTGGCTCAGGTGTGGTGAGCTCTATCCCCCTGATCAGTCTTTGCTTGATCCCTCCGAGTAAGCTTTGACCTCTCGTCACCGTCTCAATCTGCTCTGGTATTATCTTTTGTCCGAGCTTGTTTTGGGCAGATTCTATCTGCCCAATGACTGATACCTGATCCCCCTCTCGAATACCTCCCTGATAAGTATAGACCCTGATCCCAGTCTCAATATTTTCGCCCTCAATCATACTAGTCAAAATCTCGAACTGATATCCTCCATAATCACTCTCCACCACTCGGCTACTGACTCTAGCGAGTATCTCGACTTCTCTACCACTATCAACCCAGAAATGATTAGTTGACTGGCTTTTGGTCATTTCTAGCCTCAATGCACCCAGCAAAAACCCTGCCAAAAGTAGCCAGACTAATCTCAACCCCAAGCAATTGATTGAAGCCAAAACAATTACAATAGCCAGACCAGCCCAACCCACAGAACCAAAGCCAAAATTGGCCTGTGTGACTACTCCTAGCATCAACCCAATACTCAAAAATATCCAAAACTTTTCTCGTCGCATGATTGGTTTAATCCTCTGACTAACATTATCGTCCTTTGAAACTCTCTTCTGTCATCCTGCAAAACCCGCCCCTTTTCTGTCATCCTCCGAAACCCGTCCCTTGTCTTGTCATCCTCCGAAACCCGTCCCTTGTCTTGTCATCCTCCGAAGTTCCACCCCTCTTCTGTCATCCTCCGAAGCTCGGAGAGCTTACGGGGGATCCAGAGCATTGTCATCCTCCGAAGCTCGGAGAACTTACGGGGGATCCAGTATTTTGCATTTCTGGGGTTCAATTCAAATACTGGATATCCCATAAATCCTTACAGGATTTTGGAATATGACAGGGAGAGGATTGTCATCCTCCGCAACCCGAAGGGTTTACGGGGGATCCAGAGCATTGTCATCCTCCGAAGTTCGGAGAACTTACGGGGGATCCAGCATTTAAAACCAGACCGACCTGACCAACTACTATAGTCTCTGGTCTTAAAAAATGTTAATATATAATTGTTCTAATCATAGCATTAGTTGCCATGTTAGTACATGGATCCTTAGCTCAGTTGGCTAGAGCATCTCATTGACGTTGAGAAGGCCGGAGGTTCGAGTCCCCCAGGATCCACCATTATAGCAGTTGTTTTCCGTCAATCATCTCTCTTCATCAGCACCATAAAAGCCTCATGGGGGATCTCCACCTTACCCAGTTGCTTCATCCTCTTCTTACCAGCCTTCTGCTTGTCTCGAAGCTTATTTTTCCTGGTTACATCTCCTCCGTACAATTTTGCAGTGACATTCTTACCCATCGAGCGGATGTTTTCTCTAGCAATAATTTTGCCTCCGATCGCCGCCTGCAAACTAATTTGAAATTGTTGTCTCGGTAGTATCTTGAGTAGCTTATCTAATACTTCTCTCCCGACCGATATGGCTTCCTTTCTGTGTACTATCATTGATAAAGCGTCTACCTTGTCCCCGGCGACCAAAATATCAAGTTTAACCAAATCATCAGCTACAAACTTATCAAACTGATAGTTATACGATCCATACCCAGCCGTCAGACTCTTAATCCGATCATAGAAATCGGTCAATAGATTGGCCATTGGTGCCTCAAACCCCATTACCACCATGTCCTTATCAAGATAGCTTAGCTCCCTCTGTCGTCCTCTTAGACCATGCACTAGTTCAATTATACTTCCCAGATACTTATTTGGTATCACTATCTCTCCTGATACCCAAGGCTCACGGATCTCGGCTATCCGAGTAGGGTCTGGCAAGTCTCCTGCACTATGCAGACTATAGACTTCACCGTCTACACCTAAATATTGGTACTCAACGGTAGGGTTAGTGATAATGATATCGAGATTGTATTCTCTAGCCAACCTCTCTTTGACAATCTCCAGGTGCAATAAGCCCAAACATCCTACCCTAAAGCCAAAACCCAAGACCTCTGCACTCTCTGCTTGGTAGACTAGTGCCGAGTCATTGAGGCTAAGCTTGATCAAAGCGTCTCTGAGCTGAGGATAATCTTGATTGGAGCTAGGGAAGATCCCAGCATAGACAAATGGCCTGACTTCCTTGTACCCCGGAAGGGGTTGCTCGACCGGATCAGCCTGCAAACTAATCGTATCTCCAACCCTCGCTTTCTCAAGATCCTTAAGATTGGTCACGACATAGCCAATCTGCCCCCAGTCGAGTAAAGGATCTTTCTGATACTTAGGGGCAAAATGGCCGACTTCGGTAGCCAAGCAATCTGCTTGATTCTGAATCAACCTCAGTTTGTCCTGTGCTTTGATCTGCCCTGAAAATACCCGAATATAGAGGATAACCCCTCGATACTCATCATAAAATGAATCAAAGATTAAAGCTTTCAAATGAGAATCGTCAGATTTAACTGGTGGTGGGACTCTATCAATCACACTGTCTAGTAAATCTTCAACCCCGATTCCAGTCTTAGCAGAAATCTTCAATATATCTTCTGGTCTGCATCCCAATAGCGCAATAATCTCAGCCTCGACCTTATTGACGTCAGCAGCCGGTAAATCAATCTTGTTGATCACTGGTATGATTTCGAGATCAGCCTCAATCGCCATATAAACATTGGCTAGGGTTTGAGCTTGAATGCCCTGAGCAGCATCTACCACTAGCAAAGCCCCTTCCACTGCATAAAGACTCCTCGAAACTTCATAGCCAAAATCAGCGTGACCCGGAGTATCTATCAAGTTTAGCTCGACTCCCTTCCATTGCATTCGCACAGGCTGAAGCTTGATTGTAATCCCCTTTTCACGCTCCAAATCCATTCCATCAAGTAGTTGCTCCTTCATCTCTCTAATACTAACTGTACCTGTGACTTCCAATAACCGGTCAGCCAGCGTACTTTTGCCATGGTCAATATGAGCAATGATACAAAAGTTTCTAATTTGTCTCACGACGAATCCCCAGCTTAGCCCACCATCGATCTACCCAGTTATTCACTATTCGAATCCTCATCAACCTAGCATATCCCAAATAGATACTAAGTACCAAACATGAGCGTAAACCGACTGCCAAGGTGGTAGCGATAAACCCTTCCCCAAAATCAAATTGTTCAGACATCATAAGCCAGATCATCAGTATAAAAAATCCATTGACCAGGATACTCTTACCCAGCCTGATTAGGTCCAACTTCAACCTTCTACCAAGCAACAAAGCTAAAATGATAAACTGCAATCCACCACTTAGGCTAACGGCAATCGCAAGCCCCTCTACATCAAAAGTCCTTGAAAGAATTACACTAGCAATAATATTAAAAATCATTACCCCGAATGCAACAAAAAATGGTGTTTTTGTGTCCTCTAGTGCGTAAAAAGCCCGCGCTATCAACAAGAGTAGGCTATAAGCGAACACACCCGGGATCAGGAGCAAGAATAGATTTGCAATGATTTTAGTATCTAGACCATAGATTAGTATTACCAAACTATTAGCTGACACTGCCATCAATGATAAGACTACTGAGACTATTACTATAGCGATTTCAAAATTCCGTTCAAACACTCGCTTCATCACCCGCTGACCCTTCAAGGCTGCCTGTATCAGCCCTGGAAAGGTTGCAACCGACATTGAAGCCCCAACCATACCCAAAGGGACATTCTTAAGATTGTTGGCAAAATAATAGCTAGCTATACTACCAGTAGCCAAGTATGAACCCAATCCATTTTGGACTACCAAGATTACCTGGTCTGTAGCAGTAGCGAGTATTCTTGGTACAGTAATTTTGACCACCCTCAGAACATCTTTATCCCAAAATTTTAAAGCCCCAGGATCATACCTCCAACCCAACGATACTGTGAGTAGAGTCGGTATCACGAATTGAATAAATGTGCCGAGTACTACTCCCCAAGCAACTCCATAAATTGGGTTGTCAAACAACTTGGTAAAAAATACAATCCCAACTATTATGCCGAAGTTATAAAACACACCCGAAAGAGAATCTATGATAAATCTTCTCTTTGCCTGCAAGTAAGCACCAATCAGGCTAGAGAGGACAAATAGTACTGGAGTAGCCAACATAATCCTGCTCAAATGGCTTACGAGTTCTTGAGTGGCTGGCTCAAAACCTGGAGCAATCAAGTACCTGACTAGCCAAGGAGTCAGAGCGAAAGCTATAGCCGAACCGATCAAGGCAACAATTATCACAAAGTTCCATAGGGTATTATAGAGGTCTTCTGCTTTCGCCTTACTGGAACGCTTCTGAATTGCCAGATATACCGGGATGAAACTTACCGCCAAAGATCCAGCAGCAATCAGATTGAATATAAATTCAGGTATTCTAAAAGCAGCCGTGTATGCATCAGTCTGAATTCCTATCCCAAAATGGCTGGCTAGCAACCGATCTCGAACTAAACCAAACACCCTACTTAGCAAGTAAGCAATAGCAATAATCAGAGTAGCAAATCTTGGCGAACTCCAATCAATCGATCTAAGTTTTGAGTAAATATTCATTTTGTCTTGAGCCTAAATAGTTATCTGGCTAGCTCAACCAATAACCGTCCTAGGCCGCAACAACTGTCGCCCCGATAGTTTCTAGAAATTCTTGTTCATCAAGAGTTTCTTTGTCTAATAAGGCCTTGGCGACAGCTTCAAGCTCTTTTTTGCGTTCTCTAATCGTTTCTTCTGCTCGTTTACTTGCTTCGTGAATCAGACCTGCTACTGCCTGGTCGATCTGGTAGGCAATCTTATCAGAAAAACTCTTACCCTCAGCCATCTTGCGTCCCAAAAAGACTGAATCATTACTATCAGCAAATACCATATTTTCAAGATCTTTTGCCATGCCATACTCTGTTACCATATTATGAGCTATCTGATTGGCTTTTTTTAGATCATTTTCAGCACCAGTTGTCACTTCATCAAATACTACTTGTTCGGCCATTCTTCCACCCAATGACATTGCCATTTGATCCTTAAAATCAGCTACACTCTGAAGATGTTGATCCTCGATCGGTAGTGACCAAGTCACACCCCCAGCACCACCTCTAGAAACAATCGAAACCTTATGGACAGGGTGACAGTTCTTCATAAAATGCCCGACTATTGCATGTCCGGCTTCATGGTAGGCTGTAATCTCTTTTTCTTTATCATTCATGATATGTGATTTGCGCTCAGGACCCAATGAGATTTTTTCTACTGCCTCATGAAAGTCAGCCTGAGTGACCTTCTTACGGTTGGCTCTAGCGGCCAAGATGGCAGCTTCGTTGGCAATATTGGCTAGTTCTGCACCCGACAAGCCTGGGGTCTTGCGAGCAATTTCTCGCAAGTTGACATCGGCTGCTAACGGCTTATTCTTAGTATGCACTTCAAGAATCTGCTCTCTGGCATTGAGATCTGGACTATCCAAGGTAATTCTTCGATCAAATCTACCTGGACGAAGCAAGGCCGGATCAAGCACATCCGGCCGATTGGTAGCAGCAATCACAATCACATTGGTACCCTGCTCAAAACCATCCATTTCGACCAAGATTTGATTGAGGGTCTGCTCTCTTTCATCATGACCACCACCGAGACCTGTACCCCTTTGGCGTCCGACTGCATCGATTTCATCGATAAAAATGATACATGGTGCATTTTTCTTAGCTCTAGCAAAAAGATCTCTGACCCGAGAAGCCCCTACCCCGACAAACATCTCGACGAATTCTGATCCTGAGATATTGAAGAAAGGCACGCCAGCCTCACCCGCTACCGCTCGAGCCAACAGAGTCTTACCAGTTCCTGGGCGGCCAAATAGCAATACTCCCTTAGGTATTTTTGCTCCAAGATCGCTAAACTTCTTGGGCTCTTTGAGAAACTCTACTACTTCCTCAAGTTCAATTTTAGCTTCCTTATTACCAGCCACATCATCAAACTTGACCTTACCTTTCTCCATGCCATAGACCCTAGCTTTACTTTTACCGAAGCTCATTGCTTGGCTATTATTACCCTGAGCCTGACGCATTACAAAATAAAAGAAAGCGATGATCACGATAGTCGGTATTACAAAGGAGGCAATACTAATCCAGACATTCTCACCACTACCCTCACTGGCAGGTTGGTAGTTGTACTGCTCTATTTTTGAGACATCTATTCCATTTTCTTCAAGGCTACTATTTGGATTGATCGTAGTCGATAGCTTAGTATCATCCTTGAGGGTGGCTACTACTTGACTACCCTCTACTTCTAAGTCCTTGACTTGATCTTGATTGATCTTGTCAATCAGCTCACTAGTGCTTACCTCTTCTCCTCGGTCTGGACTGATGAACAGACTAGATATAAAGATTGTCGCAAAAAATGCCACCCCCAACACTATTAACAGGTTCCTAAATGATTTTTTCATTGATAATTTGCTCCTTAGCTTATTGATTTAATCTGAAATTCTATTCTCAATCATATCAGTCAGGCCTTCAAATATCAACCAACCATCTTGCATTACTAGCCAATTGTTACCGACAGGAAATCTTTTGTTGTTGGTAGTATTTTTCAGCCAATCTGCCATTAGCTCTAGTCGTCTGGTAGAATAAAAGCCAAGCTTACCTCGATTGAACAACCAATCCAGCCAAGCTATGATAAAATCCCGGTCTAGAGCTTGAATAATACTCTTGTCTATCCTATACATGGGATCTTGATAGGCAAGATTGAGCTTTGTCCAGTGCTTGAGGTTCTGATTGATATCTTGGATTCTTCGTTTAATAGCCTGATGTTGCTTGATTATTTTTTCTCGATCCTTTGCACTCAGAGTTGGCAATAAAAGCCAGCGATAAAGATTTCTTTGATAATCAAGCTGATAGTTGGTATAGTCCTCGATAAACCCTAACTCCCTTAGATGGGCATATTTATAAAGGCTGTTTTTTGTCAGATTGATCATTGGCCTAATAACTGTCTTACTATCCTTAAACGGCACATATCCTTTGAGACCAGCACCCCTGAGGTCATTGGCGACGATTGTTTCAATCAGATCGTCTTGATGATGAGCCAAGAGTAAGTAATCTGCCTTACTTTTTACTAGACTGCTATCTAAGAAATGATGGCGAGCCTTGCGTAAGCTCGCTTCATCTGATCTTGTCAGACTATAACGAGCCTCTATTAGTTTGAGCTGATATTTTTTAGCAATATTTTGAACTAGCAAATTCTCCCGGTCGCTATCTCGTCTGAGACTATGGTTATAGTAGGCTAGAACTATATTTGGATACCCAATCTGACCTAAGATATCTAGCAACACTGCTGAATCAACCCCACCCGAGAATGCCAAAAGTAACTTACTATCCTTTCTTACCCCAAGTCTTGCCAATTCAGCTTCAACCTGTTTGGTCACCTTACTCATTGAATCATTATAGCAATCTACCCATCCTACAGAAACACTTTTAACCCAGCCTATACCTATTACACAAAAACTTTTTTTTATCATGAAAGACGACAATGCTTTTCTAGTGTCATCTTCCAAATTTCCGCCCACTTCGCGTCATCTTCGGATTACCCGGAGGGTAATACCGGAGATCCACCCTCTCCTGTCATCTTCGGATTTCTCCAAGGGAGAAATACCGGAGATCCAGTATTTGAATTGAATACCTGTAAATGCAGAGATACTGGATCCCCCGTAAACCCTCTGGGTTTCGGAGGATGACTAATGCCCTGGATCCCCTGTAAGTTCTCTGAACTTCGGAGGATGACAAGCCTTGCTACCACTAGATAGTTTTGATATAGCAAGCCCAAACCAAAACCGGACAATTTGAGCTGTACTATAGAGAACTAGAAAGCTAGTTCTTCTTAAGAGCCATATCCATAGATATGGTGAGTAAGAAAACTAGCTTTATAAACCCTGTTGCCATATAACCTCACGGCTTCAAAACTGCCATTTTTGCCCCAGACTAGCAAAACACTTCGCAGCGTAACTCCTGTTATGCTTTGTCGTGTTTTGCTAGTCTGGAATAAAAATCATCAGCTTTGACCTCGCAAGTTTATATGGCAACAGGGTTATAGATTCTAGAGTTGGGTCAAAAGTCTGGTTTTGGTTTGGGCTTGCTATAGGTCGGGTTTATTATTAGGAACAAATCTAATAAGTTAAATTTGCATTTTTATCAAATACTATGTACTATAAACATAAACGGTCTTAAAAACAGTACGTTAAGGAGCAAACAAAAACAAATGCAACCAATCCAGCCAGATCCAAATAACAATAGCTTTAATCCTATTCCACCTGCCCCAGGCACAAATCCTCAGCCTTTATCACCCCAACATAACCCCTTAGTCCAGATGACAGGAGGATCCACCCCTGGATCGGTTCCTCCTTCAACACCTCAACCCAACCCCTCATTTGATAATCAAATACCAAGCCAACCCCTCGTACCCCAGATAGGTCAATACGATCAAGGGTCTAGCTTACCTCCGCTTGATAGTTCTCCCTATCCAACCCCCGTCCCCGATCCCCAGAATTCTCTCCCAGCCAACCCAGTACCTGACTTTAGCCAACCCCAAACAGCCCCACCTACCACTGGTTCTCCTGATTTTGGCCAGCCCTACCAACCCAGCCCCCAGAGTAATGGGGTCCCAGAGTTTAGCTCACCTGGACAAAATAACCCGATCGCTTCCAGTGCTCAACCTTCAACCACCAGTAGTGACCCTACCAATATAGACAATCTACCCCTGTCAAGCCTCGGATCCCAATCAGATCAACCCCAGCCTGGTCTCAGTGGACTTCATGCCAGCTCACCAGCTGAGCCATCTACCCAAGCCTCAACCCCTCAGCCAATACCTACCCCTCCTGCCAGTGAACCTTTCGATCCTAGCCTTCATCAAATGCCTAGTGAACCGTCTCCTATTCCTTCTGGTGATCCTTTGGGAAACTTTGATCCAAACGCCTTTGACCTAAGTAGTCAAAACCAACCATCAGTTAGCTTAGATTCGATTGGCTCTGACCCTGTACCCACTCAAACCCCGACCCCTATGCCTAGTCAAGCTCCAGCACCTACTCCAGCATCTAGCTCGGGTTCGGGTGATGACCTAGACTTCGATGATGACCTTGATGGATTTGCTCCACCAATCAGCAACCGTCCTGATATCAAGAAGATTGGGATTATTGCCGGCGGTGCATTACTGGGTTTTTTGGGTATCATCTTAATAGTAGTTAGCCTACTAAGTGGCTCTGGAAGCAACTCTACCCCGACTCCAGACCCAGTAACTGTCACCGAGCCAGAACCCGATCCCGAACCAACCCCAGCCGAGCTAGAACAAGCCCAAGCTGATAGTCTAGAGAAAATTTCAAGGACTACCATTGCTAGTGGCCTATCTGAGGTAGACCGATACTGCTTCAACTTTGTGATGAGATCGGACAATTCACTGAGTAGCAGCAAAGACTGCAAGCTAGATACTACCTATGGTCAAAAACAAGACAATGATTTTGTCGTCTCACCACTCAAAGGGGAGTATGAAACCATAGAAAAAGTCGTAGCAGAGTGGAAACAAGAGCAAGGTAGTAGTGTCGAGATAGTTAAAGAACAAGAAACTTTGATCGACAGTGTTGAGGCGGTATCTATTATTTACAAGCCCGCTAGTAGCACTATCAGCTCGAGTTCATCGAGTAAATCTGATGACGAAGGAAGTGATAGCTCACAAAATCGTAGTGCAATCATCGTCAAGGCTCCAATCCTCTATCTATACAACGGTAGTAGCTATGGCGGATTTGTCCTAGACGGCAGTTTTGGTGAAGAATTTGCCCAGCTCAACTATACGGATATCATAAAATCTTGGAGGTGGAAGCTACCCGTAGAGACTACAGATACTGCCGATGATGAACAGTCTGATACGGACACTACAGACAATAGCACAAACAGTAATCAATCTAGCACCAACTCCACAAACTAAACTAGATGAATGAGCTTCTAGATCTCAACAACCGTAATACTCAGAAGATTATTGTCCTGATTGGGGTTCTATTTGTACTCTATCTAACCTTTGCCGTAATCCGTGTTAGTTCTAGTACTAGATTTTTTAATCCGAAAATTTCCAATCTTGAGACCGACATCAGCACCCTAGAGGAAGAGAATAACCAATTGCGTTACCAACTGGAATATTATAAGTCTGACTCCTATCAGGAAAGAGAGGCTCGGGCTAGGCTTGGTCTGAAAAAAGAGAATGAAAGTGTAGTGATTATTCCCGGAGAAGAGCCTGTCCAAACTTTGACTGATCAAGAGACACAGACCAAAAAAGCCAATTATCTGCATTGGCTAGAGTTTCTGTTTGGTTAGGAATAATGCAAATACTGGATCTCCGGTATTACCCTTCGGGTAATCCGAAGATGACGGAGGAAGGGGACGGAAATTTGGGCTGGTGATTGAGGAGGTCTTGTCATCCTCCGAAGTTCGGAGAACTTACGGGGGATCCAGTATTCTGGCATTGTGCATTGTCATCCTCCGAAACTTCGAAGGAGTTTACGGGGGATCCAGTATTTTGCATTTCTAGTGGCTAACCAAAATACTGATTAGTGGCACAGTATATAGCAAACTCAAAACAAAACCGGACAATTTGAGCTGTACTATAGAAAACTAGCTTTATAGACTCTAGAGCTGGGTCAAAAGTCTGGTTTTGTTTTTGACTTGCTATAAATTCTATATAAATGGTTGCGGGGGTAGGATTTGAACCTACGACCTCCGGGTTATGAGCCCGACGAGCTACCTGACTGCTCCACCCCGCGTCTGTTTACACCAATGACTGTAACAATATCTAATTATACCCCCTAGAGACGATTTCGGCAAATCAACTCAGTAGATCTAGGATCAACTCAGTAGCAAGAGTAAGGGTCCTCTCATCTTGATCATAGTCTGGTGCTTGATCGGCAATAGTTATCCCCCTGATCTGCTTTTTCGCAAGCTCAGAAAACACCAGCTTGATCTCGCGATAGCTAAGACCTCCTTGATTGGGCTGGCTAATACCTGGAAAATCTTGGAAATTCATAGTATCCATAGAAAAGAAAATATGGACTGGTTTATGGCCAAGGGTCTGACGAATCGCTTGGATAAGAGGCTTGAACCCTCCCACTAGGATTTGATTGATCCCAAAATATTTGATATTTTGTCCTTTGATATATTCTAGCTCTGAACGCTCAAGGTATTGTGGTCCTACTATTATCATCTCAAAATCTCGATAACCTTTGGTCGGTAAGTCTTTTGCTGCTGCTCTACCAAGTAGGCTAGGGACTATTGAATTATTGAGCCACTCTCCTGAACCATTACCTGGCATAAAGCTATCCCCAAATCCTGAGAAATAGATAATAGCCGCTTGGGGATAAAGCTCCTTGGTAGCAAAAGCAGACCCAAGCACTGACCCCCGGTCTCCCCCGATGGTCAAAAGTGTCTCTTCTTGCTCACTAATACTAGAAATCAAACTTGATTTTAGCGACCGATTGAGGCCGATTAGAGCAGCATAATTCTTAACCCTCGAGTTACTGACTCGAGGTAACCCACTAGGTGCAACTGCATCTAATAGGCCATAACTTAGCCCTCTTTGTTCGAGGTGAGGTGCTAATTGCTCAAAGATCGCCTGAGCACCCGCTTCTGTCTCGACTACTCCTCCTCCGAGGCTATAAGGCATAAGTCCGATATTGATCATATAACAAGATTATAGCGAACTTATCTACTCCCTACCAGTGCTTTAAGCTCTTCTCGCACTACTGCCCGATCATCCCAAGGTATCGGTCCCTCTTTGCGCATCATTAGTTGGTCTGCCCCTTTGCAAGCTATTACCACGACGTCTTGGGGCTGGGCAGATCTTAGGGCAAAAGCAATCGCCTCTCTTCTGTCTTGAATCAAAAAGTAATCTTGGTCTTTAGCTTTCGAAACCTCCCTGATACCCTTTTCAATGTCTTTGATGATACTGATTGGGTCTTCTTCATATGGATCATCATCTGTGACTATTACCTTATCAGCATTTTCCATCGCGATCTTACCTATTTCTGGCCGTTTCTTCTTATCGCGACCCCCTCCTTGACCACCGATCAGAACCCAGACTTTTGATTCAGGACCTTTTATTTTATTGACCGATTCCAAAAGACCCTTGATACCTGCTTGTTCGTAGGCATAATCCACAATCACTTCAAAATCTTGTCCCTGACTAATTCTCTCAAATCGCCCTGGTATTTGCTCAAGATTATTAAGGGTCTTAGTAATAATCTCTTGACTAACCCCAATCTCACTAGTGACAGCAATCGCTGCCAAAGCATTATCCCCATTGAAGCTACCACCAATCGGAATATGGTACTTACTGTTATTTACCCTGAAACTAACCCCGGACTTGTCCTCTGTAATCTCTCCTAGATGATAGTCGTATTCTTGCTTCTTGCCAAAACTTTTGGTTGCGTATCCATACTGCCCAATATAAAACTCTGCCTCATTATCATCTCTATTGATTATTAAAAGCCTTTTTACTTGACCCTGACCTCGATCTAGATTATTTTGCCTTGCCATCGTCCTAAACATTTTCGCATTATCCTGCTTCATCCTCTGATAGCTAAATCCATGAGCCTCTTGCCTTTCATCAGTAAGGTTGAGATAAACCAAGTAGTTTATATTTAGCCCCCAGTGCCTATACTGTACCTGCCCTTCAGAAGTAACTTCTAGGATTAGGTATTTACACCCCTGATCAACCATTGATCTAATCAATTTCTGTAATTTAGTCCTGCCTGGCATGGTCATATGATAGGGGTTGAGCTTTTCGGTCTTGCCGATCACAATATTGGCTGTACTAATCATCCCGACCTTATCTCCATTGGCCTCCAGAATCTGCCTAACCATATTGGCTGTAGTAGTCTTACCTTTTGACCCATTGATTGCGATTACCGTTAGCTTCTTGCTCGGAAATCGGTAATACAGATTTGAGCCAACCGACCACCCCAAGTGATACAAGTTAAAAACTGACTGGGGAACAATTTTTTTAAGAAACTTTTTCACCATTTTATCTCCTTTTTTAATATCCTGAACAATAATATTACAATAATAACCCTGTTGCCATATAACCTCACGGCTTCGAAACTGCCATTTTTGCCCCAGACTAGCAAAACACTTCGCAGCGTGACTCCTGTTATGCTTTGTCGTGTTTTGCTATTCTGGAATAAAAATCATCAGCTTTGACCTCGCAAGTTTATATGGCAACAGGGTTAATAGCTGAGTGCATTATTCTAAAGACAATAGTAGGTGCAAGCGATTCCCAAGGTAAAACTAACAACCAACAAAGCTATTATTAATATTCTCGGCTCACAATCCATCGCTCAAAATAGACAGGTTTTGTCTTGCGGTGGCTATATTTATCCTACAATAGATCTGCCCAAATTAGTACCCTCCGAGTCATCTTCTATCCTCTTCCGAAACTCGTTCCTGTCCTGTCATCCTCCGAAACTCCGTCTCCCTCTTGTCATCCCTCCGAAACCCCACCTTTCTCTTGTCATCCTCCGAAGTTCGGAGAACTTACGGGGGATCCAGTATTTTGGCATTGTGCATTGTCATCCTCCGAAGTTCAAAGAACTTACGGGGGATCCAGTATTTTGCATTTCTGGAATTCAATTCAAATACTGGATCTCCGGTATTTCTCTTTTAGAGAAATCCGAAGATGACACGGAAGGGCATTGTCATCCTCCGAAGTTCGGAGAACTTACGGGGGATCCAGTATTCTGGCATTGTGCATTGTCATCCTCCGAAGTTCAAAGAACTTACGGGGGATCCAGTATTTTGCATTTCTGGGGTTCAATTCAAATACTGGATATCCCATAAATCCCTCTGGGATTTTGGAATATGACAGGGAGAGGATTGTCATCCTCCGAAGTTCGGAGAACTCACGGGGGATCCAGAGCATTAGTCATCCTCCGAAACCCAGAGGGTTTACGGGGGATCCAGTATTTTGCATTTCTGGGGTTCAATTCAAATACTGGATATCCCATAAATCCTTACAGGATTTTGGAATATGACAGGGAGAGGATTGTCATCCTCCGAAGTTCGGAGAACTTACGGGGGATCCAGTATTTTGCATTTCTGGAATTCAATTCAAATACTGGATCTCCGGTATTACCCTCCGGGTAATCCGAAGATGACACACAGAGGGCATTGTCATCCTCCGAAGTTCGGAGAACTTACGGGGGATCCAGCATTCGGTATTGATTTGACGATTGGAAGGCTTGTTATAACAAGTTCTAAAGGCTGAAAACCGTAGAGCTATCAGGTAGATCTGAAATTGCTTCTGTAGTTGTAATAATCGACTGCTGCTTGCCGAGCATTGCCACAAGCTGTTTGCGCCTTAAATAGTCAAGCTCACTCACCACATCATCGAGCAGTAAAATCGCATTTTTCCCTAGAACCTCTTCAATATAGATTAGCTCTACTTGCTTCATTGCCAGTACCACGGTCCGACTTTCACCCCGACTAGCATAGTCCCTCACTTCTTGATCGTCAATTTTTACTAAGATATCATCATGATGAATACCGATTGAGGTAGATTGCCTGACTATATCTTTACTAAAACTTTTCTCTAGATTTAGCAGATATTGGTCTGGATCAGAGCCCAGGTTGCTTAGATAATCTATTGCTATATCTTCTTTCTGACCACTGATCTCCTGGTACCAATGGCTGAGATTCTGATTGTAGTAGTCTATAAGCCTTGTCCTCTGCTCATAAATAAACCACCCATACTCAACCAGCTGTAAATTGTAGGCAAATATCAAATCCTGACTCAATTGTTGCTTGAGCGCCTGATTACGCTGCCTCATTACCTTATTATATTTATTGAGCTTGACTAAATAATGGCTACTTATCTGGCAAAGCGTCTGGTCTAAGTAGCCCCTGCGATAACTGGGTCCCATAATAAATAAGTTTAGACTACTGGGCTCAAACAATACTAATGGACTAAGCCCCACTAGCTGCCCAGGCTTGATCTCTATACCAGATCGCTTAATCACCTTCCTGGTATCTGGATGATACTCGACTGAAATCTTGTGCTCGACCCAATCAGCCTGAACCTTGTAACCCTGACCTCCCTCCCCGATTAGATTCTGATCCTTTGTTCTCCACGATTTACTGAGGCTAGTCAGATAAATCGCTTCGATTAGATTTGTCTTACCTCTGCCGTTTTGTCCTATTATTACCGTAATCGGTGCACTAAACTCAAAATCTAGGCTATGGTAATTTCTAAAATTGTTTAAACTTAGCTCTCTTAAACTTGACTTACGCAAAATCCCTGAGCTCCCAGACTCACCTCCAGTGTCCAGAACTCCTTTTTCTGCTGTCGCCGATACTAAGGTATCGCTTCCATCAGATAAAATAACTTCTGAATCACTGGAAAATGATCCTGGAGAGCCCGAGGTTTTGCGTAAGTCGATTAAAGGCATTTTGTATACCTACAAGCTTGACAAAAATTTCCCACTGTCTATAAAGTCCTGTTTCTTAAGCCCACTCAGTAACGGCTCCCACCAACCTGGATTGGTTAGATACCAGTCAATAGTCTGTCTAATCCCACTTTCAAAGCTGTACTGAGGTTTGTACCCCAGCTCGGTTGATATTTTAGTATGATCTATCGCATACCTTTGATCATGCCCAGGCCGATCCTTAGTAAAAACTTTTGGTTCATAATCCAATCCAAGCTGATCAGCTATAATATCAGCAATCTCGATCGTAGACTTTTCCTCTCCCCCACCAACACAATAACTTTCCCCAGCTCTCCCATGATGAATAATCTGATCAATTGCCCGGCAATGATCCTCCACATATAGCCAATCTCGGATATTCTTACCATTACCATAGACTGGCACATTGAGACCTTTGGTCATACTGATAACAAAATACGGTATTAACTTCTCCGGGTAACAATACGGTCCATAATTATTGGAACAATTACTGATTGTAGTCCATAGACCATAGGTGTGATGATAGGCATTGACGAGATGATCTGCCCCAGCTTTTGAAGCTGAGTAGGGTGACCTGGGGTCATATGGAGTTGTCTCTAAGAACTTAGCATCAAGATTCACTAGTGAGAGACTACCAAATACCTCATCGGTTGATACTTGATGAAATCTGATCTCTAACCTCCTTGCCAAGTCTAGTAGGTTATTAACCCCTAGAATATTGGTCCTAATAAACAATCCTGGATCAGTGATAGACCTATCGACATGGGTTTCGGCTGCAAAATTCACTATTTGATTGATCCCCTCGCTAGACAACTGTTCGAGTTCTGCAGGATTGCCAATATCTGCTTTGATAAATCTTACCTTTCCTTGCTCAACCAGTTCTTCTATATTGGAGTAATTCCCGGCATAGGTCAGCTTATCTAGTACCAAGTACTGATAATCTGGGTAACTAGTAGCCATATATCTGACAAAATTACTACCAATAAACCCTGCTCCACCGGTAATTAGGATCTTCACTTCTTAAGCTCTGCTTTTAAATAAGCTCTAAGACTATCTTTCCAATCGGCATCATATATCTTTGATTCCTTGTTAATATCTAGAATCGCATATTTTGGTCTCGGTGCAATTACCTGATCTGCTTGCATCTCTATATACTGCTTGGTACCAATCGGTAAGACTTTCGCTTCGACTTTTGCCTGCATAACAATATAGTTAGCAAGCTCAAACCAGCTTACCACTTCCCCGGAATTGGTATAATGATAAGTCCCAAATTGGTGATCGCCTCTAGTAGTCAGAGCTATAATAAACTCAGCCAAGTCACCCGCCCAAGTCGGTCTAGTTAGCTGGTCATTGATCATTTTCAGTGTCCCAGCCTCTTTAGCCAACCTCAAGACTGTCCGGACAAAATTGTTACCTGACCCATAGACACAAGTGGTCCTAATGTTGTAGCTTCTCGGATTAAGAGTAGTAGCCAACTCCCCTGCAGCTTTACTAATGCCATATGTCGAAATTGGGTTAGGCGTCTCGGAGCTCAATATACCACCATACTTACCGGAATCTCGATAATCTTTATTAAACACATAATCTGTAGAGATATTAATTAATCTAGCACCTGCCTCTTGAGTCCAGATCGCTAGATTTGCTGAAGCATTGGCATTAACCTTCCAGGCAGCTTCTTGCTCTATCTCAGCTAAATTTACATTGGTATAAGCGGCAGCGTTGATTACTAAACTGTCTTGATCTATCCTGACTAACCTTAACTGTTTTAAATCAGTGATATCTATGTCTTGGTGTGAGTATTGCCTAGCTCCATCAATCCGCAAGCTTAACTCTACTCCTAGTTGACCTCTAGATCCAAGTATGATTACATCTGCCACTGTATTAACTCCCAATCAATTTGACCAAAAGCCTGGGAGCTTTTATCCTTGTCAGATAATATTGCACTTCCTACTAATGGCCAATTTATATCCAATCTAGGGTCTAAAGGATTAATCCCTCCTTCTTTAGCTGGATCCCAATTGGCAGTCATCTGATAGATAAGGTTACTCTTTTTGGATACAGTTACAAAACCGTGTAAAACACCAACTGGTATATAGACTAGCTTGGTATCTGATTGTTCCAGCCAAACACTTCCCCATTTGCCAAAATCTGATGAGTCATGCCTAACATCCACAAACACATCTAAGACCTTACCACTGACCAAGTAAATCAGTTTTGCTTGGTTAGTCTGGTAATGCAGACCCCTAATAACATTTTGATACGAAAAGGCGTGGTTAGTCTGAACAAATCTCTGATCGACTCCTACCTCTCGTAGCTGGTCTTGCTGACTAACTTGATTGAAATGACCCCTGAGGTCTTTATACCTCTCCCCTTCGATAACCTTTACCCCTTTTAGGGGTTCAGCTATTAGCTTCATTGTTTGGGCAAAATCTTAACCCTTTTTAGCCTACCTTCACCAACACTTTCGGTAACGACATCATCCCGATCAGCAAGTACTATATGGATAATCCTTCTTTCAAAACTGTTCATTTCTGGCAAAACCTTGTCTCTACCAGTACCAACGACTTGATCTGCAGTGTTTTCTGCCATCATCATTAACTTTTCTTGGCGTTCTTTTTTGTAACCGTTGATATCTAGGCTTGGCCTAATTCCTTCCTGGTATGGAGCAATTTGACTGATTAGGTATTCTAATGCTTTGATAATCTCTGCTCGGTTTTTTATTACTAAGCTGTCTTCTGACACTACCCTAAACTCTGGTTTGTCCAAATCACCGTATTCAAGCTTGGCATCCTGATCAAATAGTCCTATTACTCGCCCTAGCCAATCTAGTATCTCTTGGTTATTCATTGTCACCCCCTTCCATCTTCTTTACTTCCTTATTTAATACTAGATGTTGTTGAATAATACTTACAATAGTAGATACTAGCCAATAAAGCGAAAGAGCCGCTGGCAATCTACTACCAATAAATATTGTAAATAGGGGAAAAGCATAGGTCATACCCTTCATCATATCTTCTTGGGGGTTGGGCTGTCTTTTCTTATCCTTTGACCTATCTTTAGACTGATTGGCTTGTAACATCCTTGTTTGGATAAACTGGCCAAGACCCGCCAAAACTGCCAAAACTATACTGGGCTTTGTGAGGTGAATAAATCCAAGCAAACTTGGATCGTACAAGCTGGGGTTGTTCTTAAGATCTAGGATGAATTGGTTGTTTTGCAAAAACCCATAAAGACTATTGAAGACATCTCCAAAATCCTTCGAGCTCTTCTGAAAAACAAAATACAGTGAGGTCATAAAAGGAAGCTGGACTATTGCCATCAAGCACGAACCGGCCGGATTAACTTCTTCATCCTTATAGAGCTGGGCGAGCAAGGCCTGCTCTTTCTGGCGATCGCCTTTGGCCTGCTTCTTGATCTTTTGGATCTTAGGCTGTAGTGTCCGAAGCTTTTTCTGAGAATGAAGTTGCTTGCTATTGAGAGGCCATAGTATTAACCTAATAATAATTGTCACTATGATTACTGCAATCCCAAAATCGTTACCGGGCAGCAATGCATATATTAGCATTAGTAGATTAAGCATTGGTGTAATCAAAAAGCTAAATAACTTATCCATTATTTTTTCTTCCCTCCAGTGGGTTACAGCTTATGATTTTTTTAGTAGTATTAATTGTTGCTCTCAAAAATCCCTGTTCTTGATACTGCCTAAGACCATACTCACTACATGTCTCTGGACTGGAACAGTACCCAAAAGGATAACGAAATTTCATCAGGCCATGATCGGGTGAAAGAGTTGCTTGATAGACTTTTATTAGTCTAATTGCTAGTTTATTTGCAACCATTTTTATTGTCCCTTATCATTGCCCTTGATATCTTTTGATAAATCATACTTGAATCAAGCTGGGAGACTTCTTGTCTCACGACTATTACTATATCATAGACTTCTGCTTGTTCTCTAGTCAGTAGCCTTAATTGCTCATAGATTTTTCTTTTAATTTGGTTGCGAACTGTTGCTTTCTTGCTAACTTTTTTACTGACAATCACTGCAGCTCTTAGCTGACCGATCTGGTTATATGATCTTTTTTTATCAAACCTTCCCAGATATAGCTTCGCCCAACCCAGATCAACCCTCTTGCCTCTCCTTAAAACCATCTGAATTAGCCCAGACTCTCTCAATCTCTGGCTTCTAGCAAGCATCAGCCAACCTACCCAAATCTAGACCGTAAGTCTTTTGCGTAATTTGTTTCTTCTTCTAGCCAATACAGCTCTACCTGCTCGGGTTGACATTCTCTTAAAAAACCCGTGCTTGCGCTGTCTTTTACGTTTCTTGGCTCTGTAGGTTAAACTCATAACTTGGTTATTATAGCTAAAACCTCATAAAAATACAAGTCTTTATTTTCTCCACAGTTTTATCCACACAAATGTTTTTTATCTTAAATACAGATATAGGGAGAGTTGGCTTCTGTGGATAAATATTATTATTTCTTGCAATTTTTACTTGTGGAAAACTATAACCTAGCCTATAATGATTACTAAATGGAGGGGCAAAACAATCACAATCTTTCTACTATTTGGCGTCTGTGCCTAGGTGAGTTGCAGGCTGATCTTAGTAGTAGCCAATATATCTGGCTTAGAAACTCTGAGCTGAACCAATCAGACCCTAGTCGCTACATATTAGTACTCAATAGTAGCTTCGCTCAAAAATTTGCAAAAGACAAACTAAACAATAAAATAATCGCGGTTTTAGAAAAAAAACTAGCTCAGACCGGCATCAAAGTCAGCTATCAGACTAGTAACAACAAACCAAAATCCGAACCAACCCCCAACCAGCCCCAGACTCAAAACCCAATCCAAACCAAGACAAATGGACTACTAGATAAATATACCTTTAGTAATTTTGTGGTTGGGTCAAGCAACAACCTTGCCTATGCAGCAGCCTTGCATGTCTCCCAAAATCCAGGAGAACGCTACAATCCACTGTTTATTTATGGTCCACCCGGAGTTGGTAAAACCCACTTACTCTGGGCAATCAAATCCAGTCTCAAGCAAGCTTTTCCAGATATTATTAGCCACTATATTACCTCTGAAGATTTTACCAACGAATTCATTTCAGCAATTAAAAAGGGTCAAAAATTTACCAACAAATACCGTAAGGCTGATCTACTCTTGGTAGACGATATGCAGTTTATTGCTGGTAAGGATGCTACCCAAGAAGAATTCTTTCACACCTTCAACGCACTCTATCATGCCAACAAGCAAATTGTCCTGACCTCAGATCGACCCCCTGGAGAAATCCCAACCCTAGAAGAAAGACTTCGTTCGAGATTTGAAGGAGGAATGGTAGCCGATATTCAATTACCAAACTACGAAACCCGTGAAGCAATCGTCAGTAATACCGCAAAATCTAGTGAAGTTTCTCTGAGTCAAGAGGTAATATCTGTAATAGCAGAAAATGTCAAATCAAACATCCGAGACTTAGAAGGAGCGGTCAAGAAGATCGGTGCCCATCAACAGCTTAGAAACCAACTTCTAACTAGTCAAGAAGTATTGGGTATCCTTGGGGTAAACAAAAACAAAAAACGCCTCAAACCCCGTCAAGTACTAGAAAGGGTTGCTGAATATTTTGAGGTATCTGTTGCTGATATCCTGGGACAAAAACGAAGTCGTGAGATTGCTTACCCTAGACAGATGGCAATGTATCTATTTTACTATGACTTCAATATGAGCTACCCCCAGATTGCTACTATTATCGGAAATCGTGATCACACCACCATTCTTTATGGGGTAAAAAAAATAAAAAAACAACTAGATCAAGAGCAAACCGAAATCAAAAGTGATCGCGATACCCTAAAGGAGCTAATTAATAACTAATGGATAAACCTATGGATAACTCACTATTTATCAACAGCCAATTAGTTGGATTTGGCTTATTCCCCAAAATCACCCCAACCAACAAACACCTTTATTCATTGGTATTTTGTTTGGTTTGTTTAGGTTTGATAATTACTTATCCTATTTATTCACATAGCTTACTATTACTACTATTTTTATTTATTATTAATTAGAAAGGAAATACTATGAAAATATCAGTCTCTCAAAAACTATTAGCCAAGGCTCTAATCAGCATATCTAGAATTACAGTTGGTAAAACTACTCTTCCTATATTGAGTAATATTCTGTTTAAAGCTAACGAACAAGGACTAGTCTTGGAGGCTAGTAACCTAGAAACTTCAATGATCTATGAATTGGGCTGCAAGACTGAAGTGGCTGGAGAGATCCTGGTACCAGCTAAATTAATTACTGATATCGTGAGTAATGTTAAAGCCGATAAATTACAACTTGTTGCTGAAGGTGGGGTGCTCGAAGTGGTAAGTGAGGGGTTTGACTCTAGGTTGAATCTCGCAAATCCAGAAGATTTCGTAACGATTAGTTTTGATAATACTATTAAGCCTTTAAAGCTAAAATCGGAACAGCTTTTGGAAGGACTACAAAAAACTTCTTTTGCCTCTAGTGTCGATCAAAATCACCCTTCTCTATCCTCGGTTTATTTATATAAAAAATCTGATCAGGTGGTATTGGTAGCAACTGACTCCTATCGCCTGGCTGAATACAAGATAGGATTTGAAGGTCAGATTGAATCAGGGTTATTATTGCCACTAATGAGTGTGACAGAACTAATCAGGATAATCTCTCAATCTGAGGCTAAAGAGGTACAGGTACTATCAGATGACAAACAAGCCTTGTTTATCATCGATGAGATTAGATTTATTACTAGATTAATAGAGGGAAATTTCCCCGATTATCAAATGATCGTACCAACTGAATTAAATAATCAAGTTAGTCTCAATCGTCAGGAGTTGATTGATGCTATCAGGATGGCAGATGTATTCTCTCGGGAAAACTCCCATATCATTACTTTACTATTTAGAAATGGTAATCTGACTGTCAAGAGTTCTGACACCCAGTTTGGTCACAACAGTACTGATCTTGCTATTAGTTATGACAAGGAAGATCTCAATATTAGCCTAAACGCCAATTATCTATTGCCATCTATTAAGGCGATTGACTCTGAAGATATCTTAGTTAATGTCGTGAGTCAAAACGACCCAGTGGTGATCAATTCCTCCCCAGTAAATCCAGACCAACTACAGCTAATAATGCCACTCAGGTCTTAAGTGTAGTATACCCGCAAGCAACCTGCGATTTACTAAACCTGTTGCCTCAATAGCGAGCTCAAATACTGGATCTCCGGTATTCCCCTCCGGGTAATCCGAAGATGACAGGAGGGGGATTGTCATCCTCCGAAGCCTACTACTCTTCCGTCATCCTCCAAAACCTGCCCCCTGTCTTGTGTCATCCTCCGAAGTTCGGAGAACTTACGGGGGATCCAGCATTCTGGCATTGTGCATTGTCATCCTCCGAAACCCAGAGGGTTTACGGGGGATCCAGTATTTTGTATTTCTGGGATTCAATTCAAATACTGGATATCCCATAAATCCCTCTGGGATTTTGGAATATGACACAAAAAGGGTATTGTCATCCTCCGACACTCTCTCTTGTCTTGTCATCCTCCGAAGTTCGGAGAACTTACGGGGGATCCAGTATTTCAGCATTCCCCTGACATTCATAATTCAAATTTGACAAAAACAAATTTGACTTTCGATTTAGCAATAATTTTGCTATAATCTCCTAAGACTTTTGCAATCCAAAAGTAAAAGTTTACCCGGAGAGGTACCCAAGTGGCTGAAGGGGCTGGTTTGCTAAACCGGTAGACCGGCGAAAGCTGGTGCGAGGGTTCGAATCCCTCCCTCTCCGCCAGGAGAAACAGTGGAGTCATTTGACACCGCAAGAAGCGTTCTGAACGGTTCCTGTAAGGTGTAGGACTCCACTTTTTCTTTACCATAAGATAATTTCGAAAACATTTCACGTATTATTCGCTCTTTTCGAGAAACATCGCCATTTTTATATACTGACGCTGTTTTTTCGATTATTTCACTGAACTCCTGTGGTGTGAGTACTTTGTGTTGGCTCTCCTGGCGCTTGAGCTTGCGCTCTGCCTCGTCAATCCTGACCTCCAGCTTGTTGATTTCGCTCAGTCCGTCAGATAGCTTGCCGTTTGTTTCCCTGATTACGTTCTCGTCTGTCATTTTAGCTAGGCTGAGTGACAAGGCGTTGTTGTCACTCTTTATGCGTTCTACTGTGGCTTGTAGCCTCACCATCTCGCTCCTGAGGGCTTTTTTCTGTGTAGACGAGAGTTCCTTTGCTTCACGTAAATAAGCCTTGTACGCGTCCCCTGTGAGCCTCGAAATGACATCGGCAATCACTGGCTCTATAGCCTCTAGTATCACTTTTGCGCGTACGTTTGTTGGCTTGCTTCTGCTACACCCCTTATTTTTACAGCTCAAGTATAGGTAGGGGTTCGGTTTGTATCTGCTCGGCACGTTAGGTATCATCGCATTTTTACCGTGGAAAATATTGCAATAAATAACATCTCGCAGGGGTAGCCTCTCTTGATTGGCTTTTGTCTTGCCCTTGCGCGTGGAGTGTGTGAGTAGCTGTATTGTGGTGAATAGCTCCTCGGTTATCATCGGCACGAACCCTACGCCCATATCAGGTAAAAATGCTTTGCCTTTATCTTGTATTAGCCATCCAAAATAGAAGGGGTCGTTGAACATTTTACTGAGGCTGCTGGGCTTACCTTCATTATTCGGTAATCATCATCTGTGGTGTAGTACTTCGAGTATTGGTTGTCGTTCAGGTACTTCGCTATTTCTGGCAGAGCTGTGCCTTCAGCCCTCATGTGCCATGCTGTTTTTATCAGCTCGTGGTTGTTATTGTGGGTATCGACAGAGTAGATACCCTGTACCTGTTTGTAGCCATGTTTCGGTGTGCCACCAGATTTACCTTCGCCAGCCCTATTCCTAACCCCTCGCTTCACCTTATCCGACAGGTCGTCAGAGTAGTGTTTTGCGAACACAAACAGCATACTGAGCATCATCTTGCCGTTCGAGCTGTTGTCAAAAGCGTGAGAGTGAAACTTCAGGTCACGCAGCAACTCCTTATCGAGCATATCTATAATCTTGCCAGCCTCTACCATATTGCGAGCAAGCCTGTCGGGGTGCCATGCTATGATGCCGTCTATTTTGCCGTCCTTCACCTCTTTCAGTAGAGCCTTGAACAGCGGTCGTCTGCCAGAGCAACTTTCGCTGATTTCTCCTCTTTGATTGGCTCACCTATGACTTGCAAGCCTTGCTTGTGAGCCAGTGCCAGATAGTCCTTTATCTGATCGTCAATGGAGCGAACCTGACGACCTTTTTCCTCCGAAGATTTACGAGCATATATCTTGTAGCGGTAAATCTTGCTCCGTTCTTCGTAGTCTAGGGTTGATTGGTACTGTTCCATTACGTTTTTTCGAAGGATTATATATTCTGTGCACTATTTTACTACATGTTTGTCGGTCTGATTATGCTTCGAATTACCAGCATACGCAGTAAATTGGATGTTTTCTAGGTTGTATACAGAGCTGAGTATTGACAAAATAACTAAAGTATGCTAATATCTATGTACTCGTTGAGTAAAGAGTTACTCCGAGGTACTTTGACAAGCAGACAACCACAAGATGAGGTGCAAGTGCGGCAATAGCCGCTTTTGCACCTCATCTTGTGTGTATAGGAAAAACACACGCTCGCTATGTGAGAGGCACCTCCGCCAGAGATGAAGGAAGGAATAGACATCATGTCCGACCGACCCACCGTCAACATCGCCGACCTGTCCAAGGCCGACGTTCTCGCCGCACTATTCAACGCCGCCGAGGCTCCACGTCGCATGGGTGCCCTGCAGTTCCAGAACGGCCCGTACGTCATGACCAAGGAGTGGGCGGCGGAGCTGACCGAACTCGGCAACACGGTCACGCCCGACTACGGTGACATCAACCTGCCCGGCCTACCCGAGCTCTACTTCGACTACCTGTACGGCCGCTGTCTCAAGCTCGACCTCACGGACGACAACACGTTCGACCCGCGGGGCTTCGACCGCGACAACGGCGGCGACGGTTCGGCGCAGAAGGTCGTCGACCAGCTTCGTCAGACCGGCGAGGTCAGCACCGTGCCCGACTGCGAGGCTCGTGCCTGGCTGCAGAAGGTCGTCGACGAGTCGCTCAAGCGCTACGACGAGGGTGACCTCGGCGGAGCCGTCGCGCAGTTCTTCATCGGCACGGCGCGCCACCCCGGCACCAAGCACATCCCCGAGTGGGAGCTCACCGGCCCGCTGGTCATCATGGGCTTCCATACGAGTCGCAGTGAGGCGGAGAAGGCCATGGCAGGCTTCACCGTCTAGTAACAAGCTCCAGAGCGAGTATGGCAAGTGGATATGGGTTCATACCTTAGGTTCACGGCCTCCGTGATGTTTTTCTATAACCCTATGTCTGCTTGTCATATTCGCTCCACAAATGTGTATTTGTGCTGATGAGTCCAAAAGGACGAAAGCGAACACCGTTTACTAGTAAAGAAACGGTAAACTTTTAGTTAGCAACGGATTGAAGCATAGCCCTTAGCGTGTCATCACTAATGTTGCTATACTCGCTCGCGGATTTTATATTACTGGGCTCGTTCAACAGGTACAAGCTACGTTCAATGCTGTGAATCATACCTGCGAGTTCCTTTGGCTTCATAGTATCGAAGTCTTTTGTTAGCAGGCTGCTGTACGCCTTATCAAGTAGCAGCCCATAAACAACCTTACGCCTTGTGATGGCTTCGGCCGTATCAGTAGCAGCAACCTGTGAGGCTGTGAGCTTTGCCTGTGTAATGTCATCTGCTCTTTGCTTGCAGACGGTGGCTGCCGTTGGCTTGCTTACGTCTGTGATTTTGGCGATGTTATCAAGGCTCAGCCCCAGTGCCCTATATCTCACTATCTCATTAGAGGTGAGAAGGTCTATCATTACGAAACTCCTGTGCCAGTTGTTCCGTTTCGTTCTCCTCAACTATAGTGTATTTCGAAGTACCTCTCCTTACTGTAATAGTAGTGGTAGATTTGCTGTTGTTTATCTGGTAGTTGAGTGTAACTTGCGTGCCGTCACTGAGTGTAAACGTGCCAGAGTTGCCGTCACCGCCAAGTGGTGCGTCCTGTATAGCGTCAATCAGCCCTACAAGCCCCTTGATTGCCTGATTAGTGCTGTCTGTCAGCACGGTGCGGTTGCTATAGTTCATACCTATATAGTGCCCCAGTTATTGCGGTGCTGCTGAAAATGTTCTCTAGCAGTATCTTGAAGGCTCGCAAGCCATATATTACCTCACTCAATGAGGTATACTCACGCTGTGTTGCGGTTTCGAACATCGTTTCTACTGTCCCGCCAGATAATATATTTCGATTAGATTTGGTATTTTTGTAAATTAGGTATATAAAAGGTAGTAGGCTTTTGGTGTGGCTCATTCGTAAACCTTAGCATGCCTCTGTGGTACTTGTGCTACTATAGTAGCATTGCTCTTTAAGTTTATTTGTAACCAGTCTACTAAGTGTAGCTGGCTTGTCCACCAAGGCCTTTTGATGATACTTATATATAGACATATAGTGTGATGAGTAAAGGTGTGAAATACTGGATCCCCCGTAAACCCTCCGGGTTTCGGAGGATGACAGGGGAGACGGAGTTTCGGAGGATGACAAGAGAGAGACGGAGGGTTCGGAGGGTGACAGGACAAGAGGCCTGGTTTCGGAAGGGTGAGCCTACAAATAGCTACTCTAACTCGTTTGTTTCAAGCTATAGTAGCGGGGTTATTCTATCGGGAGTACGGAGCTAAGGATTGCAGTGATTTTATATTGCTTCTCAAGGGTATTTGGTAAATGAATCTCTTTAGCTTGTTTGAATCGTTTTTGAAAGTTAAGAACCAGGGTATTATTTCTAGGTATTGATACACTACTAAAGTCTTTAAATGGATATTCAGAGCCATTAATTATGATAGATTTGGGGGTCAGTTGGTATTGAAGTGTCAGAGGAGGTCTTTGTTGGTTAACTATTACTAGAATAATAATTAAAAAGATTACCAGAGAAACCAGCCAGGACCGAAAAAACACTGTCAAAACCAGACCGATAACCAGTAAGGCTAGCCAAGACTGGAATTGATTTCTATTAAGTCTATGATCTAGGGTTGCTTCCCAGCTAAGCTTTTCTATTTTCATAGTTTGATTATATAATAGACTTGTTCTTTGGAGAACTACCAGTATTATTGTACCTGTAGCTCAGTTGGATAGAGCGTTGGATTGCGGTTCCAAAGGTCGGGGGTTCGACTCCCTCCAGGTACACCATTGAAGTGAAATTATGAAAATATTATCAGTAGAAAGCTCTTGCGATGAAACCTCTCTGGCAATCTTAGAGGATGGCTACAAGCTACTTGGACACCTGGTGGCTAGTCAAGTCGAGATTCATAATCAGTATGGAGGAGTAGTTCCAGAGGTAGCCTCTAGGCAGCACTTCTCTACTATTTTGCCCTTACTAGAAGAACTATTGAAGCAAACCGGAATCGATATCGATCAGATTGATTATATTGCTGTCACTCGCGGACCTGGTCTAATGGGGGCGTTAATCATTGGCAATATGTTTGCCAGAACCTTATCGGAGCTATATACAATACCTTTGATTGGGGTCAATCATGTCTTGGCTCATAGTTTTGTCAATTTTATCAACCCAACTGGCCCCGAAGCCTGGCCAGACTTCCCTACTCTGAGCTTGGTAGTATCGGGAGCTCATACTGATATTCAGTTTATCGATCAAAATCTCAAGCACGAACTGATGGGGGCAACCCGGGATGATGCAGCCGGTGAAGCTTTTGACAAAGTAGCAAGATTGATTGGGTTTGGTTATCCCGGGGGTGCTAAGCTTTCAAGGATTGCTGTAGAGGGCGATAGTCAGGTCTATCAGTTACCAAAAGCTCGTTTGGGCAGAGATAGTTTAGAGTTTAGTTTTTCGGGGCTTAAAACGGCTGTATTGAGGCTGGTCACTGAGCTGAAGGATTCTGGTCAATGGAATGATCAGACCAGAAAAGATTTGGCTGCTAGTTTCGAAAAGAATGTTGTAGATACAATAGTCGATAAGTTTGAGCTAGCTTACGAGCGAACTGATCCTGCTTCGATTATCTTAGGGGGTGGGGTGATGGCGAATACTAGACTAAGAGAACAGCTTGTAAAACGGTTTTCTGATCACGCAAAGGTCTTTTTGCCAGATAGAAGCCTATGTACAGACAATGCCGCAATGATCGGTGCTCTTGCTTATCAGATGATTAAGCATAAGATTCCTGTCAAGCTTGAGATTGATTCAAGTCTTGAAGAGATTTAGGTCGAGTATAGGGAGCAAATCTCTAGTAGAAAATATCTTTCTTTGTTCTAATATAAATTGAATTATAGTATCTAAAATACTTCTGGTAGCGTTTATATCGATCTGGATCAAGGGGAACATTGTAAATACCAGCATAGTCAGTAATCTCAGGGTTAAACATCGACTTAAACTTATAGATCGACTCAAAAGGATGGTTGTTATCAAGCTGGGTAGAATGAGGTGCTCCGACAAAGTCATACTGCTCTACCCCTTGAGATTTGAGGTAGGACATTGCCTCCCACTGCAATAAATAAGGAGCCATGCTCGAACGATGTTGACCATTGGAACCACCATCTTTGTAGTAGCCAAGCTGGTCATGGTATATAAAGAACCCCCCAGCAATAATTTGATCTTGATACTTGGCAAAGATAAATGTTCCATGATCGGCCTGATGATACCTATTCCAGTAGTTTGCAAAATATGTTTTTGGTCTCAAGAAATAACCTGCCCTAGATTGGGTGATTGCCATTAATTTATACAGAGTATCGACCGAGTTTTCGATACTGATTTGAGATTTCTGACTATTGATTATCTCCACCCCTTTTTTATTAGCTAGGCGAATATTATAGCGAGTTTTTTGCTTAAAGCTTGCTAGGACAGGATCCAGCGGGTCGCTAATGTCCAAAAGAACTGTAGAGGAAAACTGCATACTAGTATTTTCTTTTTGCCAATTACCAGGAGCTTTAAATTGAGATTCTAGGATATGAGGGTCAACTCTCAAAATAGCTGGATGTTTGTAGTTTGTTCGGATATAATCTTGCACTGATTGGCTAAACTTTTCATAATCATCAATGCTAAGTACTGGACCCTTTGGTATTTGAAATACGGTTCCGATCAAAGGTAGGTCTTTACTAAGCACCAAGATTGGTAAATCATCAAATTCTAGATAAAAAGGATTCCAACCAGTAGATTGTTTGAATTGGGCCCAGGTATATAGCTGTTGGAAGTGTTGGGATTTGAGTTTAGAATTATAGTTTTTAAATTGTAAGGATTTGATCATATTCGGTACCTTTTATACTGCCTATAGATATATTCCAAACTTTCCATCGGCTTATCAAGATGACTCAAGGCTATTTTTTTGGTAGGTACCCTGTCTATTATAGTAGGTCCGAAAGATTGTTTAAAGGAGTCTACCCGATCATTAAGCCTACCGTTGAAATCATAAACCTTTTGACCCCTCTTTTTTGCATTTAAGATTGCTTGGTATTTAAGGTTATAGTTGGCACGTAATTTGCGACCCTGATGACTGACTCCGGCATAAAGTTCAAAGGCAATATCTCTACTATATGCGTTCCAGAGGAAAGCAATAGGCTTGCCTGTTTGATTATCTAGGCTAATTAAAACATCCAGGCTACCAAGCATATTAGTCAACTGTGCTTTGTAGTAGTCGAAACTATAAAGTCCAAAACCTGCCTTATTGGCTGTCTCTTGGTATATCTTGTAGACATCTGGATAATATTCCGGGTGATCAAGTAGGCTAACTATCGAGGTTTGTTTGGCTGATTTGTTGACACTATAACGGCAACTAGTAGACATACCTGATCTGATTTCATCAATGCCTTGGGTTAAGTCTATGACCAAAGTATGGTTTGTTAGAATATGACTTGAGTAGGTTTTGCTTGGGTTTAGTATTATAAAGGGGTTGACCTCGGAATCAAGAGTACTAGGTTCAAACCTCAAGGATGTTACATGGTTCATTTTAAAGAATTTAAGTATATCCTGAAGCTTAACTTTAGAAGATTGCGCCTGGGTTGCTTGGGCATGTATGCGGACTGGTCCTCTAGGAATATGTCCAAACAAATAACGAGTTCCTGGTATTGGTTTTAGTAAAACCTGCATAGCCATGTTTGTTGGTGCAGAGTATATCCTGTAAGCTTGCCAGCCAAAGTTTATTTTTTGTTCCCCCCAGCCCCAGAGTTGAAGAGGGTGATTGTCTATGGACTCTTGAATCAAGCTATCCCATTCTTGTTGGTTGTCGATTAGCTTAAAGTTTCTTGTAGTAGATTTGATTTTGGACATAGAGAATATTATAGCAAGCTCAAAACAAAATCCAATTCCCCAATTTCCTGAATATAGACCTAACACTATGTCTTGCCGCAATAAATTCTTGAGTATGGGCTATGTAATAACCCTGTTGCCATATAACCTCACGGCTTCAAAACTGCCATTTTTGCCCCAGACTAGCAAAACACTTCGCAGCGTAACTCCTGTTATGCTTTGTCGTGTTTTGGTAGTCTGGAATAAAAATCATCAGCTTTGACCTCGCAAGTTTATATGGCAACAGGGTTAATAGTTCTCTTTCTAAAGAGAGGCTTATCCTTAGATATGCAAGTTAAAAACAAAACCAGACTTTTGACCCACTACTAAAGTCTAAAAATCTAGTTTTTTATGAACCTAGGGCCCCCTTTACATTTAACTTAACCGTGATACAATAGGTAGGTAAAACAAAAATGGGTTTCTCTGGTGGTTGTCTACAGAGGTAATCAAAGGGGAAATGACGGTATAGTGTGTTGCTTTTTGAACGTGTGGTGTGACACACGGTGGATTTTCTATTGGGAGGTTTCACGTGAAACTTAATTTTGATGTGTTCAAAAGTTATGATATTCGTGGGCTAGTCGAGGATGTTAGTCCGAGACTAGCTTTTTTATTGGGTAAAGCTGGGGCAGATTACTTCTCTGCCGGGATAATTGTAGTCGGTCGAGATATGAGACCCGAATCTCAAGAATTAGCCAGCTCAATCATTGAAGGGTTGGTAGTCCAAGGACGCCAAGTAGTAGATCTGGGTTTGGTTACTACGGATATGTTGAATTTTTCAATTGCCAAGTTCGGTTACTCAGGAGGATTTATGGTGACAGCTAGCCATAATCCTGGAGTATATTCTGGGATAAAAGTATCTGGGGGGTTAAGAAATGGCTGTATTACTTCACTTGGTTTGGGTACCGGGCTAGAAGTATTAAGAGATAAGATAATAAATCAAGAGTTTAACCCTACCTCTGATCAGTCAGGCAAAGTTGAAAACAAGGAGGTCTTAGATATCTGGATTGACCACTGCCTGGGCGTGGTCGGCAATCTATCAAAAATCAAGCTAGGATATGATTCGGGCAATGGAATGGCTGGGATATTTGTAGACCAGCTTAAGCAAAAAACTAAGCTAGAGCTAGATGCTATTTATCAGGAGCTAGATGGAAGCTTCCCCAATCACCCAGCCTACCCGATGTTGCCTCAAAACATGAGGGATCTTGCTATGTTGGTGCAAGATAAAAAGCTTGACTTGGGGGTTGGTTTTGATGGTGATGGCGACAGGGCATTTTTTGTCGACAATTATGGAGATTTTATTGACGGGAATCTGACTGCGATTGTCTTAGTATTGGCCCTTAGGGATCAGTATCCAGATAAGAAGCTTAAATTGGTGCATGGAATCAGAATATCTCGCAATGTCTTAGATCTAGCTAAGCGCCTGGGGATTGAAACCATCATTAGTAAGGCTGGATATCTTTCGATCCGGGAGGCAATGATTAGCCATCAGGCAGACTTAGGGGTAGAATCCTCAGGACATTACTATTTTGCCGACAATTATATGATAGATAGCGGATTATTGACTACTCTCAAGGTAATTAAATATCTAGAGGATAAGAAGTTGACTCTGGCAGAGATTAGGAGACGATTTGTTAGCTACGATTCGTCTGGGGAGATCAACCTGGAAGTAGAAGCCAAAGATCAGGTTTTGGAAGCTTTGGCTGGTAAATACTCGGATAAGAAATTGAACTTTTTGGACGGGGTTAGTATAGATAGTGGAGATTGGTGGGCAAATATTCGTGCATCCAATACCGAGCCGTATCTGAGAATCAACCTCGAGTCAAAGAGCCAAGAGCTAACTAGCCAAGCATTAACCGAACTGGTCAATTTTATTGAAGGTCAATAGTATTGAGCTTCAATAGTCAGCAATTAGTGGATAAAGCAAAGAGATACCAGGCCTTACTATCTTGTCTACCCTGGGTAGAGGCAATTTTGGTCACCGGGAGTGTAGCCAAAGGGCAAGCAACTTCAGCTAGTGATATTGATTTGGTTGCCTTAGTTAGGCCCAATCGGATTTATTTGACCAAAGCTTGGTATCTGTTCGTATTTAGTTTGCTTAATATCAAGGAGAACTCAGTCTCAAAATCTGGTAAGTTTAGTCTAGGGACAGTAATATCGACAAAGTTTAGTGCTTGGCAGATCAAGCTTAGTCCCCTACTTGATTATACTAGCGAGAACATCAATGTGATGATTCCAGTGTACGGGGAAGAGAAGTGGTATCAAACGCTCGGGCTTGAGCCATTGTTCAGTCAGCAGGCTATTGGGGTCGATCAAGGGGGGGTGATCAGTGATAATAATAGTAGCTGGTTTTGGTCTAATACTGGGAGTAAGGTTTTGGGCTGGATTGATCAGTTTGTATTTAGCTTACACAAATATAAGACTTTCGCCCAGGCTAGAAATATCACCATCAAGTCATTTACGGTGGTCGAGAGAGATCTGCTTAGTCTCCATGCTGTTTCGGCTGTTCTTGACAAAATAGAAAGGGAATAATAAACTTAAGTTAGCACTCAAAGACCAAGAGTGCTAAGAGCCAAATTATTTATTAGAGATAAGGAGAACAGAATCAATGGGTAAAGTATCATTAAAACCTTTGGCGGATAGAGTAGTACTTGAAAAGATTGAGGTGACAGTTAAGTCACCAGCGGGAATTATCTTGCCAGAAAACGCTCAGGAGAAAACCGAACAAGGCAAAGTGTTAGCAATCGGTGTGGATGTCAAGGAATTAAAGGTCGGACAGGTTGTCTTGTATAGCCAATATGGTCCAACCAATTATAAGATAGAAGGTCAAGAAATTCTTCTATTAAAAGAAGAAGATGTTTTAGCAGTAGTAGAATAAAGGAGAGAATAGATGGCAAAAGATATTACAATTAGTGAAGATGCTAGAAGAAAATTAAAAGCCGGCGTAGATAAGCTAGCAGATACTGTCAAGGTTACTTTGGGTCCCAAAGGGCGCAATGTAGTTTTGGGCAAAAAGTATGGCGGTCCTGTGATTACCAATGATGGAGTGACAATTGCCAAGGAGATTGAGCTCGAGGATCCATATGAAGATATGGGTGCTCAAATAGTCAAGGAGGTTGCTTCCAAGACCAACGATATAGCAGGTGACGGTACTACCACAGCAACAGTATTAGCCCAAGCTTTGATTGATGAGGGGCTCAAGAATGTAGCGGCAGGAGCTAACCCTGTAGCAATTCGTCGAGGGATAGAGAAGGCAACCAAGGGCTTGGTGATCGAACTAGATAAGCTAGCTAGCCCGGTCAAAGGTAGTGGTGTCGCCAATGTAGCAAGTATCTCTGCGGGTAGTGAAGAAGTAGGGAATTTGATTGCTGAAGTGATTGAAAAGATTGGTGCAGGAGGAGTAATCACGGTCGAAGAATCTCAGACTTTGGGTCTAGAAAGTGAGATTGTCGAGGGGATGCAGTTTGATAAAGGTTTTGTCAGCCCATATATGGTGACAGATACTGCTAGGATGGAAGCTGTTTATGATAATCCTCTGATTTTAATTACTGACAAGAAAGTCTCCTCAATCAATGATGTCTTACCTTTGCTCGAAAAACTTGCTCAGTCAGGCAAAAAAGAGCTAGTGATTATTGCCGAGGATATTGATGGAGAAGCTTTGACTACTTTTGTCCTCAATAAACTAAGAGGAACATTTAGTGTGTTAGGTATCAAAGCCCCAGCCTTCGGTGATAGAAGAAAAGAGATTCTAGCTGATATTGCCGCTTTGACTGGTGGTCAAGTCATCACTGATGATTTGGGTCTTTCGCTCGAAAACACCGAAGTAGAGATGTTGGGTGAGGCTCGTAAAGTAGTGGCTACCAAGGACAATGCTACTATTGTCGATGGCAAGGGTGACCCTGGTCAAATCAAGCAAAGAGTAGATCAGATCAAAGCTCAGATTCCAAATACTACTAGTGATTATGAACGTGAAAAGCTTGAAGAACGATTGGCAAAGCTTGAGAGCGGAGTAGCCGTGATCAAGGTTGGCGCAGCGACTGAGGTAGAGCTCAAGGAGAAGAAACATCGGATTGAAGATGCTGTGGCTTCGACCAAGGCAGCCGTGGCTGAAGGGATTGTTCCTGGTGGTGGTGCTACCTTGATCAAAGTAGCCACTACTATTAATCCCGAGGATTATGATGATGAGGAAGCTGTCGGAGCAATGATTGTCAAGAAGGCACTTGAAGCACCTGTCAGACAGATTGCTCACAATGCTGGGATTACTGATATTGCTCTGATCTTAGATGCAATTGTTGGATCCAAGGACGGCAATACAGGCTGGGATTTTGCTAAAAATCAAAAGGCCGATATGCTCAAGGTTGGGATTATTGATCCGGTCAAGGTGACCAAGAGTGCTCTAATCAATGCGAGCAGTGCAGCATCAATGCTTCTGACTACTGAAGCAGCTGTGGTAGATTTACCTGAGAAGGAAGAAGCAATGCCGGGTGGTGGTATGCCAGGTGGCATGCCGATGATGTAGGGGCTACGTTACTCCATAAATCTTTTCTCCAGAATCGTTCTTGCAAGTAGAGTTATCCTGCGTGTTTGAGATTGAGTATAATCAACGCGAGTACAAAAAATACTGGATCCCCCGTAAACCCTCTGGGTTTCGGAGGATGACTAATGCTCTGGATCCCCCGTAAGTTCTCTGAACTTCGGAGGATGACAATGCCCTTCCCGTGTCATCTTCGGATTACCCGGAGGGTAATACCGGAGATCCACCCTTTCCTGTCATCTTCGGATTACCCCTTGGGGTAATACCGGAGATCCAGTATTTGGGCTCGCTATCGAGGCAACGGGGTTAGTAAATCGTAGGTTGCTTGCGGGTGCTATAGCATATCCAAAATAAAACCAAACAATTTGGGACTACTAATAAAGAGCTAGAAAGTTAGTTCTTTTTTGTGAACCTTACTTATGATAAGGCGAATAGAAAAACTAGATTTTTGTACTTTAGTAGTGGGTTAAAGGGCTGGTTTTGTTTTGAGTATGCTATATACTCTAAATATGGATATATTTACTATGATTGATTCTCAGCCAGCCCAGCTGAGACAAGACTATTTTAGGGCAAAATCATCAGATAAAGCCGAAGGCATTACTAGGGTGGTGGTCGCAGGTATGGGAGGTTCCGCTCTGGGTGCGGAAATAGTCAAAGAAGCCTTCAGGGATACCTTGCGAGTGCCCCTAGAAATATCGAGGGGGTACAGTGTCTCAGAAATGCTAGATGAACACACGCTATTTATTGCCAGTAGCTATTCGGGCAATACCGAAGAGACACTGGTTTGCCTAGAACAAGCGATTAGACTCAATACCCAGATTGCAGTGATTACTAGCGGTGGTAAGTTGCTCGAAGAGGCAGACCAGAGGGGGTTTGATATCGCTAGACTGGCACCAAATGTTCAGCCCAGATTGGCAGTATTTGCCAATCTCAAAGCCTTAGTGGAGATTTTGGATTATTACAATCTGCTCGAGTTTTCCGATATCGATCGAGAACTGATGGATTTAGCCAACTGGCTAGATGTTTATAAAGCGCAGTTCAGTCTGGATAATACTGGGGATAATCAGATCAAAGATCTGGCAAGTAAATTGTCTGGTAAAATTCCGATGGTCTATACTAGTAGTAATCTGCAAAGTGCAGGGTATAAGTGGAAGATTGATATCAATGAGAATGCCAAAAATCTAGCCTTCTATAATTATTATCCCGAGCTTAATCACAATGAGATGAATGGCTGGATCTTACCTAGTAGCAAGGATAATTTAGTAGTTGTTCAGCTGGTATCTGGCCTAGACAATGGCAGGAACCTTAAGAGGATGCATTTGATGCCCAAGCTTCTAGAAGAGTATGGTTTTGTCCATCATACATTTAAGGCTCCAGGTCAGACTTACCTTCAGCAACTTTTTATGACGATTCTAGCTGGAGACTATCTGAGTGCATACCTGGCAGAACTCAACCATGTCGATGCTGTGGCGGTTGAGCTAGTCGAGAAGTTTAAGAAAAAGTTACTGTAAAAAAGCTGACCAAAGCTATCGAGCATGTCTTGTAACTTTATATAGTTTTGTGTATGCCTATAAAGTTATGAAGCATATAGGTCAATTGAATCAAATACTGCCCAGCCGCACAGCAATAGAGCAGGCAGAGGTCCGAAATCAAACCATAGTATAACTTTACCAAAGAGAAAAAAGATTACTGGTTGGGGTTATTTAGCTGTTTAGTTATGTCGAGCTGAGGTTAAAGTAAAGGTCTCTTAGGTTGACTATTATAAGTAACCTATGATAATTTATAACTGTAGAGTTAATAAAAAATAAAAATAAACCTATGAATGATAATAGAGCAGATACCGGCCCGATTGAAGTCAATCCAGAACAGTTTGGCAATCCTGAATCTGGTCCAGGATTTAACGAAAGAACAAGAAAATGGCTGGCAGGATTATTGGCAGTGGCAGTTTTGTCGGTTGTTGCTCATAAGGTGGTTAGTTCGGATAATGAAGCAAATTATTGTGACAATACCTTAGCTGAAATGATTGAAGTACCAATGGCCAAAGCTGGCTACTCTGGACTAGTAGTCGATACGATGGAAAACGGTGAGAGCAGTGATAAATATAAACAGCCAACCAGCTTATCACTAGTCTACCCAAAAGATAAAGTTGATAATATTACGAAATACAAGCAGGAGATAATTGCTAACTTCTATCCAAATTTAGCACCAGGTGACCCAAGGGCTGAATCATTGATCGCGGAAGACGATCGTAATATTTATGTTAATCTAATTCCAGGCTTAGTTGTTTGTGATAGCTTGGAGGAAGCACTGAGTACTGCTGATGGCTTTGGTTACAATACGGGAGACTTTGGTCAGATAATGTTTGAGTTGCCTGAAGGTGGATACTTGGTCGTGTCCCCAAGTCCCCGATTTGAATTGAATCAAGCTAGTTATATTGTTTCAAAAGGTGATACTCTATATGCTATAGCCCAAAAGTATGGGGTTAGCGTAGCGGATCTAATAACTGCCAACGGGATAGAACCTACTGACCTAAAACCAGGTCAGGTCATAAAAATACCTTTGTCTAGCAAAGCTGAAACTAGTGATCAAGTAGAAGGTGAAGTCAATGAGCTGAGCACTTTTACCAATCAATACCAAGAGGCAGCTCGTCAAACTGGACTACCAGTGGATGCCGTATTGGCTATGGCTTACCTAGAATCGGACGGAGGTACTTCAGAACTTGCTAGGGAGGCAAACAACCTTTTTGGCTTAAAGGTTAGAGATTATAGTGCTATCAACAGCCTAGATCAAGTATATATTAAAAAGACCGCCGAATATTTTACTGAGGATCAACTAATTCAAGAGCAACGAAGACTTGAGGAATTCAACCTCAAGCACAATACTGACTTGACCGTACGTGTAGTGGGGGAAGAAGGTAATCAGTATCAAGTTGAGGTTGATGCACTTTTTCATAAGTATAGTAGCCCCGAAAAGTCTTTTGGGGCATTTCGTGATAGGCTAGAGAACTATCGATTATCTGAGTCCGATAAGCAAAGTGCAGAGTCTTTCATAGGAGCGATTACTGACAGCGAAGGTCTTCGATATTCCACAGACCCTGAGTACTATGATAAGCTTGTAAAGCTTGCGAGTCAGGTGTGGGTTGCTTTGCAGGCAGGTGGCTCAATGGGGGTTATACAGATTAGTCAGCCCGATAAAACAGAACAGATTCCACAGCTTGGGCCAGTTGCGGCTAACCTCGATAATCAAGAGGGTAGACCTTCGCTTGAGCTTAGTCGTGAGGGCTACCAAGAATTTATTAATAGCCTAGATACCTCGATCATCTCAATATCGGGACAACGAGAACGGTTTATTCGAGGGGAGTTCCCCGGTCCTGTAGAATTTATTACACTTCATTTTACAGCGGCTAATCTAGAACCACTGAGGCAGGCACAAGCAGATAACCTGGGTGTTCCCGCTAGTGAAGGTGGTAGATTATTTAACTCAATGGCAGATAAGGGAAAAATGGTTCACATGTTTGTTGGTAGTGAAGGTACTTACCAGTTTGCACCCTTTAATGTTTGGGGCGTACATAATCCACCATACAGTGAGGTAAGTATAGGGGTTGAAGTAGAAGCCGAAAAATATGAGGATATTACAAAAGAGCAGTTTGAACAGCTAGTCTACTCGTTACTGTATATGATAAAGAGTACGCCAGAACTAGCTGAGAAGCTAGAAAATGCCCCTACTATTGAGGGTGGGATTGAAGAACTTGTAAAGGGTCATGCGGAGGTCAGGGATGAATACCTTAAGAATAATCCTGGAGCTGGGGTAGATGGTAGGGAAGATTTTTGGGGTGATGATGCAAATTGGGTTAGGGGTAATTTGTTGCGATTATTACAAGAAAATCCAGATTTGTTAGATAGGTAGTACAGCCTTGCTATATAATAGAGTAGTGGAGAGGTGGCCGAGTGGTCGAAGGCGCACGCTTGGAAAGCGTGTAAACGGGTCTACCGTTTCCAGGGTTCGAACCCCTGTCTCTCCGCCAATAAGCTTTAGATTATTCTTTATGGGCTTTTAATATGAATAGAGTTCAGAGTAGATTACTTTGGCTAGATTTTCTGAAAGGGCTAGCCGTATTAGCAATGATCTTTCAGCATTCTGTGATTATAGCTGGAGATTCTAGCTTGATTCAGTCCCAATATGGCAAGCTAGTTTTTATAGTCGGTACCTTGCCAGCTGCACCGGTCTTTCTCTGGGCTTTTGGTTATAGTGTAGGGTTTAAGAAGCGTAGCTACCTGTATTATATACAGAGAATATTCAAGCTATTGGCGCTTGGATACCTGATCAATTTATTTAGTTTGGCACTACCAGCCTCGATTAGCAATTACTTTTTTGGTACCGATTTACCAATAATCAATCTTCTGGCAAGAGTTGAAATCCTGCAGCTAGCCGGGGCTTGTTTGCTAGGGCTAATGATTGCAAAAGGTTGGCTTGACTTAGTGGGGGCAAAAGGGCGCAAATTTCGGTGGTTGTTGATTGTTGGATATTTGGCCATAGCTATGGCAGGCAGTATTCTTAAGAAGGTAGATAATTCAAACTCAGTTTTGGATTATCTTTCAAATTTCTTAGTTGCCACAGACGCTTATGGGGCTTTTGGGATTATCCCTTGGGCTAGTTTCTTTTTGTTGGGTATTATCAGCAGAAGTTACAATTTACTTGATAAGTTAGACTGGATAATCACTTTGATCTTATCTGGGATAGGGGTTTGGTACTTATTTCCGACAGAGCATAGTTATGTCTATGCTCATATGAATTTCATCGAGCTATTATTGGCATCAGCTTTTGTTTTGGTTTATGTAGTATTTATTAGATGGCTTAGCCAAAAGTTACCGATCAGATTTACTAGCGTGGTTGCTGATTTGGGTGCAAAAGTGACTAGGGTTTATTTCTTTCAATGGGTTATTTACGGTGTGATTGGCATCTTCTTCCCTTTGTCGATGCCGATCGAGTCACTGCTAGCTGCCTGCCTGGTTACTATAGCTTCAGTTGGGCTTAGTAGGTTAGAGCAGACCTAGCTTCTCATCAAGACAACTGTTGCAGAGCCGATCAGCTTCAGATATATAGGAGTTGTTGCGAGAGACATGTAAGTATTCAACAGACTCAAAAGCCATTGCTGCAAACATTGTCTGACGATAAAGGTATTTGAGGGCTTGATCCTTGATCCTCCATTGCTTATTGAGCTGGTTGATCATAATCTGACTATCTGAATAGACTTTAATTTTCCAGCGAGTATATTCCAAAGCTACATCTAGTGCGCATTGTAGAGCCCGATATTCGGCTTGGTTGTTGGTGATATCTCCGAAGTACTGAGCATCTCGATAGATAATATTGCCACTGACCAGAAAAACAAAGCCACCGGACCCTTTGCCAGGATTGCCTCTACTTGCCCCATCGGTGTAGATTTCCAGTAAATCATTTCTGCCAACTATTTGTTGGGATTTTTTCATTATTATATAGTTAAATTAAAAGATTAATCCTATTATAGCATGTTAAAAACAAAATCCAATGACCCCCAGAGTTCCAAAACTATCAAATGCAGAAATACTGGTTCCCCCGTAAGTTCTCCGAACTTCGGAGGATGACAAGACAGGGGCGGGTTTCGGAGGATGACTAATGCTCTGGATCTCCGGTAATCCTCTATGAAGATTTGTAGGATGACAAGACAGGGACAGGTTTCGGAGGATGACAATGCCCTCTTTGTGTCATCTTCGGATTTCTCCAAGGGAGAAATACCGGAGATCCAGTATTTGAGTTAGACCCATGGAAGTGCAAAATACTGGTTCCCCCGTAAACCCTCCGGGTTTCGGAGGATGACAGGAGTTGAGTCATCTTCCAAATTTCCTTTAGGAAATTATGGGAGATTCAGTATTAGATTTGTTCCTGCGATAAGGCTTTCAGTCCCTGGCTCAAGCTTATGAGCAAAGACTAGCCCCGATACCTGCAAGTCATACCCAGATAGTGTCTTAGCGGCTTCTTGCAGGGTGGCTCCAGAAGTCAAGACATCATCGATTAGTAGCAGTCTAACTTCAGCCAAATCTAAAGACTTGGCCTTAGTATTTAATTCAAAGCTTCCTATAATAGTCTTTACTCGGTCAGCTCTACTGAGACCGACAAGTTCATGGTTATTTGTCCGATTTAGTAAGGCGATTATTGGTAAACCCGAGCCAATCGATAAATTCCTAGCAACAGTTTTGACTATATTGCTACCCCTGAGCCTAAGCTTTTGCCTACTACTCGGGATAAAACTAATCAAGTCAAAGTCTTGCCAAAAAGTTGACCCCAGTGATTCAAGTATCAATTGACTGATCAGTTTTGGAGCGTTGGGGTTGAGCTGGTATTTAGCTTCGTAGACTAGTTGTTTTGCAAGGTTATCAAATTGGTAACAAGCTTTGAGCGAGAATAGCCCCGAATTTGTCTGGCAGTTTTGGCAATAACCAGAAGTTGATTGGGTTTTTTTGCAACCAAAACAGATCTCTGGATGAGGATTAAGCCTGTCTCGGCAGTCTAGGCAGAGCAACTGACCCTCAGAGTTGCAGGATAAGCAACTATCAGGGAATAGCCATGTAATAATATCGCTTAGCATAAATACAAACTAATAATCGTTAGTGTTATTTTAAGTCTAGCTATTTATTTGGTCAAGCTTTCATAGGATAATGTGTGCCTATTAGACTTGTCCCTTAAGTAAGATTTTTATATTGAGGTGTCACCGTACAAATCAACTGACTTATGGCATAATCTAGGTAAATTGTATCTTCTTGCATTAAAAAACCCCGTGAGGTGTCACCCTGAAAACCCCCGGAAGAGTATTAATATTTGCAAAAGTTGGGCTAATGTGGTATGGTAGGGAAGATGAATCAGGTACAGCTACAGCAAGATCGAGTAAAGCCAATCAATCCCAAGCAACAGATCAATACACTTTTGGCAGAAGCGAGTAATATTTTAGTCGTTACTGCCAAAAATCCCAACAATGATCAGATAGCTGGGGTTTCGGCTTTTGAAAGTGTAATGCGCAAGGTGGGTAAAACCAGCTTAGTAGTAGTAACTGATCCCTTGCCAAAGATAGCTGAAGTGATCAATACTGAGAATATCGCTACTTCACCAGAGAGCTCAAGGGAACTGGTGATCAGTCTTGAGCTGGGAGACAAAAACTTGCAGAGGTTGCATTACAAGCTAGATGATGGCCGGCTTCTAATAAGCGTAATGCCAGATAAGGGTCAGATTGATCCAAAATCAATTGAGTATCACTATGGAACCTTCAACTTTGACTTGGTAGTGGCATTGGGGGTCAGTGACTTTTCTAGAATAGATAGACTGCAGGAGAAGTATCCAACTATTTTTGATGGCTATCACTTGATCAATGTTGACTATCATAGGAATAATACCAATTACGGTAGCATCAATTTTGTAGACTCTAAGGCTAGCAGTATATCAGAGATATTGGTCGCTCTATTTGAGTCAATGGGTCAAAACTTACTAGATCCAGAGATTGCGACCAGCCTATTTGCGGGTATTATGAGCAATACCAATCGTTTTTGCAATGTTCAAACTACCGCCAAGAGTATGACCGTAGCCGCTCAGATGTTAGCTGCGGGTGCCGATCAGCAAGCAGTCGTAAAGGCATTGTTTCAGGACAAGAAAAAAAGCTCAAAGCCTAGATGACAGCTCAACCAGGGCTAAACCCTGATTTTAGGGAGCTTAAGATTGACGAGCAGAATCAGATTATCCCAGAGGGAATCTATCTAGTGGATAAGCCGACTGGCTGGAGCTCTTTTGATGTCGTAGCTAGAGTGCGTAGATTATCAGGGGTAAAAAAGGTCGGTCATGCTGGGACTCTAGACCCATTTGCTACTGGGTTACTGATTATTATGGTTGGTAAGCAGTATACTAAATTGTCAGACCATTACCTTGGACATGATAAGACTTATTTTGCCGAAGTCAGCCTAGGAGAGAATAGTACAAGCTTTGACCCAGAAGGTGAGATTAGTCAGATTAGTCTCAGTAAGCCTAGTTTGGCTCAAATCAAGCAAGCCCTAGCAATATTATCAGGTGACTATTTGCAGGTGCCACCAATCTATAGCGCAATCAAGCTTCAGGGCAAGCGAGCCTACCAGCTTGCTAGAGAGGGTAAGCAACCAGAGATGAAGCTCCGATCGGTCAAGGTAATCTCAATTGACAATCTCGACTATCAATATCCTTTTGTCAGGTTTAAAATAGAGGTAAGTAGTGGTACCTATATCCGCTCAATTGCTAACGATCTAGGAACAATTTTAGGCACTGGAGCCTACCTCAAATCACTAAGAAGATTGGCCATAGGAAGCCTAAGGTTGTCTAACCAGTAAAAAAATGCTATACTTAGTATTATGAAGGCTACAACCAAGCAAGATATTATTAAAAAACATGCCAAGACTGAGCAAGATACAGGCTCTGCTGAAGTACAGATCGCTATTTTGACTGAGAGAATCGTCGAAATGACCGAGCACCTCAAGCTTCATAAAAAAGACAATCACTCTCGTAGAGGGCTACTAGCAATGGTTAGCAAGAGAAGAAAATTACTAAATTATTTACAAAGGACAGCCCCCGATAAATACACAAAACTAATCAAAGAGCTCAGTTTACGCAAGTAGTTTCAGTCTGGTTTTAATCTAAAGATCAAGATCGGACTGAGCCTAGTCAGCCCAATCTGGATTTATCTAAGCTAATTAGTGATATAGTTTACTTGGATAAGTTCAGGAGGCTTAGGCTCATAAGAGTACTAATAACATTTTAAGGAGGAAGATGAATAATATAGTTCATCCTTTTGGCAAAAAATATCACAAATATGAGACGACTTTTGCCGACAAAAAACTAATAGTAGAAGTTAACAAAGTAGCTTTTCAGGCCACAGGGTCAGCTCTAGTGCGCTATGGTGATACGGTGCTTCTAGCTACCACCACGGTTTCTGAGCAGCCCAATGAAGCAGCTGGGTTTTTCCCGCTGATGGTAGAGTATCAGGAGAGATGGTATGCTAGCGGTAAAATTGCTGGCTCTAGGTTTGTAAAGAGAGAGGGTAGACCAAGTGATCGGGCTGTCCTAATCTCACGCTTGATTGACCGCCCAATTAGGCCATTGTTCCCTAAAGGATATAGAAATTCAGTCCAGATTGTGATCACTGCTCTTAGTGTTGACTCCTCGATCCCAACTGAAGTGCTTGGGATTATTGCGGCATCAATCTCGACAGTTTTGGCTGGGGTCCCCTTCGATGGGCCAATTGCCGCTGCTAAATTCGGTATTATTGATCGCAAACTAAAACTAAACCCCGGCATGGACGAGGATCAGGATAGTAGACTGGAGCTAGTAGTGGCTGGTAAGCAAGACTCAATTATGATGGTTGAGGCTGGTGCAAGTGAAGTCCAGGAGGAAACAATTCTCAAAGCTTTTGAGCAAGCGATTGAAGCTTGGCAACCTGTAATAGAGTTGCAGAAACAGATCGTTAGTGAGCTTGGGATAGAGACTACACCTTACCAACTATTTAAACCTGGCCAAGAGATTGAAGATAAGATCATTGAATTTCTTGGTGATGATTGGAGTGACAAGCTTAAGCTAAACTCAAACAATAATCGCAAGGAAGTCATTAGTAGCCTCAGGGATCAGGTGATCGAGGCTTTGGCAGTCAGTGAATATACCCCAGAGCTAGCCCGTGAGATATCCAGTGATGATATTGCTGGTAGATATCCAAAGGGTGAGGTATTGGAAGCTTTTGAAAGTCTAGTGCATAAGCAAGTTCGTCAAGGTATTTTAGTAGACCTGGAAAGACCAGATGGTCGTAAATCAACTGATATCAGAACCTTATCAATGGAAGTTGGGTTCTTACCACGGACTCATGGTTCGGCAATCTTTACTAGAGGAGCTACTCAAACTATCTCAGTAGCCACGCTTGGATCGGCCGGCTCTGCTCAGCTAGTAGATACAATGGAGGAAGATACAGATAAGCGCTATATGCATCATTACAATTTCCCACCTTTCTCAGTCGGGGATGCGAGACCAATGCGGTCTGCTGGTCGGCGAGAAATTGGGCATGGGGCATTGGCAGAAAGAGCGATTGTACCGATGATACCAGATAAGACTCAGTTCCCATATACTATTCGAGTAGTATCAGACATCACTTCTAGTAGTGGGTCGACTTCAATGGCTAGTGTTTGTGGCTCAACCCTTTCATTGATGGATGCGGGCGTCCCCTTGAGGCGGCCAGTCTCTGGTATCGCGATGGGTCTAGTCATAGACAAGGATGATTCAGGCAACTATCAGATCTTAAGTGATATCCAAGATGCTGAAGATTTCGCTGGTGATATGGATTTCAAGGTAGCGGGGACTAGTAAGGGTATTACTGCCTTGCAAATGGATATTAAGGTCAAGGGTCTAACTCTTGAGATCCTAGGTAAAGCCCTAGATCAAGCCAAGCAAGGAAGATTATCGATCTTGGACTCAATGCTCAAAGTGATTGACCAACCGCGAGCTAGTCTTAGTCCTTTCGCTCCAGCAATTATTACTATTCAGATTGATCCAGACAAGATTGGGGCAGTTATTGGCAAGGGAGGAGAGACTATCCAGGGGATCATTGCAGATACTGGCGTAGAGATTGATATCGAAGATGACGGGCAGATCCTGATCACTTCTCCTGATCAAATTGCTAGTGATAAGGCGATTGCGATTATTCAGGGATTGGTAGCGGAGCCCGAGATTGGCAAGGTTTATCAGGTCAAGGTTGTAAAAGTCTTAGACTTTGGGGCTTTTGTCGAGTATTTACCAGGCAAAGAAGGCATGATTCATATCTCAGAGATTGCTGATAAGAGGATTGAGGATATAGCTCAAGAGGTAGTAGTAGGAGATCAGTTTGAAGCAAAATTGATTGGAGTCGATGATCGGGGTAGGGTCAAATTAAGCAAAAGGGCTGCCAACCAGTAGCGATTAGCCATGAGCAAATATTCAAAGCTCCAGGAGATAGCCGAAGCTATAGCAGCTGACAGGCTGTATCCTGGGGCTTTGAACCCAGTCCCAGGAAGTGGTAATCCAGATGCCAACTTGGTGATTATCGGTGAGGCTCCTGGTCAGCAGGAGGATCAGATAGGAGAACCTTTTGTCGGTAGAAGTGGTAAAGTTTTAGATAAGATGCTAGACAGCATAGGTCTTAGTCGCGAACAAGTCTTTATCACCAATGTCGTAAAATATCGACCACCTGAGAACAGAGACCCTAGGCAAGAGGAAATAGCCAGGAGTATTCAGTATCTAGATAGGCAACTGTCTGTGATTGATCCAATACTAATTTTACTGATGGGTAGGCATGCTCTCAATATATTTTTCCCGGGAGTTAAGATTTCAGAAGCACACTCCAAGCTCTACAAAAAAGATGATCGACTCTATCTCCCACTTTTTCACCCCGCGACTACCCTATACAACCCCAGTAACACGGAGATTTTATCAGAGGGGTTTGCTGTAGTCCAGCAAACCCTAAAAAAGATTAAGAAATTTAAATAATAACAATCTAACTATTTAACAAAAAGGAGAACAATGGATAAACCAGTTCGAAAAAGTCGGTTTTCAATTAGTGCAGAACCGCTACAAAGTAGGCGTGAACAAAGACCTAGACGAAGTGCGCCTAGACAAAACAATAGGCCAAAAGATCAACAGGTAAAAAGGCCGTCAAAACAAACCGAACCAGCAAAATTGCCAAATCTAACCCCTGTGCCAGTAGCCACCCTAAGAATTATCCCGATGGGTGGAGTTGGTAAGGAGGGGATTGGTAAGAATATGATGGCAATCGAATATCAAGACGATATCTTGATAGTAGACATGGGGATGGCTTTCCCGACCGAAGAGACGCCAGGAATAGATTATATTATTGCCGATCCTACATATTTGGAAGTCAATAAGCATAAGATTAGGGGGCTTTTGATCACCCATGCTCACTTGGATCATATCGGGGGTATCCCTTATATCTTGCCAAAATTCCCAGTACCTATCTATGGCTCAAAGTTTACAGTCAAGTTTATTGAAAAGAACATCAGTGAGTTCAAGTTTACTTTTAAGCCCCAGTTTAGAACTATTGATCCTGATTTGCACGAAAAAGTCAGGATCGGGATTTTTGATGTTGAGTTTGTTAGGGTAATTCACTCGATAGTTGATGCTTGTGCTGTGGTGATTGGCACCCCTGTCGGCAAGATTATCAATACTGGGGATTATCGCTTTGATGATAACCCTTATGATGGAGTTCACGCTGATAAGGCTAGGTTTAAAGAGCTAGGAGACCAAGGAGTCTTGCTTCTGATGGCGGACAGTACAAGCTGTTACAAGCCAGGTTATTCAGTATCTGAGAAGACTGTAGTCAAAGGGCTTGAGGAAGTATTTGAAAAAGCAGGGAACACGAGAATGATCGTTTCAGCTTTTGCTAGTAGTATTACTAGGTTACAAATGATTCTAGATCTGGCTTACAAACACAAGAGAATCGTTTTGGTCGATGGGCGTTCAATGCTAAACAATATTGAATTAGCGATCAAATACAAATATATCAATGCTAAGCCCGGAGCAATTACCCCCCTCAAGGGATCGAAAAAATTTCCAGATAGCAAGACCTTGATTCTTTGTACTGGTAGTCAGGGTGAATACTATGCTTCACTTGCTAGGATTGCTCGCAAGCAACATGCTAGTATTGAGCTCAAGAGGGGTGACTCGGTAGTGATGAGCAATAGTATTATTCCCGGTAATGACCAGGCGATTAGTAAGCTAGTAGATCAATTGATGCGATTGGGAGCCTATGTTTATCAAGATTCATTTAGGGATTTTGACCAGGTTGAAAACATTCACTCTAGTGGTCACGCGGGTGCGGAGGAGACCAAGGAGATGATCTCACTAGTGCGTCCAAAATACTTCATACCGATCCATGGGGATTACAACTTCTTGGTTCGTAATGGGATTAACGCTGAACGCTCAGGGATTAGTAAGGAGAATATTTTTGTTGTTGAAGATGGACAGTCAGTCGAGTTTGGTTTGGTAGATGGTATAGCCAAGGGTAAGCTCGGGCCAAAATTCCCTAGCGGACCTATTTTGCTCGGGGGTAGTAGGACTGGGGCTCAAGAAATATCCCCAGTAGTAGTCAAGGATCGTAAGTCTATGGGAGAAGATGGAGTATTTGTCTTGGTTGCTAATATTGATAAGCGTACTGGAGCTTTGTTGCACAGTCCAGATATTATTTCTAGAGGCTTTGTCTATATGAAGGACAACGAGGAGCTGATTTATAAAGCTAGGGTGCTCGCCAAGCGCCTAATCACTGCCGCTGGTAATTCAGCCCAGTCTCAACAGTTCAAAAATAAGCTTAGAGAGAGGATTGGCGAGGTCTTGACCAACCAGACCGACAAGACACCCATGGTGCTTGTAGTGGTGAATAGTATCTAATACAAAATACTGGATCCCCCGTAAACCCTTCGGGTTTCGGAGGATGACTAACGCTCGGGATACTGGATCCCCCGTAATTCTCTCAAGGAGAATTCGGAGGATGATAACTCACAATGCGGGATGCTGGATCCCCCGTAATCCTCTCATGAGGATTCGGAGAATGACAGTGCCTCCTTCGTGTCATCTTCGGATTACCCCTTGGGGTAATACCGGAGATCCAGTATTTATAGACCCAACACCTTAATTTATAGCATACTTTAAAAAAGTCAATTAGCACTCTTGACATGAGAGTGCTAACTAGTTTAATATAGTAATGTGGCTAAACAAGAAATAGATCAACTAACTGCACGGCAAGCAGAAGTATTAGCCAGAATCGTTGAAATATATGCCGAACTTACGACCCCTGTAGGGTCGAAGATGCTATGTCAAGACTTTGAATGTAGCTCAGCAACTATTAGGTCTGAGATGGCTCAGCTAGAAAATCTGGGCTACATCAAGCAACCTCATACTAGCTCCGGACGCTACCCAACAGACAAAGGCTATAGGTATTATGTCAACAACCTAAATAGTCAGACTGGACAGTTGATGTCTAGGGGATATATGAGTATAGAGCGAGCGATCAATTCACTGTCAGAAAATCGAGAAGCAATGATCAGGAGGTCTGTAGCGATGCTTGAAAGTATTTCAGACAATACAGCCTTCATCTATGATCGAAAGAATATTTATTTTTCGGGGCTTAGAAGGCTTTTTGCTCAGCCAGAATTGCGAGACCATACTAGGAGTATGGATGCTGCTAGATTCTTAGATAGCCTTGCGGAATGGTTGGGGAGAAGTGAGCTCGGGCATGATGTAAATGTTTATATAGGACTGGAAAACCCAGTGATCGGTGCTAGCGGTCTTACAATGATTGTTACTGGATTTGGTCAAGATCAAATACATAGTAATTACTTGGGCATTGTTGGACCTACTAGGCAAAGCTACAAGAAGGTGATTATGACAGTCGGTTTTATGAGTAATCTATTAGAGGAGGTATTGGAATAATATGAAAGCGTCAGATAAGAAGCTTAAATCAGATCAAGACCAAGATAAACAAATAAAAGATTTGACAGATTCTTTGCAAAGACTGCAAGCTGAGTTTGACAATTATCGTAAACGCACCAATGAAGAGAACGCGCAAATATCTTCACGAGTTAAGTTCGGTCTTTTGGAAGAGTTTTTGCCAGTCTTGGACAATCTAGATTTGGCAGATAAGTCTACTCCGGATGAGATCAAAAATAACTCATGGGTGATAGGAATGAGAGCAGTTGCTAGTCAGCTCGAAACTGTGTTTCAAAATATAGGTTTGACTAGGTTGGTCAGTGTGGGTCAACAATTTGATCCTGGTAAGCACGAGGCGATAGAAGAAGTTTATTCTGATAAGCCAATTGGAGAAGTAGTAGAGGAAATAGCTACTGGATATGCTTATCAAGATAAGATTGTCAGATATGCAAAGGTAAAAATTAGTAAGGGTAAAGAATTACCCAGTAAGGAGAATAAATAATGGGAAAGATTATAGGAATAGATCTTGGTACTACCAATTCTGCGATGGCAGTAATGGAAGGTGGCAAGGCAACAATTATTACAAATGCTGAAGGAAGCAGGACTACACCTAGTGTAGTTGCGGTTGCTAAAGATAAGACAAGGTTAGTCGGTCAGGCTGCCAAACGCCAAGCGGTTGTCAATGCGAAGAATACAATATTTTCAGTCAAGAGGTTGATTGGTCGTCAGTTTAATGATCCGGAGGTTCAAAGAGATATCAAACTGATGCCTTATGAAATCAAGAAGAGCGGTAACGGTGTCAAGGTAGTGATGGGAGACAAGGATTATACTCCAGAAGAAGTTTCAGCTATGATTTTGTCCAAGCTCAAGGCTGATGCCGAGAAGTATTTGGGTCAAAAGATTACCGAAGCAGTGATCACTGTCCCTGCTTATTTCAATGACGCCCAGCGTCAAGCTACTAAGGATGCAGGTAAGATTGCAGGATTAGAAGTCAAGCGGATCATCAACGAACCGACCGCCGCCGCTTTGGCTTATGGGCTTGACAAGAAAAAAGAAGAAAAAGTAGTAGTCTACGACTTGGGTGGTGGAACATTTGATGTTTCAATCTTGGAGCTTGGGGACGGTGTATTTGAGGTCAAGAGTACCAATGGGGATACCCACCTTGGTGGTGATGACTTTGATCTTGCTATTATCAACTGGCTTGTTGATCAGTTCAAGACTGATCAAGGTGTTGATTTGAGCAATGACAAGACTGCAATGCAGAGGGTCAAAGAAGCAGCTGAGAAAGCCAAGGTCGAACTCTCGTCAGCTCCGACCACAGAAATCAATCTGCCATTTATCACCGCAGATAGCAATGGACCAAAACATTTAACAATATCTATGACCAGAGCAGAGCTAGAGAAACTAGTCGGCCCAATAGTCGAAAAGACCCTCAAGCCATGTCAAGCAGCCCTCAAGGATGCTGGCTTAAGTAAATCAGATATTGATGAAGTAATCTTAGTCGGTGGTATGACTAGAATGCCTTTAGTCCAATCCAAGGTAAAAGAGTTCTTTGGTAAGGAGCCATTGACTGGAGTTAACCCAGATGAGGTAGTTGCTTTAGGTGCTGCTGTTCAAGGAGGGGTGCTAGCAGGTGATGTCAAAGATGTATTACTACTGGATGTTACACCATTGTCTCTAGGACTTGAAACTATGGGTGGGGTATCCACTAAGCTAATTGAACGCAACTCAACCATTCCGACATCTAAGTCTCAAGTCTTCTCGACTGCTGCGGACAATCAACCAAGTGTTGAAATCAATGTTTTGCAAGGAGAAAGAGAAATGGCCGCTGACAATAAGAGTCTAGGCAAATTTATCTTGGATGGCATACCTCCAGCACCAAGGGGAGTACCTCAGGTAGAGGTAACCTTTGATATCGATGCCAATGGGATATTGAATGTCTCAGCCAAAGATAAGGGTACCGGTAAAGAGCAAAAGATTACTATCCAAAACTCTGGCAACCTAGACAAGGCTGAGGTTGAGAAAATGCGACAAGATGCCGAAAGTCATGCCGAAGAAGACAAGCAAAAGCGTGAGCTTGCAGAGACTAAGAATATGGCAGAATCTCTAGCCCATAGTACCGAAAAAAGTCTCGAAGAGCACAAAGATAAGCTAGAAGAAGCTGACACTAAGGCGATCGAGGAAGCTCTAGCCACTCTCAAGGATAAATTAACTGGAGAGGACAAGGAAGCAATCGAAGCTGCAATCAAGGAGCTGAGTGAGAAGTCCCAAAAGCTTGGTGAAATAGTCTACAAGCAGAGTCAAGAGCAGGCTGATAGTAAAGAAGACGAGAAGGGTGACGCCGGTGATGAGCCAGTAGAAGGTGAAGTAGTAGAGTAACTTACCAATGCCAAAGCGAGACTATTACGAGGTACTAGGCGTATCAAAGACTGCCAGCGATCAAGAGATCAAGAAAGCTTTTAGAAAGCTAGCTGTTAAGCTCCACCCTGATAGAGAGGGTGGAGATGAGGCTAAGTTCAAGGAAGCCAATGAGGCTTATGAGGTCTTAAAGGATCCTAAGAAGCGACAGCTTTATGACCAGTTTGGGCATAGTGCTGGTGCCAATCAGGCTGGAGCTGGGGCTGGTCCTCAGGGGTTCTCAGGATTCTCTGGTTTCTCTGGGTTCTCTGGTCAAAATGTTGAGTTTGACTTTGGGGACTTGGGTGGTCTCGGTGATATTCTCGAAGGGATGTTTGGAGGTGGCTTTGGATCTGGATTTGGTCGTAGTAGTCGACCAATCCAGGTCCAGATGGCGATTGATTTTATGGAGTCGATCAAAGGCACTACCAAAGATATTAGCTTAAGAGTAGACAATCACCAGAAGGGTGAAAAAGAAAATCGCCAGATCAAGGTTAAGATTCCAGCCGGGATTGAAGATGGACAATCAATTAGGGTTAGGTCTCAGGGTTCAATAGATAGTCAAGGCAATTCAGGTGATTTGATAATTCATATTCAAGTTCGCCCAGATAAACATTTTCAGAGAAGAGGTCCGGATATTGTTTCTGAGCTAGAAATTGGGATGGTTGAAGCAGCACTGGGTAAGACAGTGGAGATTGATGGGGTCTATGGTAAAGAGAAGTTGGAGGTTCCAGCTGGTACCCAACCCAATGCCATTTTGCGAGTCAAGGGCAAAGGAGTAGACCATGGGCACCTTAAAGGTGATCACTTGGTGATCATCAATGTGATAGTGCCGAAAAGGCTTTCAAAAGCCCAGAGAGAGTTGCTAGAAAAATTCACAAAGACCCGGGGTCGGTTGTTTTAGTCAAGTAATAACCCTATTAGACTTGCTATAAGTAAGATTTTCGGTCCCAAATCACCTATTTTGGACTATAATAATCTATTCACTTCATCACCTTAACTCTGTTAGGGCTCTTTACGAAAAGACTATTCTAGTCTCAAACTAGGCAATTTTATGCTCAAAAATTATTGGGGGACAAGTCTAATGCAAATACTGGATCCCCCGTGTCATATTCCAAAATCCCAGAGGGATTTATGGGATATCCAGTATTTGAATTGAATCCCAGAAATACAAAATACTGGATCCCCCGTAAGTTCTTTGAACTTCGGAGGATGACAGGAATTGGGTCACCAAACCAAATTTCCTTTAGGAAATTATGAGATCCAGTATTTAGGTTAAGTTTCGTGATAAAATATGCTTATGTTTGGATATCAATTTGGAGAAACAGCAATAAAAGCAGTCGGTGCTACTTGTGGCAAAGCAGAGGTTAGCAGTTTCTTCGATCAGTTTTGCAAAGGAAGCAGTGCTGAGGGCTTGGATTTAGTCTATGAGATTGTTAACAATGTTGCTAATATCTTGGTAGTGATAGCAGTAGGAGTTGCTGTGCCAATCATTATGTTTTCTGGTATTCAGATTATGTTAGGAGGCGTTGGGCCAGAGCAGATCAAGCAAGGCAAGCAAAGAATCACCCGGATAGTTACAGCTTTGTTCGGAGTGATTGGCTTTAATGTAATCTTGGACTTACTAAGCCAGGATGGGCCAATATTTAAAGGAACAAATTTCACGGAAGGCAATCTAGTCTCAATCGCTCAACAGATTATTGCAAACCTTGTCGTCTTGTTAACGGCAATCATTGGGATCGTATCGGTCTATATGTTTATTACGGCTGGGATCAAGATGTTGACTTCGAGTGGGAACCCCAAGGCAATTGAGTCTGCCAAAAACACCATATTGTACGCAATTATCGGTATGGCAGTAGCATTATTTGCAGGGGTAATTGTCAGGGCAATCATTGAAAATATAGGAGGAGTAAAGGTAGGGTGAGAAAAATTGACTTAGACCCAGATTATTCCTTTTGTTTTTTTGACGGCTATAGTCTAAAATAAATTATAATGGATAAGATCAAGATACCAGCTATATCGGGTGCACCACAAGATACCGATGCCTTTTTTGCGAGGTCTAGTAATGTGATTGAGCTGATACTAGCAATTGTTGGAATCGTAGCGGTTTTTATCGTGATGTATAATGGCCTCATGATTATCATTGGTGGTAGTGACCCCAAAAAAATTGAGAAACATATTCACGGACTGATTTGGGCTATGGTCGGAATAGCCGTAGTACTATTATCATATGCACTTGTGAACTTTGTTCTTGGTGCTTTGACAGGAACCGCGTAGGGTTTGGCTCAGCAGAGCAAAAAACCAAAGCTGGTCATCTACGATGGACATGCTCTACTTCATCGAAGTTTTCATGCCTTGCCCAATCTCAAGGACAAATCAGGACGCCCGACCGGGGCAATCTATGGGGTTGCCAGAACTGTCCTAGAGATCAATCGAAGATATCAGGCGGATTACTGTATCGTTACCTGGGATCAACCAGGTCCAACTTTTCGTAATAAATTATATCTAGAGTATAAGGCAAATCGTCAAGCACCTGACCAAGAACTGGTTGATCAGATTGGAACAAGTCAGGAGGTATTAGAGAAGCTAGGCTTTCAGGTGTTGGGTCTGGCTAACTATGAAGCGGATGATTTAGTAGGGTCAATTGCTAGTCAGTATAGTGATCAGTATCAGGTGATGATTGTGACGGGTGACAGAGATCAGTTGCAGTTGCTATCAGAAAATGTTCAAGTATTACTTCTAAGGACTTTTGGTAAAGAGAAACTTTATACAGAACAAAGCTTCAAGGAAGAGTATGGTTTTGACCCAATTCACCTAATTGACTATAAAGCCCTGGCAGGAGATAGTAGTGATAATATACCTGGGGTGCCTGGCATAGGAGACAAGTCGGCTAAAGAGTTACTAGGGCAATATCAAGATCTAGAAGATATTCTTGGTCATCTGGATCAGATTAAGCCGAGATGGCAAAAGCTAATTGGGGAAAATATTGATTTGGCGATAACGAGTAAGCAATTAGCTACAATTGTGACCAACCTCAATCTGGACCTTGATTTTGAACAGTTGGATTGTACTAAGTATCAAGCAGAGCAGGCTCTTGAGGTGATTAAGCAATATGATCTTAATAGCTTATTAAGCCTATTACCAAACAAAGAAGGGTCAGATATCAAAGTGTCAGATTCGAATAATAGTCTATATGTCTTACCACTAGATTTTGAAGCCAAGATTAAGACAAAAGATCTTCAGGGTCTAGTTGCAACAGATCTAGATTTTGATGCTGTTGACCAGGGCAAGCTACCAAAGCAAGGTTATTTGGTAGGTAATCAGCTTAAAGGTCTGGATTTAACAGGAGGTAGCCAGCTGATATTATTTGATCTGGATATTGCTAGCCAGATTGTTGAAAAAAACTTTGATTCAAATAGTGTACCAGAGCAATTTATTGAAGCTTATAAGCTGATGAAAAATACCAACCAGTCAGATCAGACTAATCTCCAAACTAGCTTATTCAATCAAGAATATGATTGGTTGAGTGCTGGCTGGGATCTTTGGGAGATGGCAAAGAGGCTGGAGTGGCCCTTGACGCCAGTCTTAAAGAGAATGGAAGACTATGGTGCAATGCTTGATCTTGATCAAATCAGTAAACAGACCGATACTCTCAAGGGTCAGATCTCTAAGATTGAGCTAAAGGCCAAAAAGATAGCTGGGGAGGATTTCAATCTGGGTTCGGTCAAGCAACTCCAGACTATTTTGTTTGATAAGCTTAAGATATCAAGTCAGGGACTCAAGCGCAACAAGACAGGAGTTTCTCTGGCCGCTGGTGAGCTCGATAAGCTAGAAGGCCAGCATCCAATTATCGATCTGATTAGGGATTATCGAATGATTAGCAAATTGCTTAATACCTATCTAGAGACTCTGCCAAAACTCGCAGATAAACATGCTAGGGTTCACACTACTTACAATCAGATTGGTGCACAGACAGGTCGTCTGAGTTCCGTTAACCCCAATCTAATGAATATCCCGACCAGAACAGAGCTAGGTAGAGCAGTCAAAAGTTGTTTTATTGCCCCAGAAGGTCGAAGATTGATTGCAGTCGACTATTCTCAAATAGATCTGAGAATAGCAGCTATCTTGAGTCAGGACAAGAACTTACTAGAGGCTTTTAGGAACCAAGAGGATATTCACCAGCGAACTGCTAGCTTGATTTATCAAGTACCAGTTGATCAGGTCACTAGCGAGCAGAGATATCGGTCTAAGGCGATAAATTTTGGGGTTTTATACGGTATGGGAGCTCATGGCCTGGTGCGAACTTCTGGGATAGATTATCAGGAAGCAGAAGATTTTATAGAGCGATATTTTAGAGCATTACCAGATCTAAAGCTTTATCTGGAGTCGGTTAAGCAGTTTGTAAGAGAATATCAGTTTGTCGACACTTATTTTGGGCGGAGGAGACATTTTCCAGAGATTAATGCCAGGTCTTTCCAGCTTAGAATGGCAAGCGAACGCGCCGCAATCAATCTTCCGATCCAAGGTACAGTAGCTGATTTGATGAAATTAGCAATGATTGAGTTAGATCAACAATTACCTCGAGAGGCTAGGCTGATTATGCAAATACATGATGAGCTTGTAGTTGAGGTGGATCAAGCTCAGGTAGATCAAGTATCACAACAAATAAAGCAGATTATGGAAGGTGTTTGGAGCTTTTCGATTCCTCTTAGTGCAGGTGTTAAGGTCGGGCAGAATCTTGGTGAGATGAGAGAAATCACCAACCTGAAGGTTTAGTCAAATGCCTGAGCTGCCAGAGGTAGAGATTGTCAGAAGGGGCTTGGGGCAATACCTTGGTCAGCAAAAAATTGTTGATTGTCAGATCTTAAGCCCCAAATCATTTAGGGGAGATGCTGGTAAGATAGTAGGTGCTAGAATTTTGTGGTTTGATAGAAAAGGTAAGCTACTAGTGATCGGTCTAGATAATAGTTATTCTGTGCTGATTCATTTGAGAATGACTGGACAATTAATCGTGGTAGGCAAGGATCATCAATGGGGTGCAGGTCATCCCAACCATAGCCTAATTGGCAAGATGCCCGATCGGTCGACCAGGGTGATTATCCAGCTAGAGGACTACAGCTTGTACTTTAATGATCTTAGAAAGTTTGGCTATATTGAGCTTTGGCCGACTAACTCTCTGGCCGACTATCCATTTATCAAGAAGTTGGCACCAGATATTGTAGAGATCAGCCTGAAGGGGTTTGAGAATAATCTCAAAAGAAAAGCCAAATCTAGTATCAAGGCAGCTTTACTGGATCAGACAGTGGTCGCAGGGATTGGTAATATTTACGCAGATGAGGCTACCCACAGTGCGGGGGTTAGGCCAGATCGTTTAGTCTCAAGCTTGTCAGTGGATGAAATTGCCAAAGTTTATCAGGCAGCAAACCAAGTCATCAAGCAGAGTATTGAGCTAGGGGGATCGACAAGCCGTAACTATCTAGATGTTGATGGCAAGAAAGGCAAATATCTTGATTTTGCCCAAGTCTATAATAGGGAAGGGCAACCTTGCAAGACTTGCAGTGCCCCAATCGTCAAGGTCAAGCATGCTGGACGGGGAACCCATTATTGCCCTAACTGCCAAAAGTAGATCAGGCTTCCGCCTTCTCCCGAAACCCGTTTCTTTTGTCATCCTCCGAATCCTCATAGAGGATTACGGGGGATCCAGTATTTTGCATTTCTGGGGTTCAATTCAAATACTGGATATCCCATAAATCCTTACAGGATTTTGGAATATGACAGGGAGAGGATTGTCATCCTCCGAATCCTCATAGAGGATTACGGGGGATCCAGTATCTCGTATTTGCATCCGTCATACTCAGAGCTTGCTCTGGGTATCCAGAAAACTAACAATAAACATTAAAAGTAATTGAGTTAATCTAAGTACATTATCTAGAGTTCTGGATCCCCAACTTTTTCTTCAAATCAAGGGCGGAAAAGTTGAGGATGACTCGACTCCTGTCATCCTCCGAAGTTCGGAGAACTTACGGGGGATCCAGTATCCTGTACTACCCCTACTGCTATCAAATAGCTCTAGTTGAGCTTTAGCTATGTGATACAATAGTGTAATAATTAAGCATAAGGAGGAATAATGCAAAAACGTAATCCTGTAGCGGTAGTGATTTTATCTTTTATCACTTTTGGTATTTATCAATTGTACTGGTTTGTTGTGACCAAGGATGAACTTAATCAGAGAGGAGGGGATGTACCCACCGCCTGGTTGATAATAATACCTTTTGTCTATATCTGGTGGCTTTGGAAGTATTCTCAAGCTGTAGATACTGTAACCAAAAGTCAGCCAAGTGCTGGTGTAAGTTTCTTATTATTATGGCTTGTTACAAGTATTGGCACAGGGATATTGCAGAGCTATTACAATGATACAAAATGAGCTCAAATAAGCTCAAGCTAGATTTGCATCGTGGTGCTGATCTAAAGAATCCAGTCAGGCTAGTGGCGAATTGGAAGATGAACCTTGATGTTCGCGAGAGTCTTGAATACTGCCAGTTGCTTGCTAGTAAGCTTGATACAGTCGAGCAAAACTTAGGATTAGAAATAGTACTTGCACCGAGTAGTTTGGCTTTGCACCCAGTGTACGAATACATTTCTAGAAATAATCTTGCTAATCGAATTAGTTTAGCTAGTCAAAATTTTTATAGTGAGGACAAGGGTGCCTATACTGGAGAGACATCGATCGGTGCATTAAGAGGAATGGTTGGCTATGGAATAATCGGACACAGTGAGAGAAGAAGAATTTTTGGTGAGAGCCAACAACTGATTGCCAGGAAAGTAGCTGCTGCAGTCCGACATGGAATTACCCCAGTGCTTTGTGTCGGAGAAACACTCAAAGAAAAAGAAGATGGTCATACCAAGTCGGTGATTATTGACCAATTATCTAGTGGGCTAGCCATGTTGAGTGATCAGGAGATTGCTGGGCTGGTTATAGCCTATGAGCCAGTTTGGGCAATTGGATCTGGTAAGGTTGCCGAGCCTAAGGATGTAGAGCAGGTGACTAGTAGTATTTACGATTACCTTGTGGCGCACTATGATCGAGTAGCTGCTGAGTCAGTGGAATATCTATATGGTGGTAGCGTAGATGCTGGTAGTGTCACCCAGTTTGTCGGTAAGGTTTGTAATGGGGCACTGATTGGTGGAGCTAGTAATACTCCTGATGGGTTTTTTGAGATTATCAGTAGGTTTAATTATAGCAAGCCCAAACCAAAACCAGACTTTTGACCCAACTCTAGAGTCTATAAAGCTAGTTTTCTTACTCACCATATCTATGGATATGGCTCTTAAGAAGAACTACCTTTCTAGTTCTCTATAGTACAGCTCAAATTGTCCGGTTTTGTTTTGAGCTTGCTATAAGCCTACGGGGATGCAGTATTTTGGTTTGGTGGCAGGAAGGCATTGTCATCCTACGAAAATCCACCCCCTCTTCTGTCATCCTACGAAACTCTGAAAGAGTTTACGGGGGATCCAGTATTTGCATTTATGGGGTTCAACTCAAATACTAGATCTCCGGTATTCCCCTCCGGGTAATCCGAAGATGACAGAGGAGGTGGATCTCCCATAATTTCCTACGGAAATTTGGAAGATGACAGGAGGGATGGGTCTATGGATAACGAATTTGAATTAAGCCCCAGTTACTTTTAATGTTTGTTGTTTGTTTTCTGGATTCCCAGAGCAAGGCTCTGAGAATGACGGAACTCAGGGAGTTCTGAGCATGACAGAGCATCGTTAGAGTTATTTTGTATTGGGTATGCTATAATACGACTTGTAACCTAAGGAGGAAACATGAGTCTAAGAGATGTTAGGATTGGTCAGGCTGCACCAGAGATTGTTAATGCTGTGATTGAAATCCCAAGGGGTGATCACAATAAATACGAATACGATGAAGAGATGGATGTGATTAAGCTCGACCGAGTCCAATATACCGCGATGGCTTGTCCCCAAAACTATGTATTTATTCCCGATACTCATTGTGATGACGGGGACCACTTGGATGGCTTTTTGTTTTCTAGTTTTGATTTGACTCAAGCCTGCGTGGTCGAAGCTAGAGTAATCGGTGTGATTTATATGGATGATGGGGGAGAGCAAGATGATAAGGTGCTTTTGGTACCGGTCGAAGATATGCGCTTTGACCAAGTCAATGATGTGAGTGATTTATCTCCGCATTTAATCGAAGAAATAATCCACTACCTCAAACACTACAAAGATATTAAGAAAGCACCAGGTGTAGTAGAGATCACTGGTCACAAAGGTAGAGAAGAAGGTGTCAAGGTAGTGGTCGAGGCAATCAATGCCTACGACCAACTATGACCAAACTCCTAGAGGGACTCAATCCAGAACAGGCCAGAGCAGTTGCCCACACTGATGGCCCACTTTTGATACTAGCTGGAGCTGGCAGTGGTAAGACCAAGACTCTGACCCATCGGATTGCCTACCTAGTCCAAGAAAAATCTATCTTTCCTAGTAATATCTTGGCCGTAACTTTTACCAATAAAGCTGCCCAAGAGATGCGGACACGACTCTATAGGTTGCTTGATGATCGAGATATGATCTTGCCATATCTTGGTACCTTTCATAGTATTGCGGTCAAGATCTTGAGAAGCCGGATCAGTCTACTAAATTTTGAATCAAGTTTTACTATCTTTGATAGTGAGGACCAGCTCGGGCTAATCAAGCAAGCGATCAAAAATCTAGGTCTTACAAGTGATAAGTTAAACCCATCAGCCGTCAAACATCAAATCTCTAGCGCCAAGAATGAGCTGGTAACCCCAGAGGTCTACCGCCAGCTGGCAAGTAGCTATTTTACCGAAGTTGTCGCTAAGATTTATCCCGAATACCAGAAGTTGTTACGACAGAATCAAGCACTAGATTTCGATGACTTACTAGTTTATTTGGTCAGGATATTAGAGGAGTTTCCTGATGTACTGGCTGAATATCAAGAACAGTTTAAGTATGTTCTAGTCGATGAGTATCAGGATACAAACAAGGTTCAATATCGTCTAGTCAGCTTACTAGCTGCCAAACACAAGAATATCTGCGTAGTTGGAGACGATTGGCAGAGTATTTATTCTTGGCGGGGTGCGGATTATAGTAATATCTTAAACTTTCAGGATGATTGGCAAGACACCGAAATTATCAAGCTAGAGCGGAATTATCGCTCTACCCAACACATTTTAGACGGAGCGCATAGTGTAATTCTTAAGAACAAAGATCGTTCCGACAAGAAGCTTTATGCTCAAGCAGGTCAGGGAGAGAAGATCAAGCTCAGTACTCTATATAGTGATAAACAGGAAGCTAGCTATATCCTTGACGAGATTACTAGGCTGCATGGCAGGGGAGTGGACCTTAATGATGTAGCGATTCTTTATCGAACCAATGCCCAGTCTCGTAATCTGGAGGAATTTTTTATCCGCTACAACATCCCTTATACAATTGTTGGAGGTACGAGATTTTACGACCGGATGGAGGTCAAAGATGCCCTGGCTTATCTTAAGATTTTGGTTCAACCAAAAGATTCAGTAGCATTTCGGCGGGCAATCTCTAAGCCTAGTAGAGGGGTGGGAGATAAGACACTAGCCGGTATTAATTCTAAGCTTGAAGCCAGTCACGCCGATTATCACGACCTGATCAAATCACCAGAGCAATATGGGCTCAAGGCAAGGGCATTAGCTGGAGTCAAGCAGCTGGGACTAATCCTTGGTAAGTATCAGTCAATCAAGAGTGAGCCATTACATCAAGTGCTGGAAGAGATACTAGAGATGACTGGGCTGTACAAATTTTATGAAGATGGGACGAGTGAAGGGCATGATCGAGTAGAGAATATCAAAGAGCTAATCTCGGTGGCAAAATCCTACCAAGATAGTAACCTAGCGGATTTTCTTTCGGATATTGCTCTACTAACAGACTTTGACAATTGGGATAGTAGTCAAGAGAAGGTTAATCTGATGACCCTACATTCGGCAAAGGGTCTGGAGTTTGACACTGTATTTTTAGTAGGGATGGAGGAAGGACTTTTGCCTCATATCAATTCGATGGAGGAGCAAAGTGATCTCGAGGAAGAGAGAAGGCTCTGCTATGTCGGGATGACTAGAGCGAAACAAAACTTGTATCTGACGCATACCCATTATCGGACGCTCTACGGAAGACCAATGAACAATCGCCCTTCTAGGTTTCTTGATGACCTCGATGACCAGTTGGTTGAGAGGGTGTATTAAAATATTTTAGTATATAGATATATTTTGTTGGAGTTTATTCGCCTCCATAATGGCAATCTTGATTTTTTTCTTTTTTTCTTTTGACTTAGCAAGTCTGGAGAAATCGGAGTAATCATTGGTAATATAGCTATTCCGTTTTTTAGAAAATATTATTTTAATAAATTCTGAAATCATTACTTGATTATATCATTTAACTCTTTTTTTGAATAGATACGGGGAATAAGACTCTTGAATTGATCTTTATCTACTCCTATATGAAGCTTTTTAAGCTTTTTGCTATTATAATCATTGACTACCACAGTAACATTTATTTGAGGAAATTTATCCAAGAGATCCTCAATATTGGATATGATTTCGGTATAGCTTTTTATAAATACCTCCCTAGGTACTAATCTACCGCTTGGCATAGATTCACGTTTTTTGAGAAATCCCAAGCTATTTCAGGGTCTTGATAAAGATAGTATACATCAACCTCTCGATTTCTCTTTATCGACCTTCTAATATTTTTTTCCCAATCTTTGTAGGCAAAAGTACCATCTATGAGAATACTTTGTCGATTCCTTAGATACTCATCATATATAATATTTATTATCTTATTAACAGATGCTTGGAATAAATTAGAATTATTACCGTTATATCCAGGGAATTCTTTTCTAATATTATCTGGGTCAAGTCTAACGACTAGCGTTTGGAATTGCTCTAGGAGTTTTATAGAAAACTCAGTCTTACCAGATCCGGGAGTACCTGCCATGAATGTAGTTACTGGGTTGTCTTCACGCCTATACTTGTCAAGACTACAATATTTTTCCAGAAGACGTGTTTTATTTTTCTTAATCCACTCTTTCTGTTCTTCAGTTGGCATCATCTGGGTTACTCAAGTAGTCTCTATCAAGTCCTAAACAACCGGATTGTATCAGTACCACCCGACTCCCCTTTGTGTTTACCAAATAAGCTGACCACAATCTCACCTGGCTTAATAATTTTATTCTTTAAGAGGTGGTCAATTGTTGCCCTAGTTCCATTTTGGTTTGGGTTACAAAGAATTGACTTTGTCCCCCAAACGATTGCCATTTGGTTAAATAACCTTCGGTTGTGAGTAACAGTATAAATACTGATCCCAGGCCTTAGGCTAGATAAGTTTCTTGCAGTCGTGCCGGAAGAGGTTGAAGCAATCATCACTTTGAGGTCTAGTCTTTGGGCGAGACTAGTGGCAGCTTCTGCTAGAGCAAGCTGAGGATTTTGATTAGCCGGTCTTTGCGGTTGGTTTTGATAGTCTAGATTGGCTTCGGTAGCTAGGATTGTCTTTTTCATCATGCTGACCACCTCTATCGGATAGTAGCCAGCTGCAGTTTCTCCTGAAAGCATCAAGCAATCAGCTTGGTCGATTACGGCATTGGCAATGTCGCTGACTTCTGCTCTGGTCGGCAAAGGTGAATTGATCATACTCTCTAGCATTTGAGTGGCTACGATGACAGGTTTTTGAGAAAGTCTAGCCAATCTGATAATTCGTTTCTGGATCATTGGTACATTTTCGATCGGGGTCTCGGCACCGAGGTCTCCTCTAGCGACCATTACAGCGTCACTACTAACGATGATTGACTCAAGTCCTTTGAGTGAAGCTTGGGTCTCAATTTTTGAGATAATGCCAATATGTTCTGCATTGTGACGCTTGAGAATTTGTCTGAGCTGTTCGACATCTTTGGCTTCTTGAACAAAAGAAAGGGCGATATAGTCGACATTATTTTCGATTGCAAATTCAATGTCCTCTAGGTCTTTACTGGTAATACTGGAGTTTTTGATAATAGTATCTGGTAGATTGATTCCCTGGCGAGAGAAGACAATCCCAGTATTGAGGGCTTTGCAGTCTACGCTTTTTTTGTCAACTTTGGTAACTTCTAGTTGAATCTGGCCATCACGCAATAGTACCCGATCACCTTTGGCAATATAATCGAAGAAATCAAATTGACTTGGGAGAATACCATCTTGGTATTTATCACTTAGCTGGATTTTGATCTTCTGACCTGCTTCTAGCTTGATCCCAGTATCAGGTAGGATCCCCAGACGGATTTTTGGACCCTGGAGGTCAGCAATGATACTCAAGGCTCGGTCATCGTTTCTAGCTATTCTTCTAGACACTGTGATTACCCTTATGAAGTGTCTGCGGTTGAAGTGAGACATATTGAGTCTGAAAGCATTGACTCCGGCTTTGGTCATCGCTACTAGCTGATCATCTTCCCAACAGCTTGGGCCAACCGTAGCAATTATTTTGGTTTTTTTGATTTGTTGCATAGGATCATTATATAGGACTTTGATGTCTTCTGGTAGGTTTGGTTGACAGGGGACTAGTCCTCCGAAGTTCGGGGAACTTACGGGGGATCCAGCATCCCGTATTTGCATTTATTGGGGTTTATTGGGGTGACACCTCGCAGGTACCTCGCAGGTATTTTTGATACAAAAAGATACCATTTACCTGGATTATGCCATAAATCACTTGATTTGTACGGTGACACCTTGGGGATGAAAAGTCAGTATTTCTGAATTACCCTGATACTGAACTCAAATTTACGAGGCTGGGGACTCTGGATTGGTGGTAGGGGGGATAGGTGGAGGAAGAAAACTTGCTATAATATACTCTATGCGTAAGTATTTTTTGGCTGGCTTGGTAGTGGTTGGTCTGAGTTTGACTTTATTCTATCAGGGTGGGGTCGCGAGGGCAGAGTCTGAAGTCGATACCGAACTCAATTTCTTTTTAAGTAGCAATGATACAGTATTAGTCAGACAAAAAGTCGAGATTCACAAACAATCCGAGCTAGAGCTTCTCAGTGCCTTTAGATTTAATACCATTACTGATCAGTTTACCAACCTAAATATAAGCTCAGATGGTCAAGAGTTGCCATCCAGTCTCCAAAAAACTCAGAGGACATTTAGAGGGCTAAGCTACCCATATCAGACAGTCAGAGTCGATCTTGAGAAATTAACCAATCAAGACCAAGATATAGAGCTGGAGATTGAATATCTAGCGACCAACTTGGTCAGACGGTTTGGTGACAATTTTGAGCTTTATGTCCCCCCTTTGGATGATCAAGCAATCAATCTGACTAATGTCGTTTTTGATTATCCGGTAGCCTGGCAAGTACCGACCAATCTCGGCACCAATATCTCCCCCTTGGAGGTAGCTAACGACCGTCAGGTTTATCAAGTCGATGGTTTTGATCAGGACCCCTTGGCAATCCAATTCGGCGATAGCGTGATTTACAACCTTACTCTAAACCTTGAGATAAACAATACGACCAAGGATTTAGAGGAATACCAAGTACTTTTACCACCAAATACAATCAACCAAGAAGTATATATCAATAGTATCGAACCACTGCCAGATAATACTTACTTGGATCAAGATGGCAATGTGGTAGCTATTTATCAGCTTGATCCAGGGCAGAATATAAAATTTGTTAGCGATATCAATCTAGCAGTTAGGCAGGAAAAATATAATCTTGTCAGCAGTGTTGGATTAGAAGATTTACCGGCTGAGATTACTAGTAAGTATCTTGATTCGACTGAAAATTGGCCGAGTAAAGATCCTGCTTTCTTGATCCAAACCAATGCAATTGAAATTCTTGACCAATCAATAGTCGGGATTATAAGAAGTGTTCAAAATTATATGAAGGATAATCATAAGTACTCACCAGTCAAACGGATTGATCAGTTTCGAGCTCCGGTAATCGAGACTATTAGTAGCGATGTGGCATTATCCTCCCTTGAATATCAAGATTTGATGCTGACGATTCTGCGGAGATTTGGAGTTCCGACTAGGATGGAATTTGGCTATGCTTACTCAGACAAACTAAAACTGACTGACAGTATGACCGACAGCCAACATTTTTGGCTAGAGGTTTATATCCCAGATTTGGGTTGGGTACCACTCGATTCTATCTGGTATCAGAAATACAACAACCTTGGCCTAGCAGATACTAGCCATATTGCTTTTTCGAGTTTTGGGGTGAATGATGAGGTAGATGTAGTCAGGGGCAACCTGGGTTTTGACAGTTACTCACTATCTGAGATAAAGGTTCTCAATGATGTCGAGATCAGTAATGCAGTAGCTGGGATAGAATTGGATCAGAGGTTGATATTTCCAGGTCTTAGTTGGTACAGCCTCAATATTCGTGCTCCTCTCAACCAAATAGGGGACAGTTATGTAGTAAATATCCCGGGACTACAGAGGCAGATCAAGATTAGCTCGCTAGCACCAGCCCAGAGTTATCACATTGGTTTTTTGGACTGGGGTTTTGACGGCCTAAACGAGCAGGTAGTATTGCTACAACGCAGTGCAGATAAAGTCTATGATATCGGTCGGTCGGTCGGGGTAGTTCGTTGGCAGTATAGCCTAGTCACGGTCGGGCTGGTATTGGCGATTGCTGCTAGTCTGCTACTGACTAGACAGCTAGTCAGTGCCAATAATGATGTCTACAGCCTAGACAAGGTTAGGCAAGATTTGGCAGATCTGGACTTGATAGATTATGACGCCTTATCCAAGATCAAACCCCATCAATCAGATATAAAGAGTCCATTTGACTATCTCAAAAAGATCAATCTTGTCAGGTCAAGTAGTAAACCTGAGCCAAAGGGTCCAGTGACCCAGGAGTCTAATGAGGTAGATGATTTAATGGATCAGGTAGTATTACCGACTAAAACTCAAAAAAGTGAAGAGAAAGGTCAATCGTCGAAGCCAGCCCGAAGTTCAGTAGACCGGGTAAAGGTTGGTAAGACGATCGACAGAGTCAAGTCTAGGGTTAAGCTTAATAATATTGACCACAATATCAAAGATACAAGAGACTCGATCGCCAAGCCAAAGGGTTCTGGTAGGATTCGGAGAACTGTCAAGGCTACTCAGCCAAGACCTTTGTCTAGTCAGATCAAGACTGGCAAAAGGCTAGTCTAGGGTTTATCGGGCATTTGCCATCCTCCGAAACCCGCCTCTCTCTTGTCATCCTCCGAAACCCGCCCCTCTCTTGTCATCCTCCGAAGTTCGGAGAACTTACGGGGGATCCAGTATCCCGACTACCATAAAAATACCGAAAAGTGCCTATGCTTGCTTTATAGCTACTATTTGCTCAATAATAGTAGTATTTACAGGTTTAGGATTTATTATGAGTAATTATGAATTTCTGCCAGTAGTATATATTTTAGCTTCAGCCCCCTACTCTACACTTTATATCGGGGTCACTACAAATTTACCAAAAAGAATAGCGGAACACAGGTTGAAGTTAATTCCAGGATTCACTAGTAAGTATAATGTGACCAATTTAGTTTATTACCAAGTGTTTGACACTATAGATTTGGCGATATCAACAGAAAAGAAAGTCAAAAAACTTTCTAGGTTAAGAAAAATAGCTATGATAGAGGAAGACAACCCTGGCTGGATAGATTTATATAGCCAAATACTGTAGGCTCAATTCAAATACTGGATCTCCGGTATTACCCTAAAGGGTAATCCGAAGATGACAGGAGGAGGTGGATCTCCGGTATTTCTCTTTTAGAGAAATCCGAAGATGACAGGAGGCGAGCATTTGTCATCCTCCGAAACTCCGCCTCTCTCTTGTCATCCTCCGAAACTCCGAAGGAGTTTACGGGGGATCCAGTATTTTGCATTTGCATTAAGCAGTCTGATTGGTATAATGATTATGTTTATCGAGGTAGTGTAGGTAGATATCAAAACAAAACCCCCAAATAAAATTTATATTATTTTATAAAATGTGAGATTGGGAGGGTAAATGAAAAAGCCTACTACGGATGTCAGGCCAAAAGTAAAGAAGTCTGAGTCAAAACAGACTGCCAAGGTAGCCTCAAAGCAACCTGATAATAAACCGATCAAGCAAAAGCAATCTTTTGATTGGTCAAGAATTACCAAAGCAATTGGACTAATAATCCTAATCCTAGCGATCACACTCTTCGCTCACAAAATACTAGACAAAGGCAATCCAATCCACGACCTCGAAGCCACCACCTACCTTTCAAAATCGAGTAGGGATAAAGCCAGACAGGCCCAAACCGACTTCAATTATGCAGATCCAATCCAATTAGGCTTGGATTTTGAGCTTGATGACCTAGACGATGATCAGGTCATCAATCTTGATATCAAGGTTTTTGAGGTTTCTAGCCAGCCAAATGCTCAAGATTTAGCTGATACAGCTAAGACTGAACCACTCAAGACGATTACGATTGGTCAAATCAAGAGTGGCGAGAACCTCTTTGTGACCATCCCAAACCCTGGCAAGAAGGGAACTTACAGGATTGAGGTTTACTTGGATCAGGAACACCCAGCCAAATTGACTGAGCTAGATTTTAGTATTATTAGTGATAATTCAGAAGCAGAAGCCGAAAATCAAGAGCTTGAGCAAGAGTTCAATAGTGCCCTCGAGCAGCAACAGAGAGCAGATGATCCAGCTAGCGCCGAGTCTGACCCGACTGATGAGCAAACTAACCAAACAGCCCAATGAACACCCGGAAAGTTTTTCGTAGTCTCACCCTCACCCTCCTACTCACCCTCAACACCTTGCTCCCAGCCCTCAGCTATGCCCAGATCACACCAATCCCCAACTCGCCCGATCAGCTAAGTAAGTCATCCCAATCATCCAGGCAAGTCAGTCAGCTAGCTCAAACAGAAGTAGATAATACTACCTCAAGTAGCCCCCTTAACCAAGCAGGTCAAGTAGCTAGTAATCTAGCTAGTCAAGTGATTGACGATCTGAGTCAAGTAGCTAGTGAGGTTTCTGATTCAGCTGAAGCAGCCTACCTCCAAAACGACTCAGATGGATTTTACTATGTAGACTTCATTGGTAATGATGCCGGAGTAGTACCCAATGGTGGGTTTGGAGGCATTAGTAATAACTATCTAAGTAATAATATTGCTGGTACTGTCAGTATTGATCCAGCAGGAGGCAATACTGCTACAGTCTCCACCGTCGAAATCAGACCCAACTCCTTCGATGGTTGGAATCAAGTAGAGCTAGAAGCTACCTACTCTAGTACCAATGCCATTAAGATTAATCTCCTGACTTGTGATGATAACCTTGTCCCCAATACTCCAATCCCAGGATTTCAAAACCTCACCCTCTCTGGTGGAGTAGTAGACATCTCTAGTCTTAATCATATCCCACCGACTGGGTATGACTGCATCCGAGTCCAAGTAGTAATGGACAACCTAGCAGGTAGTATTCCTGCTCCAGTAGTATCTAAGATCAAAGCTAGCTGGATTCCATTACCAGTCCTACTAATCGATCACTTAACCCCAGACCAAGTAGAAGTCGGTCAAGTGATTGTCAATACCCTTAGGCTATCAGTCTCTTATGCTGAGGCTTGTGAGGTAGTAGCTTACGCACCTCTTCCTGAGACAGGAGCTACAGACCCTGATAACTATGTCGACAATTATACTCCTAGCTATGGTCAAAACCCCAATCCCAGCTTGATCGAAGCTAGTGACAACGGAGCATATACCGCTAGTCAAATCACTATAGGGGACACTACTATCCCAGCCAACTCAGTCTACTGGGATCTAGGGTGTCTCAAGGCAGGATACACTGGCAAACTAACCTACAAGCTTAAGACCTTAAATGGTTGGGAAAATGGTATCCTTTATCATACTCAAGCCTATGCTGGAGCCGAGTCTCCAGTAGCCCCAGTCACTAGTGACAGTGACAAGACTACCAGTGGAGCCCAAAAGAACCTAACCGAACTAATCTCTACTCCCAAGCCAGTGATTGACAAGACAGTGTCGGGGACTTTTTATTACAACTATATTCACTATGTCTACGATAATGCAACTGCTGGCTATACCCCTCAAGTCACCTACTATATCAAGATTTCCAACGCAATCAATCAGTTTACCGGTGTAGAAACTATCTTCAATGCTAGTATCAGCGATGATCTGAGTGATATCTATGATAAACTAGCCAACCAATGCGGAGTAGCTACTCCCGGTACGAGGATTAGCAATATCAGCACTGGTGGGGTGCTCGATGATACTACTCTAGGATCTGAGGTAATTGACTGGACTGGTCTAGGTAATATGTTACCAAACCAGAGCAAATATGTAAGTTTTTCTGTCAATTATGCAGGTTGTCCTGACGATCAAGTGATCAACAATACTGCTACCTTTAGTGCTGACAATATTAGCGATATTTCAGATGCAATTGATGTGGTAATCAATTTGCCAGCAGATATTGAGCAGGTAGGGATTTACCCTAGAAAATATTTTGGAGATACTACCTACAACAATCTCTCTACTATTAGCTTGCCGATGATCAATAGTGGGACTACTACCTTGGGTGATCTTGTCACGATTGACAAGATACCGAAGAGTTTAGCCGATGGAGATACGGTAAACAACCAACCCCACAGTACCGATTTCGTCAATGCTAGCTTACCCAACGGAGTCAATGGTAGTATTTGGTATCGTACAGACGAAGTAGATAGAAGTATGACAGATCCCCCAGGATACGATCCCCTGACTGGAGTAATGACTGGCTGGATTGATTATTTACTGAACCCACCCGCTGATCCTAGTGATGTGACCTGGGTGGCATTTCGGGTAGATTGTCTCAATAGCAACTTATTTGACGCTCCTACTAGTGGCAGATGTGCCAATCAGCCTACTTCTACCACTGCCAAGATAACAGTCAAGGCGATGCAAGATACGACCTGTAGTATTCGTACTCTTAGCAATCAAGCTCTCTTTTATGCTTATGAAGGTGGCAGTGAGCTACCTTTCTCTGATCCATTGACCGCACCTCAATTGCCCAGCGACCTTGCTACCCCACTCCAAAATATCCAGTCTGATCCAGCTCTGATTAGTCCAGTCACACCGAGGGTGATTACGGATATTAGTGGTCCAGTTGGCGTGACTCCTCCTGGAGAAATTGAATACACGATCAAGCTCTCAACCCTATTTGAAACTGCCTTAAATACCGTAGTCACCATACCGACTCCAGTAATCAATGTCGGAGGAGCCAATACCTATCTCAAGCTAGTCAATGTCGATACTACTACCGGCTCAGTCGACCTAAGCAAGATCTATAGCTCACCCTATCAGATGACTATCAACCTAGGCAATCTACCTGCTGGTAGTTCTGAGACTATTACTATCAAGTACCTAGTGTCAGCTGGGACATTGCCATACAAAAACATTGATATTACTCCGACCACTACTTATCAAGACAATGCCAACTGTCCAGTGGTAGGCTCGACTGATACAATTCGAACCCAAATCTACCCCGGTGTTGCCAGTCTCATCACCTACAAAGAAGTCACTGAATCCCTAATCCCCACTGGAGACAATATCCACTATGCTCTCCATTTCCAAAACATCGGTATCAACCCTACTACTCAGACTTGGGTAGTAGACAAAGTCCCTGACAAGACAGTCTTAGACTACCTCTATCTCAATGGCACAGATCCAGTCGGCAATAGCTATTCCTGTACCAATTGCAAAGCCTATTTCTCTAAGAGTATCCCACCCTTGCCGAGTGATCTTTCTCCCTCTGATCCGCTTGATCCCACCATTATCAATAACAACTTTACTCTAGGTACCCAGGAAGCCAATCCCTCTGGGGGTACTCGCTGGGTCTCACCCTTCGGGATAGAGACTAGTTACTTCGCAGTATTAGTAGACAACAGTGCCTTGACTCCCTCAATGTTCCCAGTCGGAGCGATCGGTAGTGTCGGAGTAGAGGTAACTAATGATTCGAACAATACTACTCCCACAGTCGAAGGTTCTCCTGCAGGATCAATTATCTCCAACTCCAATGCAATCCTCTCAAGTGAACTACTCCAAGCGATCGCACCTCCAGTCTTTACCACTATCTTGCCTAGTCCTGGTCTAGCTATCAACAAGTATGAAGTCACTAGTAGTGGTAGTGAAGTCCTCAAGGCTGGAGAAGCCTTCCAGTGGAAGATAGACTATCTCAATGACTCAGGTACTACCAATTCAGTCACTAGAATCATTGACCACTTACCAGCCGGAGTAAGTCTAAGCTCGATTAAAAACAGCTTTAACAGTCATGCTATTAGTCAAGGTGCTAGTAGTGGAGAAGTCGACATTACGACTAACCCCGTAGTCAGTATTGTTAGCAACCTAGATGGGACAGCTACTATCACAATTGAAATCGCCAATGATGATGGTACTAGCCCTAGTCTCCGTGGCTCAGGACTAGGATTAGCTGATCGTGAGGGAGGAGTAATCACCCTAAACCTAGTAGCAGATACCGATCTAGTCACTGGCTCAATTATTACCAACAAAGCCGATGGTTACTATGAAGACAGTAGTGGCAAGCCCGGACAAGTCACCGACACTGACACTCTAGTAGTCCGTAACCCAGACCTAGCTATCTCCAAGCAAGTCTCTAGGACTGATCCCATACCTTCATCTGCCCCCAATCAAGACTTCTTTAACTACACCCTCCTAGTCTCCAATGAAGGTCTAGCTAGTGCCAATAATGTAGTGATCACCGATACCCTTGATCCTGGTATTTGCTACAACTCCGCTACCCCGACTGTGATCTCAGTCTCCGGGGGTTGGAGCTTACCAGCTCCGACTGTCAGTGGTACTTGTGCTAGTGGTCAGACCCTTACTTGGAACGGGACAATCGATCATACCTCCTACCCGACTGGTACTATCCCCGCTCTCTCTGAGCAAATCCTAATCACCTACAAAGTATATATTGATCAATCTATTGCCAATAATACTACCTTGAGTAACAATGTATCGGTCAGCTCGACTGACATAGAGAGTCCAGATAATTATCCCAATACCGCTACTAGCTCAGTCACTACTCCCGAAGCTGATCCTTACGCTATTAAAGTCGGAGAGAGAACCGTAATCCCCGGAGAGACTTGGGAGTTTAATCTAATCTATGGTAATGACTCTAGAGCAGAAGCTACTGGAGTATACCTAATCGATACTCTACCCGACTGGGACACTACTAGTGATCCGAGTGGAGCTGGACAGAGCGATGTCACCCTCAATTTCGTCAGTGTTAGTAATGGGGAACAAGTATATTACCACTCAGGAGCAATCACTGCCTCTCCTCCAGCCTTTGATCCCAACAATCCGACCAGCAATGGTTGGACTCTTACTCCCGGGACTGGTTCGTCCTCTCCCAACTATATTGCTATCTTACCTAATCCTAGTACTCTAGCTAGTCAAGCTGGACCATATACAGTATCTATCAACTTGACAGCTACTGATCCAGACACTGGGTTTAACCTACCCTCGGGCACTACTCTCACTAACAATGTTGACATCTATGCTGATACTGACATCAATACTACTAACAATCATAGTAATGCTACGACCAAGACTCCTAGCTCCGACCTCGCTATCACCAAGACCTCAGACCCTTCAGGATCCTATCCTGGTATCGCTCCTGGAGAAGCACTGACTTATACCCTCAGAGTAGAGAATAAGGGGACAGAGTCTACTTGTCAGATCGGAGTAACAGATGACTTGACTAGTAACCTAGCCTATCTAGAACCCCAGACCCCACTCCATAGTCTCGGTACAGTTGAGCTTCGTAACATTAGTGACAATAGCTCTACCGACTTCGTCAATCTAGTAGGAGACAAGATCACTGACTTAGTCGGAGTGACAGACAACTCAACAGCATCAATGCTAGATATTGAGATAGGAGACAGCACCAATCCCCCTAATACTGTCTGTATGCCAGCCAATACCTACTTTGAGTTTCAAGTATATACTAGAGTCCTAGATAGTACCCAGGACTCAGTAGAGATTGTCAATCAGGCTACTGTGACCAAGCTCTCTACTCCAGTAGAAGATTATCTAGACAACAATACTGACAGTAGTAGTGTAGTAGTCTGGAGAGCAGACCTCTATACTCACAAAGATGGCTTTGGTTGTGGAGCTGATAACAACTGTAATTCTACAGCTGACAATGATGATACTTACATAGATGCTGGGGAGAGAATACATTATGACGTCGAGTATGGCAATGTTGGTAACATCTCAGCTGACAATCCTGACCTAGTCGAATCAATTCCTGTAAATACTTGCTATCGTCAAAATTCTGTCACCAATCAACCCCCCAATACTACTTTACAATACAGCAATGACAATGGTATCACCTGGGACTATACCCCAGTCTATACCAATAGTCAGGATTGTAGTATCACAGACCTAAGATTTCACTGGAACTCTGAGCTGCCAAATTCTCGGTACTTTGGAGAGGCGGGGAGTTTTACGGGGGTTAAGAGTCAGATCAATACAATACCATCTGACTATTTAAGCCCGGGTGGAATTGAGAAGATATTGGCTAGTGATGGGGCTTCTGGTGACTTGTTTGGTTATAGCGTAGCAATCGATGGAGACCGGGTCGTGGTCGGGGCATACAGGGATGGCGACAATGGCACCGACTCCGGCTCCGCCTACCTCTACGACTGGGATGGCAGCAGTTGGGTCGAGACCAAGCTACCTGTTAGTGATGGGGCGGCTGGTGATAGCCTCGGCTACAGTGTGGCAATCAATGGAGACCGGGTCGTGGTCGGGGCACTTTATGATGACGACAACGGCAGCAACTCCGGCTCCGCCTACCTCTACGACTGGGATGGCAGCAGTTGGGTCGAGACCAAGCTGACTGCTAGTGATGGGGCGGCTAATGACCGGTTCGGTCAGAGCGTAGCAATCGACGGAGACCGGGTCGTGGTCGGGGCATTTTATGATGACGACAATGGCATCTACTCCGGCTCCGCCTACATCTACGACTGGGATGGCAGCAGTTGGGTCGAGACCAAGCTGACTGCTAGTGATGGGGTGTTTAATGACTGGTTCGGCTACAGTGTAGCGATCGATGGAGACCGGGTCGTGGTCGGGGCATACAGGGATGACGACAATGGCACCGACTCCGGCTCCGCCTACCTCTACGACTGGGATGGCAGCAGTTGGGTCGAGACCAAGCTGACTGCTAGTGATGGGGCGGCTGATGACCGGTTCGGCCAGAGCGTAGCAATCAATGGAAACCGGGTCGTGGTCGGGGCACCTTATGATGATGACAATGGCACCGACTCCGGCTCCGCCTACCTCTACGACTGGGATGGCAGCAGTTGGGTCGAGACCAAGCTGACTGCTAGTGATGCGGCGGCTGATGACTGGTTCGGCTACAGTGTAGCGATCGGTGGAGACCGGGTCGTGGTCGGGGCATACAGGGATGACGACAATGGCGCCAACTCCGGCTCCGCCTACCTCTTCAGTCCCGAGGATGGAGTCTGGACCCAACAAGTTATTAAATACTACACCTCCGCTTACTACTACAAATACACTACCGTCAGTCCCACCCTCCACGACTCCTGGAGCAAGCTCCTAATAGACTCAGAAATCCCAGAGGGTACATCGATCACCTACTCCCTCTATAGCAATAGCACCTGTACCACCTCCCTCGGTACTCAGTGGCAGAATCAGCCAGTCACCTCAGTAGTCGACATCTCTAGTATTCCTGCTACAGTGACTAATATCTGTATCCGCTTCGACTTCGATCGGACAGCCAACCCGACTGCCGAACCTAAGATCTATGGATATACCTTTACCTATCAAGGACCAGTCACTAAGTTTGGCTTTGATGTAGTAGCAATGCAAGATACTACCTTAACTACTATAGACAACAATGTCTCTATTGCTACCGCTACTCCCGAACTCTTGACTAGCAACAACACTGATACTGATAGAATGTTCTTACTTCAGTCAGACTTAGAGCTTAAGAAGTCAGTCGATCTCTCAGCCATCACTACGACTGAGATATCTAATGGTGATACCCTGACCTATACTCTAGAGTTTAGTAACCTCGGACCAAATACTAGTAATGCAGTAGTAGTTACTGACCAGCTTCCTCTAGCCTTCCAGACAGATCCTCCTAGTACTCCAGTGATCGTGGCTACCCTAGACAGTGGGGCAACTATGCTCTGTAGTTTTGATTCAGCCAACCGTAAGATTTACTGTGACAATGATGGATCCTCAGCTACTGCCTCTACTCTCACTCTAGCTCCCGGAGAGGGAGGAGTAGTGACTATCACTCAGCCAATCAATCCAGCTGATCCTGGAGCAGTCGATGGCTCAATCCTCGTAAATACTGCTAGTATTGACTCATCCACCCTCGACCCTACTCCAGAGAACAATACTGACTCAGCCTCGACTCTAGTCGGGACTGCTAGTAATGTCTATGCTGTCAAGACTGGTAGTGATATCAAAGCCAACCTCGGTCAGGAGTACACCTACACTATTGAGTTTGGTAACAATGGCAATCAAGATGCTACTAACTTCAGTCTAGTAGATATTCTTGACAATACTCACCTCTCGACCAACCCTAGTGAGATCCCAGTAATCGATCAATCCAACCTAGCTACTGACATCCCTGGGCTAGTCTGTAGCACTGAGGGAACTGCACCAGACTACACTATCTACTGTGATGATGATGGAGATAGCTCTACTCCATCAAGCTTCACCCTGACTAGTGGCTCAGCTTCTAGTATTGATATCACAGTTGTTGTTAAGGGTGACATCAACCTCTTGACCAACCCCTACACAGTAGTAGAGAACATAGTATCAGTCGATACTACCAGTACTGAAGTAGACATCACTGACAATACTGATACTCACGAAGTACCAATCATTCCAGCTGGTCTCTCAACTATCTCTGGTACTGTCTTCTATGACCAAGACAAGGACATAGCGATCGATGATGGTGACTATGGGATAGAGGGAGTAGATGTCTTCCTCAGTGGAGTAGACTTGCTCGGGAATATCCTAGTGCCAGACAAGAATCAATATCCAGTAGAATACGAACAAGCTATGACCAATCTAGTCAGTCAAGGACTAATCCCAGCTGGTAGCTATAGTGCTTCAAATCCCTATCCAGCCGGATACTTGATCACTAGCCCAGTGATGACTGATCAAAATGGTCACTATGGTTTTGCTGGTCTCTATCCTGGTACTTACAATCTCTATGAAACTCAGCCCAGCCAATATGCTTCTACTGGCTCAGACAATGGCTTCCTGGGCTATGATAGTAATGGTGACCCCTTGCCTGACCCTAGTAATGGTCCAGACGGAGCTGGGACTGATCCTAGATACGGAGAAGGGAGCTTACAGACATCTGATCCACTAACAGTCAATCAGATTAACTCAATCGTACTACTTGAAAACGAAGACTCAATAGAGAACAACTTTGGTGAAGTAGGACTATCCCTCGGCAACTACGTCTGGAATGATTTAGACAACTCCGGTACTGTCAACGGTAGTGAGACTGGTATCGATGGTGTAGTACTAGAGCTCTATCAAGATACCAACTCCAATGGAGTCTATGATCCTGGGATAGATGCTCTAGTCTCAAGTACTGTCACTGGAGACAATCCAAACACCACTGGAGTGACTGAAGTAGGCTGGTATCAGTTTGATGGCCTAATCCCAGGAGATTACCTAGTCTTAGTCACTAGTACAAACTTTGATACTGGTGCAGTCCTAGAGAACTACTTTAGCTCTACTCTAGTAGTAGACCCAGATAATGACACCGACAATGATGACAATGGAGTAGTAGTCAATGGCGGAAGTGATTACTCAGCTGGGGTAGCATCTCAAGCTATTACCCTAGAACCATTGACTGAACCAATCACTGATGAGGATACTGATAGTAATACTAATAACACATTGGACTTTGGGTTTTACCAGACAACTAGTTTGGGCAACTATGTCTGGAATGATGGTAACCACGATGGCATCCAAGACATCACTGAGTCGGGAGTAGACGGAATAACTGTCACCCTCTACAGTGCAATCGATGACAGCATAGTATCTACTACTGTCACGGGAGACAATCCAGACACTGTAGGAATCATCGAGACTGGTTGGTATCAGTTTGATGATGTTCCTGCTGGAGACTATTACATCACCTTTAGTAGTTTACCTACCAACTATGTCTTTACCTCCGCTAATCAAACTACTGATCAATACGACTCTGATGTCGAGAATCTGACTACTGGACAAACCGCTACCTTCACTCTAGCGACTGGAATAATGCCTGACAACTATTACCCAGACATTGATGCCGGGATCTATGATACTAGCTTAAGTATTGGTAATACTGTCTGGATCGAAAATGGCAATAACTCAGTCTATGACTATATCACTGACACTGGAGTCAATGGGGTGACTCTAGAGCTTTACCTAGATACTAATGACAATGGTGTCTATGACAGTGGAGTAGACACCCTAGTCTCTACTACAATCACGGGAGACAACCCAGCTACTACCGGGGTGACTGAATCAGGCTGGTATCAGTTTGCTGGTCTGAGCGCAGGAGACTACTTCGTCCTAATCCCAGCTAGTCAGCTAACTACTGGGGGAGCTCTATATGGATACAGTTCAATCTCAGGACAATCTGGAGATGATCAGATAGATAGTGATGACAATGGAGAACTGTCTAGCTATGGAGTAATCACTCAAGTAATCAGTCTTGCTACTGACTCAGAGCCGAGTAATGATGGAGATGGTAGTATCAATAGTGACCTCACTATTGACTTTGGCTTTGTGGCTCAAGAGTTAGGACTTGATATCACAAAAGACATTAATAATCTAGTACATATCTCTGATAACCTTTACTCAGCTAGTGTTACTATCACTGCTAGTAACCTCGGAGGTCAGGACCTGACCAACTTCCAGCTAGTCGATAATATTGAGACTAGTCTAAACCTCACTAGCTCGGACATCACAGTCACTACTATGCCAGTGATTGATAGTGGGTTTGTGTTATCAGACATTACAGCCTCAGACCTAAACTCTAGCTTTAGTGCAAGTAGCTTAGACCCAGACATCTTTAGCTCCGGGCTAACCCTCCTAGATGGTGACTCAGGAGTAATCAGCTTCACGGTGGAGCTCAATATCACTGACTACTACTCAGTCTTTAGTAATGCACCGAGCTGTAACCCTGACCCAGCTTTGACTTCTACCCCTTGGATTGATATCGATGCTTTTGGTAATGGGACAATTGTCGGTACGACTGAGGCTAATGCTACTGTAGCTATCTATGTCGATTCTTCACTGTTTGCTACTACTGTAGCTGACAGTAATGGTTGCTACCTATACAATTTCACATCAACTGATTTGCCTTGTACTGCTGGCGATCATACGATTACTGTCTATGATACTGAGAGGGAGTGGATGGCTAGCTCAGATTATTATGGATCTATTGGTCTTGGTATGGATTCCAATTTCTTCTTTGATGTCACGACTGATCCAACCACCTGGACGCCATTGCCTGACCCAGATCCAGGTAATATCTCTGGAGGAGGGATTGGTGATGTTGTGACTACTAGAGATGGGTCTATCACTTATCTACCAAACTTGATTGATCCAGATAACCCAGTCGCTGGGATAGTAGATATCTATGATACTAGTGATAAGGATAACATTAGCCTAATTGGCTCGATTACAGTCAGTGCTTCAAATTATGCAATGGCGGTAGCTCTATCTCCAGATCAAACCAAGCTTTTCATAGCCGAGTATGATACTAGTGGTAATACTCCTGGGTCGGTATCAGTCTATGATGTTTCAAGTGTCCCGACAGTTGTCCCGACTACTCCAATCCAGACTATCACTCTCCCAGGAGTAACAACTGGACCAATCGATCTCGAGATAGACAACCAAGGAATTGTTTGGGTAGCAGCTGACTTTGGTTCTAATAGCTCAATCTACAAGATAGATTCAAGCAATCTAGGGGCTGGAGCTACATTAGTCCACTCTATCACTGGGGCAATGACTCTAGAAATCTCCAAGAGTATGAACAAGCTCTTTGTCTATCAGGAGAGTGGAGAAGTCAGCATCATAGATACTTTGACTGGCAGTCTTACTAGTAGTGTATATAGCGTGAGCCCGTTGACTCAATTTATCTCCTCGGCAGTTGATCCCTATGGTTTTTATTATTACCTACCAAATACTAGTAACTACAGTATTGATATGCTGGATACTGTCAGTGGAGCCTATCTAGGCTCAATCTCTTTGCCTAGTGATTTCTTGGCTGTTTCAAGCTACCTTACTCTAGATGGGAGATACCTAGTAGTTTCAGGAGTTAATACTGGGTCAGTCAATCCCGGTCTAGGGGATACTAGAGAGTTAGTAGTCTTTGATACTTCACTAATTTCAGCTAACCCAGCTGACTATACCCAGCTCAGTCGGATTAACTTAGCTCAGCTGACTGGTGGAACTGCTTTAGGCTTCGGTGGTGGAGCACCTTCAGCTAGTCTAACAGTTACCAATGGCGACTGTTCAGGTCTAGCTAATACCCTCCCCAACATCGCTAGTCTGACTAGTGATCAATCTAGTGTCAGTGACCCAGCTAGTTTCGGAGCTTCTACCCCTAATCCAGCTCTTGATCTAGTCAAGTCAATCACTACTGTTCCAGAACTCTTAAGTCTAGACTCTTACCGCTACACTATTGATCTTCGATTGGAGAATACTGGTAATGTCGACTTGTCTCAGCTAAATCTAGTAGATGATATTGAGACCGAGATCCCTGGAGTAGTAGTCACTGCTGTCAATAGCGTTACTGTCTCTACTGCCCCCGCTACTGGGACTCTGACTCTCAACCCTAGCTATGATGGTAAGTCGACTAACCCTCAATTGCTTGATCCTTTGACTTCAGATCTACCGATCGGTGAATTCGCAGTGATTACAGTAGTAGTAGACTTAGACTACAGTGGAGTCACAGAATCCCCAGCTGACAATACAGCTACTGTAGACGGAGTAGATACCGTAGACCCTGACAATACCGTGAGTGATCAGAGTACTGCTGAGATGGATCCAAGCAATATCCCTACTCCTGACTTGACCATCACCAAAGACACCCTCCCCGCCACCACTGACCCTGAGCTAGCTACTTGGCTCAGTGATGGAGTGACAGAATACAGCTACAGTCTAACCCCAGCCCTGAGTGGAGCAGAGATAGTCAATAGTGGGGGTACTAGTCCAATCAGAGTACTAGACAACCTACCTCCAGAACTGACTATGACTGGTTACCCAACTGGACCAGACGCAGTCAACTGGGACTGTAGTGCTTCTAGCCTAGGTAGTCCAGCAATTCTAGACTGTAACTACCTGGGTTCTTACCCAGTCTCTCCAGCTACCCTAGAGAGTATTATTCTGACAGTCACTCTTAATCCCGGAGTAGACCCTAATACCACTATTACCAATACTGCTACTGTCTCCTCTACTGAAGAACCAGTGGTTAATCAAGACAACAATAGTGATAGTGAAGAGATTGGTGTCCTAGGAGTAGTAGACCTAGAGCTGACTAAGTCAGTCAACAATCCTACTCCTTTACCCCTAGACCAAGTGACTTGGAGTATTACAGTCAGTAACAATGACACAGGTAATGGACTATCAGATGCTACTGGAGTAGTAGTAGAAGATATCATCTCTGGACTAGCTCCAGACCTAGTCTACTTCTCTCACTCTATTACCGATGCTCCTAGTGCTAGCACCATAGGAAGCTTTGATCCTCTAACAGGAGTATGGAACATTGGAGATATCCCCAGTGGAGAAGAGACTACCCTAGAAATCACGATGGATCTCTCAGCCACTGCTACTGGTACAATCAAGAACTTGGCTCAGGTCACTGGACTCGATCAAGTAGACATTGATTCTGATCCCAATGACAATACTTCAGCCCCAGACCCAGATAGTCCTAGTGACCCCGGTAGTAAGCCAGTCACAACTACCAACCCTACTGGTCTAGACCTCCATGATGATGAAGACAATGCCGAGATCACCCTCTTGCCTACTCCTGACCTAACTATCACCAAAGACACCCTCCCCGCCACCACTGACCCTGAGCTAGCTACTTGGCTCAGTGATGGAGTGACAGAATACAGCTACAGTCTAACCCCAGCCCTGAGTGGAGCAGAGATAGTCAATAGTGGGGGTACTAGTCCAATCATCGTTACTGACACTCTCCCTCAAGAATTAACTCTAGTCTCAGCTAGTGGTACCAATTGGGATTGTACTAGCTCTACTCCTGGTAACCCCGGAGTAGTAGAGTGTAACTACCTAGGTTCTTACCCAGTCTCCCCAGCTTCATTGATAGATCCAGTGACTGTCATAGTAACAGTCAGCTCTGATACTTCGACCTCTCTTGATAACCCTACCCATATTACCAATCTAGCTTCTATCTCTTCTAATGAAGAGCCAGTAATTAACCAAGGCAACAATACTGATAGTGAAGAGACTATCCTTGTCCCAGTAGATATTCCTGAACCTACTCCCCTAGTCGGGATTGCTAAATCAATCGGAGCGATTACTCCTACTGTTGATTCAACTAACCCTAGTCAAGTAATAGCTAATAGCTATGATATCCCAGTCACCCTGACAGTCAGAAACTATGGCCTAGGACAAGCCTTAATGGTTGATGTCACTGATGACCTAGTAGCTACTTTCCCTGACTTAGACCCAACTCAAATAGTAGTCTCTACCCCAGTCTCAATCACTACTACTCCAGACTCAGTAGTAGCCAATCCAAACTATGATGGAGTAACTGATACTAGTCTAACTATCCCAGCAGACTCTAGTCTAGCTCCAGACCAAGTAGCAGTCCTAAGCTTTACTCTGACTTTGACTAGTCCTACCCTAGACCATGACTACTTCAATACAGCTCTAGTCACTAGTACTGATACTAATGACAATACCTACACTGATGACTCCCAAGACGGACTAGACCCAGACAATGGCTCAGATGATCCAGCTAGCAATGGCAATGATGATCCTACAGACAATACAGAGCCTAGCCTAATCCTGATCCCAGACACCACCCAACCCCTCCCCATTTCCGACCTCTCCCTGACTAAGTCCCTTGAGACCACCGAAGAGATTAGGATAGGAGATACAGTCACCTTCGCTCTCAAGCTAACCAACAATAGTACCACCACCTCAGCCCCAGGACCAATCACTGTGACTGATACCCTCCCCACAGGACTAACCTTCATAGGATTTACTAGTGCCAACCCCAACTTCAACTGTAGTGGTACTACTACAGTAACCTGCACTCTAGATGATAGTATTCTTCCTACTCTTAGTGAGACAGTATATATCAATACCTACATAGGAGAAGACACCTCAGACACTATCTCCAACATCGCTACTCTAACCACCACCACCTCAACCGACCCAGACCAAACCAACAACACAGGTCTAGTCAGTGGTATTAGTATTACCACCCCAGAACCAGAACCAGAACCCGAACCTACCCCCACCCCAGAACCCACCCCAACCAACCCCAATACCAAAGACATCACTTCAAACTCTATCTTACCTAATACTGGTATCCTCTCTCACCCAGTCACCCAATTACTCTTACTAATCTCTATCATCTCTATCCCAGTCCTAGTGATCAGACGACAAAGAAGGGTGGAGTAACCCTGTATTGTCATCCTCCGAAGTTCAGAGAACTTACGGGGGATCCAGTATTTAGTATTTATGGTTCTCAACTCAAATACTGGATCTCCGGTATTCCCCTCCGGGTAATCCGAAGATGACAGGAGGAGGGGGCATTGTTATCATCTGAAGATGACACAACTCTTGTCATCCTCCGAAGTTCGGAGAACTTACGGGGGATCCAGTATTCGGAATTGCACCGAAAGTCTCTTAGGGGTAGATAGACAAGGACTTTTCTGGTATATTCGGTATATGTTCGGTGATATGATCAGACCCTATTCGAGACTTTATATTGACATGGATGGGTTCTTTGCCAGTTGTGAGCAGTATTTCAATCCAGAGTACCGTTACAGGCCACTAGTAGTAGCTCCTTGGAATAATGATCAGAGCAGGGTAGTGACTCTTTCTCAAGAAGCCAAACTAGTGGGCATTACTACTGGCATGAGGATATCCGAAGCAAAATCAATCTATCCTAGTCTTGTAGTAGTCAGCGATAGTCCAAGTAAATATATAAAGGTTCACCATCAACTTAAAGAAATCCTAGAGCAAACTTTTTGTAGGGTGCAGATGCTTAGTATCGATGAAGCAGTCCTGACAATGCCAAAGTATTTAGATCATAGAGAAGATAGTCTGGAAGTAGCCAACTTGATCAGAAAACAGCTAACCCATAAGTATAATGGAGTGATTACTGGGTCAATTGGGATTGCCAGCAACACCTGGCTAGCCAAGATGGCTTCTGAGCTGGCGAAGCCCGATGGTTTGGTTTGTCTTGAACCCGATCGGTCGGATTATTTTGATGATTTTAGATTAAACCAGCTCAATGGTATATCTTATGGTACGGTACGGAGATTAGCAGGGTTAGGAGTTGTATCCGTCAAGGATTTTCGAGAGATGTCACTAGCATTGCTTAAACAAACCTTTGGCATCAATGGAGTCAAGTGGTATCTGAGGTGGCAGGGAGTAGAAGTTCCACCTATGGTGAGTAGACAGAATAAAACAATGTCTCATCAGTCAGTCATTCCACCAGGCTTAGTAAAATCGGATCAGGATATTGGTCGATATTTGACTCAGATGAGTTGGAAACTTACTCGTAGAATGAGAGATCAGGGTCTGAAAGCTAGTGAGATCTGGCTCAGGGTCAAGTGGTATACTCCTAGCAAGAACCACCTATCTCTGTCTGGTAAGATCCAGCTGGTAGAGCCAGTCAATGATATCGTTAGGTTTAACCAATCTCTTAGATATATTCTAAAGGAGATTTTGGAGGATAAGAGCAACCTTATGATGCGAGGTGCAAGAGTTGCAAAGGTTAGTATTGGCGTCAGTAGGTTGGGCCAAGCCGAGCAACAAATTTTGGGACTAGGGTCGATGTCGGGGATTTTGCGTAAGTCGAGTGGATCAGAAAAATTGGATAAAGTCATAGATCGGATCAACCAGGCTTATGGCAAAGGGACAATTATACCAGCTAGTAGCCTGACCAAAGGACAATACACAGTTTCACCTGATCGAATAGCCTTCGGGCATTCAGTATTGGATTAACCACCTAGATTCGACTAACTTAAATCTAGACTTAAAGAAAGGTTGGGATTTCTAATGGACAACCCAAGGTACGGTGTAGTAGCTCTGAAAGAGCCTAGTGATGCCCAATACAGAGTGAGGTTTGGTAGCTACCGTATACTATTTGATATTAACCCTGTTGCCATATAGCCTCACGGCTTCAAAACTGCCATTTTTGCTCCAGACTAGCAAAACACTTCGCAGCGTAACTCCTGTTATGCTTTGTCGTGTTTTGCTATTCTGGAATAAAAATTATTAGCTTTGATCTCGTAAACTCATATGGCAACAGGGTTATTGTTGACAAACAAATCACTATCCTAAGAATCTGTCATAGACGAGAAGTATATCGTCGTAAATAAAATGGTGAGTCCGATGGGGCTCGAACCCATGACACCCTGGTTAAAAGCCAGGTGCTCTACCAGCTGAGCTACGGACTCACACCCTGCGATTATACCAGATTATTCCCTTCATTTACAGAGCGACTTGATACCATCCTCTGTCATCTTCGGATTACCCGGAGAGAAATACCGGAGATCCACCCTCTCCTGTCATCTTCGGATTTCTCCAAGGGAGAGATACCGGAGATCCAGTATTTGGATTGGTTACCTGAAATGCGAAATACTGGGTCCCCCGTAAACTCTTTCAGAGTTTCGGAGGATGACTAATGCCCTAGATCCCCCGTAAGTTCTCCGAACTTCGGAGGATGACAGAGGAGGGGTGGAGTTTCGGAGGATGACTAATGCCCGAAATACAAGAGGATATAATTACCTTGGCAGTTTACTTATGCTAAAATACAGATATGAAATCTCAAAAAGAATACCAAGTAGAGCAGGAACGCCTAAGGCCGATGCGTCATAGTCTCGCCCATATTATGGCGCAGTCGATTATCGAACTCTGGCCAGGTACGGAGCTAGGAATTGGCCCAGTGATCGAGGATGGCTTTTATTATGATGTACTATTGCCAGATGGTCAGCAACTCCAACAAAAAGATTTAGCCAAGATTACCAAGAGAATGCATCAGATTATCAAGGCAGATCTACCGTTTAGACAGGAGGACTGGAGTATTTCTAGAGCCAAAGATTTTTTTGCCGATCAGCCTTTTAAGCTGGAACTAATAGCCGATTTGGAGCAACGGGGTACTACCAAGCCTGGTCAAGAAGCTTTTGAGGGCAAGGACTTAGTAGGAGTTTATATCACTGGAGATGAACAATTCATCGACCTTTGCGGAGGACCCCATGAAGCCAGTACCGGCAAGGTCGGCAAGTTTAAGCTGACTAGGGTCGCAGGAGCTTATTGGCGAGGTGACAACAAGAATCCTCAGCTTCAACGAGTCTATGGAGTAGCATTTGCTAGTGATCAAGAGCTAGAAGAATATTTTGTCAGACTAGAAGAAGCCAAGAAGCGAGACCACCGAGTACTGGGAGAAAAGCTCAAACTCTTTATGCATTCTGATAAGGTAGGAGCAGGATTACCAATCCTGTTACCAAGGGGTGAACAGATCAAAGATCTTTTGATTCGCTATATGCGTCAGCTCGAACAAGCCAAGGGCTATCAATATATTTCGACTCCAGTCCTCACTCATGAAGCATTGTATCAGGCTAGTGGTCACGCTGATTATTATCTAGACAATATGTACTGTACGGAAGTAGATGAGGAAGGCAACAGATTTTATCTCAAGCCAATGAATTGCCCTCACCACCACCAGGTATATGAAAGATTAGTCCAGAGTTACCGAGATCTGCCTCTGAGGTTAGCAGAAGCCAGCCCACTCTACCGCTATGAGTTATCTGGAACACTGACAGGACTAATCCGTGTACGCGGTCCGATTACTCAAAACGATGCTCATATTTATGTCACGCCAGATCAGCTTAAGGCCGAGTTTATCAAAGTAATAGATTTATTCTCGGAGGTTTATCAAGAGTTTGAGATCGAGGATTACTGGTTTAGGTTGTCCTTGCCAGATTTTGGCAAAGACAAGTTTACCGAGGACGGAGACAAGTGGCAGTATGCTGCTGATCAGATCAGGGAAGCTTTATTTGAGACTGGTTCAGAATTTGTCGAAGCCGAAGGGGAGGCTGCATTTTATGGACCGAAGCTTGATGTTCAGATCCGTAATGTAATGGGCAAAGAGGATACGATTGCAACCAGTCAAATCGATATCTTAGTACCTGGGAGGATGGGTCTTAAATACATTGATCAGGAGAATCAGGAACAGACCCCAATCGTGATTCATCGAGCCATTATGGGGTCTTTTGAGAGGTTTATTGGATTTTTGCTAGAAAAGACAGGAGGATACCTACCTTTTTGGTTAGCACCAGAGCAGGTTAGGATATTGATAGTAACAGATAAAGCAGGAGCTTATGTCGGGGAGATCGAATCAGTGCTAAGTAGTCTAGCCCTTAATCAACCCTTGCAAGCTAACCAACTGCGTTATAAGGTCGATGATCGGGCAGAGTCACTAGGCAAGAAGATTAGGCAAGCCGAACAGGATAAGATACCAGTTCAAATCATTGTCGGTGAAAAGGACCAAGAGAATAGAACAATTAGCTTGCGCAAGAAGTTTAGTGACAAGAGCGAGGAGCAGACAATCGAGTTTGATCAATTGGCAAATTATTTATCTAGTCTAGCTGAAAGTAGAGGTAAAAATGAGTAGAGAAGATGAAGTATTAGCTTCGTACAAAGAGAATTATCAGAGTCTAATCGATCAAGGTATCAACCCCTATCCAGCAGATAGCCAGAAAGATTATCCCAACCAGACGGTGATTGATAACTTTGAGAAGTTAATGGGTAGTCTGGTTTCATTGACCGGTAGGGTGATCAGCAAAAGGGGTCATGGCAAGCTTAGCTTTGTCGACCTCGAAGATCAGTCTGGCAAGATCCAGCTTTTTTGCTCAGCTTCAGTAGTAGATCCAGATAGCTGGGAGATACTTGGTCTGACCAATGTCGGTGATTTTATTGAAGCTTACGGTGAAGTATTTAAAACCCAAAAGGGTCAGATATCGCTTAGACTCAAGCGAATCAGGATTTTGACTAAGGCCCTTCGCCCTTTGCCCAGTGAGTATTATGGGATCAAGGATGAAGAGCTGAGATACCGTCTGCGTTATCTTGACTTGATGCGCCCTGAGGTCAGAAAACGCTTTTATCAAAAAGCCCAATTTTGGCGATCGATTAGGGAATTCTTGGATGATCGGGGATTTGTCGAGGTGCAGACTCCAGTACTCGAGACGGTAGCCGGTGGAGCAAGTGCTACCCCCTTTATCACGCACTATGATGCACTGGATCAAGATGTTTATTTACGAATATCGGCGGGTGAGCTTTGGCAGAAAAAGTTGATGGTGGCTGGATTTGAGAGGACTTATGAGATTGGTAGGATTTTTCGCAATGAGGGGATGAGTCGGGAACATCTCCAAGATTATACCCAGCTTGAATATTACCAGGCCTATGCAGATGAAGAGCAAGGGATGGAGCTAGTCAGAGAGCTCTATATTAAGGTAACCAAGGATACTTTTGGCCAAACGGATTTTGAAGTCTATGGGCACAGGTTTGATTTGGCCGATCAGTGGGAGAAGATTGATTATCTGACTGAGATTGAGCGAGTGTCTGGACTGGATGTGATCAATTGTGAACTGTCCAAGATCAGGGGTTGGCTGAGGGCAAGAAAGGTTGGATTTGAGTCTGAAGCAGCGCGCGAGACTTTGATTGATATCGTCTGGAAACAGGTACGCAAGGGTATTAGTGGACCAGTCTTTTTGACTGGTCACCCTGAAGTAGTCTCCCCCTTGGCCAAGTCAGATGATCAGCGTCCTGGTACGGTGAGAAGATTCCAGGTAATTTTGGCGGGTAGTGAACTAGGCAATGGCTATAGTGAGCTCAATGACCCGATCGATCAGGAGCAGAGATTTATCAAACAATCTGAGCTCAGAGAAGGTGGGGATAATGAAGCCCAAATGCATGATCGTGATTTTGTCAGAGCACTCGAGTATGGGATGCCACCGACTTGTGGGTTTGGGATGAGCGAGAGGCTATTTAGTTTTCTGAGTAATATCTCGATCCGGGAGGCAACATTATTTCCAATAGTTAAGATCAAGGAGGATGGTGAGTAATATCAAGAAAGCAATTATTTTGACTGCTGGCTATGGCACGAGGATGTTACCAGCTACCAAATCTAGCCCCAAGGAAATGCTCCATGTAGTGGATAAGCCGATCATCCATTATATAGTGGAGGAAGCAGTAGCGAGTGGAATCGAGGAGATCATCTTTGTCACTTCCAACAATAAGCGGCCACTCGAGGACTATTTTGACCGGAATCGAGATCTAGAGGCCCAGCTCAGGACTTCAGGCAAGCTTGAACTGTTGGCTGAGATTAGGGGCATCTCTGAGATGGCAACTTTTGCTTACCTGCGTCAAGGAGAACAGAGAGGTCCTGGTGATGCCCTGAAGGTTGCTTTGCCTTTTGTCGGTAAAGGTGAGGCAGTAGCAGTGATGTTTGGTGATGATATTGTAGACTCTGAGGTGCCAGCACTCAGACAACTGATCGATGTTTATGCTCAGTATAGTGCCCCGGTGATTGCTGCCAAAAAAGTTGATCGGACTGTAATGCCTAGCAAAGGGATGATTGTAGGTCATAATATTGATGATAAGATTATCCGGGTAGAGAGCATTATCGAAAAGCCAGCTCTTGAGGATGTAGTATCAGATATTGCGGCTCAGAGTCGGATGATTCTCACTCCTGAAGTCTTACAACTAGTCAGGGAGATGGAACCTATGGGTAATAATGAACTGTATCATACGGATGCACTGGCTAAGTATCTTGAGCAAGGTGGAGTACTCCAGGCGCTGGATTTTGAGGGTGATTGGTATGACTGTGGTAACAAGCTAGGTCTAATCGAGGCTCAGATTGGCTTGGGTCTCAAGGATCCGACGATTGCTGATGCTCTGAGGGAGTATCTAGGTAAGGTTTAGGATGCTGGAAACTGCTATGAATAAAGGAGTATCAGCATGATAAGTATGGATACCATGCATTTAAGAGGCAAAGATTTGCGAGAGGAGGGGGAGATACTTGACGCTCTTTATAAAAGCATTAAAGATTTTTTTGATTTTGATGATGACAATGGCTGGATCGCCAAGATCGCCCAAAGTATTAATGGTATAGATGAGCTAGGCTTGCTAGCCGCCAAAGATCATCAGTTTGTGGAAGAAACTTTTGATATCTATGGTGATAAGAATAATATATCCACTGGCTTTGATAGTAATACTTACCTCAGGGGTCACGGGCTTGGCTTTGAATTTGGTCTAGGGATCGCTAGTATTTTATTAGATTTTGATACTGTTATTATAGAGCAAGATGAGGTGGATAGACTATATAACGAATGGCTTAAGGAGCAGAAGGCAAGACTACCGCTGCAAGAATATCTAGTAGATCAAGATAATGCAAGTGTATCATTGCGTAATAATATTGGTGAAACCAGAGATCTAGTAAAAAATTTACTAAAGGCGGGGCAGGATTGCCTCATTAGGGCTAGGCTACTTTCAAATGCTATTGATAGAGCATATCAAAGTGCACAAGATAGTAATAATCTCGATTCAGATGGGTTCTATCGGGGGCTCAATTTTACACTCAGTATCTTGGTCTATCTAAAAGACCAAGATAGGCTAGGAGTGACACCAGATTATAGTTATTAAGGATTAAATAAGGGGACAATAGAAGTGGTGGAGAGAGATATTTCAGATCGTGAGGGTGATCTTCACAGCATAGAAACAACCTACGCATATCTGGCAATGGGCAACAAGGACGCAGTAACCCCTTACTTTCCTGAGATGGATAAGATTGAGTACAACTTTGACCCTTCAGTAGTATCTAATAATGTTGATATCCAGCAAGTTATTGCCACTTTTGTAAGCTTGGCAGAGATTTTGAGTAAAATTTACCCTGAGATTAATAATTTTGATCTGATTTGTCCTAATCCAGAGCCTGCAGTTGAACAGAAGATCTTGGTACTGATGAGGCTTGATCAGACTAGAGTAGTCAGCCTAGATATATCAAATTCTCAAGTTGGTGACCTAGAATTGCTGAGCAATTTATCAGATCATAGAGTTTTAGACTTATCTACGGTGCCAGATTACTTTCAGGATTTTTACAATCAACATAGGTTTTTATCGGGGTATATACAATTTGTTGAGGATTTTTTCTTGTCGGAAAATGAGGCCGCAAAGATGCGACTTACAGGTGATATGCTATCACACCACTATCCTTTACTTGGAGAATTTATTAGCTGGTACCTTCTAGGTCTTGATCAAATGAATGAAGTACCAAAAGTGGATAAAGACAGGCGGTACAATTATGAGTACGGCAGTCTAAAGGGAATTTACTTTGCAGTAGCGGCCTTACACCACCTTGGGAGGTTAGGGTCTTTTGCTCAAGATTTAGAGCTTACTAGCCCTGGAGAGATGGCCAGTGAGGCCCGTGAGAAATATATGGATAATCTATTTAAAAAAGTATTGATGCGTGATCAGGCAAACGATCAGACTGGGGAGCTACTAAGCATTGTAATGGGAGAAGATCCCGCACTTTTGGATTGGTGTATTCTAGCTATGGGAGATGACTTTTTTAGTATCGATCAATTGTTGGGCCAAGATGATAGGCTAAAGTCTATGTTTGATTTTGCAATACAGAAAATCAATGGTCTAATGCTTGACTCTCCAGAATATGATATCCCTGATTTTTCCAAAGGGTTTGATCGAGGTTTTAGGTTTGTCTTGACTCTGGCTAAAGTACTGAGAGAATATAAGTCTGATTCAGTATTTGACCCAGTCAGTATTAGGCAGTTTTTTCATAATAGGGGTGCACTTTTTGCCTACTCAAATCCAGTCTATCAATCAGTTTGTAGTGGTCTGGGAGAGCAGTCTTTGCCAGATAGTAAGCTTTGGCATAAAGGATTTGAGCTTGGGTTGGCTATGATGACTGATATTATAGTTTATAGACTTAAGGTCGATCAATTAACCTTCAGTCAAGATATGATCAAAAGAGTAAGCCTTGAAATCCAAAATAGTAGCTTGGCACAATGTGACTTTGAGATGGTTCTTGGAAAGCTTGGCCTAAAGGGGAAGAGTCACTTGGTATTAGATTTGTGTCGGTACTTTCCAAGTGAGTATTATGATGATGAGGGAGGCATTGAAGAAGAGTTTTTTAATGGGCTGGATCAGGGGTTCATAATAGTCTATGCCATTTATAGGTACGAGATTGAACAATCAAATTCCGAGCTACCTGATAGCTTGGTGGACTTTGGAGAAAATATATGGCCAGGGGTGGAGCTTTTGCTAGACCCAGGGAGCTATGAGTATAGAGAGGAAGATATTAGGCTATGGCGGGAGTTTGTCAAGGAAGACGGGAGGGTTGTTGGTTGGGCAGCTCATTATATCGGTAGCCAACAAGTATTAAATAGCTTGCTAGAGATAGATACTTCTATGGTAGAAGCAATTTTTGATTTGAATAGGAATGGGCACTTACGCGAGTATCTTCAAGCGTATATTGAAGCTAGGAATTATGGGATTTACTTTGGGCTTTATATATTGAGACATTTCGGACACCTGGAGATACTCGAGCAAGGTATCCAAGAATTTGATATTGATGAACAATCTATCAACAATTTATATCTTAATATGATCAATTCAGATTATGAGGACGAAAGTGATCCAGATCCAGAAGAAGCTGATCAAGGTGATGAAGTAGTGGAATTTCATGGGGATAACCTTTCAGATTTAGATAGTATTACTGGAATACTGTTAGATGACTTTGATAATATTGGAGACCTTCTGGAAGATTTTAATGAAGATTTTAATTTTAGGGAAGCTGTTTTTTATGCTTTGGACTATGCCCATGGTAATATTGGCGAGGAAGACCAGTCATTTTTTGATAAATTGCGAAAGCATGAGGGTTTTGCAAATGGATTCTATCGAGGCATAGAGTTGATATTTACCCTTGCATCTATCATGCTATTTGAGGATCAAGATAAATCTGATGATTGAGAAAATTGATAGTCAGGACCCAGTATTTTGCATTTCTGAGGCTTCAATTCAAATGCTGGATCTCCCATAATTTCCTACAGGAATTTGGAAGATGACATACAGAGGGCATTGTCATCCTCCGAAGTTCGGAGAACTTACGGGGGATCCAGTATTTTTGCATTTCTGGCAACTCAACCTCGAGATTCTCGAGGTAAAATTCGCTGACCCTCTGATAGAAATACTAAAAATCAAGAAGGCTTCTTCGAACCATAAATCTTAACGAGTACAGAAGCCAGAACAAAGGTTTAATTATTTTTGTAGTTTACGAAGTACTATTGTATAATACAGATATGAGTGAGTCTATGAACTATGATATAACAGGGGAGGTTACTACACAATGGATAGAATTTGTTCAACAATTCTATGATTTTAGAGAATCAATATCTGATTTTTTTAACAATGCATTGGGGTCTAGGTTTCAGTGGATATAGGTTGAGTAGCAAGATGGAAGAGTACCCAAATTCAAAGTCTGAAGCTGAGTTTACTCCAAAGGTCTATCAAGATATTTATTCAATGAGTGAAGAATTACTAGGATCAGGCTGGGGTAAGCTGTGGGAACAGCTTAGTAATGATTTGTTAGGAGAAGACTCAGATGGGTTGGTCGGTAGTGGTTATAGATTTGGGCTTGGGTTGATGTCCTATATCTTAGCAGAGGATAAGGGGCTATCGGTTGAGCAGATTATTATGGATTGTGGTAGTTTGAGGGCAGAGTTAGGCTTATCAGGTGGGAAAGATATGGATCTAAGCTTCAGCGAAGTACTAAACTCAATGGATCTTAGCTCTAGATTTCCTTATATAGCAAGAGCTATCAAAGATGCGTTTGAGGCTCAAACCGGAGTCAGTATTCTAGGCACTAAGGAAGAGAATTTACTGTCATACTTACAAGGGGTTGATCTAGCCTTTTGCTTATTGAAGGTTTTGATCGATTTGCAAGATAAACAGAAAACAATACAAGCAAGAAGTGTAGATAGGTTATCTAAGGATAAACCCTACTTAGGCGAAACCTCGGGTACTTCAGGCTTGCCTCCCGAAGATTCAGGGATTTCGCATGATTTGAGTAGATGCGCCCTTGGGTTTAACCTTGAACCATCTAGCATCGAGACTATCTGGGAAATAGGACATGGAATATATGCAAGCGGATGGTTTGAGGTCTGGAAAAGTTACTATGAAAGTTGCTGTGAGATAGAGAGTCCTGAATTAGAAGAATTGAGTATTACTCACGGCTTTACTTTGGGCGTAGCGACAATGGCTTTATTGCTTAATGCCGAAGAATTAAGTACAGAACGCACAAAAAGTAATGAGTATCCCGGGTTTGGCTGGTTGCTCAATCCTGAGAAGATAAAGGAGGTGAGCGAGTTGGTCAACAGGGAAGACTTTATTTTGAACAGCTATCAAGTCACATTGAGCCAATTAAGTCTCACAAAGTATACTGATTTGGCCAAGTGGGTACTAGGAACACAGGCTAAACTAGAGGTTGAGAGTTCGTTGGGTGCACTCGAAACAGGGTTTGATCTAGGGGTTAACTTTTTGGGATTATATATAGAAGAGCTTAGGGGTGGTTTATGTCAGGAATTAGGACAAGGACTTGTACACGGGTCAGAGTTTGAGGTTATTGATCTAGGGGGTAGAATTTTAGAGGTTATAGATCAAGGTAAGGGTAAGATTAATAGTGAATATCATTGGGATAATGTGGCTATTGAGTTTGATAATTCGATTCCTGATATTATAGATAGGAGACAGTTGGGTGCGATGCTAGAGCATTTGGTTCATCTTATATCTGAAATTGAGCCAAAGAAAAGTAAATTTGTAATCTTTTGCTTGCTTGATATCGATAGCACACCTGGGTTGAGGATACTACTAAATATTACAGGTAAACGGCTTGAAATCAATGTGACTTGTTCTGATGAAAGTGACCCTGGATTATTCCGGGGGCTAGAAAGGGTTATAGTAGATTTGACTCGAGAACCTAAGCTGCTAATGGAGCTCTATGACCATCACTATGATTCGTCTGATAGTAACCTACTAGCCAATGATTATTTAACTAGACCTGACGAGATAAGACTTAGTGAGAGTACAATAGCTTTATTTGGTAAATACCGATTTTTGGGGGAAATATTGGAGAGGGAGAGTAAGTTTTTAAAGATGCTTGGTAGGCTGGATTTACCAATAGATTCTAAGGATATAAAACAATACATAGAGGGGTTTAAAGTGGGCTACCTTGGGGCGATGGAAATATTTTGTTTTTTGCGAAAACACCACGCTTTAAGTCCCGCCCTTGAGAAGCTTGCATTAGAAAAGTCAGCCGACCTTAGGTTGCATAGTGAAGCTCATTTGTCTAGTCATTATTTTGGCAGGTCAGAGGTAGGATTAGAACATTTAGATATTGATCAGGTAAATATGGAAAAGTTATCAGTTATATTGAGCTATGACTATATGGAGATATCTAGGTTAGTAGATAGCGACCCAGTATTGTCTAGGTATATTTACGATCTTATAAGATTACATCAAGAGACATATAAAGATAACCCAAGCCGAGTCGATGGCTTTGACCGGGGTATTAGATTGGCATTAACCATCATGTATGTAGTTACAGACCCAACACACTGACTTGTAGCAAGCTAAAAACAAAACCAGACTTTTAACCCCACTCTAGAGTCTATAAAGCTAGTTTTCTTACTCACCATATCTATGAATATGGCTCTTAAGAAGAACTACCTTTCTAGTTCTCTATAGTACAGCTCAAATTGTCCGGTTTTGTTTTGAGCTTGCTATACCACTAAATTCCCGATCTAGACATTAACCCTTTTGCCATATAACCTCACGGCTTCAAAACTGCCATTTTTGCCCCAGAATAGCAAAACACTTCGCAGCGTAACTCCTGTTATGCTTTGTCGTGTTTTGGTATTCTGGAATAAAAATCATCAGCTTTGACCTCGCAAGTTTATATGGCAACAGGGTTATTGGTCCTAGCTAGCAGGTCTTGGCTAGACCTTGGTCAAGAATATTCCGGTCTACGGTTAGTAGGGTCAGATCTTCTGCTATTGCTTGGGAGATTAGGATGTTGTCAAAAGGGTCATTATATTTGAAATCAATCTCCTGGAAGGTCACTAAGTGGCTGGTAGATAGGCTAAGTTCTTGTAGGTCTGTTAGGGAGCTAAGATTGGCTAAAGAATCAATATTTGAGTCGGTTAATTTCAGCTTACCAAGCTTGTAGCTTAAGAGTATCTCCCAGATATTAATAGCTGAGAAAAAACATTGTTGATCGGGTCGGTAATAATCCCTCTATGATCTTTGGAAAGTTTATTGCTATCATAGAGCCATCAGAGCAGAATATGAGTATCCAATAAGTACTTGTTCATGAATTGAACATTTCAGCTATGATAGTATCAGCATTGTCAGGACTCTCTAGCTGTTGATCGGGGCTAATAGGACTGTCTGGGTCTTGCCATAGACCGGGTGAACGCTGTTTTTTTTGTGTTTAGGGATCGAGGTTTGTAAGGCTACTGGCTGGTCACCTCGGTAGATAGTGAACTCTTTTCCTTGGTCTACTTGGTGAAGGATTTTCGATAAATGGGTTTTTGCCTTGTGGACAGTTAGGTCCGACATAGTCTAATCGTAAAGTGGTGGACTAAGTTAGTCAAGCACCTCACTGTTGGAGTCTTAGTCTAGGGTATATCAGAGACCAAACTCAGACTGTCAACCCCATTGTGTAAACTCCCACTGATTAGCTCACACAATTTACATTCCAATTCTCCCTTCAAAATGAATACTAAGCCGGTTAAGTATTAGTGGCCAGTTGGCTCTAGCCTTATCCCATTTACTCTCAGATTTCCTATTAGTCCCATATTATGGTAGTATGGGGGTGTTGATTGTACATACTACCAATATCAGAAAGGTACAAAATGCACCTGAAGTACGCAATTATTTCAACGGTTCGTCATTGGTGGAGTAAGAAGTTTTCTTTTTTTATTCTTGCGTTTATGATAGCACTGGTGATTGCGATGTTGCCGGTAGTGCTAAATATTCGTACAGCCGTTAAGGAGAGTGGGGATAATCTAATGTCGCTTCCTGGGCTTGAACAAGCCTTTTGGCTTGTTCAAGACGGATCTAATAATATGGTTCAAGATCCAGAAGTAATGTTTGATCTCCCGGATGGTTGGATAGGGGTATCTAGAAAGTATTCTACTGCCTCTACAGTGGACATGCAGTGTTCTCAACCCATTATAATTTTTGCCAGTCAAAGTAACCTTTTCCCCAAGGTGACACAAGGTAATTGGCCAAATCCAGGACAAGTTCTTATAGATGAAACTATCAAGGATAGTTGTCATGTGGAAATAGGAGGTCAACTTGAAGTTTCATCTATTGAGTTAGAAGTGTCTGGCTTTGTAAAGGGTACTGCTGGCGCAGGTGGCTCAGGAGTCTACGTAACTATGCAGGATTTTACAGGAATATCGGAACCAGGAAAAGGTTACAGTCTTGGACTAACTCTTGACCCTGATTTAGCCCTAGTAACCACTATACCAGGTTATACTGTTATAGCTCATGAGAATTTCATGGATAACAACAGGGGATATGGGGAAGATAGCGTGGGGGGTCTGGTGATGACAATGGCGGGAATTATCGCTTTTGTAATGTTGCCATTCTATGTATTAACCATGTTGACAATGTCGACTTGGCTAAAGCCGATCATTAATACAACGCGAGACATGGGCATGACTAGGGGTCAGGGTAGAATGTGGTTCATTGTACACAATGTCCCGGTTCTAGGGACAGCAGTGATTTTGGCACAATATCTGATTAAGCCAAACTTTGTTTATTTAATTGATTCTGCTGATCCAATGCTTGGTATTGAGTCTGGTTTTGGACAGGGGGATATTGCAGTCTTAACTTTGGTATTACTAGGACAGATATTGAGTGCAGTTATACTATTACCATTCCCTATTTTGGAGAAAGTTAAAAGTATACCACTAATATTAGGTAGGTAGTCAACAATCCGGCCGGAGCTAGCTTCTGGCCGGAGAAAGGTTTATTATATTATGGTATAATAAAAATGTTGTAGTGTTCTAAGAGTTAAATATTATTTACAATATAGTCAGTATGAAAGATTTAGCACCCAATATTTATAGACAAAGGTTAGTGATAGAGGGTTATCCATTAAAGCCGATTTCAGATCGAGAGATCAAGGATTATCTATCAGAACTCTCAGATGTTCTTAAAATGCACACATTATTAAGTCCTGTAACTCATAGATCCGATAAGTTTGGCTGGGCTGGATGGATCCATTGGGAAACTTCGGGAGCACATTTTTATGCCTGGGAGCGACCAAGACTATTTTTTAGCGTAGATATATATACTTGTAAGAAGTTTGATATTGAGGAAGCAACAAGGTTTACCGCTGATTATTTTGAAACTAGTTCTATTGAGATTAAAGAGTTTTAAGAATTATTATGTTTCCTGATAATAAAGGCTATACTGGCGAATACAGTATAGTTGATAGTAATCCTAATTATGCTCTTAATGACTCAGAAATTATAAGTCTACTGAGTGAATTACTAGGGTCGCCCAATTGGCTAGGAGGTGATAAGCAACCATTTGTATTAATACATAGCAAAAATAATGATCCAGTAAGTAATATTGCGAGAACTATAGAACGTGAAGCATTTGAAGGTAGGTTTCCAAGCAACACAGCCGAGATGATGCGAGATACATATAAAAAATATGAAGATTCAAGCCACTTTATTTTAATAGTAGATAGAAGAAACAATACTCCTGTTGGAACGATGAGATTAATCGAGAATACGGAGACAGGAATGATTAGCTTAGACGATGTTTTTTTAGACCCCATAGATAATGATAATAGAGGTTGGGGGAGAGAGAATGTTATGGTAAATGGTCGAGAAGTAAGATCTTCAAAAGACTTAACAGACATGGGTGTAGTGGGTTTAGATATTGCTACAATAGCTATCAGAAAAGGATTCAGAAGAGAAGATAGAAGATCAGAAGAAGATATTTCAGATTATATTATATTAGGGTTGTTTTATGGTTTAAATGAGTTCTCAAAAGCCAATAATGTAGATCTATGGTTTGCTATACTAGACGATAGGGTGCTTAAGCATCTAGAAGGGTTTGGTTTATTTTTTGATACATATCCTGGCGTAGAAGCCAAACCATATCTAGATTCCCCAAGGAGTACACCAGTGTTTGGTGTCCCTAATAGACTCAGGGAAGACTTTAAGAATAGACATACTGAAGATGGACTATACAGATTATTAGCTCAGGGAATTGGTATTCAAGAAATATTTTATATGGGTAAAGAAGCTCCTTTTTAATATATTCATATTCTTGTTAATATATTAGTGTTTTAGTAAGATTATAATGGTGTTATTCTTATTGGTTATAGTGATATCCCTACTAAACTCTCTGTTGGGTTACTTTACATATATTAGGAATCAAAAAGGAATAAACTATATTATATATTTTATTTTTTCGATAGCTACTAGTGTGTGGATAATCAGTAACTATTATACAGACTTTGCTAGCACCTTTGAGTTAAAGTATTTTTTTAACAGAGTAGCTTTTTTTTCGGCGTACTTTTTAGTACTATTGATTTGGAGTTTTTCAAAAGTATTTATATATAATGTTCTATCTAGGTATGATAGGGTTATTATTTTAACCTCTTCGATACTAGCCTGTATCCTTGCTTTCTCTGACCTTATGATTATTGGAGCAAGCGTGGATAATACTGGCTTCCATCCAGAGTTTAATAATCTATATATAGTTTATATAGGTACTTTGGTGGTTTTCTTAATAGCTTTTTTTAGAAACCTTATTAATGGGTATAGGTCTTTGGATACGATATATGATGATAAGAAAAATCAGATTAAATATATAATCATCGGAACGGTTATTTTTGCTTTTTTTGCGTCTATTACAAATGGCATAATACCAATCATCACCGGCAACTGGGCTTTATCTAAACTTGGTCCACTATTTTCTATTGTGCTTGTTGGTAGTACAAGTTATAGCATTGCTAAATATAAGCTATTTGACATCAACAAATGGACCGTCCGGGCACTATTCTACTACCTCACTCTCACCCTAATTGCAATCCTATTCATAGTCATAGGCTATGGGGCAACTCTCTGGATATTCCCACTCGGTCGGGAGATTTCTCCAATCCAGCAGGCAACTTACATCCTCCTAGCCACCCTCCTAGCCCTGACCTTCCCAATCCTAAGAAAGTTCTTTGAGAGATTGACCGATCAACTATTCTTTAGAAATCGTTATGATGCTCAAGCTCTATTGACTAAGCTAGGAGATGTCTATTCTTCCAATTACAAGCTTGCCCCAATCGCTAGTAAGACTCTAGCCCTGATCTACACTACGATCAAAACCGAGAGAGGTAACATACTAGTCTTAGACGATGATGGTCAAGAATACTTTAGAAACAACCAAAACTTTATGAAATCAGGCAAGAAGGGACTATTCAGATCATATGGTGAGATTAGTCAAGTACCCCAACTCTTCGGTAAAGAACCTGCGGTCTATGACGAGTTGACTGAGAGCGACAAAAAGTTTTTCATGCAGAAAAATAGCCTCAGTATGATCTTCCCCCTAGTAAACAACAAAAAACTCAATGGCTACTTACTTTTAGGCGGAAAGAGAAGTGGTGACATCTACAATAGCTTAGATTACTCCACTCTCTCAATTGTTTCAAATGATTTAGCAATCGCCCTAGACAATGCCCTAGCAGTAGCTAAAATCGAAGACTTCAATGTCACTCTCCAGCATAAAGTTAAGTCTGCTACCGAAAAACTCCGCACTGCCAACAAGAACCTAAGAGCTCTAGACAAAGCCAAGGATGAATTCCTCTCAATGGCATCTCATCAACTAAAGACCCCAATCACTACGATTAGGGGCTATAGTGACCTCTTTATCACCGGAGAGCTAGGTAAGGCTACCTCAGATCAAACAATGGCTGCTAGAAGGATTATGACCACTGTCGGCAATATGGATTCTACCATCAACGACCTACTCAATGTCTCAAGAATCTCCCAAGATCGATTCTTCATCCAGAGAGAAGCAGTAGACCTCAAGGAACTAATCAAGCAAGAGCTAGAGAATCTAATCCCTAGTATTGAGGACAAGGGGTTAAGGCTAGTAACAGACCTTGAAGACATCCCCCCTCAAGCTTTAGACAAAGCCAAAATCCGTCAAGCAGTGATGAATCTAATTGATAATGCTATCTACTATACCCAAGAGGGAACAATCAAGCTAACTCTTAAGCTTCTAAGCGTAAGCGAATTAAAAGCAATCATCCAATCCTCAGACATCGCTTCCAAGCCAGACTTCAGTGGGGACCTAGAGAGTGTCCTCTACCCAGTCTTTCAGGTGACAGACACTGGTATCGGTGTACCTCCTGACAAACAAGCCAAACTCTTCTCTAAATTCTATCGAGCAGACAATGCCCAAAGAACTAGAAGTGATGGCACAGGTCTAGGTATCTATCTAGTCAAGAGAGTGACAGAAGATCACGGAGGAGGAATCTTTTTCTCCTCCCCAGTCAGTAATGGTCAAGGTTCGACCTTTGGGTGGTGGGTCAAGTGAATCAGATAGTCATCACTTCGATTATCCCAGTTTTAATCCTCTTTGTTTTTGGTGGATTAGTATTCAAGCGGGGGATGAATCGTAGACTTTCACATTGGTTTCTAGGCTTTGCTTTGACTGGAGGGCTTTGGCAGGTTGCTACATTGGTAGCAAGCTTGTTTATTAGCGATCAGATCACGATTTTTGCTAATCGCCTGACATTTGTTTTTGGGTTTTTATCAATCATTGCTTTTTATGGAATGAGTCGGGCTTACTTGGGAGAAATCAAACCCTTTAGCCGGCTTGGCAAGATCAAACTTTGGATTTTTGGATTGGTTTACTCGGCTATTCTCTTGACTGATCAGGTAGTCGCAGGCTATCAGAATCAAGATGGGTTTTTGGTAGACCAAAAGGGTAGATACTATTGGAGCTTTGTGGTGATTTTGTTTGCAGTCCTTTTGCCTTCGATTAGAAATTTACTCAGGGCAATGGATACTGTCGAAAATGTCAAAAAGATTCAGATCAAGGTAATGCTGACCACTTATGCTACCGGGATTAGCCTGGTAGTCTTGACCAACTTGGTCTTGCCAAGCCTAATCAACGACGGTTGGGTCAGTCAAATCGGATTATTTGTAATGGCGGGGATGGTGATTGTCAACTCTTATGTAATCCTCAGAAACAAGATATTCGATCTCAAACTAATCTTTAGTAGGTCTTTGGCTTTTAGCGTAGCAGTCATTGTATTAGCAATTATCTACAGTTTATTTGCAAGTTATTATCTAGGAAGCTTAATTGGTCTTGATCATAAGCTGACTACTCCTGAGCGCTTAGCCTTCATTCCGATCATTATTATCTTGGCCGTACTATTTCAGCCGATGCTTGGATTTTTTGAAAAAAATACTTATAAGTGGTTTTACCATTATCACTACTATCCTGGTCAATTGATTGGAGAAGTCAGTAGGATTTTAGCAAGAGATCTCAAGCTTGAAGCCATGATCAAGGATACTGCAAAGGTCATAGTAGACCAGATGGGACTTGAGAATCTGCAGATAATTGTCTATGAGCATAATCGGATTGCATTTAGCCATGCAACTAATTATAAGATTTTTAATACCAAGAATTGGCATTACCTGAAGGATGAGGTGATATTTGTCGATCATATTTTGGATACTGCTACCTTGCATCAATTAAAGAGTCAGGGGGCAGAACTGATTTTTCCAATGATTCTTAAGGGTAAACTAGTCGGACATATTGTGCTTGGTCAAAAAGTGAGTCGCGATATATATACCGAAAATGACTATCAAACGATTGAAATAGTAGCTGGAGATTTGGCGGTTGCCCTAGATAATGCCAAGGTTAATTACCGTCTGAAAGATACCCTAGAAAAGCTCAAGGCCTTGGACAAAAGTAAGGATGAGTTTATCTCGATCGCATCACATCAGCTTAGAACTCCACTCACTACGATCAGGGGGTATAGTGAGATGTTGGTTGACGGAGAGTTTGGTCATATTACCTCAGAGCAAAAGCAGATCCTCAGTCAGATCAATCAAGCTGGTCAAAACATGAACCAGTTATTGGAGGACCTGCTCGCTACTTCTAGATTGGCTCAAGGTAGATTGGTGATTAGTAAAGCTAGCTTTGATTTTGGTGCTATGGTCGAGGAAGAGTATCACTATCGGAAAGTTTCAATCAAGCAAGGTTTGGATCTAATACTTGATTTGCCAGAGCCAATCAAGATCTTTGCTGATGGTGGCAAACTGAGGCAAGTAGTAATCAATCTGATAGATAATGCAATTCAGTATACTGACCGAGGTCAGATCAGGGTATCAGCAAAAGTCTTGACTGGTAGCCAACTTCGTCAGCTGGGGTCTCTAGGTGGAGAAGCAATCGCTCCTCGTCGTAAATACCTAGCTTTTTATGTCACTGATACTGGGATTGGGGTACCTGAGAGCAAACAAAAGCAACTATTTACTAAATTTTACCGAGCCAGCAATGCCAAGACAGTCAGACCAGATGGTAATGGGCTAGGTATATACCTAGTACGAGAAATCGCTAGAATCCATTATGGCAATGTGATTTTTAGATCACCTATCAGTCCAGAAGGTGGTTCGGTCTTCGGAGTTTGGATACCATATACTAGGAGAAGTGATGGATAACTATACTTTGCTTAGCGGACTCGCGATCACTACTGTCGGGATTGTCGGGCTAGTAATTCTTTTGCGCAATTATCATGCCCGAGCGATTCAGTGGTATGCTTTGTCCAATCTTAGCTCAATCGTTTGGTTGATCGGGACATATATTAGTGATTATGGTGCTAGCTATGACCTCAAGCTGTTTGGGCATCGGCTTGGTTACAGCTTTAGCTATATGATCGTCGGATCAGTCTTTGGGCTAGCAACAGTCTTCATGCGTAAGCCTATGAGCAAGTATCAGCATTATCTTGTGATCTCGATGGCAGGCATTATGGCCTTCGTGACGCTAGTATCAGAGCAGATAATTAGTGGAGTAGATATTACGACAGCTCCAAGTAAGCCGATCACGGGTGATTTGTTCCCCTTGTATGCAGTGAGCTTCATGATTTTGGTATTTTATACCGCTTTGGCTTTTCGAGTTGCCTATCAGCAAGTAGATATTTATCAGAAAAGCCAGCTCAAGCTGATTGCCATCGGGTTAATCGTTATTATCAACCTAGGGGTAACTACCAATATTATTATGCCAGTAGTGTTTGGTATCAGCTGGAGTATTCGTTCTGCTCCTTTGCTCCTGATCATATTTTCGACTTTTAATGCTTTTGCGATATCAAAAAGACAGCTTTTTGATATCCGGGCAACTTTAGCGAGATCCTTTTTCTATACCGTTACTCTCTTTAGCTTAGTCTTGCTTTATAGTGCTGTTTTATTTTTTGGAATTGGACTAGTACTGGAGGACGACAATACATTTACTGTAGCCAAGTTGGTTGCCTACATCCTCCTAGCCACCCTCCTAGCCCTGACCTTCCCAATCCTAAGAAAGTTCTTTGAGAGATTGACCGATCAACTATTCTTTAGAAATCGTTATGATGCTCAAGCTCTATTGACTAAGCTAGGAGATGTCTATTCTTCCAATTACAAGCTTGCCCCAATCGCTAGTAAGACTCTAGCCCTGATCTACACTACGATCAAAACCGAGAGAGGTAACATACTAGTCTTAGACGATGATGGTCAAGAATACTTTAGAAACAACCAAAACTTTATGAAATCAGGCAAGAAGGGACTATTCAGATCATATGGTGAGATTAGTCAAGTACCCCAACTCTTCGGTAAAGAACCTGCGGTCTATGACGAGTTGACTGAGAGCGACAAAAAGTTTTTCATGCAGAAAAATAGCCTCAGTATGATCTTCCCCCTAGTAAACAACAAAAAACTCAATGGCTACTTACTTTTAGGCGGAAAGAGAAGTGGTGACATCTACAATAGCTTAGATTACTCCACTCTCTCAATTGTTTCAAATGATTTAGCAATCGCCCTAGACAATGCCCTAGCAGTAGCTAAAATCGAAGACTTCAATGTCACTCTCCAGCATAAAGTTAAGTCTGCTACCGAAAAACTCCGCACTGCCAACAAGAACCTAAGAGCTCTAGACAAAGCCAAGGATGAATTCCTCTCAATGGCATCTCATCAACTAAAGACCCCAATCACTACGATTAGGGGCTATAGTGACCTCTTTATCACCGGAGAGCTAGGTAAGGCTACCTCAGATCAAACAATGGCTGCTAGAAGGATTATGACCACTGTCGGCAATATGGATTCTACCATCAACGACCTACTCAATGTCTCAAGAATCTCCCAAGATCGATTCTTCATCCAGAGAGAAGCAGTAGACCTCAAGGAACTAATCAAGCAAGAGCTAGAGAATCTAATCCCTAGTATTGAGGACAAGGGGTTAAGGCTAGTAACAGACCTTGAAGACATCCCCCCTCAAGCTTTAGACAAAGCCAAAATCCGTCAAGCAGTGATGAATCTAATTGATAATGCTATCTACTATACCCAAGAGGGAACAATCAAGCTAACTCTTAAGCTTCTAAGCGTAAGCGAATTAAAAGCAATCATCCAATCCTCAGACATCGCTTCCAAGCCAGACTTCAGTGGGGACCTAGAGAGTGTCCTCTACCCAGTCTTTCAGGTGACAGACACTGGTATCGGTGTACCTCCTGACAAACAAGCCAAACTCTTCTCTAAATTCTATCGAGCAGACAATGCCCAAAGAACTAGAAGTGATGGCACAGGTCTAGGTATCTATCTAGTCAAGAGAGTGACAGAAGATCACGGAGGAGGAATCTTTTTCTCCTCCCCAGTCAGTAATGGTCAAGGTTCGACCTTTGGGTGGTGGGTGAAATAATAAAATAATAATTATGGAGGTAACAAGACAATGACAAAAGATAAGCCAGTGATAATGATCAGAGGGGATTATAATGTACCAATCCTAGACGGTAGGGTAGTCGATGATTATCGTTTGGTAAGAGGGCTTGATACGATTGACAAAGCTTTGGAGCGGACAGATAGGCTGATTTTGGCTAGTCACTTAGGTAGACCAAAAACGATTAGTGATCTCAAGTATAGCCTTGCACCAGTAGCAGCAGAGCTCAGTAAGTTGCTCGGCCGGGAGGTAGTACTACTCAATCAGTTTGAAATAGGCCTGAAGGTCAAAGTCGAAGATGTTTGGGCAAGCGGTTCAATCGTGATGCTTGAAAATTTGAGATTTGATCCACGCGAGAAAGCCAATGATCCAAACTATATTATGGAGATATTGCGTAAGATTGGCGTGAGTAGCCAAGACCTTGATACTTTAGTCTATATCAATGATGCTTTTGCAGTTGCTCACAGGGCTGATAGTAGTGTCGAGGCTGGAATCAAGAGTTTTGAACTTGAAAGGGGAGAGTTGATGGCGGATGAAGTCGGTCAAATTGGGAGACTGCTTGGGGAGGTGGAGAGACCTTATCTGGCAGTGATTGGTGGAGCTAAGGTTTCCGATAAGCTTCAGGTTTTGGAAAGTTTGCTAAGTAAAGTGGACATTTTGATCATAGGCGGGGCAATGGCCAATACCTTTTTATTGGCTAGCGATCATCAGGTAGGGAATAGTTTGGTTGAGCCAGAATTGTGTCCAGAGGCAATTCGTATCACTCAAAGAGCAAATGATTTGGGCGTAAAGTTGTTTTTACCATTTGATGTGGTAATTGCTAAGGAGATAGGAGCTAATATACCTCATACCAATAAGGGCATTTATTCAGTCAACTCTCAAGATATCATCTTAGATATTGGAGAACAAACAATTCAAACCTGGATCAAGATTATCGCTGAAGCAAAGACAATATTTTGGAATGGAGACCTAGGTATGGCAGAGATACGGGCATATCGCAAGGCCAGTCAACAGATAGCCCAAGCAATTGCTAGCTCTAAGGCTTATAGTCTGGTCGGTGGCGGGGACACAGTCAGTCTGGTGCGGGAATTGGGGCTAGAAAATCAGTTTGACTTTGTCTCGACAGGTGGTGGAGCTAGTCTGGCGCTGGTTTCTGGGCAACCAATGCCTGGGTTGGCTAGCTAATTTGATATTGCGTCATATTTATAGATATGCTATACTAACCAAGTTATGTACAAATGTGATATTACAGGCAAGGGTAAAATGTATGGGCAAAATGTCTCTCATTCCCAGCGCAAAACCAAGCGGGTGTTCAAGCCTAATCTTCAGAAAAAGACCATTATTATCGATGGACAAAAAGTCCGCTTGAAGCTAGCAGCTTCAACTATCCGTACTCTCAACAAGCTTGAGAAGCAAAAGATTGCTGCCAAGGCCTAGCGAACCATACCTCTATCATTGTTTTCAAGAGATAATGATACACAATGCCGAATACTGGATCCCCCGTAAGTTCTCCGAACTTCGGAGGATGACAATGCCCTCCTCCTGTCATCTTCGGATTTCTCTTTAGAGAAATCCCGGAGATCCAGTATTTGACCGGAGGATGACAAGGCACAATACAACCAATTAGACAGCAAACAATTCCTGAACCCGAGCTAGCAATCTAGCGAGCTCAACAGATGACAACTCAGTCACTTTATTTTGCAAACGTTTCAAATCCAAAGTCCTAATCTGATCAAGCATAGCGTAACTAGTCTTGCCCTTTAGCTTATAACTCCAATAAGTAGGGTAGTCTTTTTTCTGAGTAGTAAATGGTACTACTATTGCTCGATCCAGATTATCCTGAATCTCACTAGGTGAAATCACCACCACTGGCCTTCTGCCTCGTTGCTCTCTACCGACCACAGGATCGAGATAAGCCATATAGATCGCTCCTCTTTCAACCTTGATCAACAAACCCCCAATCTTCCTCCCTATCTAGCCCATCCGATATTGCCCAGTCATTATCGAGCTGACCGTATTGGTCACTGACAACTTTGTTAGACTTCGCAACCGCTGTCTTAAACTGTTGATCCCATCCAGCTCGCGCTTGCTTCTTTTTTCTCAATATTACTTCTACTATATCCCCCGGCTGAATATCAGGTAAGGTTGTGCTAGGAATTCTCAAAGCCCTACTGTTGCCATTGCGAAATACCTTGGTACTGATCGGAGCACTTACTTGATAGCTCATATGTCTATCCTATCATACAATTCTATTAATGTACATATGTATATCCTTCGGAGTTTCGGAGGATGATAATACCCTCCTCCTGTCATCTTCGGATTTCTCTTTAGAGAAATACCGGAGATCCAGTATCTGGATTGGATTCCAGAAATGCGAGATACTGGATCCCCCGTAATTCTCTCAAGGAGAATTCGGAGGAAGACAATGCACAATGCCAGAATACTGGATCCCCCGTAAGTTCTCCGAACTTCGGAGGAAGACAAGAGAGGCAGGTTTCGGAGGATGACAAGAGTCGAGTCATCCTCGACTTTTCCGCCCTTCACTTGAAGGAAAAGTTGGGGATCCATAACTCTAGATAATGCACTTAAATTAACCCAGTTACTTTTAATGTTTGTTGTTGTTTCTGGATACCCAGAGCAAGCTCTGAGTATGACGAATGCAAATGCAAAGATGCTGGATCCCCGTAAGTTCTCTGAACTTCGGAGGATGACAAGAGAGAGGCAGGTTTCGGAGGATGACAATACAGGGGCAGTTTCGGAGGATGACAGGAATTGGGTCACCAAACCAAATTTCCGCCTCTTCTTCGTCATCTTCGGATTTCTCTAAAAGATAAATACCGGAGATCCAGTATTTAAGTTGTTATACTAGGTAATAGCTAGTAGTCTCAACCTCGAGGTCTTTTTTGCTAATTTTGAGTTTATTTTTATCAAGAGTCTCAGACTGGCTAACTTCTTTTTTGAAGGTAGCTTTTTTGTCAGAGTCATTACCATAGGCTACTACGATGATTGGCTCAACCATCTTAATTAGCTTATCAATATCGTCAAAGTTCGTATTGTCTAGAGAAATCACCAAGACATTGACCTGATCTAGTTGGTCAAATTGTTTTTCGCTAGGGGTCTGATCGTAATCCGCCAGCCAGAGACAGTGTATAAAGTTATTTTCTAGGGTATAAGCACTATGGCCAGGATCAAGATAGATCCCATCAATCATAATACTATTGACTTCATACTCTCCTGGAGAATCGAACACCAGACCTTTGTAACTCTTTGAATAGTCAGCTGGGGTACTAGACAATATGACTTGAGCCTTTGGATCTGGGTGATTCAGAGCAATTTGGGCTTTGTTGATAGTCAGGGTTACTTGGTTGTTTTCTATAATTATATCCATAGCTATAGTTTACACGATAGCTCTCTATTGACCAAATAAATTATTCTAGCTAAAATTGTAAATATACAATGAGTATTAAGTAGTGAGGGTAAGATTTTAGTATCAGATATCAGTCCCAAGCCAAAAGCTAAGCGCAGAGTTCAACCAACTGGACAACTGATTTATAGCAATGCAGTTAGGTCAAAATCCCGCAATACTGGTCAGGCTAGAGTCTCCAGCCCAGTAGTTAATTTTGCTGTTCCTAGTCAAGATAACCCCTCAAAACCCACCCAAAACTCAGCTACTAGTCACGCTTCTAGACAAAACTTGAATCAAGTCAAACCAAAGCTCGATCAAGCAAGTAAGTACCCACCAATTGGGGCAATCGATCAAGTCAAAAAGCCCAGATCCAGCAAGCGGTTGGTCAGTCCAGTAGATCAGCTAAGGGGTCTATTTGCAAAATACCGATATGCTTTTGCCAGTCTAGCTACGATTCTAATGATCGGACTTGTGGTTCACAATACCAACTTTGATCTCCAGGGTACCAATCAAAACCGAATCATTAGATTGAATGAGGGTGGCACGACCAAGACTTTGATTAGCTCAGCCAATACAGTCGGGGCAGCCCTAGATGAACTCAAGGTTCCGATTTCCGAAGGTGATTATATTAGTCCCAGCCCTTATACAGAGATCCAGCCGGGAGTAGTCGATGTAGTGATCCACAAAGCTTTGCCAGTCAAGATCTATGACAATGGCAAGTTTGCTCAGGTGATCAATACTGGATTGAGTCAACCGAGAGAAATAGCGGCTAGTGCTGGTATTTCCTTGTTTGAAGAAGATAGGGTCAACCTTGAAGGAGTCGTAGACCCAGTAGAAGATGGTATCATCGGTCAAAAATTGGATATTGAGCGAGCAGATCCAATATATCTCAATCTAGCTGGATCAGAGATTGTATTGAGACACTTTTTTGAACAAGACTCGGAGCCTATTACAGTAGCTGATTTGCTTGGTACCAATCATGTAGAGTTGGAGCCAGATGATCAGCTATCAGTCAGTACATCTGATCTGATCACTCCTGGCATGGAGATCAAGATTAGTCGCTATAGTGAAGATCGATCAGAAGAATTAGTAGAAATTGATTATGGAGAAGAGGTCATCTATGAGCATAGTAAGCCTGTAGGTTGGGAAGAGGTCAGAGTCGAAGGCAAGAAGGGCAAGAAACTTATCACTTATCAAGATACTAGTCTAGATGGTGAGCTGACTGAGCGTAAGCTACTATCTGAGGAAGTGATTGTCGCTCCTACTAGTAGGGTAGTGGTCAAGGGGACCTATACTACTTATTCTGGTTCTGTCGAATACTGGAGACCATATGTAGAGCAGGCTGCTAGTAAATATGGAGCAGATGTTACTCAGTTAATGCGAGTAATGTATTGTGAGAGCAAGGGGGATGCTAGTAATTACAACGGACGCAGTAGTGGTCTTACTCCAGATCAAGCTTTGGCCGCCAATCGAGCAATCGGACTATTCCAATATCTACCTAGCACTTGGTATGGCAATGGGGGAGGAGATATCTGGGATGGTCATCAGCAGATTGATATGGCGGCCAAAATGTTTGCCAATGGTCAAGCTTGGCAATGGGAGTGTAAGTAGCTTAGCTTGAGGGCAAATAAAGATCTCGGCCAACATTTTCTAGTAGATCAGGAGTCGGTTCAAAGAATAGTTGAAGCGAGCGAGGTTGGATCAACTGATCAGGTATTAGAGATTGGTGCTGGGACCGGGTTGTTGACGGCGAAGCTAGCCAGGCAAGCTGGTCAAGTAATAGCTCTTGAGATTGATTCAAGGATGATCCCAATCCTTGAGAATATTTCTGGAATCAAGCTTTTCAATCAAGATTTTAGAGAATTTGATCTATCAAGCTTAGCTCAAGGGTACAAGGTGATAGCCAATTTACCATATTATATGACCAGCTTTGTAATTCGAAGGCTTTTGGAAGCTGAGAGTCAACCTAGCGAGCTTATATTGTTGATCCAGAGAGAAGTAGCTCAGAGGATTGTAGCACCCCAGGGTCAATTGTCGGTACTAGCTATAATGGTGGGATACTATGCTGACGCGGAAATAATTTTTGATATATCTCCAGACAAATTTAGTCCACCACCAAGAGTTTATTCGAGTTTGATCAAGATCCGACCAACCAAGAAGTCAATCCAGGAGCTGGATTATCAGGAGCTAATGCGGCTGGTCAAAGCTGGATTTAGTCAGAAGCGTAAGAAGCTCAAGAATTCATTGTCGTCAGGGTTGGCTCAACCAATCAGTCGGATAGAGCAGTGGCTAGCGGAGGCTGGAATAGATGGCAATAAGCGGGCTCAGGAGCTGGGTTTGGAGGATTGGGGGAGATTGATGGTGGCCAAAAGTGAGAACACCCCCTAGATCCTTTCGGACCTAGGGGGTGTGTAGAAGCAACCCCTCCCGCCTGGAGGATTGGTAGGGGGGGTGCCGCGAGATGAGCTCGTACTGCCTTTCCCCAAAAAGGCGAAGCTACCTACTACTCTTGAAAAGGGGCTTCAAGAGTACACTTTCTCGCATCCGGGCGGGGGACCCGGAAATTGGTACTCAGTCTCTACTGTCAATAGCATATCGATAGTAGAGATATACTGCAGATACGCTACAAGCCCGCTTTCCAGTTGCGGGAGTTAGAGACTGAGTCGGGTATGTATTGTCCCACAGATAGGATAGCCTGTCAATAGTAGTGACAATAAATCGTCATTGATTGAATCCTCGCCCCTCTCCTGTCATCCTCCGAAACCCGTCCCTTGCCTTGTCATCCTCCGAAGTTCAGAGAACTTACGGGGGATCCAGTATCTCGCACTTCCATGGGTCTAACTCAAATACTGGATCTCCGGTATTTCTCCCTTGGAGAAATCCGAAGATGACACCGGAAAGGGCATTGTCATCCTCCGAAACCCGAAGGGTTTACGGGGGATCCAGTATTTTGCACTTGTATTCGTCATACTTAGAGCTTGCTCTGGGTATCCAGAAAACTAACAATAAACATAAATTAAACTGTATCACCTAACCCATTATCTAGAGTTCTGGATCCCCCAACTTTTCCTTCAAATGAAGGGCGGAAAAGTCGAGGATGACACGGGAAAGGGCATTGTCATCCTCCGAAACCCGTCCCTTGTCTAGTCATCCTCCGAAACCCGTCCCTTGCCTTGTCATCCTCCGAAGTTCAGAGAACTTACGGGGGATCCAGTATCTCGCGCATTAGTCATCCTCCGAAACCTCATAGAGGATTACGGGGGATCCAGTATCCCACCTGTGAACATGCTATAATATCACTATGCTTTTAGCCTACCTAATCATGCTGCCAATCGCGATTACCGCCCATGAATTCATGCATGCCTATGTCGGGTATAGACTGGGTGATCCGACAGCTGAGAGGGAAGGGAGATTGACCCTTGACCCCCGCAAGCACATCGATCCAGTGATGACTATTCTCTTGCCACTATTACTGATACTTAGTGGCTCTCCTGTCGTATTTGGAGCTGCTAGACCTGTGCCGTTTAATCCTTATCTGGTCAAAGGCGGAAGGAAAGGGGCAGCCCTGGTCGCTCTGGCTGGTCCTTTGACCAATCTCGCTCTGGCATTGGTGGTCGGTCTTTATTTGAGATTTTTGCCCTTTGATGTACCACTGGTAAGGGAGATACTTGAAAACTTCGTGATGCTCAATCTGGGATTTTTTGTCTTCAATATGATCCCATTTCCGCCCCTAGATGGCTCAAGGGTCCTCTATGCATTTTTGCCAGATTCCTTAAGAGATCTGATGGATAGAATCGAAAAGTTTGGGATGATGGGCATCTTTTTATTTTTGTTTTTACTCTATCCTTTGATTAGGCCAGTCATCAGTCAAGTGATTATCAGCTTGTACAACTTGATAGTATAAGATTAACAAGGTAAGATACAGTTAGGCTCTATTTTCTTGAGATAGGGTGGTATAAATCCTGAACAATATTGTTCTAGGGAGACCTATATTGGGCAGTTCTGAGGAATTGCTTCTGCGGATTCCCACCTGGTATGTACCAGGTTTTATATCAACCTGAGGATTTAGAGCCTTTTTAATGTAGTGTGACATGACAGGGTGTGGCGCAGTTGGTAGCGCGCTGGGCTGGGGGTCCAGAGGCCGCGGGTTCAAGTCCCGCCTCCCTGACCACGATAAGGTAGTCGATTATTTAGGCTCATTCTGCGTTGGAAAAGAGTGTCTGTGGGCTCTATCTAGGCTCACTGGTTGGGACAGACCTACGGAATCATTGCAATAGGTTGTCTTTTTCGCTTTTGTTTTTTCGGGGTCAGACCCCGAAACTGTATACAGCAACAGGTATAAATCGACGGGGTCTGACCCCGAAACGAGGATTTGGAACTAATATCAGAGTAGTTGATAATGATCAGCAAGCTCGGTCGCTACTCTCAAGCTCTATGCTAGGCGTTCGACCAAGACACCAACTAGTTTTGATGATATAATCTAAGCTAGATATAGCAAGCTCAAAGCAAAACCGGACAATTTGAGCTGTACTATAGAGAACTAGAAAGGTAGTTCTTCTTAAGAGCCATATCCATAGATATGGTGAGTAAGAAAACTAGCTTTATAGACTCTAGAGTTGGGTCAAAAGTCTGGTTTTGTTTTTAACTTGCTATAAATATTAAAACTATGCTTGATAAACTTACCAAAAAACTTGGCAATTCAGAGACATTTAGGACTTTAATCTTTGGTTTGGAAGATGGCCTGGTCTCGACAGGTGGGGTGATTATTGGGGTTAGTGCGGGTGTCAGTGAGAAGCGGATTATCTTGCTGGCCGGACTTGTCACTATAGCTGTAGAAGCTTTGTCGATGGCAGCTGGAGAATACTTATCCCAAAAATCTTCTCAACAGATGAAAAAACAAGTCAACCAGAAGCATTTATTAGAAAGTGCTATGGTAATGTATCTATCGTATGCCTCGGCTGGTCTGGTGCCTATCAGTGCTTTTTTGTTTTTTCCAGTAGCTACTGCTAGATTTGTAGCAATCATTGCTAGCTTGACCGCATTGTTCTTGATCGGTTTTATCAAGGGAAAGATTCTGGGGCTAGATTCACTCAAGAGTGGCATCGAGTTCTTGCTGGTAGGAGGGACAGCAACCCTAGTCGGAATAGTAGTTGGTTTGGTTTTTGGAGTCTAGAAAAATAATATTAAATCATAAGGAGTAAAGTATGAACGGTTTTGTAAAGTTTCTAAGAGAGCAAGGTGTGGTGGGGCTAGCAGTCGGGTTTATTCTAGGAGGAGCAGTCTCCAAGGTAGTCTCAGCTCTAGTGACGGATATTATCAACCCGATAGTTGGTGCTTTGCTCGGGCAGATGAATCTGGCTGATCGAGCCTGGACGATTGGTGACAGTGGAGTCAAGATTATGTGGGGAGATTTTGTAAGTGTCTCGATTGATTTCGTGATTGTAGCAGCTGTAGTTTATTTTGGTGTTAAAGGATTAGGGCTGGATAAACTTGACCAGAAATCTGAGTAGTTAGTGTCTCGATTCATAGTAGGTTCACTTTTTTGAGCTAAGGTACAATAGATGGGACAAAAGATACTATTAGCCGAAGATGAAATGGGTATTGCGGAGGTAGTCTCTGACTATTTGATTAGAGATCAATACCAAGTAGTCTTGGCTAGTGATGGCTTGGAGGCTTTGCAAAAGTTTGATCAGACAATCGATCTGGTACTTTTGGATATTAATCTACCCAAATTATCTGGGTGGGAAGTTTGTCAAGAGATGCGAAGAGTCTCTAAGGTGCCGATTATTGTTTTGACAGCAAGGCAACCAAGTCAGGATGAGCTGAGGGGTTTTGAGCTTGGAGCTGACGATTATATTCGTAAGCCATTTGATCCCAAGGTATTGATAGCACGGATAGCGAGGTTCTTAACTAGGAACCAAGATCAGAGAATTATTGAGTCCGGTGATATTAGATTGGACACTGGGAGCTTCAGCCTATACAAGGGTCAAGAGAAGCTTGAGCTAACGGCAATCCAGATCGATATCCTAGAAGTCTTGATTGGTAATCAGGGAAGTGTCATTAGTCGTCAGAGTTTGATCGATCAGGCTTACAGGGGAGATCAGTTTGCTGATATTTTTGATAGAACGATTGATGCCCATATCAAGAATATCCGTAAAGTGCTAGGTGATGACTCAAAGCACCCTAGATATATTGAGACAATCAGGGGCAAAGGTTATCGTTGGGTCAAGCCAGATGATTAGAGGTTGGTTTAAGACTTTAGGCTCCAGAATTGTCTTATTAGTAGTGACCACTGCCTTGGTGACTGCTGTATTGTCATCCTTGTTTCTCAATTGGCAGATTAGTAGCCGGTTTGATAGCTTTATTGGCCGTCAGTCAGCTGAGTTTGGCTCGGAAATGAAGAGAAATCGGCCGATGGCCGAACCATTTATTTATAAGATTAGTGATGAGCTAAGGCAAAGCTTTATATCTGATATCAATCAAGTGATTCTATTGGCACTGCTAATCACTTTACCTCCGGCGATTCTGGTGGCACTGATTATCAGTGATCGCTACCTAATCCAGTCTAGGAGGATCAAACGAGGCCTCGAGGATGTTAGGGTAGGCAAGCTAGATAAGCTTCAATTCAGTAGCAATATTACTGAGATTGATGATTTGGTTAGGGCTTTTAATGGAGCTGTTGAAGCTCTTAATCGTGTTGAAAAGCTGAGGGATGATTTGATCGGGGACATTAGCCATGAGATTGCAACTCCACTAACCAAGCTCAAGGTTCAGGTTTCAGCGATACGAGATGGACTGTATCAGCCAACTGAGCAGAAAATTGCTACTCTCCTGGAAGAAGTAGACTATCTGGACTTTTTGGTCAATCGTCTGAGGCACTATAGTGAGATACGCTCGATCGGTGAGGTTAACAAACAAGAAATAACTCTGCAAAGCTTTGTCAAAAAAATTAGTAAAAGTTATCCTGGGTTGGATACTATGATAGAGATCGACAAGGACTTTCGGCTGATGGCAGACAAAAACTACCTAAGAGAGATACTGGAGAACCTACTGAGTAATGCTGATAAATATGCTGATCCTAAGAGGGTCAAGATATCTGCCAATCAAGACTCGATTCGGTTTCAGGATTTTGGTCCAGGAATTAGCAAGAAAGATCTACCATATATCTTTGAGAGGCTATATCGAGTAGAGAAGTCGCGCAATCGCCAGACTGGAGGGATGGGGCTTGGTCTGGCAATCGTCCAGACCCTAGTCGAGGCACATGGCTGGCGGATCTCGGTCGAGAGTGATGGCTCTGGGACAACTTTTATCATCAATAGTTATTGAGCTGTAATAGATTGGGATTTTTTGGTGGCTTGAAATCCAAGATACTCTAAAGCAGTCTTAAGCTTCTTGTCTAAGACTACCTGCATAATATCAGCCAGGGTTAAATTTTGATTAAGTTTGATCCTAGTTATTAGGGTTTCTAGAGTTTTAGAGTAGGGAACAATATTTTGATTATAGTCCTGTTCACCGCCGTCATCCCATTTAATGCCTTTGGATTGCTGAGTTTTGTAAAATCGAGTATTTAAAATTACTATTAGCCCGTTTACCTTCTTGATAATCATATCAGGATTGTAAGGGTAGCCTTTTGTTTGAGTATCATTAAATATCTTGACTAGGGAGAATAGTGGTCTAAATACTTGCTGGATTGCGTCAACTGTCATATCACCTCTGGTTATTTCTAGGGAGTAGGTATATCCAGGGGGAGCCTCTTGAGGTTGATTTAGAGTATCGAATAGGCCACCAGTGGGTGGTAGTGACATATCGTCTTGGGGTCTACGAGCATAGGCTCCCCCACCACAGCTGTCTGCGAATAATGCTGCTCGGTTGGCAGTATGCCGAGCAGTTCGTCCGTGGTTATCTCCGTAGTCAAACATATTAACTACATAAGGCTAGCTGTTTAGGTAGGAAGCTTTGATATTGTTGGCCAATGTTTGTGAGGTTTGGGGTATGATTTGGACTTAATGAGCTAGGGTCCAATCGTCTAACAACCAGTTTATGATATATTATCTCACCAATTCTGTGATAGCTTGGGTCATAAACTCCATGAGGGGGGGCTAATCTTTTAGCAAGAGTATGTCTAGCTTTATTTTGTGAACATGGTGGCGGAAATTGTCCATCTGGGAATAGTGAAGGCTGCTTGCTACTGAGACCCTGTAATAAATTGAAAAAGTCTTTGAAATAATCTCTTCCAGTATTTACTCCAAGAGGTTTGATATAGTCTACCCACTCTCGTTGTATGGTTGGGTCTCGGTTAATTGCATTTGCAATTTTGGTATATTGTGCTGATATGTTTTCCCATGCTGAATCGATTGTGGGGGTAGCATCTTCTTGGTTAAGTTGCGCAAAGATGGATACTGTATGTCGACCTATGTGTGCAAAGTCAAAGGGAGCTTCGTCGTTATGATTTGGTAGGTTTAAGCCAAGTTTTGAATGCAATGCTTCAAGTGCCTTCCGGAGGATTAATAACCCTAGTCTAGAGGGTTTATCAGGGACTGGAGTACCAATGATAACCTCGGTTCTAGCTTGCGATACTCGGGCAAGTTTGTATAGGGGTAACATGCTAAGTTGCTGCCTGATAGCTTGCTTGGTAGGAGTAATGTTGCCAGGCCGTTTAATACGGGCTGCTTTGGTTGATTCAGGTAATGTATCGTGTGTGTTTGTAAAGAGATCAGGAAAAGGTAATAAAGAAGCTCTTCCAAGTCTTATTATATTATAAGATAATTCATTCACAATAGCTTCATATTAACAGAATATTATAGATATAGACAAGTAAGGCGACTGGGCTTACCAGAGATAAGTATATAAGTAAACAGCTTGTCAAAAGTAAAAGTTAGTAACCAATAAGGAGAGTTATATTTATGTTAAAGAAGAGTTTAGTCTTAGGGGCAGTCGGATTGATCGGTGCAACTACGATCGGTGCGACTAGTGTCAGTGCTCATTTTGGAGGAGACGGAGCAAGGGTCAATGATAGTGACCTGGAGACTCGATTTAATCTCACTCAAGATCAAGTAGATCAAATGCATACCGAGATGCAGGCTGCGGTCAAAGAAGCTCGGGATACAGTTCGTCAGAATTATATCTCTGATGATGACTGGAATGCCTATCAGGATGAGCGTCAGCAAGAATTTCTAGATAGTGATCGTGGTCAGGAGTTGAAAACCAAGCTAGATCAGTATGGTATCACTACTGAGGAATTCTTTGCAGCCAAAGAGTCCGGTACTCTCAAGGAGCTACTTGAATCCAAAGGTGTAGCAGAAGGGGATCTGATGATGGGAGGTAAGCACGGTGATCGTCAGGGTGGCCCAAGGATGGGAGATATGGATGGAGGGCCTGCCTTATAGAAGAAAAATTTTATAAATCACTACCTCACCAATTATTCAAAACTAGCCCTCGGGGCTAGTTTTGGTATTTCTGGATATTCGGGGCTATGCTCTAGATTCTAGAATTGAATTATATAGCAAGTTAAAAACAAAACCAGACTTTTGACCCAACTCTAGAGTCTATAAAGCTAGTTTTCTTACTCACCATATCTATGGATATGGCTCTTAAGAATAACTACCTTTCTAGTTCTCTATAGTACAGCTCAAATTGTCCGGTTTTGTTTTGAGCTTGCTATAGTAATGCAAAATACTGGATCCCCCGTAAACCCTCCGGGTTTCGGAGGATGACAATGCTCCCTCTATCATCTTCCAAATTTCTGTAGGAAATTATCGGAGATCCATCCCCTCTTGTCATCTTCGGATTACCCTTTAGGGTAATACCGGAGATCCAGTATTTGTATTAGTTACAGATAATACAGAAATACTGGATCCCCCGTAAGTTCTCCGAACTTCGGAGGATGACAAGAGAGGGGCGGGTTTCGGAGGATGACAGGACAAGGGAGGACTTCGGAGGATGACAATAGAGAGACGGGTTTCGGAGGCGATCCGGAGGGCTTAAGGATTTTGTGTAGGTCGAGGCAGGTTTATCTGAACCTCTTATGTTATACTATTGAAATAGGGGCACAAAAGTACAATAGTTTATTCGGAGGATAAAATGCAAAAAAAAGGTCTCGGTAGTCTGATGTTTGTAATAATATTAGTTTTGATGGTGGGGATAGTATTTATCCTGGGGAATTTTGGTAAGTTTTTTGGTGGGGATCAAAGGGAACATCGGGTCAAAGGCGAAGTAGTAGATGTAGCTGATCAGTTTGTAGAGTTGATCAGCAGTAAGCAAAACCAAAAGGCAAAGGAGATGCTTTCTAGCCAGGCTAGTAAGGCAATGCCGACCCAGACTTTATTTGATGCTAGGGTTAGTGCTGTCCCTACTGACTGGGAGTTTATTAATAGTACAGAAGTCAATAATCATGCTAGCATTGTCGGTGATGCTAGATTTGAGGATGATAAGTCTGGTACGATTACCATTACTTTAGTCAAGGAAGATCAGCAGTGGCGGGTCGAAAATTTTGCGATCACGGTAAAATAACCCTGTTCCCATATATAGCAAGTTAAAAACAAAACCAGACTTTTGACCTAACTCTAGAGTCTATAGTACAGCTCAAATTGTCCGGTTTTGGTTTGAGCTTGCTATAGTAATGCAAAATACTGGATCCCCCGTAAGTTCTCCGAACTTCGGAGGATGACAAGAGAGAGGTTGGGTTTCGGAGGATGACAATGCAAATGCGGGATACTGGGTCCCCCGTAAGTTCTCCGAACTTCGGAGGATGACAAGAGAGAGGTTGGGTTTCGGAGGATGACAATGCTCACTCTGTCATCTTCCAAATTTCTGTAGGAAATTATCGGAGATCCATCCCCTCTTGTCATCTTCGGATTACCCTTTAGGGTAATACCGGAGATCCAGTATTTGTATTAGTTACAGATAATACAGAAATACTGGATCCCCCGTAATCCTCTATGAGAATTCGGAGGATGACAATAACCCTGTTGCCATATAAACTTGCGAGGTCAAAGCTGATGATTTTTATTCCAGAATACCAAAACACGACAAAGCATAACAGGAGTTACGCTGCGAAGTGTTTTGCTAGTCTGGGGCAAAAATGGCAGTTTTGAAGCCGTGAGGTTATATGGCAACAGGGTTAATGCAAATGCCAGAATACTGGATCCCCCGTAAACCCTCCGGGTTTCGGAGGATGACAAGAGAAGAGTCATCTTCGGATTACCCTTTAGGGTAATACCGGAGATTCAGTATTTGGATTGGGTTTAGTCAATGCGAAATAGTCTATTACTTGGTCTTGTTATAGGATTACTATATGATATATCTTATGAGATATACGATATCCAAATCCGATTATATGCTTTGGCTCAAGCACCCAGCTTGGCTTTGGCTCAAGAAACATCACCCCAAATCCTTACCCCCGATCGATCAAGATACCCAAGCGATCTTTGATGCTGGCCACCTATTTGAGGAATATGCAGAAGGGCTCTTTGACAACCCGCTTAAGCTTGGTTTTGATTCTTATCAAGAGTATTTGAGCTTGCCAGATCGTACCAGAAAGGCGCTTGATAGCTCAACTAAGCAAGCAATTTTACAGGGACGAGTGGAGCAGGATAGTTTGACCTGTATCTTTGACGTATTGGAGCCACTAGAGTCTGGCGGGTACAATCTGTATGAAATTAAATCCAGTACCAAACCAAAGCCCGAACACTACCAAGATCTAGCTTTTCAAAAACTGGTATTAGAGAAAAGTGGGCTCAAGATCGATAAAATATATCTAATCCATCTCAACAGCTTTTTTGTCAAAAAAAGGGATAAGATTGATCCCAAAAAACTGACCAAAGTGGTAGAGGTAACGGCGGAAGTTTTGGAACTATCTTCTCAGACTGCACAAAATGTTGCTTTGGTCAAAGCAACTGCTAGCCAAATCGATTCTCCAGATTTGTCTCCGGCATTTGCTAGTAAATATGGGCTAAGGGATTGGCTCACTATCTACAAATATCTAGAGCCTAACCTGCCTGAAGATAGTATTTATAACCTCTATGGTATCAGCCTCGAACAGGTACAATCAGCCAAGGAGACTAATACCCAAAAGATCGAAGACTTGGACCCCAAGCTACTTATTAGATCCAAGCAAAAGCAACAATATCAAGCCTGGAGACAGCCTAGCCCAATAGTGGACAAGGCTAGGATCAAAGATTTCCTAGATCAAATGGTCTTCCCATTATATTTTCTCGATTATGAAACTATGGGGTCAGTCATCCCTATCCTCAATGGTACCAAGCCCTATCAACAGATACCTTTCCAGTATTCATTAGATATTTTAGAATCAGAATCAAGCCAACTCAAGCATTATAATTACTTGCATACTGAGAATACCAATCCTAGTAGCGAACTCAGTCAAGCATTATTGTCTGAGATTGGATCAAAGGGAACAATTCTTGCCTGGAATATGGGCTTTGAGCAAAAGTGCAATCAGACTCTTGCCAAACTTAGCTCAGATCACGAGCTAGGCCTTTTAGGTCTAAATCCTAGATTTATGGATTTGATGCAACCATTTATGGAGGGTTGGTATATTGACAAGCGGTTTATGGGGAGTGCCAGTATCAAGAAAGTTTTGCCGGTTTTGGTCCCAGAACTTTCCTATCAAGAGCTGGCAATCAACCAAGGTGCTAGTGCTCAAAGGGTTTGGATGGAAACTGTTATCGGGGGTAAGCATCAAGAGCGGAGAGAAGAAATATTTTCAGATCTAATCAAATATTGCAACCTGGATACTTATGCGATGGTGGAGATCTATCGATTTTTGGCCAGGCTTGTGCTGGTCGATAATGAGACCATACTCGGTCAAGGTAATCCCCCGATCAAGAGTAGCCCTGCTACTATTCAGGGTAGTTTGTTTGGAGGTTAGATTTGTCTCAGCAGATTATTAGCTCAAAGTCTGAGTTGGAGCAAGCCGTCAAATCAAGCATTATTTTAAAGTCAGGCACTCTAGATCAATATCAAATAGTTAATAGACGCTTTATCGTTGATATAGAGTACTACGATGACTTTTTAGCCCAGCTCAAGCAGAGACTAATCGAGCTAGACTATGGCAATCTGCGAGATAGAACCCGTAAAGTGGAGGTTTTGAGTTGTCAAGAAGAGCTAAGCCAAGTAGATGACAAGGTCAAGTCTAGTATTGATCAGGGAGCTAAAGTCTTGATGGGAGGTCAAAGGATGGTTGGGTTTGATCAATACTATTTGCCGACAATATTATATGATACTACTCCTGATATGACCTGCTGGAAGCAGGAGATCAAGGGGCCTGTATTTGTAGTACTAAAGGCTCTCGCGGATCCAGTCTAGTAGGCTAGTATTATTTTTATCGATTAAGATGGCAGTCAGACTGGGAGTATTGTAGCTATGATTTTCGATGATGATTTGTTCGATCGCCTTAAATCGATTGCTGACACTAAGCATTTCTAGCTTGATTTCTGGCTTGTATTGGACAGAGTTATTGATATGGTAGTAGGATTGAACGCTGCTTTTTTGGGCAGAGGCGATTAGGTCTTGTTCTAACAAAAGCTTGATAATTTGGCTAGCTTGATTGTCGTCATTGCAAAGTAGGCGGATTAGGATAGGTTGCATAGGTGTAGTATACCTATATTTATTCTAGATATAAATATTGCAATATCTTGTGTAATATGGTATTGTACATATTATGACAGCATCAGAATCTCCAGACAGTAGTATAGGGGAAACACAGGATAGCTGGGTAGCCAGAAGAGATGAATGCCGATCTGAAAAAGATAGTGCAAGGAAGTATACTTTGCCTGAAACAGGTTCAAACCAAGGTTTTGTTGCTTTTACAAAGCGGTTAGCTAGGGCCGTTTTAGAGTCAGCCTTTCGTGCTGCAGGAATAGTTGGTGAGGAGCTTGATGATACTATGAGACCTTTGGGTGTAGACCTTACTAATCTGTCAGCTGATTGTATATCTATTGCAGATAGTATCGAGAGGTCACGTCAAGAACGCAGGTTAGCACGAAGGTATCCATATCTATATTCCTGGATGAAGATAAGTGAGAGAGAAGCTCAAATCAGGGCTGACTTAAGAAGGTCAAGGGGCTTATCTAGTTATACGGAGTTGACGTTAGATATGCAGGAAGCCCAAAAAGCCCTGAAGGCCTTAGGGCCAATTGCTTACGAAGATCTTATAAGGTTGAGAGTTAGGGGTAGAGTATCGGATTACCCGTCACTAGTTTTACCAAACGAGGGTGTTGGTAAAACATTTCTTGAGGTTAAATTTAGATTGCAATATGTAGCAGAAATAATAGAGCAAGAAAACAAAATGCCTACCTTAGAACTTGTGCTTATAGGTTTTGGGTTGACAGGTGAGAGTATAGGCGTAGTTCTTGAGGAAGTTAAAGAAAGTTGGAGAAATGAAGTTATAGGTATCGTAAAAAAATACGGTCACTTGCCAAAAAGTCCACAAACAATTAGTCCGGGAAAATACATACTTTATCCGCGAGATAGACGAAGAAGAAATGGATCACAGGGGTGATTACTATAAGAGTTGTATATTTCACGGTAGATTTTTGTTTTGTTTTATTAAGGGGAGAGTATCGGATTTTGCATTGCGCATGCTATACTAAAATTAGTGGATAGGGGGAAAACGAGTATTGAGCTATCAAGTGTGGTACCTTTTGAGCCACCTGTGAGTAGCGATGGGTTTTTGTTGTCGCCTGCCATGAGGTCAGAGCATCTTAAGGGCAATCGTTGCGTAATGTGTAGTAAAGGCTGTAAGCCCAACCGACATCACCTTTACTGGCCATATTTTAAAAAAAATAAAAAGAATCCTTCAAGAACAGTTTATGTTCGGGGAGAGTCGTTTGAGGCCCTAGACTATAGCGGGGATGAGCTGTATCAACTATTTAGGGAAGACTCCTTTAATATTACTCGTACTGGTATATGTAGAGCTTGGCATCAAAGTTTACATAACTTCCAAAGACCTCCAACTGAACTGCCTGACAGAGGACAGGTTCAGTCTTTTCTGGATCAAGCTAAATTCTTTAGAAAATTAATAGTGTTCACTAGGGGTTTATCTGAAATTAGAGATACAGTATCATCAAGAGGGGTTGTTACAAGTGAACAAGAATCGCACATGGAAAGAGAGCTTAATCAAGCAAAGCGCTTACTTGGAAACTTTCCTGAAGATCACGAGATTGTCATTCCAAGTGAAGGATACTGGTGTGCTGGTTTTGGAGGTGACGATAGACCAGAAGTATTCAGGCCAGATAATCTTCGTCGAATGCTTACATCGAGGATAGCTTTTAATACTGCACTACTGGGTTAATAGGTATTTGGTTATAGCCACCGATAGCAGTAAGCTGGTATGATATAACTATGAAAAGCATAAGCTTCATCTCCTGGTGGTACGGGCCAGGCTGGGAGCAACTGATCAAGTATTGGCTGGATAAGCTTCAGTATTATCGTCAAGTATTTTCACTAGCCCTAATCTTGCGTTCGCTATTTGCCCCCTGGAAACAGATGCGAGGTCGAGCACGCAGGGGGATTCAGGGCTTTTTCTATCAAGCTCTAGATAGCTTTATCTCTAGATTGGTTGGATTTTTTTTGAGGTTTGGGCTTTTGATCTTTTCCGGCATTTGGTTTTTGATTTTAGGGCTACTGATGGCTCTAAGTATTCTGATCTGGCCGATCATGATTATTGTCGTACCAATCAATATTTATTTTTATCTTAGGTCGTATAAGCCGTATTTAGACACCAGTCCTCTGACCCATCAGCAGTGGGGCAGACTCGATCTCTCACTATCTAGATCCTTAAGCAAGAAGATTGGCGAGGATACCCCGATCAAGCAGATCTGGCAAGTGATTAATAGTAAAGAATACATTGCAGATATCGGATTTTTTCTCTGGCGTCTGGCCACTCCCCCACAAGTGATTGATCAAGTGCTGGATAGCTATCCAATCGACCGTGACCAAGTCTACAAGACTGCAATTAGCTTAAGTCAACAGTTTGATCAGCCAAGAATTTCCCCAATCACCTTACTGGCTAGCATCTTTTATTCTAGCCCAGCACTCAAGGCCTATCTAGAGAATATTGGTCTTAAGGAGCAGGATATCAGATCAATTCTTGCTTGGAGATTTAGACTAAATGCCAAGCGGGAAGCCTTCAAGCAAAAAGTAGCATTTGGGGGGATTGCTAGGGACTGGAGTAGTGGCTACACACCACTTTTGGATCGCTATAGCCATAATATTAGCTCAATGGTAATGAATTATCGGGGTCATTACTCAGTGCTTGGCCGAGAAGCAACGATCAAGCAATCTATAGATGTCTTGGCTAAACCTAGCCGAGCAAGCGTGACCCTGGTCGGGCAAGGTGGGGTAGGCAAGACTAGTATTGTCTATGGCATAGCCCAAGAGTTGCTGATGGGTAACAGTCAAAAGCTCGAGTATTACCAGATCAATGAACTAGATGCCACTACAATCTTGGGAGCAGTTGATCAATTTGGCACTTCGGGGATCGAGCAAATGATTGAAGCTTTGGCAGTTGAAGCCATCAAGTCAAAAAATATGATTCTGTTTCTAGATAATGCCCAGCTTTTTTTGCAAGCAGGTGTCGGGAGTGTTGACTTGAGTAATCTATTGCTTACAATTTTAGAAAAAAGCCCGCTCAAACTAATTATGACGATTGGTAGTATTGATTGGCAGAGACTACAGGCAGCCAAACCAAATCTGACTGGGCTAATGAATCCTTTGCAGGTTGAACCTACAGATCAAGCTACGACTATGCGGGTCTTAGAAGATATCACAATAGCTCATGAGAATCGTGAAGGAGCGATTGTGACCTATCCTGCCCTCAAGGAGGTTTATCATCTAGCAGACCAATTTATCACTAGCAAGGCATTTCCCGCCAAGGCGGTGGATCTCTTGGATCAAAGTTTTGCCTTTAGTCAGGATAGTGCTGGAGTCAAATTGGTCACTGATCAGGTGATAGCTAAGACCTTGGAGGCAAAAACCAATATCAAAGTGACTCGGGCGACTCAGATCGAATCAAAAGAATTGCTCAACCTCGAAGACAAGATCCACCAGCGGATGATCAATCAAAGCCGAGCTGTTAAAGTTGTCTCCAATGCTCTAAGGAGGGCTAGAGCTGGAGTACGCAATTCCTCTAGACCCGTCGGTAGCTTCTTATTCTTGGGACCGACTGGGGTGGGTAAGACCGAGCTGGCGCGGTCACTAGCGGCTGTATATTATGGTGGAGAGGATAATATGATCAGGGTTGATATGAGTGAATATCAGAGGGTGGAAGATATTGCTAGGCTACTTGGGTCAGTCAGTGAATCTGGTAGCTTTCTGACGGCTGCCAAAGAGAAGCCTTTTTCGGTGGTGCTGTTTGATGAGATAGAGAAAGCTCATCCAGACTTGCTCAATCTAATGCTTCAACTGCTCGATGAAGGTAATTTGACTGATCTTAACGGTCTCAAGGTAAGCTTTCGGGAGGCGATAGTAATCTTGACTTCCAATGCTGGTGCTGAGGAGATCAGGGCTAGGATTGAGGCCGGGCAAAATCTCGAGGATTTCGAGTCTCAATTGGTTGATAGGTTGATTGCTAGTAATGTCTTTAGACCAGAGTTTCTTAATCGATTTGATGAGATAGTATTATTTAGACCACTGAATATCCAAGAAATTGTTCAGGTAGGTAAAATTATGCTAAATTCAATCAATGCTGGTCTTGCCAATCAAAATATTTTTGTAGATCTGACTGATAATGCTTGGAGCTATGTTGCTGAGAAGGGCTATGACCCAAGGCTAGGGTCTAGGCCTATGCGTCGGGCTTTACAGCGTTATGTCCAAGATTTGGTAGCCCAAAAGATTTTATCCGGACAGGCTCAAGCAGGTACAAGGATTATGCTTGATTATGCTGATCTTATAGCCATCGATTCCTGACAAAGATCGCTATGAAACCCAGGGTAATTATTACTTGGATTGCTATTACCATTAGGAAGGCATCTGGGCGATGAGACAAGGGAAGATCAACATTCATGCCATAGATGCTACTTAGGATAGTCGGTACTGTCAGGATGATGCTGATTGAAGTAAAAAATTTCAGGAGACGATTCAGATTGTTGGTATTGATGGTCGAATATGCCTCACGGATATTGGTAATAGTTCTTTGGCTTGCGATACAAATCTCGATTAGCTGGAGGTTTTCAAGGTAAATATCCTCGATCTCATCTTCTTCGATATCAAAGATTGGAGCAATTTTTTTATTGCCAAGTTTGTGCAATAAAGTATTGGTCGGGTTGAGGGCAGCGAGGAAGTCGCTTAGCTGGTCTTCAAATCTGACTAGTTCGATAAAAGTTTTGTTGCTAATATCATGAGAGGAGGCTAGGTTGCGCTTGACCTCATTGATTTTTTTGTTGATCTTAAGCATTGTTTTCTCGTAGCCACTGTTTACTAGGTCTAAAAAACTCCAGATTGTATCTAGAGGGATATCGGTCTTGTTTTGTTCAAGAGCTTCCCTGATCATTCCTCTGGCTCCATCGTTTGCGATAAATATCAAGAGGTCTTTACGGTAAATGATTAGCACCAGATTGGTCGATATTACTTCCTCATCAGTAGTGGCGTATCTGACGAAAAGATATAGAGTACCTTTGTCTTCATCTAGGCGGGGGACCTCAAAGGTGTCGAGGGCATCAGTCAGAATATCTAGGTCGAGTTTGTAGCGTTTGGCTATTGTCCGGAGCTCTTCATTGGATGGTTTGAGGAGGTAGAGAGTAGAGCCTTCTCGATTACGAGAGGCGCTGGTGATTTTGCCTTTGGCATTTTTGTAGTAATATTTGATCATACTACCTTTTCTCTCCTGTATTTAATTGCCAATGGTTTGATTATAACATGCTAGCTTTATAGTGTACTATAATAACCCTGTACTCGGGTAAGTTCTTTGAGCTTTGGAGGATGACAAGAGAAGAGTCATCTCCCAAAATCCTGTAAGGATTTATGGTAGATCCAGTATTTGATTTATAGACCTAACACTTTGTCTTGCCACAATAAATTCTTGATCATGGACTAAGTAATAGTTCTCTTTCTAAAGAGAGGCCCATCCTTAGATATAGCATACCCAAAACAAAACCAGCCTTTTGACCCACTACTAAAGTCTACAAATCTAGTTTTTCTATTCACCTTACTTATAAGTAAGGTTCATATAAAGAACTAACTTTCTAGCTCTTTATTAGTAATCCCAAATTGTCCGGTTTTGTTTTGGGTATGCTATATAGCAAGTTAAAAACAAAATCAGATATTTCTATTAATCACAATTCCTGACCTGGTTCTAGAGTCCATTAGTATGAGTTTTCTTATTCACCATATCATGGATATGATTCAGTAGAAGTACTCAACTACTGGTTCTCTATTATCTGAGTCAGGGAATTGGATTTTGTTTTGAGCTTGCTATAGGTCAGGAATTTAGTGGTAAGTCAGTGTGTTAGGTCTATAGAATTAGTGATAGAGGATAGTTTGGTCATCAATACCATCCAGATACTTCTTGAGAGGGGGGAATAGTGGGCTTGGCAGATCGTCTAAAGCACACCATACCCATTCTGAAGTTTCTTCAGGAGCAGTATTTTGAGGTTCTCCTGATTCCCAATCAGCTACAAAGGTAATATCAACATAGTGTTTTGGCATCAAGTCAGTAAAGTTGTAGATACCATGTAGTCTCAAGTTCTTGATTTTTAATTCTTTTCCAGCTTCTTCGGCCAGCTCTCTCATGACGGCATTTTCTAAAGATTCTCCGTTCTCAAGATGGCCACCACCACTCCCCCAATAACCTTGACCAAAAGACCCTATTCTCTGGTGTAGCATTATCTCCCTTCTGTCATTATTGGGTTTGATTACAATTATCCCGATACCTACTTTGGGTCTTAGCTCTGACATAGTCCTATTGTATACTAGAAAATTATAATACTCAATCGTTTTGTTTCACAGGTAACTTGTTATTATTTTTTAACCATTCCACAACTTTTTTAGCAATTTGAGCCATACTTAGTAAGGAAGTATTAAACCTTAGACCAGGGGCAGCAAGACTCATGGTAAATTCTGTGTGACTACCATTAGGTTTATATGAAAAGAGCTCAGACTTTTCTGGATTGAGGAAGTCATCAATAGTATCGGTACTATCTTTTTGGCTACCAGATTTTTGGGCACGCTCAAATCTGGCAGGAGGAGGACAGACCAATGTTACTATTACCCCTCTTTTGACTGAAACTTCGATAGCTTCATCAGCATTACGCAATCCATCAACTATTACTATTGTATTGGACGGGTAAGACTCAATTACTTGAGCTGGGTTGTCTGAAGGTCGTAGCTCTTGAGACTTTCTATCATACTGTTTACGCATAGGATTAGTAATATCTTCTTTCTCCAAGGCTTCTTTTAGATGGGTTGAAAAGCTAAAAATTGACACAGGATAGCCCAGCTTGGCCAACTCTAGATTAAGATAATCAACAAGGGTAGTCTTACCAGATCTAGGCAAACCAGCTATGGCTAGTATTAACTCAGTTGGTTTTGGGGCAACTTCTTTTTCATCGTGGGGTGTGGTTTCCATTGTTATATTGGTCAGAGAAATTATAGTATCTGCTATAATACCACTATGAGTATATTTAGTAAAATCTTAGCTGGCGAGATTCCAGCTGAAATTGTTTATAAGAGTCCTGATGCCTTTGCGATTATGGATATTTATCCTAGTGCAGTCGGTCATGTCTTACTAATGCCAGTCAAGCCATATCCCAATTATCTTGAGATGCCAGAGCAGGAGTATGCCAAGATCATGCTACTTGCGAGAAATATGGCGAAACTACTCAAGCAGGCTTATCAAGCAGATTTTGTAATTTTAAAGATTATTGGTACTGATGTCACGGATCATTTGCATATTCATTTGATACCAATATATCAGGGTCAAGCACGGCTAGATCAGGACAAGCCTGTAGCTCTTGAGGATCTGAAACCCGAAGCTGACAAAATTCGGGAAGCCCTTAAGGAGCTTTGAGATATATATTGATGATGAATAAAATAAAAATAAAAAACTGGCTTAGGCGGTCGGTCGAAACCTTAGGCTTGCCTCCCGGATACTTGGAAGGTCTTTTATCTGATGGAAGCGATGCTGATGCATCGGTGATAGTAGAAGAGGTAGTTCTGGATTTTGGGAGCGATCCTCTGGACTTAAGGATTTTTTGTAAGTTGAGAATCATAATGAGATACTTAGACATAGTATGTATGTAATAATAATCCTCGCTCTGATCCAAGCAATCTCCGAGTTTCTCCCTATCTCGTCATCTGGTCACCTGGCTCTCTTTGGTAGCCTGCTCGATAAGTCCAATCCTTATCTCGATGCTAGTTTGCATCTAGGTACAGCTTTGGCTCTTTTGGTATTTTTGCGTCAAGAGGTCATGGAAGTAATCAGAGACTTACGCAAGCTTTTTGGTCTAGCATTAGCGACACTACCGGTACTTGGAGTCGCCTATCTATTGAAAGATCAGATAGAATGGCTACATCAAGACCAGAGAGTATTGTGGGTAGTGATGGTCGGGCTGATATTTGGTACATTACTATTGTGGCTAGCAGATTATCGGGGGGTCAAAGCTAAGGGCCAGCTACGCTGGCCCACCCTTAGGCAAGCCTGCTTGGTCGGTCTTGGTCAGATTAGCTCACTCTGGCCTGGAGTATCAAGGTCAGGATCTAGTACAGCTACAGCAGTCCTAACTGGTCTGGATTTAGTCAGTAGTGCAAAGTTTAGCTTTTTGACTGCCATACCAATCACTTTGATTGTCGGGGGATACTCACTACTTGATCTAGGGTCTACCCAGAGCCAGTACTCCTATCCTCAGCTTCTGGCTGGAGTCGGCATTACTGCCATAAGTGGGTATTTTATCTTAAGATATTTGATCAAATATCTAGCTCGACACAATCTCAGGGTGTTTATTTATTATCGGTTGTTTTTGATTTTTGTCTTGGGACTAATGATCGTGTTAAAATGAGGATATGAATAATAAGATCAAATGGATTATTGGCTCAATAGCTATAGGAGTAGTTTTAGTCACGGCAGTATTTATTTTTAGCAATAAGGATAGAGATATTCAGCCTAGTGATAGTGCGGTAGGTATAAGTAGCCAGTCAGAGTCTGAAGCAATGCAAGAGCAAGAGGAGCAAGAGGAGTCAGTACAAGCCCAAGTAGACAGCAGTGACCAGCAGTCTGTTGGTCAAAGTAGTCTAGAGGCAGAGTCTGGCTATATCGACTACGATCCAGCTCAGCTGGCTAGAGCTGACAATGGAGATGTAGTTTTGTTTTTTCATGCAGGTTGGTGTCCTACTTGCAAGATACTCGATCAGAGTCTGACCAATACTGATTTCTTATCAACTGGGATCACGGTAATGAAGCTAGACTATGATAGTGAGACTGAGCTCAAAAATCAGTATGGTGTGACTAGTCAGCATACTTTGGTCCAGGTTGATAGTCAGGGCAATCTGATCAAGTCGTGGAGAGGTAGTTACAACTTGAGTCAGATCGAGCAAGAATTAGCTAGCTAATGATTCTACTTGTTACCTCGTTTCTGGCTGGGATCTTGACAGTTTTTGCTCCCTGTATCCTGCCAATTCTTCCTGTAATCCTGACTAGGAGCTTGGATGGCGAGGTAAGCAAGGTCAGGACTTGGAGGATTCTTGGCTCACTGTCGTTGTCAATTCTTGGCTTTACTGTACTTTTACGCGGAGCTAGTCGTTTGATACCAGTTACTGACCAAAGCTTGGCTTTGGTGTCGGGTCTGATTATTATTGGCTTCGGCCTTGCAAGCTTATTTCCTAATCTCTGGGCAAATATTAGTCAGAGATTGGGTATGACTAAAGCCTCAAATCGGTTGGGGGGTAAGGGACTTACTCAGGATGGTTGGTGGGGAGACATCTTGATCGGAGCTAGTCTTGGCCCAATATTTACTAGTTGTTCGCCTACTTATACTATTCTGGTAGCCACAGTCTTGCCTGAAAGTTGGCTCAAGGGATTAAGCTATATTTTGGTTTATTTACTGGGGTTGGTTCTAACCTTAGGCTTACTGATCAGGTTTGGTCAGAAGTTTGTGACTAGAATTGGCAACCTTTCTCGGGAGGGGTCTAGATTTAAAAGAGTAGTAGCTATCATATTCATTCTGTTGGGGGTGGCAATAGCTACTGGGTGGATCAAAGAGGTTGAAACTTGGATGCTTGATAACAACCCTTTGATCGAGTGGATCACAAGATTTGAGATTAGGTTAACAGATTAGGGAGCAAAGTTTGCTATATCTCTTTGCTTTGTCATTATTGTCATCCTCCGAAACTGCCCCTGCATTGTCACCTTCCGAAACCCGTCCCTTTCCTGTCATCCTCCGAAAATCCGAAGGATTTTACGGGGGATCCAGCATCCCGCATTGTGAGTTGTCATCCTCCGAATCCTCATAGAGGTTTACGGGGGATCCAGTATTTTGCATTATTATGGGTCTAATTCAAATACTGGATCTCCGGTATTACCCTAAAGGGTAGTCCGAAGATGACTCTTCTCTTGTCATCCTCCGAAGTTCGGAGAACTTACGGGGGATCCAGTATTCCCGCATTTGCATTGTCATCCTCCGAAACCCAGAGGGTTTACGGGGGATCCAGTATCTCCGCATTTCCTAGGGTTTCAATTCAAATACCAGAGGCAATGGAAAAAGAAACAAAAATTTGGGTGGCAACAGGGTTACTGTATTGATAAGCTGAATATTAGATGTATAAGGTAGAGGAGGAATACAGAGTCTATAAAAAGTAACTGACCCTCCTTCTGGCAAAAATACCAGAAGGAGGGTCTAGCCGGGTCTCCTCGGGGAGAGCTGTGCGGGACCTTTGAGGAGACCCAGGTGAGAGTTGGAGCCTTCCCCAGCGTCAAGCCCCAACTCTCACGAATCATAATATTACACAAACGCATAACATGTAAGCATAAGCGAATACATTATTTATATCTATATGTTGGACAAAGAAAATTGAGTATATACTAGGGTACAAAATAGTAAGTAGGCAGCGGGTAGCTGACCATTTAGATGTTCGGTAGCTGAGGCAGCTGATCTAAATCTTGTAAAGTGTACTCGGCTCGTCAAAATAATCCTGAATTGTGATAAGAACAACTAGTGACACTGATCATTTGTTGGGTTGGAAACAAATATACTAATGCTTTAAAAGGTGGTCAATCAACAATTGACTTAGAAGTACCCTAGTTCGAGTCAGTATAAGAGTTTTAATATTCATGTTGTAATTACAATAGATTTAAGAATAGAGTAAATACGAAATACTGGATCCCCCGTAATTTCTTATGGAAATTTGGAAGATGACCCAACTCCTGTCATCCTCCGAAGTTCGGAGAACTTACGGGGGATCCAGTATCCCCGCATTTGCATCCGTCATACTCAGAGCTTGCTCTGGGTATCCAGAAAACTAACAATAAACATAAAAAGTAACTGTATTACCTAACCCATTATCTATAGGCCCAACACCCTGAATTACCACTAAATTACTGACATATAGCAAGCTCAAAACAAAATCCAATTCCCTGACTAAGATAATAGAGAACCAGTAGTTGAGTACTTCTACTGAATCATATCCATGATATGGTGAAAAAGAAAACTCATACTAATGGACTCTAGAACCAGGTCAGGAATTGTGATTGATAGAAATATCTGATTTTGTTTTTAACTTGCTATATCTAAGGATGAGCCTCTCTTTAGAAAGAGAACTATTACTTAGCCCATGATCAAGAATTTATTGTGGCAAGACAAAGTGTTAGGTCTATAGAGTTCTGGATCCCCAAGAATTCCCCAATTGGTCGAAAGTTTTTGGTTGTGTTTATTTGGACGATTTACGATCATACTTTTGTGAGCTGTTTTACAAGCAACGGCATTATTATTTTTGCCAAAAGTTAGGCAGATTGTTGGTCACTTAGTTTATTATCTAGCCAAAATTGTTTGCTTTTTTGATAAAAATCCTAAGCCAAATGTTATAATAGTAGTATAGCATACTCAAAACAAAACCAGCCTTTTGACCCACTACTAAAGTCTACAAATCTAGTTTTTCTATTCACCTTACTATAAGTAAGGTTCACAAAAAAGAACTAACTTTCTAGCTCTTTATTAGTAGTCCCAAATTATCTGGTTTTGTTTTGGGTATGCTATAAGTTGATAGGGTAGTAGGGTAGTAGCTATCAAGCTGGTAAATTGACCACCCAGACTAGAGTCAGCATTTTTGATAAGAGTAAAATACTTATTCATTAAATACTAGAGTTGTTAATTTTTACCTGTAGGTAGTACCGAGCAAGGATTGGTAGATAAGAGGACAACTAGCTTGCTGCCAAACCCAAGCTGTATGAAATGTACAAAATATTAGGTCAATTAGTTTTTAACTTGCAATGTATGATACAATTTAATCAAATGATTAGCATAGGTTTATTTCGTAAGTATATTGTAAACTTTTATTTTATTACTGGAGTAATGCTAATCCTCTGGTGGGTTTTGGGTCGCAACCTAGGGTTGATTAGTTGGCTGGTGATTTCGGCAATCTTTTCTCTAGCCCTAGAACCCTTAGTCAATTACTTGGAAAATAAAGGCTGGAAGCGAGGATTGGCTACTTTTGCTGGTATGACACTGGGTATAGGATTAATAATGGTGATCGTGATCGGTGTAATTCCAATCTTGATTAGCCAGGCGCGTAGTATAATTGATAAATTACCAGACACTATTGTTACGATTCAGGATTTTTTGGATAAACACTTTGACTATAATTTAGATCTTAATCAGCTAGTGACCGAAGCAGAGGGGCTGAATATCAATCTACGAAGTTATGCGGGGAGTATTACTACTAGTGCAGTAGATCTGGTGTCGCAAATGTTGAGTTCAATTTTTCAATTTCTGACTATATATATGTTTACCTTTTATTTGACAGCTGAGGCTCCAAAGCTCAGAAGGTTTATCTTAAAGTTTTTGCCATCTGCAAGACGGAAGACTTTGTTGGAAATCTGGGAAATTGCAATCGATAAGACTGGTGGATATTTTTATTCACGAATTTTGCTCGGAAGTATCTCGGCTATTTGTGCGCTAGTTGTCTTCATACTGGTGGGGCTAGACTTTGCCTTACCTTTGGCGATTTGGCTTGGGTTTATCTCACAGTTTATTCCTAGTATTGGTACTTACCTAGCAGCAATTTTGCCAATCATCGTAGCGGTAGTTTCTGGTAATCCAGTCACAATGATTGTGGTGGTGGTTTATATCATCCTTTATCAACAATTGGAAAATTATTATATTTCTCCCAAGATTACTGCCAAGACTATGGAATTGCACCCGATGATAGCTTTCATCTCAGCTATTATTGGCAATTCGATTGCTGGTCCGATGGGAGCCTTTTTGGCTTTGCCAGTGGCAGGTGTGATTCAGGAGTCAATCAGTCAATATCTCAAAAGACATCACCAGGCTAAAGCTGGTGATTAGTGATGTATCTACCGCCTTCACATTGTCGTCCTTCGGAACCCGCCTCTCTTTTGTCATCCTCCAAATCCTCATAGGGGATTACGGGGGATCTAATATCTCGCATTTAAGTATTTTGCACTTTTTGGGAACCCCCAAAAGCCCTATATTTATCCAGGCAGTTGCTACTAAATGATAAATGGTAAATTTTAAACCACCATCAAGTAGTCTATATTATATAGGTGGATTATTCACGGTCATTTTACTACTGGTAACAGTAGGGATACTAGTGGATAGGTACTACTTAACTCAGAGCAAGGATCAAGCCAGGCGACTAGGGGTCAGTTTCTCGATCAAGGCAAGTCAGGGCTTTGGTTTAGATTGGCAAGAGAACTATTTGGCATTATTAGAAGATTTGGGGTTTCGAGATTTGCGATTGATGAGCTATTGGGACTTGATCGAAAAGAGTCCGGATCAGTATGATTTTGCTGATTTGGATTGGCAGTTTGAACAAGCCGAGAAATTTGGAGCTAAGATTGATCTTGCAATCGGCCTCAGGCAACCCCGTTGGCCAGAATGTCATCAACCAGATTGGGTCAGTAGTCTAGATTACGATCAGAGGGATCAGAAACTAGATCAGTTTATCTCTAGGGTAGTTGAGCGTTACCAAAATAACCCTGCCCTTAGTGCCTACCAGCTGGAAAACGAATATAGTAATAAGCACTTTGGGGATTGTGATTATGATCGGAGCAATACTAGACTCCAAGCTGAGTATGACTTAGTCAAATCAATTGATCCGGAGCATCCAGTCAGAATCAATGTCAGCAATCAGAGTGGGATACCGATTAGAAAACCAATTGGTGATCAGGTCGGTTTCTCGATTTACTTTCAGGCACATTTTGATTTGTTTGGTAGGACCAATAGTTGGCAGTTTATTTTGCCAAGCTATTGGCATACGATTAGGGCGGGGCTAGTCGGACTGGTAGATAGGCGGGAGGTCTTTGTCCATGAGTTTCAGCTTGAGCCCTGGGGCGATAAGCCAATATCTGAAATGACGATTGAGCAGCAGTTGGGATATATCGATTCGGACGAAGTGGGAAGTAGATTGCGTTATCTGGGAAAGACTGGGATCAAGGAAGCTTACCTTTGGGGTGGTGAGTGGTGGTATTACCTCAAGACTAGAGGAGAAGATTCTGTCTGGGAAGCATTCCGTGCTATAATTATTAATGATAATGGTAGTCAAACACAAGATTGAAGTCAGGGAACTTAATAATGGTCTGAGGCTACTCTTGATCGATGTCAAGGGGGCTGTAACCTTCAAGCTAGAAGTTATCAATCGAGGAGGGTATCGGATCGCTAAGTCTGATCAATTCGAGCTACCCCATCTATTGGAACATTTGGCATTTGATGGCAACCAGCAGTACCCAGAGAAAGAAAAGTATATGTTTGAGATTGAGAAGCGAGGGGTTTACCAAAACGCTACAACTTCTACCAATCTAATCAAATATTATTATGATGGAGTCTGTAGTGAGACTGAAGATATTATTGATCTAGCTTTGGCACAGTACTGCCAGCCATTGTTTAGGCAGATTGATATCGACAATGAGAAGGAAGTGATAGACAATGAATTGTCGCGATATCTGGAGGATGATAATTATCGAGCTGGATATCTCAATCTGCAGTTGTCTAGCCCTTTTAAGTGGCCCGAGCTTAAGACTAGAGTTGGTCAGATGAGGCAAATATCTAGAGAGGATATTTTGGCGTATTACCACAAGACTCATACTTCGGCTAATACAATGATTATTTTGGCTGGGGATTTGTCTGTGGTGGACCTTGATAGCAAAATTGATCAGATTGGCAAAGCTTTTGAAAATGCTGGACTGACTGGAGGATCACTTTTGAGCTTGGAGCAGGCCTATGGTAGTAGCCAAGATCAGGCAATAGTTAATCATCTGAAATCAGTCCGTCAGCAACAGGCCAATTTTGAATTGGATTATCTGTTGCGAGATTATAGTCTGGATGATCGTTATCCAATGAATTTTTTCAATATTATTTACAATGGAGGATTTGCCTCGAGGCTATTTGAAAAAGCGAGGAGTGCAGGTCTTAGCTACGGTCCTTCTAGTAGTTATAGCCAGACTTTGGATTATGCCAGCTTTACTTTGTCAGATGAGACGATTGCTGTAAAGTTACCAGATCTTTATCAGCTGATGATTTTAGAGCTAGACAGGCTACTCAATGGGGATATCAATAAATATGAATTTGCCAGGGCTAAAGGGTTTATACTGGGTAGTTTGCAGAGAAGCTTTCAATTGCCAGAGGATTTAGCTAGATTTTATCGAGATGATTTTGTCTATGGTAGGGAATTCCAGAGTCCTGACCAAGTAATCAATATTTATCGGGATTTTGATATTGACAGTATTTTAGCTACCGCCAAGCGTTATATTCAACCCGCCAATAGTATTTTGACAGTAGTGGATAGCCATAAGGATCTTGGCACTGTTTTCACTAAACTGTAACATTTATGCATATAATAAAAGTAAATTAGGAGCTTGTGTAAAATGGGTAGATTCAATCATATTGTTAGTAATAATAAGCGCTTGATGTTTGTCGTGCTAGCAGTATTCTTGGTGGGTCTTGGGCTGGTCTCAGGGAGTGTGATTGCTAATAAGTCGGCAGAAGAAACATATACCAGAAGTCTGGGTGGCATATTGTTTGACAGTGGGGTTATGCTTTTTGATCAGAGTAGCGATCCTTTGAAGCTTTTTCCTGGGGCTGATCAACCTTTTAGTCTAGATATCAAGCAGACAATTGGTGACAATATTGTTGGCCAAGAACCATTGGAATTTGATTCGACCATTTACTCTGATCCAAACTCAGACTTTAGTATGAATGTTAGTTCACGCTATGCTGACCTTGACCTTTTGCGTTACAGTGATAAGTATTACCTGAGAACCAATGCAGATTTTATAAATTATGCCCAAGATGGTGCTGGCAATAGTATTTTTACTCAGGATACAGATGATGATTCGTGGATATCACTTGATGGTAATCAGGCAAGTGATATCTATCCATATATAGACGATTACAATTGCTCACTGCTCGAGTATGGAAATATGGTCAAAGAATTTACCTTTCAGATATTCCTCGATGATTTGGCTAGTCAAATCAGTGTGGCAAATCAAGGTACGGTTACTATTGATGGCGAGTCACTGGATAGGTATAAAGTTACAATTTCTGGTGATGAATTTGAGACAAAATTACGCAACGATCTAGTCAATCTATCTAGGGATATTGACAATTGCTTCGAGGATAACTATCTTAGTAAACTTAGTTTTGAATCAATGAAGCTTAGTCCGGATACAGCAGCTGTAGTTTATGTTGACCATGACCATAAGATTAATAATATATTACTAGATTTGAATATGACAGATGTAGCATTTGAGGGAGATTCCCAACTTCCAGTTTCGGCGATTGATACCAATGATACAAGTAACGAAAATAACTCCTTTGAAGCTACTACCACCTATAGTGAATTGAATTATCGACTTGAGATTAAACCCTTTGATTATGGAGTAAAGAAGTCAATCAAAAAACCCACCCAGATTGTTAATTAGTGTCTAGGGCTGAGCACCAGACAAATCTCGCCCCTGTACTGGATATCAGGAATAGACTGGTCGGCATTTGATTGGAGGATTTCTTGGTGAAGTTTGCTGAGCTCTCTGGCAAGAGTCAGATCCCATTGTCCAGTCGACTGGATTGCCGCTAGCGTTTTGGCAACCCTATGGGGTGACTCAAAGGCGACGAAGTTTGTGTACCTAAAAATAGCAGATACCTCGGCTAGCTTATCTAGTGTTCTTTTGATCCGGTCCTGACCCTTGGGTAAGAAACCAATAAACATAAACTGCTTAAATTTATAGGGGTGATAAAGGAGTGATGTAGTGACTGCACTTGGGCCTGGCAAGATATCTATTTCCATTTCTTTACTAATTACCTCACGAATCAGGATTTGACCAGGATCATTAATCGCTGGGCTACCAGCCTCACTGATCAGACCAACAATTTTATTATCCGTCAGTGCTTCCAGTGTCTGGTTGAGCCTCCTTTTTTCATTGCCTTCAAAGTATGAGACAACCTCTTGGTGCTGGCTGAGCTCAACCCCGAGAGGAGTAGCATACCTAGCTAGCTTTGTGATTAAGTTTTTTGCCACCCTAGTATCCTCAGCCAATAGCAAGTCTGATTGATAGATCGCTTTAAGCTGACGAATACTAATATCCTCTAGGTTGCCTAGAGGGGTCGGAATCACAACTAACATACCCCCAATTTTACCATTTCAAGGGCACCCCTTGCAATTTTATATCTGTTGACATAGTGATTTTCAAGGGCACCCCTTGCAGAAGTGCTTGTGATTTTTTGGAGGGAGAGTGTTCGGTACCGAACAAGGGAAGGGGGCTATACCGAACAGTTATTCTGCGACACGGTAGAAGTTATCCACAAGTTTTGCTATAAAACTTATGCTAAGTACTTGACGATACAAGGTAGCTCGGTATATGATTGTACTTGTGATGCAAGATAGTATACAAAGTAATCTTGCACAGATGCGTAAAGGTACTCTTGAGCTCTGTGTCCTCCAAGTGATCGGAGCCAAGGAAAGCTACGCAAACGAGATCATTGACAAGCTAGAGTCTGTAGGAATTACAGTTTCGGAAGGGACGCTATATCCACTCCTGAAACGACTTCTTAAGATCAAGGCTGTTGCCCATAAGTGGCAGGAGTCAAGCGCTGGTCCACCCCGTAAGTATTACGAGATGACCAGACAGGGCAGACAATATCTCGCTTTTATTGAGAGTAATTGGGAAGAGATGAACCAAGCTGTTCAGCTACTTTCAAAAAATCTCAAGCGCTCAACTAACAAAACTAACAAAACCATCAACTTCAACTAACGTGCTCTACAATACTTTTAGCTAGCCCAGAGATGCTAGCCACTAAATTAGAAACCGCCTCTCAACTAGGCGGTTTTTTGTTGTATAGTTATATAGTATGAAGAGTGCAAATCTCTATATCGGTCGATCTAGGCAGGATTCAAACCTCTATTATTTATCAGGGTTCGATTCACCTGACCCATTTGGGTTGTTGATTCACGATGATAAAAAAGTTCTTTTTATCAGTCCTCTAGAGTATGATATAGCGAAAGCTACTTCCAAGGCAGATTTAGTGGTAGATTTTTATAAGGGAGCTCAATCTGGGCTGATTGGTTCTATTATCGGGTACCTCAAGGAGTATAAGATTGGCAAGCTCTGGCTAGACGGGTCAATCGATCTGCAATACTATATGCATTTGAGACAAGAGTTTCCTGATCTTATTTTGGATAAAATTTATGATAGCTTCCTCGATCAGAGGGAGGTTAAGTCAGATCAAGACATTGCCTATATTCGTCAGGCACAAGTAGCGGTCGATCTGGTATACGCCCAAGCGATCGATTTCCTTAGTCAGGCTAAGATTCGTGGCCAATACCTTTATCGAGGGGATCAGATTGTTACCAGTGAAATGGTCAAACAGCTTTTGCGAGTCGAGCTAGCTAGGCTCGGCTATGATAACCCAGAGGGTATGATACTATCATCAGGTTTAGATACCGCTGACCCTCACTGTCAAGGTAGTGGGCCAATCTTAGCCAATCAATTTATCGTGTTTGATATCTTCCCGAGGTCGATTGAGAGCTTATACTATACTGATATGAGTAGGACAGTGATCAGGGGGCAGGCTACAGATGGCCAGCTGGCCCTTTATGATGCTGTCTACCAAGCCCAGACCAAGGCAATAAAAAAGGTCAAGCAACGGGCAAGCTACTATGAGATCGACCAAGCGATTAGGAAAAAGTTTGTCAAGCAGGGCTTTGAAACGAAGTTGGGTCAAGACGGTCATCAGCAAGGTTATTTCCATGGCTTAGGTCATGGAGTTGGTCTAGATATCCACGAGCAGCCAAACCCTACTCCGGGTGAAGTGCTGTGGCAAAATCAAGTGATTACGATTGAGCCGGGACTATACTATACCGATCCCAAGGCCAATACTCTGGGGGTAGTCGGGGGAGTAAGGATCGAGGATACCTTAGTAGTGACTGAGCAGGGTTCAATCAATTTAGCCAAGTCCCCTAAGGACTTGGTGATTTGAGACGTATTGTCGCGAACAGTTCGCGACATCTCCAATCTGGTAAAGTGGCAAAAACCGCGAACAGTTCGCCACAGTTTGGCTAGAGGGCAAGTTTGTTGCTGGGCCAGGTTTATTGGGATATATTAGCAGTGTGCGATATAATAAAAACTCATAAGACATTAACACTAGGGGAAAGTATGTGTGGAATTATTGGACTAATAGCTAGTAAGTCTAGCCCAAACAATATCGAGGCACTAGTCTTAGGACTCAAGCGGATGGAGTATCGAGGGTATGACTCAGCCGGGATAGCATTTATGGCGGGTAATCAGATCAAGACTGTTCGTTCAAAGGGTAAGATCGCTAGCCTAGAGGATAAGCTCGGTCAGAGTTTGGAATCGACCAAGCTTGGGATTGGGCATACTCGTTGGGCTACTCATGGTGATCCTAGTGAAATCAATGCTCACCCGCATACGGTAGGTAAGATCTCAATAGTTCACAATGGGATTATTGAAAACTATCAAGAGCTCAAACAAGAATTGATTGAGCTCGGCTGTGAGTTTAGCTCTGAGACCGATAGTGAAGTAGTGGCACAATTGATCAATTATTATTACCAGCAATCCGATCTTGATTTCGTAGGGGCGGTCAGGCAAGCACTTACTAGACTCAAGGGGGCTTATGGGCTAGCAATTATTGCCGAAGATCAACCCGATCAGCTGATTGTAGCTAGACAAGCCAGTCCACTGCTAATAGGCTTGTCAGATCATGCCACTTATATCGCAAGTGATCCAATGGCGATTATTAGCTATACCGATCGAATAATTTATCTCGAGGACAAAGAGTATGCAGTATTAGGGGCTGGTAGCTATCAGGTATATGATTTTGATCACAATCTTCGTGATGTCACTCCAGAGACTATCGAGCTTGATCCTGGTCAGATCCAGAAATCTGGCTATGATCACTTTTTGATCAAAGAGATCATGGAGCAACCCGAAGCTGTAATCAATGTCTTGAGGGGTAGAATAGACAAACAAAACTTCAGCTCGCACCTTGGGGGGTTGAATCTTCCAGATGATTATTTTAGGAAAATAGATAGGATTTTGATAGTAGCCTGTGGGACTGCCTACTATGCAGGTTTGCTCGGTAAATATTTGCTTGAGAAAATGCTCAATATACCAGTAGATGTCGAAATGGCCTCAGAGTTTCGCTATCGTGACCCAGCTACTAGTAAAAATACGCTTGGAGTAGTCTATTCCCAGTCTGGGGAGACTGCTGATAGCTTAGCTTCACTGCGTGAAATGAAGCGTAGGGGTATGTTGACACTGGGTATTATTAATACTGCTGGGTCAACAATTGCTAGAGAAGTTGACGGGGGGATTTATCTCCATGCGGGACCTGAGATATCGGTAGCTTCGACCAAAGCCTTTAGCTCGATGTCGATTGCTACACTTTTACTAGGTCTGGAGATAGGTAGATATCGTCAGCTCTCGATCGAGCGTTCGATGGAGGTGATTCAGGCCTTGGGTAGTCTGGCTAATGATATTGAGGGAGTACTAAGTCTGGATCAAGAGATCAAACTTCTTGCTAGTAAGATTGCTAAGTTTGGACATATGATGTATCTCGGTCGTGATAGTCTCTACCCAATCGCGATTGAAGGTTCGCATAAGCTCAAAGAGGTAAGCTATATTCAGGCGGAAGCTTATCCCGCCGGAGAGATGAAGCACGGGGCAAATGCCTTACTGGGTGATGATTTGCTGGTAGTGTTCTTTTTGTCTAATAATTTTTTGTACGACAAGGCGAAGTCCAATCTAGCCGAAGTCAAGGCCAGGACTAGTAATATCCTAGTCGTTACCGATAGTGAGGAGCAAGATTTAGCACGGGGCACAATCGATGTGATTAGGGTCAAACGAGTCAGTGACTGGACTCAGGGACTAATTTTTAATGTTGTTTCTCAGCTAATCGCTTACTATGTAGCTGTAGATTTGGGTAGGGATGTCGATCAGCCACGCAATTTGGCCAAATCAGTCACGGTGGAATAGAGGATCTATGAAAGTAGCGATTTATGGTGGTAGTTTTGACCCAATTCATATCGGGCATCAAAAAATCATCCACTATTTATTGGGTCAGGATTACGATCGGGTGATCGTCATGCCGACTGGTTTACCTTTGCACAAAGGGCGTATGGCCAGTAATAGTGAGCATCGGCTGGCGATGATTGGAATTGCTACGTCTGGATTATCAGATAGATTGGTGATTTCGAGTATGGAGATAGATCGAGTCGGCCCAACTGATACGATTGATACGGTTAGAGAGCTGAGGGCTGGAGGATACCGTGAGAGCGATCTAGTATTTTGTCTTGGTTCAGATAGCTTTGCCAGCCTGACTAGTTGGCCTAGTTGGCAGAATTTGATTGAGCTAATCAGGTTTGAGGTTTTTATTAGAGAGGGTAGTGGTCATGGGGCAGATCAGGTCAGGCAATTTCTCGATAATTGTTATACCAAGTATAGTGTCAAGCAAGGTACTATCCGGTATAATCTAGCAGAGATAGGGATACCAGAAGTATCTTCTACCAGGATCAGAGCAGATCTGGAGGAGTTTGGGAGGAATAATTTGGATCCTAGGGTACTTAGATACATTAATCAGCATGGTTTATATGTCCAAATTTAAGTCAAAGGTATTGGCAGTAGTTAAATCGATTCCTTCGGGAGAGACTTTGAGCTATCAAGAAGTGGCTAGATTGGCTGGTAGCCCGAGAGCTTATCGGTCAGTCGGTAGTATTATGAAGGCAAACTTTGACCCAGATGTGCCTTGTCATCGAGTAATTCGATCCAATGGTCAGGTGGGCCAGTATAATCGTCTGGGTGGGTCAAATACTAAGCGACAGAGATTGATGAGTGAAGGTTGCATTAATCTCAAAGATGAGGACAAGCAGCAAATCATAGATAACAAAATGGAGTAAAGGTTTTTGCTGCTGTCCTCACTTTGATAAAAGATAGAGGGGATTGATTACATCTTAGCAAAAATGATTTGAAATGCAAGCATGAGCGGGTTACAATCTGGAATCTAGTCAGGAATTGCGATCGATAGAAATGTCTGATTTTGTTTTTAACTTGCTATATTTGTGATTGCAGTTGCTATAGCTTGGTCAAGCTTAACACTCTGACCCACAAAAAAGCTATGAGGATGTGGGAACCTTTTTATACACTGCTTAGTACGCATTATTATAGAATTGACAAATAGGGCTGACGGCAGGAGGTAGAAAGCCTATCTATTGACATTATGTTTGACATATTGTGACATTTATGATATATATATTATCAAGACAAAGTGTTCAAACAAAACTGTTCTCACTGGTAGGGGTATTCTGGTGAGAACTTCTTCATTATTTTTATAAGTAGAAAACCCCAAATGGATGGAATGAATAATTACCACAGCCCAGAACTACCTAATGAATCATATAATCGTGACCCTTATAATCCAGGGGGCTTGCCTTACAGTGGGGAACCATTAAAAAAACTCAAGGGTAATAGATTTTCTGTAGCCACCGTAGGAAGATTATTCAACAACTCTGAAAGAAAAGCTGGAAGTAGCCAACCTGTCGAAATACCTTCTCAGGGTGGGGATGGTAGGCCCTTTACCATTGAGGTATTAAGAACTATGTTTGGAGATTCTGTGGGTATACCAGAAGGGCTTACTCAGGAACAATGGGGTCGTTTTAAGGTACGCGCTGAGCTCGTAGCCAGGCTTCTGGGGGTGGGGAGAGCTAGGGTTGAGGATTCTAATAATCCAGATAGCTACGATCTAGTTGCTTAGATCTGATTTTTTAATTACTCTCCGAAACCCGCCCCTCTCTTGTCATCCTCCGAAACCCAGAGGGTTTACTGGGGATCCAGTATTTTGCATTCCTCGGGATTCAACTCAAATATTGGATCCCATAATTTCCTATGGAAATTTGGAAGATGACACGAAAGTAGGGTGGAAATTTGGGCTGGTGACTCGACTTCTGTCATCCTCCGAGGTTCGGGGAACTTACGGGGGATCCAGTCTAATATAGCCCCATTAATACATCATCGGCTCAATCACCGGCTGGTCGATCTGGCTAGTACCAGATACGATTAGTAGCAAGGTTAGTCCGATAATCAAGACGATTGAAGTCGTCACTACGGTAATGATTAACCCTCGCCAACTAAAGTGTTTCCAAATCAGAAAAGGGATCAAAAGCAGGCTGGAAGCGATCAGGATAAAGCCAATGATTAGTAGCAAAAGAAATACCAAGGGGTAGAAGATGTCGGGGTTATTACTAAAACCACGGTTATAGCCAATCTGTTTGACGATCCAGAGCAATAGCGAGATTATTGCTGGAGTCAATATCCCTGCTGTAATCCCTGCTAGGATTGAGACTAGCTCCGGGGACTTGGCAGTATTCTTATCTTTGGTTAGTTTTCTAACTAGGATAGATAAACAAGCAATCACAATAATAATTAGCCCTAGTGACCAGAGGATCTGATTTAGATTTATCCTCCACCAGCTAGCACTAAAATCTGCATGGACAGTCACAGTTTCATTATGTGATAGGTTGGCAAAGGATAGTTGGTAGCTAGATTGGCTTGGATAGTTGAGGCCTACTATTGTAGTATCCAGGCTAGATCTTTGATAACCAGCATCCCCACTAGCTGGTGTAGCTTCGGGATAATAGGAATCATTATTGATATATTGATAGCGTTGATCCAGGTTGCTTAGATGAACTTTGTTGTCTGTAGTAATACTAAGGTTAATACTATCAATTTTTTGCTCGGTTTGAAGGTTAACCCAGTCTAGCTGGTATCTACCAAATGAATCTTTGCTAGTAGGTTGGGGATAATCATAAACCAAATAGATTGCTGATTGGCTTGAGCTGACTACTGGCTTTTGGAAGGTTAAAGTGAGTGTTTGGCCATCTATACTGGGAGTTATCTCAAAAAATTCACTTTTAAGATAAGGATTATAATAGTAGTCTGTAGTATATTCGGGGTAGCTAGGACAGTAGTCCAGCTCTTCTTCTGGGCAATCTATGCTAATGACTTGTTGGTAAGCTGAGGTTATCTCAATCTCCCTGTCCAGGGTGAATTGGATTGAGTTTTGCTCTTGATTAAGTGTGTTGTCAAACACTATTCTTGCTTTGGTCTCGATCTTTCCATCGCTTCTTAGGTATAGATTGTAGTCTTGAGCTTGATTGCTAGGTAGTCGATCAATAGATTTGACATTGGCTGAATCTGGTGCGATTGCTGGCTGGGTGAAGACAGGCTCAGATGTACCATAGACGGCCGTCGGTATAAGGTAGATTATGAAAGTTAATATCAAGCCAAGTTTTTTAAGTATTTTCATACCCATAGCGTACACCAATCACCTCGATCTTACCATAGGATTTGTTCCCACTTAGTCTGCCGTTCTTGCATTGCCCTAATGCCAAATTCAAATACTGGATCTCTTAAATAGTAATAGGAAAGTGCCCCATAACTTCCTACGGAAATTTGGAAGATGACAGAGGGAGCATTGTTATCCTCCGAAGTTCGGAGAACTTGCGGGGGATCCAGTATTTTGCATTATTATGGGTCTAATTCAAATACTGGATCTCCGGTATTACCCCAAGGGGTAATCCGAAGATGACAGGAGGAGGGTGGAGCTCCCATAATTTCCTAAAGGAAATTTGGAAGATAACGAGAATAGGGGCGGGATTTTGGAAAATGACAGCAGAGGTTATTGTCATCTCCCAAGGTTCCAGGGGAAACTACGGACTAGCCAACCTAGCCCTCCCTCCTTGAAAAGGTGACTTTTTGAGCATAAAATACAAGGGATGTTTGGAAAACTAGGGCGAGTCAAGGGTTTGACTATCAACACTATCCTCATAGGGCAGAGGGTGCTGTATTTTATCGGGTTGGTTATTTTGGGCTACTTGGTCTATCGAAGTTTGATCGATGATCTGGTGGACGACTGGAACCCGATTTTGCCCTTCTTGCTACTTTGGTTGATCACTGCTTATATCACACTACCAAGGATTCATCGAATTTTGACCAAGATTTATCTACCAGATTATTATATTGGTAGAACACGCACAGCTGATGGATTACTTTCGGACCCGATCAATCTAGTTTTGTTTGGGGAACAAGAGCAAGTCTTAAATGCATTCAGGATAAGTGGTTGGCATCAGGCAGATCAAAAAAATTTGCTAAGCTATGCCAAGATCTTGTATGCTGGTTTGCTCAAGCGGAGTTATCCGACAGCCCCAGTTAGTGATAGCTATTTATTTGGTAAGAAACCAGATCTTGTATTTCAGAAAGAAGTGGATGCCAATCCTAGGAGTAGGCATCATCTTAGACTCTGGAAAACGCCAGATGGTTGGCGGATGCCTGGAGGACATAAAGCAGATTGGGTGGGTGCAGCGACCTATGATAGGAGCGTTGGGATCACCTGGCTGACAGTTCAGCTCAACCACAAGATTGCTGAGAATATTGACGAAGAGAGAGATTATATCATCCAGAATTTGGAAGATAATGGACAGGTCAAAGATATAGAGATAATCACGCATTTTACAGATGCATATCATACTATCAATAGTGGGGGAGATAGGATCAGCACAGATGGTAGTATGCCCTTTATTTATTTGAGTAAATAGCAATCCTAATTCAAATACTGGATATCCCATAAATCTTTGTGGGATTTTGGTTTGGTGACCCAACTCCTATCATATTCAAAACTCGCCCCTCTCCTGTCATCCTCCGAAACTCCGAAGGAGTTTACGGGGGATCCAGTAATATATTTTAGAATATCTGTGATCTCGGTCCAATGCTGCCAGGGCTAGTAGGGTGGGTATAGGTAATGACTGGGGAGAAGTGAGAATTATAATGCAAGGGGTGCCCTTGAAAAAGCATCTCTTACAGATAGAAAACTGCAAGGGGTGCCCTTGAAATGGGTGAAATGGTTGCTAGAAGCGTAAGCACTATGCTAGGATTAATTTGCTTACATCACATTAATATCGGCGCACTAGCCAATATCGAATTGTAAATACGGGATATTCAAGACTTGTATTCAATTCGATAGTGATTTGATGTAAGCAACGAGTGGCGAGTATCCCGTTTATGTATCTAATATTTTATTTCTTGCCAAGGTGTTACAATATCAGTATGGATATGAATAGTGAGCTAGTATTCCCAGAGGACTTCAACGTTGGTGATCTAGCCTCCCACAGAAGAAACGAGACTGGGGTTTGATTTGGCACTTTGGCAACTTAATTTGAATAGTAATGTTAAAAGATATGACGGGCTACAGCTTATTCTTTACTGCATGAGACTCCAGATGGAGTAGTAGTAATGAGTTATAGTATAGTGGTGGATTTAGGCTCAGATATGAGTAATATCGATCTGGATCTGCATTATGTGATGTGTGGATTTTCTAGTGGAACAATTTATTCATGGAGGCTTGACGCCCTTACCCCAAAAGGAGGAATACTGTTGGTGACTAATGATAAGTATTTCAGTCCTAGTAGTTACGATTCAGATATAGAGAAAGGCATAGGAGAGCCTACAGATAGATCTATGAGAGCTGTTACAAAAATAATATTAGACTTGCTTGACACAATGCCCAGACGTAAATCTAGCTAGCTCTAGGAGGTGTCGGAGGTAGATGGCTAGGATGCCTTAGTCGGGGGTTATAAATTATAGCTCTGGTATTAAAGGGGTTTGGCGGGCTAAGAACAGGGCTTATAGGTGTATATAGTCCAGGTGGACAGAACAGATAGTACGACCTTTTAGTTTTTGGTATAAAGAAATGGTTTCCCACATGAATTTTAAGTGGATAGGATGTGGGCTCCCCTGATGAGTCGGGTTTAGGATGATAATTGATTGCAAGGTAGCATACAAGTATAGTCTCTTTTTCTTCGGATTCGGAATTAAGTACGTTGCCAAGTAGTTTCTCATCTGGGAAATACTGTCTAGCAGCTTGGTCAAAAACATCATCACCGGGTTCTTTGGGGGGAGCCGAGATTACTATTGGTGCTTTTTCGTTTTCCTTCTTTCGTAAAACTAAGTTATCGAGTATTTCTGTAACAGCTTCAGTATTAGTTGGTCTTAGCAATAGCTTCAAGAATATAGCATCAACACCTTGAGGGGTTTGTTCGTATACCAAATCTGGTACTAGGTGTAGGTTTGGGCGTTTAGGCAAATTACCATTACCCCAGTTGCGTTCGCTCATAGTTGTATTATAGACTATATGAGATGAATAAGCACAAGCTAGTAGTGATCAATGGCGATGGCGGATCTAGGGGTAATCCAGGACCTGCTGCTTCAGGTATTGTATTCAGTTTGCCAGACGGTACGGTACTCGGAGAGTATAGTCGATTTCTCGGGCATACTACCAACAATCAGGCTGAATATGATGCAGTGATCTTGGCACTAGAAAATCTCGATAGGTATCCGGCTGAGAGCTATTACTTTTATATGGATAGCAAGCTAGTAGTTGAGCAACTGAGTGGCAATTGGAAGGTCAAGCATCCAGATATCAAGCCACTGGTGGCCAAAATCCTCAGAGAGATAAGTGACAAGGGGCTTAGGGTGAAGTTTGAGCATGTCTTGCGGGACAAGAATAAATCGGCTGATGCAATGGTCAATCAGTGCCTTGATGCTGAGTTGTTATGATTACCTATCAGCAGGGTAGCCAGCGGATTGTTATAACAGATCAAGGTGATGGCAATCTGGATTATCGGTTTGGTAAGTCTAGTCAGGTTGAGGCTAATCGAGCAAAATTGCTTGATCGATTAGCTTTAGTGCCTGAGGAGGTGGTTGTAATTTTTTGTGAGCAAAAGGATCGGTATATTTGGGTTGATCGCGATGATGGAGGTAGGGGAGTTGCCGGTCTGGATCCTGTAACTTGTGACGGACTAGTCACGAACTCTGATAATATAAGTTTAGTTTTACCAATAGCCGACTGTTTTGGGTTGGCTTTTTGGGCTGAAGGAGTAAAGGGTATTTTACATCTAGGGAGATTTGGTACAGAGTTGGGCTTACTTAGGCAAGTCACTGAGGATTTATCTAGCCGAGGATTTGAATTAGTAGATCTAAAGTTCGTGTTGGGTCCTGGTATATCTAAAGAAAGCTACTTGTTTGATCAAGAACAACCAGGGATGAACCCCGAGTATCTGACTAGACGATCGGATGGTCAGCTTTGCTATGATGTCAAGGCAAATATATTAGACCAATTATCGACACTTGGTATTGGTAGTGGTCAGTTGATCGACTATAGCTATGATACTTTTAGTAATGTTGATCAGTTTTCTCACCGTAGATCACAGATGAGGGGTGAGCCTGAGGGTAGGTTTTGGATGATTATCTGATAGTTCGTATCTCCTTTTGGTGTAAGTTAGGGTATTATCCTAACTCTACAAGCAGGCTTCTTTGAGCATGGTATAATACTATCAGATGAGTCAAGTATACAATTACGCTTTTGTTGATAGTCAAAACTTAAATATGGCGATTCGCAGCCATGGCTGGAAGCTGGATTATCGTAAGTTTCGCAAATATTTGGAAGATACCTACCAGGTTACCAAAGCCTATATGTTTATTGGTTTTGTTGATAGCAATTCAGATCTTTATAAGGGATTGCAAGAGGCAGGATTTATTTTGATGTTTAAGCCAACTCTTGAAAATCAAGCGGGGGATATCAAGGGCAATACTGATGCTGAGATGGTACTTCAGGCAATGACAGATATTGATAATTATGACCAAGCAGTTCTAGTCACAGGTGACGGGGACTTCTATTGCTTGGTCGAATATTTGGGCAAGCGTAATAAGCTAGCTCACCTATTGGTTCCTAGTCAGAGGAATTATTCAGCTCTGCTCAAGAATGCTACAGTTGAAATCAGCTTTGTCAGTGATCTAAGAAGGCAGATTGAGTATAAGCCGTACAATAGGCGAAGTGATAGCAGGCCTCAGGCTTCTCGGGCAACGCGGTCAAGTGACAACAATCGAACCCAATCTAAGAAAACAGCCAATAAACCAGATGGTTGGACTCCGATCGCTAACCAGCCAGCCCAGACTGTAGCTAACCCTGACAACCAATCTACTAGACCCAAACAGCAGTCAAAATCTAATCAATCCAGCAGATCTCAATCGTCCAGTAGCGACAAGCCTGCAGGCATCAAAACCAGCCCAAAGCCAGTAATCAAGAGCCGAAGTCAAAATAGGCAAAAACCGGCAGGTTATCGCAAGAGCGTGGCTTGAATAGGTTAGTGAAGTTAATCCTACTCAAGGAATAAGTCTAGTAAATACTCGACTTACGCAAAACCTCGGATACCCCATGATTGCCTTCCAAAGACTCAGAAGTTATTTTGTCTGATGGAAGCGATGCTGATGCATCGGTGACAGCGTAAAAAAGTAGTTCTGGACTTCGGAGGCGATCCTGGAGACTTAAGGATTTTGTGTAAGTCGAGTTTATTGTGGTAAGATAGATTAATCATGAGTACCGTTGATTTACAAAGAATCGCCACTAAGGCATTGATTATTAATGACGATGGTCAGTATTTATTACTGAGGGAAGCTAGTACTTACACCGAAGGTACGAATATAGGTAAGTACTCTATTCCAGGTGGACGCCTGGAGATTGGCGAGCAAGTTGAAGATGGCTTATATCGGGAAGTCAAGGAGGAGACTGGGCTTAATGTTGAGATTATTAAACCAATTTTTGTTCGGGAATGGAGACCAGTTATCAAAGGTATAAGAAATCAAATAGTGGGCATCTATTTTTTATGCAAAGCTGAGTCCACGCAAGTAATATTGAGCGATGAGCATGACCATTATCTATGGCTGGATCCTAGTAACTCTGTAGATATTGATATATTAGAGTCAGAAGTTAGGATGTTGCAAGAATACTTCAAAAATCATTTATAGGTAATAGTCTGATTACTTCAGCTGGCTCAAGGTTATTTGTATAGACTCTTTAAAACAAAATTTGGGTGTCTTGTACCCTAGGGTAGTATAGCAAGCTCAAAACAAAACCGGATAATTTGAGCTGTACTATAGAGAACTAGAAAGTTAGTTCTTCTTAAGAGCCATATCCATAGATATGGTGAAGAAGAAAACTAGCTTTATAGACTCTAGAGTTGGGTCAAAAGTCTGGTTTTGTTTTTAACTTGCTATAAGTAGCCAAAGATTGTCCGCTTTTGCTCCCACTAGACTCGCAGAGGATTGCTGGTTTAGAGGAGTAATACTCATGGTAAAATTATAACATACGATATGAGTAGTCAGATTCAATTACCACCCAGGATCCTAAGGGCAATCAAGGCTAATGATTTCCCGACACCATATTATTTGTATGATCAAGTAGGTATCAAGCAGACTGCCGGTAGCTTGTCTATGGCGCTGTCAAATACAGGGTTCGATTACCAGAACTATTTTGCAGTCAAAGCTAATCCCAACCCTCATATTTTAGATATATTAAGAGAGGAAGGGATGGGAGCAGATGCTAGCTCCGGTCCAGAGCTAGAGCTAGCTAGGATGGCAGATATGACAGGTGAGGCAGTAATGTTTACTGCCAATAATGTAGATCCTGAAGAATACCGGGAGGCCTATAGGCAAGGGGCCATTATCAATCTCGATGATATTAATCAGATTGAGGTACTTAGATCCGCATTAGGAAGTGAGTTTCCTGAGACAATATCTTTTCGTTACAATCCAGGCTCAAGTAGAAAGGCTGGTCATAATAGTATTATTGGTAGGCCTGAAGACTCCAAATTTGGTTTGCCAGAGCATGATTTAATCGAAGCTTATCAGCTGGCTTCTAAATACGGAGCTAAACATTTTGGTATCCATACTATGTTGGTTTCCAATGAGCTTGATGTTGCTCAACATATAGATACTGCTAGAATCCTTTTTTCCAAGGTAGCTGAGCTGGCACAAGCAGGGATTGGGATAAAGTTTGTCAATCTAGGAGGAGGGTTGGGCGTGGCATATCATCCAGATCAGAAACCGATTGATTACAAAGCGCTTTCTAGCGGACTAGAATCTGTATATAGAGAAATGATTCTAGATAAAGGCTTACCACCTCTCAGAATTATGACAGAAAACGGTCGGCATATTACTGGGCCTCACGGTTATCTAGTGACCCAGGTTCGAAGTGTCAAGCTGGGGTATGAAGGTAGAAGGTTTGTCGGGGTGGATGCCACGATGGCTGATTTGATGCGTCCAGGCATGTATGATGCTTATCACGGGATTGAAGTTTTGAATCCCGAAGGTCGCCGAATAGTTGATCAAGCAGTGGTCGGAAGTCTCTGTGAAAATAATGATTTCTTTACTGGCAAGGATGCCAAATATCGACCTTTGCCAGAGATGGAAGCTGGAGATATAGTAGTGATTAGGGATGCTGGTGCTCACTCTCACGCAATGGGATTTAATTACAATGGTAAATTGCGTGCTGGGGAGTATCTTTTGGAGCCAGATGGAGAAATTAAAATGATTCGTCGGCCCCAGACTCGTGAGGATTATTTCGCTACCTTGTCTTGGTAGAATAGACCTACTCCCTTATAACCTCACCACCCCATAACCGTCCCTCTTTGTTTTTGTGTTGTCGGGGTCTGACCCCGAAACTGACCTTCCCAACAGATATAAAATAACGGGGTCTGACCCCGAAGTTGCAAAACTCATGAAGAGTATGGGGCAAGATACGGCACTTATCGAGTTTATAAGAAACACTAAGCACTGGCGCAAAAACCGCGAACAGTTCGCGACATTTCTAATCTGGCAAAGTGGCAAAAACCGCGAACAGTTCGCGACATCGGGGGAATGCTATAATATGACTATGCAAAAAAGAAGCGAGCAACTAGTCAACCTGCTTCAAGTCGGGGTAGATTTCCTAGCAATGCTTGGGGGGTTTGTTTTGGCCTATCTAGTCAGAGGAGATTACTCAGACAAGCCATTTGCCTTCGCGATCAGTGGTCAAGAGTATTTGAAGCTGATCTTGCCAGTGATTCCGCTCTGGATAATTATCTTCTTTGCTACTGGACTATATACTACTCCAGCCCGAGGTCGCAGACATCAGTTTGGCCGCTTGTTACTAGCTAGTCTATCTAGTATTGTTCTAACTATCCTGATAGATTATTTCACAGTTGAGCCTCTATTTCCTTCAAAGTTAGTGCCAGTACTAGCCTGGGTATTTGCAGTATTGCTACTTTTTATCGGGAGATACTTTGTCGGCCAATTGCGTCAACTACTCTATCTCAAACGTTATGGGTTAAGAAGAGCAATGATTATTGCTAGTAGCAAGCAGCCCAAGCATCTTGAGAGTCTCAGGCAATCTATTCAGCAGGATCAGCAGATTGTAGAGGTCAAGCTACTGATTGTCGATCAGCTTGATCGAGAAGAGATAGTCGATCAAGTGCTTCAGGGTGTCAGGGATGATCAGATAGATTTGATCATTGAGATAGGGGGATCGATCAGTAAGAGTATACAGTGGGAGCTAGTAGAGATCGTTCACCAGGCTAGTAAGATTTATCAATACCTACCAACTACTCAAAACCTTTATCAAGGTAGAATTACCAATCAATATTTTGGCGGTCAAATCATCAGCCAGATCGACCCCACTCCGTTGACCGGATTTCAATTGATTGGCAAAAGGGTGTTTGATACAGTCTTTGGCTTGGGTGCTTTGGTGTTGGGATTTCCGGTCATGATACTGATGGCAATTGTTATCAAGCTATCTGATCCCAAGGGTGGAGTAATCTATCAGACCAAGAGGCTTGGTAGGGGGGGTAAGGAGATTGGAGTCTATAAATTTCGTACAATGCTATATAGGTATTCTGATGGTAAGGGTTACCCAAATTCGGATCCAGTCCAGACATTGACCAGAATGGGTAGGGCAGATCTGATACCGGTCTACAAAAGAGATCATAAGCTCAATCCTGACCCTAGGATCAACCCAGCAACTGCATTGTTTAGAAGACTGGGGGTCGATGAGTGGCCCCAGTTTGTCAATGTAGTACTAGGGCAACTTAGTGTGGTTGGTCCCAGGCCTCATTTGCCAGACGAACTCAATGCTCACAAACAGAGCAAAGACAAGGTATTGATGATCAAGCCAGGCCTGACTGGTCTTTGGCAAGTCTCAGGCAGAAATCAGCTAGATTATCAGGATCGACTGAGGTTAGAAATATATTATGCCGAACACTGGTCACCTTGGCTGGATATTAAGATTATTATTAGGACAGTTCTAATCATGATACGGGGTGGAGATGGGGTCTAAGATCAGGGTAGCCTTGGTCCATGATTGGTTGACTAGCCGGGGTGGGGCTGAAAGGGTTTTAGTCAGTCTGTCTAAGGCTTATCCAGATGCCGATATCTATACTAGTGCCTATAACCCTAAGCTATTTCCAGAGCTAGCTGACAAAAATGTGATCACGAGTTTTATCAATAGCTGGCCGTTAGCAAAATCTAGGCACCAACTGTACCCGATCCTCAGGAGGTTTGCTTTTGAGAGCTTTGATTTTAAGGATTACGATTTGGTATTATCCGACAGTAGTGCAGAAGCCAAAGGTATAATAGTGCCGACAGAGACTGTTCATATCTCATATATTCATACTCCTACCCGTTATTACTGGAGTCATAGTCAGCAGTATAGTCAAAGTCCAGGTATCGGAGGGTTGGGGTTAATTGCAGGAAAAGCCAATCAGTTGCTCCTCAAATCTAGCCAGAGTTGGGATTACCAGGCGGGTCAAAGACCAGATTATTTGATCGCCAATTCACGCAATACCAGATCTAGGATCAAGCAGTATTATCACCGTGATAGCAAGGTGATTTATCCACCTGTAGATCTAGAGCGATTAAAAGCTAAGAGTCCTGTCTCTAGCTTAAGCAACTTCAAGAATTATTTTATCTGCTTTTCCCGCTTAGTACCTTATAAAAGAATTGATTTAGCATTGCGGGCTTGCCTGATCACCAACCAGAACTTACTAGTGGTCGGTAATGGTCCCGAATACTCGAGACTAGTAGAGCTTGCTCAGGGTAGTACGCAGATCAGATTTTTAAGGGAGGCTTCTGATTCAGAGGTTAGTTATTTGGCTAGTAAGGCCAAGGCTTTGATCTTTCCTGGCGAAGAGGACTTTGGGATAGTGCCATTGGAAGCAATGGCACTAGGATTGCCAGTGATTGCTTACCGCCAAGGTGGTGCGACCGAAACGATTGTCCCCGCCAAGACTGGGATATTCTTTGATACTCAGTCAGTTGAGTCAGTCGTCAGCGCTATTCTTGAATTTCCCAAGATCAATTTTAATGTAGAGAAGATTATTAAGCATGCTCAGTCTTTTTCTGAGCAAAGATTTATTGCTGAGGTTAGGCAATACACCGAGGACAAATGTTTAGAGTATCAAAAGGGTTAATAAGCTTTAGGTCTTTTTTTATATCTGGGATAGTGTTTATCGCCTATGTTGGGCTAGTACTGACTGGCAGTGCGATCTATCACTTGCCACTATTTTTTGGTCAGTCCGATACCCAGCAATTTGCTAGCTTGCTTTCAAATATCAAGACCAATAGTAAAAGGGTACTTATCTTATTCGCCAATAATGCTGAGCAGAGATTTGGGGGAGGATTTATTGGGACAGTAGGTATTATTGAAAACGGAGAAGGCCAGATGCAGGTGGAGGATATACGTAGTGTATATTACTACGACTGGATCAATAACGAGGCTGTTTATCCGGTGATTGATATCTCTAGTGAGATTGGCCCGGGCAATTTTACTGGCAAGGGTTTTTTGCGAAACTCAGGACTATATATGAATTGGCCTGATAGCGCAAAGCTTGCTCTGGAGGCAATGGAGGTAAATACCGGACAAGAGTTTGATACTGTTTTGCAAATTACACCAGACGTTCTAATAGATATCTTAAGGGTTACTGGTCCAATATACCTAGATCAATATGGCTTAGAAGTTAGCGCCGATAATTTTCGGACTGTAGTCCAGCTAGAAGTCGAGTCTGGTCAGGATAAGGCTGAGGGGGATGATCCGAAGACGATATTAGGAGTATTGTCAAATGCAATCATTACAAGAATACTTGATCTAAATATTAGTACAATCTCTCAATTAGCTCAGAATATCGTGACAAGTCAGATTGCTAGTAAACAATTAGTAGGATATTCAACCAACCCTAAGATCAATCAAGCCTTTCAGAATCTCAACATGACAGGAGAGCTTGAGCCTGGTTTTGATAATTATCTTGCAGTCAGTGAACTGACTTATGCGGCCAATAAGTCAGCGTATTATCTTGGTCAAGAGATTAAGCAGCAGATTAGGATCGATCAGACTGGTCAAGTGACGGTAGACTTGTTGATTGAAAGGGAGCATACTTCTGATAGAGCCGGTCTTTATACAGATCCCGTCCACGGATTTGATACCTGGCTGATTAGTGACAATATCAACTATTCTGAGATCGCAATTCCGCGAGGTAGTAAGCTGGTAGCAAGTAGTATCTCACCAGATGAGATTACTTCACATCGAGAAGCAGAGCGAGATATCTACCAGTTTAAGCTCGATACCAAAGTCCTTAGTACTAGCAAAGCGAAGTTTAGGTATATTTTGCCTACCAAGCTGGATCTGACCAAGGACTTTGATTTTGAATTTTTACTGCAAAGGTCGGTCGGACAGAAGTCTAGCCAATATACTATTCAGATTTTTCCCCCAGATAAGTTTTCCTTGGAGGGGCTGGTCACCAATGCTGATGATCCAGCCTACTTCAGCCAGCCTGATCGGTCGGTAGTGTATACTACCGATCTTGATACTGACCAACTGCTTGGTTTTAAGTTTGGGCTGAATTAGGATTAGTTTTAAATACTGGATCCCCCGTAAACCCTCTGGGTTTCGGAGGATGACAATGCACCCTCCTTCTGTCATCTTTCAAATTTCCTTAGCAAATTGGATCAGAGATCCCCTGGAAATGCTCAGTATAGTCACAAATCCTATGATATATAGCATACTCAAAACAAAACCAGCCTTTTGACCCACTACTAAAGTCTACAAATCTAGTTTTTCTATTCACCTTACTTATAAGTAAGGTTCATATAAAGAACTAACTTTCTAGCTCTTTATTAGTAATCCCAAATTGTCCGGTTTTGTTTTGGGTATGCTATAATCTCTCTATGTCAGACATAGATCACCTAAGAGAGTTGAGTCAAGGTAATCTGTATGCGATCGTCAGCCCGTCGGGAGCTGGGAAGAATGCGCTGGAACAGATGGTCAATTCCAGGCTAGAGGGTGATCAAAAATTGGTGATTCCAGTCAGTGCTACTTCTAGAGCTAGAGAGCAACGAGATCAAGTGGCCGAGATTGGTGACATCAGACCATACAAAGCGTATTGCCACTTGAGCAAAGCTGAGTTTGAGCAAAAGATTGATCAGGGTGAATTCCTGGAATATGCCATGGCACATGGCAATTACTATGGTACACCGATTTTATCAATCCTAAGACCGCTTGAGGCGGGCAGGAAGGTACTACTCGAGATAGAATATCAAGGCATCGAGATTATTAGAAGGGAGCTTGATTTGAAAGTAATATTCATTGCTCCTGCACCATTAAATGATCTGGACAGTAATCTTCAGATACTTGAGCGTAGAATTCTCAGGCGTTGGCAGGAGAGTGGAGATGAGATAGATAGGGGTAAGCTAGCTACTAGGCTGGGCACTACAAAGACTGAGCTTGAATGGGCGAGGAAGAATCAGGGTCAGGGTTGGTTTGATTTTGTTATCAATAGAGAAGGCCAGCTAGAACAAGCTAGTCAGGACTTTATCCAGTTGATTTTTGGTTAGTAATTCAAATACCGGAGATGACGGAGGAGAGGATTGTCATCCTCCGAAACCCGTCCTTCTCCTGTCATCTCAATGCCATTAACTTAAGCTTTTGCAAGTTTTATTCAATGTACAAATCAAGCTTTAATAGGATGTCAAAAGATACTGGCTTTTTCTTAAGTTAATGGCATTGTCTTGTCATCCTCCGAAACCCAGAGGGTTTACGGGGGATCCAGTATTCGGCATTGTGTATTGTATTGTCATCCTCCGAAGTTTGGAGAACTTACGGGGGATCCAGCATTCCATATTGCCTGTGGCTAACTCAAATACTGGATCTCCGGTATTACTCTAAAGAGTAATCCGAAGATGACAGAGGAGGTGGGTCTCCCATAAATCCCTGCGGGGTTTTGGTTTGGTGACGCGATGATAAGACTATTTTTTGACAGTATCAACAATCGCCTTGAAGCTTTCTGGGTGGTTGAATGCTACTTCGGAAAGGATCTTACGATCTAGCTTGATATTACTTTTAGCAAGCAGGTTGATTAGTTGTGAATAGCTAAGACCATTTTGTCTGGCAGCCGCATTAATCCTAGTGATCCAGAGACCACGAAAATCTCGCTTGCGGTTTCTACGGTCACGGTAGGCGTAGGTTTGAGCCTTGATCCAGGCTTCTTTGGCTTTGCGATAGCTTGATCTACGGATATGGCTATAGCCTTTAACGGCTTTAATCATCTTCTTGTGTCGCTTGCGAGCAGTGGTACCTCTCTTGACTCTCATATTAGACTCCGATTAATTTCTTGATTTTCTTGGTTTCGGTATTGTTTAACACAAACTCTTTGGTAAATTCCCGCTTTCTAGCACCTGATTTGATTGACAATTTGTGAGCGCGAGTAGCTCTGCGACGCATCAAAAGTCCACTCGAGGTGACCTTGATTCGCTTCTTGGCGGTTTTGCTAGTCTTCAATTTTGGCATAATGGTGATTATATCTTATATTTGGATAAATAGCAACTTAAGCTAGGTTGAGGTAAGCCTGATGCTTGCAAAACATTGAATTACATGGTATATTAGAGGTTAAATACAGCTATTAATAATTGGCAAGAGGGAGTAGCATGGTAAATGGGGAAGGGGCAAATACTGGTACTGGCGAGAAAAGACCAACGTCTGAAGTGGCTATCTGTATAGATAGTAGCAATCAAGCCTTGGGGCGAGTTATTGACTTTGATCGATTGGAAGAGGCTTTTTGGAGATTCGTTAATGAGGCTATAGACGCTGAATCCAAAAAGGGTATTTTGGGGCTAGATCAGTTGATCGTGTTTTTTGATAGTGGGGAGTTGAGCGGGGGTAGCATAGCAGAAATACACCCCTGTGATAGGCGGGGTCATTCTGATCAAAGTGCTGAACTTATTGAGAGACTGGGTGGGCTAGGTATGGCTAAACAGCAGTTGGAGGATAGGTCAATCCTAGTCATATCTTTACCGAAGGTTTATCAAAATGCATTGGCTGATAGTAAGCTTGAACTGTCACTAGAAACAATCAGGCTAGAGTATACATCACTAGTGAGTAAGCTGGATATCGGGCAGAAAGAAAAGCTAGACCAGTGGTTTGAATTCACTGATCAGCATGCAGCTTCTAAGAATCTAGATTATAATGAGTATGTATCAGGGGGCATGAGTCAAGCAGAGGCGACTGCAGATGCGGCAGGACTTGAGGGAAATAATAGAACGCAGTTTTTTGGTATCTGTGAAAAATATATCATGGCTAATTCTGGTTATATTTCTGAGCAAGATGCCTTAAATTTTGATGGTTGGTTGAATAAGGCGTTAATCGAGGGCGTAGTCGATAGTGCCCGTATCAAGATAGAGATAGAGAGGAAACGCAGATTATCGAGGCTAGTGGAGTGGATGATGGGTAGAGAGGGTAGGGAGAGTCGAGTAGCCGTAATGCCTATTTCTCTAAAGTATAAGGAAGAGCATAAGGATGACAGTGAAGAAGGTGATCCAATAGGTCAGGCTGATTTAGGAGGTGTAGTGATTTGCCTTAGGGTGGGTCATCCTAGGCTGACAAAAAGTGATGGTTAGATAGTTATTGGTCTGGGGTTAATTAGGCTTATGCTTGCAGTTTGTTCGTATTTATAGTAAGTTAAAAACAAAACCAGACTTTTGACCCAACTCTAGAGTCTATAAAGCTAGTTTTCTTACTCACCATATCTATGAATATGGCTCTTAAGAATAACTACCTTTCTAGTTCTCTATAGTACAGCTCAAATTGTCCGGTTTTGTTTTGAGCTTGCTATATGTTAGATTAGTGGTTATTAATAAAGGAGAGGCTGTGGGAATATGACCCCTGAAACAAACAATAGTTACGAGAGAAAACTACCTAAGATTACCATTGAGGATAGTCCAGCACTTCATATGCTATTTGGTGAGGGTTTAGTTGAGGAAGAATGGCAAAAGGATCTCCTTCAATACTTGAGAGGGTATTATGATGCTTTTGGGCTGCCCAATATTGAGGATAAGCCAGATTTATCAGAACTAGAGATTGTCTTTACTGGCCTGTCAGTAGACGATGAAGGTGATAGTTGGCAGTTTATTCAACCAGAGCAAGATGGTGATAATGCAAGGTTATTGGTCTCTTTAGGTCAAATCTACTTAAAGCTATTGCCCGACCTAGATTCTGAGGAGAAATTAGAGTGGGAAGAGTTCACTATAAGATACAATCAGCGCTTGATGCAAGCCCTAATCAACGGATTGAAGTTTTATGCTGAATCCAAAAAATATCCAGAGACTATAAGAAAATATCAAAATCGCCAAAGGCTGAGGGACTGGTTTGTAGATATTCCTACTAGTGGAATGGCTGGGCTGGGGGTTAATGATATTTCGAGCAATAACCCTGTTGCCATATAAACTTGCGAGGTCAAAGCTGATGATTTTTATTCCAGAATACCAAAACACGACAAAGCATAACAGGAGTTACGCTGCGAAGTGTTTTGCTAGTCTGGGGCAAAAATGGCAGTTTTGAAGCCGTGAGGTTATATGGCAACAGGGTTAATAGATTTGCCGGGCTAGGTGCCTTCTTAGGGGCAGTTGGTCTCTCTAGAGTAGTGAACTATCGTAATAGGAAATCAGAGGTTGAGAAAGTGCCAGATAGGGTAAGGCGGCAGATTGTCGATACGAGGGAAGATTATAGGGTACCCAGGGGCTATGTAGCCCCATTAGATCTAGGTAATACAGGGGTCACAAGGTTTGTAATACGAGCAGCACTAGGGCAGGAGGTGAGTTAGAAATGAGGGATATTAAGCCCAATTTAGGCATCTTTAAAGATGATTATCGTGGAGAATCAGGGTTAGATCTTAATGTGGGTTCATCTAGGGCGACAGCCCTTATCGACAGCATTAAGACACATCTGTTTAGTAGGTTAGGCAAGAATGCTGAAGGTATGAGGGGTAGAGCGAAAAGAATATTCGATTTCTGGAAAGCTTTACTAAATCGTGACCCAAATATCTGGTAGAAGACTACTTCTTGACAGGTGAGACCGTGATCGAGAACTCCCGACCTGATTTACGGACGGTGCTATCGGCTTTGGCAGAGTCAGCAAGGATTTCCAGAGATTTCTCCAATACCTCTTTACCAAGGTAGCTATGATGCATCTCGCGCCCTTTGAGCCTGACGGTTAGCTTGACTTTGTGACCTTTGGTCAAAAACTTTTTGGCTTGGCCGATCTTGATATCTAGATCGTGAGGACTAATCTTGAGACTCAAGCGGATTTGTTTGAGCTCCTGTTGCTTTTGATTTTTCTGATTTTGCTTGGCTTGTTTTTCTTTTTCATAGCGGTATTTACCCCAGTCGACGATGCGTACCACAGGAGGTTTGGCATTTGGAGATATCTCTACCAAGTCTAGTTCAGACTCTTTGGCTCTATTAAGAGCTTCGGATACACTCATTACCCCCAGCATCTCTTTATCTTCAGACAATACTCGCACTTGATCAGCACGGATCTGCTGGTTGATCCGCACGAAGTTACGCCTAGGTTGTGACGCTTTGTTATTCAAACTTGATAATCTTCATCATTTATTCATTACCTAACTTATCATATTTCTTAAAAATACACAAATCCAACCTTCTAGGGCTTTTGCTATTTTCAAGGGGTGCCCTTGAAAATAATTTTTTTACAGATATAAATGCTCAAGGGGTGCCCTTGAAATGGCAAAAATGGGGGTCACTTTTAGGGGAATGTCTTACTGTGGAGAAAGGTGATACAATTAGGCTATGAAATTTTCAAAGCTTTTTGCCAAACCCAGTAAGGAAGTTGGGCTGGATTACAAAGTCGATTCACACAGGCTCCTGACTCAAGCAGGGTTTATCAGGGAGTCTAGTGCTGGAAGGTATTATTTACTGCCACTTGGGATCAGGGTGCAGCACAAATTGATCGAAGTAATCCGCTCAGAAATGGACAAGAGGGGTGCTCAAGAAATTATCACCCCAGTCTTGCACTCGCTGGATCTCTGGCAGGAGACCAATCGAGATCAGGCAGCGGGCTTCGAGCTGATGCAGGTCGAAGATAGGAGAGGAGCAAGATTTGTCTTGGGGGGTACGGCTGAAGAAATGGTAGTCGATCTGATCAGGAAATTTAACATTAGCTATCGAGATTTGCCACTCAATCTCTACCAATTTTCGATGAAGTTTCGAGATGAATTGAGGGCTAGGGGAGGGTTGCTGCGGGTCCGGGAGTTTATTATGAAGGACGCTTATTCTTTTCATAGTTCTGAGGCTGATTTTGCCAAAGAGTATCAATCTATGTCTGATGCTTATCAGGCGATCTTCACTAGACTGGGTCTCGATGCTCACCGCGTAGAGTCTGACAATGGCTATATCGGGGGTGAGTATTGTCACGAGTATATTGTTGACACCGAGGCAGGAGAAAGTGACTATCTAGTCGATCAATCTGGCTCTTATCAGGCTCATCAGGATGTAGCAGTTTTTGATAAAAGCTATGATTATAGTGGACCAAAGCCAGAGAAGATCAGTTCAGGTAGTGAGCCTCAACAGCTTAAATTGGTAGAAGCCAAGCGAGGTAAGACTATGGCAGATGGAGTAGAATTCCATCAATTGAGTCTAATCAATCATATCAAAAATGTTGCCTACAAGACCGGCAAGAATCGACTAGTCTTGGCTTGCATCAGGGCAGATTTGGATGTCAATGAAGTAAAGCTCGCGCATCAGGTAGATGTCAGCCAGATCGAACCATTGACCGACCAAGAAGTAATCGAGCGATTAGGTAGCTACCCAGGCTTTATTTCTCCAGTCGATATTAGAGATAACTTGCCAGAGGATGAAGATTTGACAGTAGTAATCGATGATTCGGTCGTCAAGATGGTCAATGCTGCCAGCGGCTCCAATCAGGATAATTTTGACTATCTTGGCATCAATTATCAGCGTGATTTTATAGCTGATAAGGTCGCAGATATTGCCTTGGCTCAGCCAGGGTATATTGCAGTCTCAGGGGGACCACTTGAAGGCAAGAAAGGTGTAGAGGTTGGGAATATTTTCCAGCTAGGGTATCATTATTCATCACTGATGGATAATGCCAATTATACCGATCAGAATGGAGATAGAAAGCCATACTATATGGGATGTTACGGGATAGGGGTAGGTAGAACTATTGCTACAATAGTCGAGCTTGATCATGATGAGAAGGGAATAATTTGGCCTGAAGTGGTAGCACCATACAGATATCATCTGATCTCGTTAGCTAGGAGTGTAGAGGAGCCAGCTTACACCAAGGCGGAGGAATTATACCAGTCGATGACTAGTCAAGGACTTGAGGTACTCTGGGATGATCGTCTTGATATTCGGGCAGGGGAGAAGTTTGCCGATGCGGATTTGATTGGTAATCCGATTCGCTTGGTTATTAGTGCTAAGACATTAGCTAGTGATCAGGTTGAGCTCAAGCATCGAGATCAAGATCGCGTGGAGCTGGTCGGGTTTGATCAGATAGGGTAGTGCTTGGTATTTGAAGTGAATACCGATTAAATACAGGAATACTGGATCCCCCGTAAGTTCTCCGAACTTCGGAGGATGACAACCCTCTCCTCGTCATCTTCGGATTACCCGGAGGGTAATACCGGAGATCCAGTATTTGAATTAGTTGCCCAGTAATACAGAAATGCTGGATCCCCCGTAAGTTCTCCGAACTTCGGAGGATGACAAGACATAGAGGATGGATCGAGGAATTTGGACAATCTCTAACCCTGCAATGTCTTTTTTGGCACGATAAAATTGAGCTTTGGATAACTCTCGCCAATCAGGATCTTGTTGACACTAAGTTCCTGACCTTGATACTGGAAATGCCCATTGCGAATCGTAATCTCTAGCTTGTCGGCGTGAATATTGATCAGCTGGTCACTGAGTTGAGGTTTCAAGGGGGTATTAAGTCGCTTGAGTAGCTTAGTCCCCATGATTTTACCGGTCTGGTCTCCTCCATAACCTTCGATCAAGAGATTTCTTTGGTACTGGTCTAGGGTTTCGGTTCTCCAAAGGTTGTTATTGACTACCCTGATGCCCCAGACGGTGCTGGCTTTGGTCGTCAGTTTGTCATCAAACTGAAATTTTAGATGAGGCAAGAGGTCAGATGAGGTATTGACCACTCTGAGCTTTGCTTGGTCCAAGAAAAGCTCATTGTTGATCGAGCAGAGATTGAGACTGATAGTCCTTCTTTGGGGAAGAATCTTGATCGCTTGTTTCCAATTGCCAAGCTTGAGCAATTCAGCATAATGTGATGTTTTGATCAGAGGGATAAATCCAAGAGTAATCTCGGCTTGTTGGGAGTGAATTTCATTGATCACACTTTCTAATGTCCAGTCATCTCCCACTACTACAATAGTCTGATAGTCCTTCTTGACTTGTTTGATAAAGGAAGCAATCTCTTGACCAGCCCGAGTCTCATCGGCCAATGCGAAATTTGCACCAAATACGGACTGTTTGGCAGCAGCTTGACGAATCTTTTTGATTAGTTCTTGCTTTTTGGCTACTTTGACTGTGGTATCGATTAAGAAAGCGTACATCCTATTTACCCACTACTGCAGTAGAGATTTTGCCGATCAGGACTGCACCTGTCTCAATCTTCAAGGTACCAGTCCGGATATTGGCATTGGCGATGGCAGAATTGTGAAGTACAGACTGACCGCTGACTACAGCTTTACCATTGAGCTTGCCAAGTACAGTTAGGTCCTGAGCCTCGACTTCGGCATCGACTTCGGCATTTTGGTCAATTGTTAGCTTGGCTGAGGTCTTAATCTGACCTCGAAATTTCGAGCTGATTGTGATGTCAGTGTCACTAGTGATAGTGCCTTCACTATCTAGGTTGTCACCCAGTAGAGTTTCGAATAATACTGCTGTTGGCTCACTCTGCTTGCTGGGTCTAAGTTTTTTATGAAATAACATACAGCTAATATTTTACACTGATTGCCTTCGTGATAGAAGCTTGTTCTTCTTCTGAAAGGTGATGGAGGCTCTTACCTTTTTGGATTTCTTTACAATAGACTCTGGTGCCAGAACGGGTATGAATACTAGAAAGGCAGTAGCCTGTATTGTGGGCATCGAGAATAGTCAGGCAAAAGCTTTGATCACCACCTGTATCCTTAAAGGGATTGAAACGAATCAGGCCAATCTTTTGGGAGCTGGTTTGGATCTGTTTGTGGAGCTTGGCGGTGTACCCAGCCAATTGATCCAATTGATCTAGGCACTTTTGGACTTCAGAGCTGTACTGTTCCAGCTGATGCCTTAGGTCGGTTTTTTCACCACCAGACTTATTGTAGGCAAAAATCTTATTGTAGACTGTTCTAAGGTCATGAAGCTGCTTGATTGCGAAAGCTGACAATGCCAAGCTCAGTATAGCGATAGTTAGAACAATCCTCTCCATATGTTATTAATCATATCATATGCTACAATAGTCTTATGCCAAAATCCCATATCAAGAAGAAGCAAAAGTCTCAGGCTCGCCCTGTAGCCTCAAAGGTCAGTAACGATCAAGCGACTGCCTCAGACCAAGAAGTGGTTTCTAAGAAGTCAGCTAAGATAAGCAAACCCAAAGATAATCCGAAGCTTTCTGCCAAAGCCGAGCATGACAAGGTCTATATCGATCAGAGACTACATTATGTCAATCGGGAGATCAAACGGTCGCTGACCATGGTAGCGATTGTCGGGGTGTTTTATCTGGTGACTTATCTAGTGCTTGAAAAAACCAGCCTGGGTAGCCAGATGGTTGAATTCTTTACCCTTTAGGGGTGGCCTCCTGGTAGGAGTACGAGATACAAGGTCCCCCGTAAGTTCTCCGAACTTCGGAGGATGACAATCCCTTCCCGTGTCATCTTCGGATTACCCGAAGGGTAATACCGGAGATCCAGTATTTGAATTGAATCTCAAGGCAATGCAGGAATACTGGATCCCCCGTAAACCCTCCGGGTTTCGGAGGATGACAATCCCTTCCCGTGTCATCTTCGGATTACCCGAAGGGTAATACCGGAGATCCAGTATTTGAATTGAATCTCAAGGCAATGCAGGAATACTGGATCCCCCGTAAGCTCTCCGAGCTTCGGAGGATGACAAAGACAAGGAGCGGGTTTTGGAGGATGACAAGAGAGGGACGGGTTTTGGAGGATGACGGTACAATACCGTTCACTAAAGTCGTTATCAGGATAGATACTTTCAGGCCCCATTGAATATACTATGGGCTGTAAAGCAATATCGATCGTATTGACATACATATACGATAGATATACAATGACTATACTATGGGTAGCGTACAGTTAAGTATTAAGATTGACGAGAAAACCAAACAGGAGCTAAAGACTTTTGCTACCGAGTTAGGTGTGTCTAGTACCGCTCTTGTAAATATGGTCGTAAAACAGACTTTACGAGATAGGCGTGTCGTTTTGAGTACTAACCTAGAGCCTACTCCCTACCTAGAACAGATCATGAGGGACGCTAAAGCCGATTATGTAGCTGACCGTGATATTACACATACTAAGGGGGCAAAAGGGGCATTAGCCCACCTGGATAGCTTAATGAAATAGCAAAATTATGGACATTGATTTTACTAAAGTGTTCAATAAACAATTCGAGAAACTACCTCTCAAGAAACAGCAACAGGCTAGAGCTGCTGTTGCTTTATTTTTACAAGACGTAGCCAATCCCTCGCTTCGTAATCACGGGTTAAAAGGGGAGTGGTTAGGGTTTCGTTCTATAAGTGCAGGAGGCGATTTAAGGCTACATTTTCAAGTCATAACTGAAAGTAAGGTACTCTTTGTAGCTGTCGGCACACATAGTCAGCTCTACAGGTAGGGGATAGATGTTTATAAAGTAGCAATACAAGGTCCCCCGTAAACCCTCCGGGTTTCGGAGGATGACAATCCCTTCTCTGCCAACAGCCCAAATTTCCGCCCCCCTTCGTGTCATATTCGGATTTCTCTTTAGAGAAATACCGGAGATCCAGTATTTGAATTGAATCTCAAGGCAATGCAGGAATACTGGATCCCCCGTAAGCTCTCCGAGCTTCGGAGGATAACAAAGACAAGGAGCGGGTTTCGGAGGATGACAAGAGAGGGACGGGTTTCGGAGGATGACAGGAGTTTGGGTCATCCTCGACTTTTCCGCCCTTGATTTGAAGGAAAAGTTGGGGATCCAGAACTCTAGATAATGGATTGAATGTATTGAGTTAACCCAGTTACTTTTAATGTTGGTTGTTAGTTTTCTGGATACCCAGAGCAAGCTCTGAGTATGACGGATACAAATACAGTCTCTCCATGTAGTAGATCTTATCAGGAAGCCGGGCGGTAGCTAAGAGCTTCGAGCAAATGATCGGTAGTGATCTTGCTCGAGCCTGCTAGATCAGCGATTGTTCGGGCTACTCGGATCACTCTCTGGTAGCTCCTGCCAGTCAACTTTAGCCTAGATTGAGCTTGATAAGTCAAATCAAGGCAGGATTGATCGAGGGGGCAGAATTGCTGAATCATTCGATTGGTCAGCTGGCTATTCAGGGTGATTTGTGAGTCCCGATAACGACTAGCTTGGATTTTTCGAACATTGATAATCTGGTCACGCAATCGCTCAGAATTCTCTCCATCTTGCTTACCATGCATCTGATCGATCGAGACTCGATCAATTTTGACCAAAAGATCAATTCTATCCAGAAGTGGGCCAGAGATCTTCTTCTGGTACCGTTGGATTTGGGCGAGATTGCAGATACATTCTTTGAGATTGTCTCCGTAGTAGCCACAAGGACAGGGATTTTGAGTAGCGATCAGGATAAAATCAGCTGGAAAGCTCAGGCTAGCCTGAGCTCTAGCAATACTGACATGCCCATCTTCTAGGGGCTGACGCAAGACTTCGAGAGCAGTCTTGGGAAATTCTGGTAACTCATCAAGAAACAGGATACCATTGTGGGCGAGGCTGACCTCACCGGGTCGAGGAATCTTGCCCCCACCGATCAAAGAAATGTTGCTAGCTGTATGATGAGGGGAGCGAAAAGGTCGATCGGTGATTAGGCTAGTCAAGTCTCTAGTCAGAGAGTGAATCTTATTGACCTCCATCATTTCAGATTTATTCATCGGGGGTAAAATGCCTCTAGCAGCCTTAGCGAGCATGGTCTTACCAGCGCCTGGTGTCCCACTCAGTAAGATATTGTGACCCCCTGCGATGGCGATTAGCATCGCCCGTTTGGCAGCTTCTTGACCATAAATTTCAGCAAAATCAGGGTTTGGCTTGGGTCTAGTGATAATTGGTTGTTTGGTCTTGATCGGCTCTATCAGGGTCTTACCTGTCAGGTGATCGGTTAGTTGGGCAAGATTTTGGACTGGATAGATTTTGATCTGGGGGACAATCGAAGCTTGCTCGGCATTGGGGGCTGGAAGGTAGATCGCATCAAAGTTTTGCTCTAGCGCCAGATGAGTACTGGCTACAATCGAATTGGTCGAGCGTAAGTTGCCATTGAGTGATAGCTCTCCGATGAAAAGGGATTTACTATTAGGCAAGTAGAGTTGTTCACTAGAAGACAGAATCCCGATCGCTAAGGCCAAATCAAAACTAGAACCAGTCTTGGGTAAGTCAGCTGGAGCAAGGTTGATCGTGATCCGGCTCTGAGGTATCTGAAGTCCCGAGTTGCGAATCGCAGCACTGACCCGCTCTCTAGCTTCTTCGATTGCCTTATCTCCGAGTCCAACTACAATGATATTGGGAAGTCCTCGACTGGAGACATGAGTCTCGATATCGATCACTTTGCTATCTAGCCCCATATGAGCAGTGCTATGTATTAGAGTAAGCATTATTTTTAAGTATTCCTTGAATCTTAGGCCTTAAAGCCTAGGTTATTTAAAGTAAGTATAATCTCAGATTAGCCCCAAATCCCAATAGTTGCAAGCATGGGCGGTTTGTAAGCCCTGGGGTTATAGTACAGCTCACATTGTCCGGTTTTGTTTTTAACTATGATACAATTAAAATTAATGAGCCAGGATAAAATACTACTACCAGGCCTAATCGATGTCCATGTACACTTGCGTGATCCTGGGCAGACTACTAAGGAAGACTTTATCTCTGGCACAAAGGCAGCCCTAGCTGGAGGGTTCACGACCATCGTCGATATGCCAAACAATGCTCAGCCCATTACTAGCCTAGAAAAGCTAGAAGAAAAAATCACAATCGCCAAGGGTAAAACCTTGGTTGAGCTTGGGTTTCACTTCGGTTCTCTTGGTGACAATCTAGATCAATTCCCAGGGGTCAGTGATTTGGCGATCGGACTTAAGCTATACCTCAATAAGACTACTGGAGGGTATTTGCTAGATATAGAACACCTGCGCAAGATTTATCAAGCTTGGCCGGAGGATAAGGTCGTCTTACTCCATAGCGAGGAAGATACTATTGACTTGGCACTCGAGTCGCTAAGAGGTCTTAATCGTCCAGTCCATATCTGTCATATGCCGAGCAAGGAAGTGCTTGAAAAGATTATCAAGGCTAAGCGTCAAGGTTACAATCTGACCTGTGGCGTTACGCCTCATCATTTATTTTTAAGCGAACTTGATACAGGCAGGATTGGTGATCACGCTAAGATGTTGCCTAGCCTCAAATCAGAACGGGATCAAGATTATCTATGGGAGAATTTTGACCAGATTGATATTGTCGAGTCTGATCACGCTCCTCATACACTTGAGGATAAGGTAGGAGGAGCATTTGGTGTGCCCGGGCTTGAGACGACTTTGCCCTTACTCTTAAGTGCGTACAAACAGGGTAAGATTAGCATCGAACAAATAATAGATAAGTGCCATACTAGACCGAAAGAGATATTTAACTTAGAGCCGGAAGATTATCTAATCAGTATCAAGATGGAGAGCTACGAGCTTGACCCTAGCCAATTCTTTAGTAAGGCTCAGTGGAGTCCCTTTGCGGGTATGGTAGTACCAGGAAAGGTTAGTCAAGTCACAAAATCCAATCAAGTGATTTATTCTGGGGGAGAATTTTTGATTAATCCAGGCGAGGGAAAGGTGATTTATGGCAAGTAATAATCGGTTGCTTGATCGATTGGTAATGAATGCAGCTTGTGCGGTCGCAAAGAGCAGAGAAGATATGCTTGCTCTTTGTGATACCAAGGTAGATATTGTCTTGATGGGTTCTATGACTGTAGAGCCAAGGGATCCTAATCCAGCCCCAAACTGGTATGATGGGGGATTATTTGGACTCAACTCGTTTGGGTTGCCCAATCCCGGCATTAAAGCCAATGCTCAATTTATCCCCGAAGTGCTAGAACTTGCACATCAAAAAGGTAAAGAGTTTATGATCAGTGTAGCTGGGTTTAGCGTAGAGGAGTACCGTGCATTAGCTGAATTTGCCGATGAAATGAAAGTGGATTACCTGGAGCTCAACCTAAGCTGTCCGAATACTGATCATGGCAAGATTGTTAGCTTCGATCCTGAATTGGTTGGAGAGATTGTCAAAGTAGTCTTGGATGTTACTAGTAGCGTCAAGGTAACAGTCAAAGTTTCACCCTATACTGACCCCAATTTATTGAAGATAGTGGCTGATAAGCTTGCTTTGTTGCACCAAGAGTACGATCGGCTAGTCGGGGTCGTGACGATGAACACCATTCCTAATGCTCTTGTATTGGATAAGGGCAAGTCAGTGATTGGGGCAGGGTTGGCAGGCATGAGTGGCAAGGCCGTAATGCCCTTTGCCCTTGGTCAGGTATTTCAATTCAGACAATTACTGCCCGATACGATGGCAGTGATTGGGGTAGGTGGAATTGAAACTTACGAGGATCTAAATCAATATTTTGAAGCTGGGGCTAGTAGTGTCCAGGCAGCTACTTTAATAGTCCGTGATGGGCATCAGGCAATAAATGAACTCTGTCAAAAATGAAGTTTGAGATTAAACCCCAGAGCAAAATAATGGTTGCTTTGGATGTGGATGAGCTAGATCAAGCTAGAGTAATTTTGGATCAGATAGATGGTACTGGTGTAACGATCAAGGTTGGCAATCAGTTGGCAACTTATGCCGGCTGGGAGAAGGTGGCGAGACTGGTTAAGGAGCGAGGACTTAGGTTTTTTGCTGATACCAAATTTAAAGATATACCGAATACTGTGGGGAAGTCAGCTCGATCTATTACTCGATACCAGCCGGAGTTTTTTAATATTATGATTGATAATAACCAGGCTGCAATCCAGGCGTCTATAGAGGGTAGAGAACAGTCTTTGGCTGATTATCATATTACCAATAGGCCAATTATTCTAGGGGTAACAGTCCTGACATCAATTTCCGACCGAGAATCTCAAGAGATTTATGGCGGGAGTCTGGATCAGAAAGTATTACAGTTTGCCAGTTTGGCTGCCAAAGTAGGCTTGGATGGGGTAGTTTGTTCGGCCAAAGAGGCTCAGATGCTTCGGTCCAACCAAGATACTGAAGGATTATTATTGGTTACTCCGGGTATTCGACCAGACTGGGCTAGTCACAATGATCAAGTGAGATCCTTGACCCCTACCGAAGCCTTGAGCTTCGGGGTAGATTATCTAGTAATTGGTCGACCAATCACTAGCCCACCAGCTAAGATTGGGGGGATCAGAAAGGCATTAGAATTAATACTAGAGGAGGTAGTATGAGTAAGTTAGGCCAAACCGATAAGCTAGAAATTGCACTAGGTTTGTTTGATCACAATATGATTAAGTTTGGGGATTTTACACTCCACTCGGGGATTAAGTCTCCAATGTATTGTAACTTAAGGAATTTTGTATCTTATCCTGAGTTTGCCAAGCAGATTGCTAGGCACTATCAGACTATTACTAGTGAGCTAGTTTTTGATCAGATTGGGGCAATACCCTATGGTGCGATCGGTGTCGCATCGGCTTTCTCGTTAGAGGCTAATATTCCTTGGATTTGTGCCCGCAAAGAGTCGAAGAACTATGGGATGGGCAAGGATTTGATTGGTGAATTTGAAACTGGTCAAAGGATATTGATCGTGGATGATCTAGTCACTACAGGGGGCTCAAAGTTGGAATCTCTAGTGTCTTTTGAAAGTTCGGGATTGGTGGTCGAAGATTTTGCTGTAATTTTAGATTATAATCGAGGTGCAACTAAGTTACTTGAGGACAAAGGTTATAGTTTGCATCGGATGATGCTAGTCGAGGAAGTAATCCAGATTCTTCGAGATCAGGGCAGGATAGATCAAGACACCTATGATCGAGTGATGGGGTTTCTTACTATCTAGACACTCATAGTCATACTTTACAATAAATTCTTACTAGCTATATAATTCTTACCATGGTAGATACTATCACAATGACTAGCAAGGGTACATTCACTATGCCCATTAAGTTTCGCCAGCAGCTAGGGGTAAACAAGCTTGGGGATAGATTGACTATAGACTTTGATGAGTCTGGTCGCAAGGTTATAATTTCTCGGCCAGAAAGCTTCAAAGATATTAGTCAGTTTGTTCAATCAAATATTGCTAAGGTCAAACCTCTCAAAGACCCCGCTGAGTATTATCAAAAAAATCGCCCAGTTTCTAATGGCCAGAGTTAAACAGGGCAAGCTACTAAAGAAGGTTGCCATAGATACTAATGTGCTGGTCCGGTTGGTAGTAGGGGATGTTAAGTATCAGCAGGAGATTGCAATCAATCTGGTAAATAGTTGCCACCAGGTATATATTGCTGACCTAGCAATTGCTGAAACAGTTTTTGTCCTGGAGAGGTATTATCAAATGCCAAGGATAGCCATCAAACAATTGTTTGGCAAACTTTCTCTTAATCCAAAGCTGAGACTACAATCGAGTATTTTATTACTTTCTCTGGGCTATCTTTCGAAGATTGTATGCTTACAGCACAAGCCGAACTAAGTGAAGCTAAGACACTAATGACTTTTGATCAGAATTTAGCAAAGAAGACTTCTGCTCAACTCTTAGAATCTTAAAACCGTAAGCTATACAGGGCAATCCCAGTCGCTACTGAAACATTGAGGGAGTTTTTGTCTCCCATCTGGGGTAGGCAGATTATCTGATCGGATCTATTGAGTACAGATTGTTGAACACCAGTCACTTCATTGCCTACTATTAGGGCAATTTTTGGATAAGACTTTAGTTCGGAGAGGCTAGAATAGAGGTCGACTGCTTCTGGTGTTTCTTCGAGGGATATCAGGGTATAGCCTACCGACTTCAAGTGGTCAATCGTAGTATTAATATCTTCATCATATCTTATGTCTATTGTTTTCTCTGCACCTAGGGCAGTCTTGGATATTCGGTGAGAATTCTTAGTAATTATTCTGGGGTCACGAGTATCGTCGACTATCTCTGGATAAGGGGTAAAGCCAGTGCAGATTACTCGGGTGATTCCAGCTCCATCTGCAGTCCGCAAGATTGCTCCGACATTGTGACAGCTACGGATATTGTCGAGGATGACTAGGATGTTCATTTCAATGGTCAACTTTTCTAATCAAAGGCTCAAGTATCCCAGTCTCATGATTAAAGTTAGAACATTTGATAGCTGACCAGTAATATCGGCTGATTATATTGATTATGGTTTCAAGTTGCAACTGAGGGTCTAGATCATATTCGTCTGTTATTTCTATCAAATCATTTGTTGGCTCCATGCTACTAGCCTCAGGAAGATATAGAGGAGACCAGAGTAATTGATCTAGTTCTGGTGCATTTTTTTCATAATGCTGTTCGTAATATTGATCCTCAAATGTAGCAATTGGAATCTCATCTATTGATCGACTAACCTCATCCTCGATCTGGATATATAAAGTTATTCTTGGGTAGGTTGATAAATCAATCATTGGCTCAATTGAAAGAGGGGGGTATCTTGACCTAGAGAAGAAAGCTTTCGACCGCTAATGTTTGCTAGGATTTGTCTCCACTCTGGTTGCTCCCATAAATCTTTATTGAATTGTCCCTGTACGGTTTCGAGTGACACTTCGCTTTCGTGCGGGGTATTTTTTTCCATCTGCTCATTTTATCATGTTATAATAAAGTCATGAATAAAACACAACTCAATCAAATCAAAAACAACCAAGGCTTTATCGCTGCATTAGATCAAAGTGGTGGCTCTACCCCCAAGGCTCTCTTGTCATATGGGGTGAGCGAGGATAGCTATAGCACTGAAGCCGAGATGTATGATCTCGTCCACCAAATGCGTACCAGGATTATCACTAGTCCAGCTTTTTCTAATGACTATATCTTGGGGGCAATCCTTTTTAGGCAAACTATGATTAGCCAGATCGAGGGGATAGATACTGCTGATTATCTTTGGGAGAGAAAACATATTGTCCCATTTCTCAAGATTGATTTGGGGCTGGCCGAGCTTGAAAATGGAGTCCAGCTGATGAAGCCAATCGTTAATCTTGACCAAATCTTAGATGAAGCAAACGCCAAAAATATCTTTGGTACCAAGATGCGTTCAGTGATCAAGCAGAATAACCCAGAAGGCATTAGAGAGGTAGTCGAGCAACAGTTTGAGCTAGCACGGGTGATTAGTGCTGCTGATTTAGTCCCAATCATTGAGCCAGAGGTAGATATCAATGCCGAAGACAAGGGAGAGATAGAGTCGATCCTGCATGGATTACTACTTGAAGAGTTGGGCAAGCTCACGCCTGATCAGTTGGTAATGCTCAAGCTGACCATACCCGAGGGTGACAATTTGTACCAAGATTTGATGGGTCATCCCAATGTCGTACGAGTGGTAGCACTTTCTGGAGGGTATGATCGGGAGCTTGCCAATCAGCGACTTAGTAGCAACATAGGTCTAATAGCTAGCTTTAGTCGAGCCTTGGCCGAAGGTCTGTCAGCTGATCAGTCAGATGAGCAGTTTAACCAAAAATTGGCTGATACTATCCAGGGCATTTATCAAGCATCGATTACTTGAGTTGATTGAAGTCTAGTTTTTGAAACCCTACTCCCTTTCTGTCATTCTCCGAAACCCATCTCTCTCCTATCATCCTCCGAAACCCGCCCCTTGTCTTGTCATCCTCCGAAACCTACTCCTCTTCTGTCATCCTCCGAAGTTCGGAGAACTTACGGGGGATCCAGTATCTCTGCATTTGCATCCGTCATACTCAGAGCTTGCTCTGGGTATCCAGAAAACTAACAATAAGCATAAAAAGTAACTGTATTACCTAAACCCTAACCCATTATCTAGAAGTCTGGATCCCCAACTTTTCCTTCAAATGAAGGGCGGAAAAGTCGAGGATGACGCTGGGGAGATGGATCTCCCATAAATCCTTACAGGATTTTGGAAGATGACTGGGGTGTATTGTCATCCTCCGAATCCTCATAGAGGATTACGGGGGATCCAGTATTTCGCATTACCAGAATTCAATCCTAGAATCTACTAACCCCGTTGTCATGAAGCTATAGCAAGTTAAAAACAAAATCAGACTTTTGACCCAACTCTAGAGTCTATAAAGCTAGTTTTCTTCCTCACCATATCTTTGGATATGGCTTTTGTAGCAAGGTTGGTTCTGTGGACTATTTTTCTCAAGACTGTTATAGTCAATATATAAAGACCAATTAAGTTATATAGTAAGGGGGTTTCTTGGAAGCTATGCATAGCAGTGAGGTTGGAATATTTATCAACGGGGCTTTGGGTGATATAGGATCTGCAGTTGCTGCAAAAGTCGCAAGTAATAACAACCAAGGAGGTAGACAAGCAGGTCTATCGGTAGTAGGAGCTAACTTCTCAGGGGGATTACTTGGTAAAGATGATCCGAATACGGCTACGGTTGGCGATATTGATGTTGCACGATTATTTGGGGCTAATTTTTCAAATGTATCAGGAAGATTTCCTCAGGGAAAGTTTGAGCATGGTACATTGTATCACCCGGTCTATGCTTCGATGGGTCAGGTGCTTCCAGTAGGCTATACTTTGGGAGAAAAAAAAGAAGTATTATTTGATGGTCAGCCAGTAACGGCTACTATGACCAGGGATCCAAACCAAATAACAGGGTTTGGGTTTGGTTCAGGTAGTAAGATGGTTGTTGATGCCACAGGAGCGTTCAAGACTCCAGAAAGAGTTAGGGAAGTATATCAATCTTTTTATGAGATGTATCCTGATGGCATCGTAATGATTACTTGTCCTTGGAAATTGGGTGATAGCGATAGTAGACCACCCTTAATAGTATCGGGGGCCAAGGATGGGGAATCTGACATAGCAGAAGCTATTGATCAAGGTATGTTTTCAGCAAGTTCTTGTACTACCAACGCGGTAGCGCCTGTACTTGGGGTAGTGGCTGATAAGGTTGGCGTTGACTCAATCAAGGTTATTGGTTTAAACCTTAGCCATGCCAAAACTAATAGTGATAGAGTAAGTGAAATTGGGCAAACATTCAGATCTGGTAGTTCGGGTGCAAGTCAAGAGTTGGCAATACTGTACCCTGTATTGGCAAGTAATATCGGGCAAGTAATATCTACTAGGGCCGATGTTGCGACTGGTAGTATAGCGCATTTGAGTATCATTTGTGATATTAAAGGGAAGGTTGGTTCTAATGACATCGAGAAATTACTAAGGGAAGCAATGAGTGATGACGATAGGCTGAGTGGTGTTTCCCAGTTTGGCAAAGGTTATAATAGCGAAGGTTATCGGCCTAGTACCAAACTAGATGTAGTCGGTTCTGACACTAGTAGTGTGATACTGGGGATTAGTGTAGACCATTTGGGTAGTGGGACTACAGTAATAGGTATAGAGATTGGTTATGATAATGTTGGAGGGTATAGTTCTGTAGTGGCTAGGTTGGCTGGCCGGGTATTAAGAGTAGCGACTGGGTTAGGTTTGTAGCATGATAATTCTATAGCCCCCGAAAAACAAAACCTGTACTTTTGACTGTATCTTATGGTCTATAACTGCCACTATTGCTCCTCATCGTATAGCAAGTTAAAAACAAAACCAGACTTTTGACCCAACTCTAGAGTCTATCAAGCTAGTTTTCTTACTCACCATACCTATATGGATATGGCTCTTAAGAAGAACTACCTTTATAGTTCTCTATAGTACAGCTCAAATTGTCTAGTTTTGGTTTGAGCTTGCTATATCTACGGATATGACTTGTCACAATAGCGACAACTCTAGATCGATAATCTATCACCCAGAACAAACAGGTTTTGTTGTAGGCGGCTATATGTTGTCATCCCAATGCTATTAGCTTAAGGAGAAGTCAGTACCTTTTGGGATCCTACTAATGCTTAATTTGTATATTGAATAGAACTTACAAAGTATTAAGTTAGTGTCATTGTCTTGTCATCCTCCGAAACCTACTCCTCTTCTGTCATCCTCCGAAGTTCGGAGAACTTACGGGGGATCCAGTATCTCTGCATTTGCATCCGTCATACTCAGAGCTTGCTCTGGGTATCCAGAAAACTAACAATAAGCATAAAAAGTAACTGTATTACCTAAACCCTAACCCATTATCTAGAAGTCTGGATCCCCAACTTTTCCTTCAAATGAAGGGCGGAAAAGTCGAGGATGACGCTGGGGAGATGGATCTCCCATAAATCCTTACAGGATTTTGGAAGATGACTGGGGTGTATTGTCATCCTCCGAATCCTCATAGAGGATTACGGGGGATCCAGTATTTCGCATTACCAGAATTCAATCCTATGTGTTAGGATAACTAAATGCAAAATAAGTTTGGATTTGAAGTTACCAGCTCACTAGGTGATCCTAGGTATGCTCGTACAGGGATTATCTCTACTCCACATGGTCAGATAAAGACACCTGCCTTTATCCCTGTAGCGACCAAGGCAACGATCAAGGCTCTGACCCCAGAGCAGATCGGAGACACTGGAGCGCAAGCTCTGCTCGCCAATGCCTATCATCTCTACCTCCAGCCAGGTGAGGATGTGATGGTCAAGGCTGGTGGCCTAGGCAAGTTTATGAATTGGGACAAGCCAACCTTTACCGATTCTGGAGGTTTTCAGGTACTTTCTTTGGGTAGTGGGTACAAGAAAGTGATATCAATGGATCAGTCTAGTGCTAGTAATGCCCCAAAAAATACCAGGAGGGCAAAAGTGGATGATGATGGAGTAGATTTCCGTTCGGTGATCGATGGTAGCTTGCATCGATTTACACCAGAAAGGTCGATGGAGATCCAGTGGGCGATTGGGGCTGATATTTGTTTTGCATTTGATGAGTTGACCTCACTAGCCGACTCTTATCAATATCAAGTCAAGGCTCTAGATAGAACCCATAGGTGGGCAGTTCGTTGTCTGGATCATTTTGGGTATTTGCGAGATTTGAATCAAGCTAAAGACTATCAGGCACTTTTTGCCGTTTTGCAGGGTGCCAATTATCAGAATCTAAGAGTTGAGACGGCAAAGTTTTTGGGATCAATGGACTTTGATGGATATGGGATCGGTGGGGCGATCGAGAAGTCTCAGTTAGGTGAAATTATTGGTTGGGTCAATACCGAATTGCCAGCTGATAAGCCAAAGCATTTGCTTGGCATTAGTGAGCCTGATGATATCTTCGAGGCAATTGCTCAGGGGGTCGATACTTTTGATTGTGTTTCTCCGACCAGAGTCGCTCGCAATGGAGCAGTTTATTTACCTACTGGTAGGATCAATCTAGTCAGAGCTAGGTATCGGGAGGATTTCTCGCGCTTGGATTCTGACTGTAGATGCTATACTTGTCAAAATTATACTAGGGCTTATCTTCATCATCTGCTTCGAGCCAAGGAGAGGTTGGCAGCTACCTTGCTCTCGATTCACAATGAGACTTTTATTATTGGACTAGTTGATTCGGTCAGGGAATCAATCGAGCGAGGAGATTTTGAGGCTTATCGATCGGAGTGGTTGGGGCGGTATTATCGGGGTATAGTATAAAACAAAACCCCAACTATTAAATTTCTATTACTGTAGTCAAAGAATTGTATTGTGTCTTGACCGTTATGTACCCTTTAGTCTTGAATCAAAAGGCTAGGCTGGCTTGTTTTGGGGTTATAAGATATACCAATTAATTATATCCAAATAGCCTAAAAAGATCTTCAGATAATCATGGTTATTCAAGTAGTTAACATATAAGAGTAAATTATGTTTTGTACATTGGTGGATTAGGGGGTGTTGTTGGCTTAGACGGTGGGCTATTAAGCAACTTCCTTTGCAGTGTCAGTTTTAAAATATTTCTTGCCTACCTTAAACCTTATAAAAATATAGAGAGTCAAACATATAAGTAATATGTAAAGCGCAAACCCATAATTTACAAAACCCCATTCTTTGATGGTCAAAAGTGTAATGCCTGCACTAATAGCTCCATTTCTAAATACAATATAATGTTCAGTCTCAGGTTTATTGAATGCTTTGATCAGAGTTGGAATGCCAGCTACCAAGTCAGCCAAGATACTAAAAATTATTGCAACCACACCTTGTCCTGTGACCAACCAGAGTATCAATGCCGATATCGATATGGATCCACAGATAATATCGAGTTTAGTAATTTTCCAGTATGCTTTTCGGTTAACAAAGGATGACAAGAGAATAATAAAGGGTCCGAAACCCACCATGAATGTCATAAGTGCTGCCCACGTAACACCCTCTAACCATTGAGCACTAACAGCTATCAAGGGGGCTAGTGCCCATAAGAACCACGTAACACGATTAGGCTTAGTCTTACCTCTAAGAGTATTGTAGACATAAGTCCCGCTACCCATCATGTTTAGCAAGGCACCAATTATTACAAATTTTTCATCTATCATATTAACTGCGTATTATACATTACTTTAACGCTTGTATAAAATTAATTCTGAAAGCTGTATCAAATACAATATCTGTTAATACGGTTAGATATCTCTGTCGATTAATATTTGCTCATTGGCAGTGATTAGAATGCTGATTTTGTTTTTAGCTTGTTATATGTTTATTCTGTCAGGTTGACAGTGTTGATAACAAGGATATAGGGGCACTTAAAATTATTTTTGTTGATTACAACTTTATGATTGGACAAATACAGTCTACTGTATCTCAACTCGTTTGACCCAATCAATTACTCGATATGTCACTGGTAAAAGCAGTATTTCTGTACCAGTCTTGAAAGCCCACCCGATCAGAATGAACTTAAATAGGTCATAGCTACTAAGGATTCCAGTGAATGCTACAACTCCAAAGATCAATGTATCGAAGAATTCACCGATCAAGGTGGATCCAATTAGTCTAGCCCAGAGAGCCTTGCCATCAGTGGCCGATCTAATCTTGAGCAGGCTGATTGAGTTGAGCAAAGATCCTACCAGGAAGGCTGAAAGGCTAGCAAAGACGATTCTAGGGAAAAACCCTAGGATGGTTTCAAAGGCTTGCTGATCAGTATATTCAGGAGCCGCTGGCAAGTATCTGACTATTGTAAATGCTACCACCCCTAATAGCATTACTCCGAACCCTACCCAGATCGCTTTTTTGGCATATTTATAACCATAGACCTCAGTCAAGACATCCCCTAGGATATAGGTAAGAGGGAAGAGGACTGCTCCTCCATCAGTAATAATTGGGCCAAATGATACTAGTTTGGTAGCAGATAGATTTGAGATCAAGAATAGGACAGCAAAGACAGCAAGGATCAAGTCATAGATAGCAAATTTGGGTTGGCTGGTAGTACTCATGATGATTCTACCAGTCTTCTTCTGGGTGATCATCAGGGTTCTTGCCCCAGCGCCATTTTGGTCTGGGTCCTTTCTTGTAAGAGATCCAGATCAAAATGATAGCACCGAATGCTACAGTAGCAAGGTAGGCGACTACGGCCGGGGTTAGCTCGTTGTCGGGCTGATCCCCGATCAAGAAGGCTCCTGAAATAACTGCGACCAAGAATATGACTACTACTATCCATCCCTCTCGTGTTACTGGTATCCATCCATATCCATATCGACGACGCTTAAACCAAATATCTTTATCGTTCTTCCTGCTTTGAAGATCCTTATAATTGTCCATATTTCATATTTTACCATAAGCACGACCCCTCATTTTTTTGGTATCTATTATTCGGGGTCTGACCCCGAAGTTGGCATCCTTAACAGATATAAATTGACGGGGTCTGACCCCGAAGTAACAAATTATGAGTATATATAGCAAGTTAAAAACAAAACCAGACTTTTGACCCAACTCCTGTCATCCTCCCAAGTTCGAAGAACTTACGGGGGATCCAGGATCTCGCACTTTTACGCCTTCAGATACTCAAGAAAACTAACAATAACCCTGTTGCCATATAAACTTGCGAGTTCAAAGCTGATGATTTTTATTCCAGAATACCAAAACACGACAAAGCATAACAGGAGTTACGCTGCGAAGTGTTTTGCTAGTCTGGAGCAAAAATGGCAGTTTTGAAGCCGTGAGGTTATATGGCAACAGGGTTAATAAAACAAAAGTAAATAACGCAATGTGTTCAAGAAATCTGGATTATCGACTTTTCCTTCAGTCAAAGGGCGGATGACAAAAGACTTGTTTCCCCAATAATTTTTGAGACCAAGATTGCCTAGTTTGAGACTAGAATAGTCTTTTCGTAAAGAGCCCTAACAGAGTTAAGGTGATGAAGTGAAAAGATTATTATAGTCCAAAATAGGCGGTTTGGGTCCGAAAACCTTATTGGGGAACAAGTCTAAGGGGGTAACTGGGGGTAAATTTTTTATTGATATATTGAAACAGATCTGCTAAAATATCTGGTTGGAATATAATATTTGAAGGGAGAAAGTTTAGTGATGATTAATAATGAAGAAGTTTATCCTGAGGGGGGGGTGAGTCCTGCTGAACTAGAAAAGCCAAGGCTTAGTTTTATCAAAGAAGTTGGGCCAGATGCAAAGCGGGCTATAGGCTGTGTAGACGAGAGGCTCGGCAGGAAAGAGCTAGAGGGGGTGCTAGCCAGTGTACCTGGGGGGCTTGCTGGGTTTGCCTTGGTTGACTATATGATCAACTCTGATCTGTACGACCGGCGGGCAGTCGGCAGATCTGGTAAAGATGGTCAAGAATATGTGTTTGCGGTTTGTAGCCCTATGGAAATAGTGGGACAATTCCTAGATAGATTTAGTAGTAGTCAGGGCACCGTTAAAGATTTGGACTTTTGTTTACACCAAGATACCAAGGGTGAGAGTCAGTACCTAGGATGTGGTTTTTTAGCTAGATTAAACGATATTCTAATTAACTACAAGTCAAATCCAGAAGCAGGTAGATACACCAAGGGGTTTAATTTGACTCAGATAGACCTGGAAGGTTATCAGCCAGGTGAGTTAGTGGAAAGGTTTACTGTCAAGGCCGATAGTGGAGTAAAGCTCAGGACACTAAAAGGGGAGCATACTGCTACCAAAGGTCTGATTATTGATAATCCCGAGCTATATGCTGACAGAGCAGAGATGGGTGATGATACGCACTTCGTTTTGGACCTCGGCAGTGTGCTCAATCTGTATCGAGAAAGACTAGGATACAACCAAGATCAACTCAAAATTGCCAAGAGTATTTTGATCGACTTATTCAGGGCGACATTGGCAGTTCTGAGCGAAGGTGAGATTGGAGATAGTGAGATAGTCGACGTCAATGGTGAACCATACCAATTCGATCTGGCTGTCTAGGACTATAAATTAGTCAGGTTCCACCCAGGGTATAGCAAGCTCAAAACAAAACCGGACAATTTGAGCTGTACTATAGAGAACTAGAAAGTTAGTTCTTCTTAAGAGCCATATCCATAGATATGGTGAGTAAGAAAACTAGCTTTATAGACTCTATAGTTGGGTCAAAAGTCTGGTTTTGTTTTTAACTTGCTATAAGTATCGCGGATTGCAAATTACTTAAGCTTGGATTAAAATCTAAATGATGGGGATAGATATTAATACAATGGAGACAATATGAACAATCGTTTAGTAAAGATCTTAGCAATAGCAGGAGTTAGTGTAGGCTTGTTTGTAATCGTATATATTACCTTGATTAGTGATCAGGATGATAGTATAAGTAGTAGTCAGCAGACAGTTAGTACCTCAATCGATCGGAGTAGTGATGAGACTGATTCAGGCACCAGCACTCAGTCAGAGTCTGCGACCACTGACTCGTCTAGCTCTAGCTCAGATAGCAGTAGTAATACTCAGGCTAGTAATACCTATCAAGACGGTACTTATCAATCTAGTCAGACATATAGAGTACCAGGAGGCACGGCTAGCCTAGCACTGGAGTTAACCCTGAGTCAAGACATAGTAGAAAGCATGGATTTGACTTATCAGGCTTCAGATCATGAATCTAGTCAGTATCTATCGAGGTTTGAATCTCAGATCTCTAGTAAGGTAGTTGGTAAGAGCCTAGACCAGATTAGCCTGAGTCGAGTAGCCGGGGCTAGCCTGACTACTGATGCCTTCAGTCTCGCTTTGCAGGATATAGCTACAGAAGCTCAATAAGAAGCCTAGAGAGTAAGTTTGGCAGAGCAAACTAACCTTACTACTCGGTACCAACTAACCCATAGGGGACTGGGTACTATTTGGCGTCTGGAGATTTTTGAACAAGTCACTGACTGGCAATCCCTTAAAGAACAAATAACTTATACTATAGATCAGTTTGACGACGATTATTCTAGATTTAAGCCAGACTCAATCCTAAGCAAACTCAATCAAAATCGAAGGACAGAGCCAAATCTAGAATTGGAAGAGATGTTGAAAATAGCACTACAATATTATCAAGTGACTTTTAGGATTTTTGATATTAGTCAAGTCCACAGATTGATTGATCAGGGTTATGGTCTTACTAAGACTCCTACCAAGGATCTAGATAGTAGGCTGGATCAGATTGTGCGGCTTGATCGGTCGGGTGTGACGCTTGCCGGGGACAGACACTTGGACTTCGGGGGTTTTGGCAAGGGCTATCTAATCGATAAGCTAGCTAGGATTTTGGAAGAAGAATACCATATTAATCAATATCTGATCAATGGAGGGGGAGATATATTAGTCGGAGATCTTGGGGGTGACTTGATTAAGCTTGCTCTGGAAGATCCTTGGAAGCAGAATAGTTTTCTAGGAGAAGTGGCATTGTCCCGGCAGGCCCTTGCTTGTTCGTCTCCCGCCAAGCGCAAATGGAAGCTCAAGACCGGTGAGGTCTATAATCACCTCTTAGGCAATAATGGAGAAATCAAGCTAGCGAGTATGGTGATTGCTAAAACTGCATTGGAATCTGATATATTTGCTACTACTTTCACCATGATCTCAGGTAAAGAACAACTAGAATTATCTAAAAAATTTGATTTGGATTATCTAGTCATTGATCAAGATTATCAGACTAGATATCCTAGAAATAGTTTATTCGATGAGCTTTAGTAACTCTGTTACAAATAACAAACGCAAACGAAACTGGATGAACTCAATTCATCATTCTGAGTTCTGGATCCCCAAAGTCTAGCTCCAGATGAAGGTCGCTAGACTTTGAGGATGACGGCGCACAATGCAGAAATACTGGATCCCCCGTAAACCCTCCGGGTTTCGGAGGATGACAATTCTCTCCTCTGTCATCTTCGGATTACCCGAAGGGTAATACCGGAGATCCAGTATTTGAATTGGTCATAGGAAATGCAAAATGCTAGATCCCCCGTAAGCTCTCCGAGCTTCGGAGGATGACAAGACAAGGGGCGGGTTTCGGAGGATGACAGTGGGTGCTTATAGACCGAAGTCCTCGATTCGGATTTGAGCCTCACTAGCGCCAAGCTGACAAACCATCTGCTTGATCCCACGGTTGAATCCTGGACTACCACAAATCAAAAACTGAACTGCTGGTACTGTTAAGCCTTGATTACTTAAAAAATCCTCAATCTTCTCAGGGGTAATTTTGTAAGGATCAGTCCCATCAGAAATAATTTGCTGGTAGTGACTACCAAGTTTGGATTTAAGCTTATTGGCAAAAATCAAATCTGATTGGCGCATCCCGCAATAAATTAAATAATTGTTAGATGGGTTGCTTAAAACGTGATCAAACAATGGCGCGATTCCAACTGAACCGACAATTGAAATGGTGGGAATAGAGCTATCGAGTCTGGTCAGGAAGCTACCATAGGGACCATCTAGATAGAGTGTGGATTCTAGCTTTAGGTTATTAAGCGCTACTGATTGTTTGCCAATCTGCTTGACGGCAAAATAAAGTAGCCCATTATCTGCCTGATAATGGAGAACACTATAGGGATGGGAATTAGCAAATTTACCAGATTGGATATAGCAATACTGACCAATGCTGGGGGTGATAGGCCGGTTAGGCTTTTGAGGTTTTAATGTCAATACTACAATATCTCCAGATGCTTGGGTCTTAACAACTGTATAAGGTATTTTGTCTAGACTAGTAGACTGGTAAATCCTAGCCAGTAATAGTAGTACCGATAAGATCATCAGAGTGATCCAAGCTGCTTCAAGCACTGGGTAGACCGCAATACTGCTACCGATCTCCTTGGCATGAAGCAGGATCAGGGCCAACATTGGGTAGGATAGATAGTGCAAGTAGAGCCAAGGACGATATTTGATTGCCGAACGAAGAGCGACACTTGATAACCAGATAATTAGTAGCAGGGCAAGTCCAATCCGACCAAATGCCAAAGCCCGTTGGTAAGGATCATTTATGCTGAGTGGCAGGTCAGGTAATACTATCCAGGCTAGAGACTTGCCATAAGCAAGTGTGACTGCAATCGGATGGATTAAGGCAAAGCTTGCACCATACTTACCGATTAGCCGATGAATTCGATTGACCCAGAGGATGTCATCTGTGACTAGGATACTAAAAAACCGATTACCAATCAGCATTTGCCAAAACAATAATACCCCGGCGATCAACCCAGATACTGAGCTGATCTTGAGCATTAATCCGGCAAAGCTAAGACCTGAGTCAAGTGTACCTTCCATCAAAAGACCAAAGGGTAAAATAGAAGCTAAAATTACCACCAAGAGGGTAGATCGAGCTAGGGAAGGGGTATTGGAGTTATTCATTGGGATGTCCATGCTGATTTAAGTAGTCTAGCACTCTGGCTCGTTCACGCTTTTGAAATTCCAACCTTAGCTCAATCATCTCAATCAGTTGGTCATAGCTTCTTTGAATAGCAGGATTATCTTGGTCGGTAAAATTTTTGAATAATTTGTAGGATTTGGGGTTGGCAAAAAACCTAGCAATACTATCAAAAATCCTGGCAATTGGCTCTTTGCCATCAAGCTTGGTAACGATTTGGGGGTAGTCAGAAAACATTTTATCAAGGTAGCCAGGTTGTAAGCTTAGGTTGCTACCGAGGTTGGTTAGCCACGCACGGAAGTCCTGTTTGCGCACACTGTCAGACATCACAAATTGCCAGAGTTGGTCGAATTGATTTAATTCTGACTGACTGGACAAAGCCGAAATGTAGTCGGAAGTCTTTTGTTGGTTGGATTCCTGGGTGTAGATGTTTAGTAGCTCTGCTTGAAATTCGACTGGCTGAGCCTTGAGTTTTGCCTTTAGCGAAAGACGGTCTAAGTCGGGATGGGTTAGGAGAGGTAGTTGATTCAACCAATCTTTTATCGGCTGATAATCGTACGTAAGGGCCAGTCCAAGCAGTAAGGTTCTTAGCTGGGCAAGGTTTTTTGGCTCTTCGGGGACGGGCTGCCAAGCTAGCTGGTCGAGGGGCAACTTGATCAATTTTTGAACCCAGATTGATAGGGGGGCGAATTGGGATCTATCTGGGTAAAAGTTTATTCTGAGTTCACTAATCACCTCAGATATTGCTGACCAGACCAGGAAACTTGTAGATGAATTAGCTACATTTTCCAGGATAGGTACTATATCAATAATACTATTATCCCCCCTAATACTAAGGATTAGGTGATCAAGAATTATCGCCTGGATATCAAGATTGCTGAGTTGATTATCCTGAAGTCTGGATTTGAGACTATCTTGATAGGTTGAGTCTGATTTTACTAGATAATAGCCAACTTGATTAGGGTTGATGGTCGGGGGCAATTCCGAGGGGCTTAATAACTCTATCTCAGTTTGTCTACCAATCAGGAGTTGGTTATAAGATGTGTCTGAGAAATTGAGCGGGATAGACCAAGTCTGGTCATTGCTGTTTGGTTGATAGGAAAATTGGTTTTGTTTGAGGGTCATTGTAGTTTGGTTGATTTCAATCGATATCAGGGGAAAGCCTGATTGTTCTGTCCAATTTGGCATCAAGTCTGTAATTGGTTGGCCGGATACTTGCTCTAGGGCTGACCATAGCTGGCTAGTGGTAGCATTTTTGTAACTATACTGATTTAGGTATAGTACTATACCTTTGCGAAAAGTTTCTAGACCAATAAAATGAACTAGCATATGAATAATACTTGCACCTTTGCCGTAGCTGATTTGGTCGAATGCAGTTTTGATTTGTTCGGGATGATCTATCTGGACTTCAATTGGATGAGAGTCTTTGAGGCTATCGAGTTCGATTGCGCTCCGTCTTTCTAGCCCGACAAATTGCTCAAAATAATTCCATTCGGGGTAAATTTGGTCGGCAGCATAGATTGCCATCCAGCTAGCAAATCCTTCATTTAGCCAAAGATCCTCCCACCAATCCATGGTGACAAGATTGCCAAACCATTGATGGGCAATCTCATGAGCAATAACTTCGACAATAAATTGTTCGATAAAAACATTGGTCGAGCTAGAATCATAGATCAAACAGACTTCACGGTAGGTAATCAGCCCCCAGTTTTCCATGGCACATGCCTCAAATTCTGGCAATGCCACCATATCTAGCTTGCTCAGTGGGTAAGGTATTTCAAAAAATCTCTCATAGATGTCAAGCACTTTTTTCGCAATATTTAGAGCAAATTGAGTCTGTTTAACTTTGTCTGGCAAAGCATATGTACGAATTTTTACACCACTTTCAGCTGTGGTCTCTAAGTATTCTAGCTGACCAATTACTATTGCCAGTAGGTAAGTAGACATTAGTGGGGTTTGAGCAAATCTAGTCTTTTGCCAGTTTTGGTCGATCAATTCAGATTCGAGCATTGGGGTATTGCTCAGACAGGTATCATCTGGACTATGGATAATGGTGAGGTCAAATTTTGCCTTTGCATTTGGCTCATCAAGACAGACAAAAACTTCTCTGGCATAATGACTCTCCATTTGGGTCGCTAGTAGCCAGTCGGGTTGACCTTGGTCGGTCTTATATCTGCAAGGATAAATTCCATGGAGACTGTCAGAAATCTTGCGTCGAAAACTAATCTCAAGGGTAAGATTTTGGTGCTTGGTAAAGACTGAGGATTTGTCTGGATGAGTGACTTGGATCAGATCTTCACTTGGTGTTAGATTGAAGCTAGTTGATCTTAACTCAAGATAATCTGTAGATAGCCTTACATCTTCTATCTCTAATCCATTACTGTGAAGCTGGATAGTGGGCTGTTCTCTCAGGCTAATCGCGTCAATTATTACTTTGCCTGAGTAGCTCAAATCTGGTCTATCTATCTTGAGCTCTAGTTGGTAATTATCTATTTTGAGTAGTTTGCTTAGTCGAGGGATTTTTGATAATTTTGTCATATTAGGATTTTACCATTTTGGCATTTTTTTTCCCAGAGTAATTAGTGTTACCCCCCCCAAAGGCCTCAATTCAAATACTGAATCTACCATAAATCCTTGCAGGATTTTAATTTGGTGACCCAGGAAGATAGTGGAAATTTAGTTTGGTGACAAAGGAAAGAGTGGAATTCTTGAAGATAAAATAGAGTAGGGATGAATAATTGTCGATAATATTTCACGCTTTTGGAGGATTTGACTTGATTGACAAGTCTAAAAATCTTTGTTACGCTTATCTGTAAATAATTTCAAAAATAAAAATATGTCAGAACAATTTCAAACCAGAACTGAGCATTCACGCAGTATGGAGGATGCCGAAAAATTTCGTGCATTACATACGCTAAGGGAACTAGGGGTGCTTATACCCCTATCCGAACTTGAGACATACCATGGTCGTGTTGGCGAGACGGATAAACCAGATCAATGGACGGTTGACCCTAATTTCAGCAACGGTGGGAATAATACTGGTAACCTAAATCTAAATCAGCGACCAGCACTGTATACTGCAAATAGTGATATAGCAAAAGAATTTGCTGAACACCGTATACGACAAGAGGATGGCGGAGCTTATTATCAATATTTTTTAAATAAGGTTGATAGTTATACACCAGAAGAGAAGCAAGAGTGGCTTGATCGTAGTAATCGTGAACGTGAACTACGATTGCAGGAAAAAATTAAACAAGATCCAGAGTTTGTGAGTACTGAATATTATAATAGATTATTAGATCAACATGGTAAGTTGATACCACTAGAGTTTGGTGACCTCCGAAGGCATAGTGAAGCCGAATATCTCGAGCAACGGTTATCCCCTGAGCAGAGAGATTATTTATTAAGGCAAGTGGTACCTGGCAGCCAAGTAGAACTACATCAGATTACAAGCCCAGATACTGAAGCCACTGTAATGGATTTTACATTTAATCCTTCTAAGCTTGATCCAGAAGCAAAAACACAATACTTGGAGGCAATGAAGAGCTTACTCATACCAGTAGCTGAGGGGTCACCCCTTGATTTCGAAGATCGGGATAAGGCTCTGCCAATATCGACTGCAATGCAAAAACTACCACAAAAAGGTTACTTCAATGCCGAAGATATCACCTCGATAGCCAGTATGGCGAATGTAGAAGAATCGGTTGTATTACAGCTAGCAGGTAGTGTTAACGCTCGTTCTCTTCTTAGTAGGTATCCTATATACTTCATTAATCAGTTATTAGAGCACCAAGATGGTATAGTCACAGCCGAGCTTAAGATAAATGATCAGGAACAGTTAGTACCCATAAATATGGAATATATCCAGCGGTTCCTACGAGAAGCACATATTGTTGGTGCTAGACAGCATATTAAATCAGGTACTCTAGGTCGATCGTTTTCAATAGTAACCTTTTTTGACTTAGAAAAAACTACTACCACAGAGGATCTGAAAGCTAGCCGTAAAGAGAGATGGAGACTACTGGGCAATATGGCCATTAGTATCGGCGTACTAGGTGAAAAACCGAGAGAAAACCACTTACTTATAAGTCTACTCGATGATTTGCATGTTAAACCCGAAAGATTAGTAGAGGCTGCAAGGACGCTAGAGGGTTATGGTGAAATTTTCGGAAGTGAGACAGGCAACTGGGAAGGATTCACTCTTGCTGAACATACTGAAACAGTTTTGCGCAATTTTGATGAAAACTTTGCGGACAAATTACCAGTTGAGTTACTCAAGCCATTACGATTAGCAATTTTAGCTCACGACCTTGGAAAGCCTGCTGCTTCTGCTCGTAATGAAAAGCACCTACAGAAAAAATATAATGTGAACCAAGCAGATGCTTTCTTCGATAAGCTGGGAGTAGATACAGGGCTAAAGGAGCTACTGCTTGCAGTTATTGGAGATGGAGAAGAATTAGCATTTCAAATCAATGTAGCAGGAGCTGATGAATATGCAGAAAAAGCAATGAGAGAGTTAGCGATCTCGACGCTACAAAAATTTTATGGCTTAGAGCAAATAACGGATGAACAAATAAATGCCTTTATGGAGATGTGTCGAATTTTACAGATATGTGATGGCGGTGCATATACAAGTATGGCAGTTACTCGAAGAGAAGGTAAAGGGCGTCATAGGAATGCACCCTCATTCAATCATAGCTTTGCCAACCCAGCTGGGTTTGGGAAACGTACTCTGCAGTTAAAGGGAGAGGACGATAGGCCCGCTGCTCTCAATCAAACACCTATGGCTGCTAGTTAGTTTAATTCTAAGCCAATATTCCTATATAGTAAGTTAAAAACAAAACCAGACTTCCGATTCAACTCTAGAGTCTATAAAGCTAGTTTTACATTAGAAGAGTCTATTCCAGTATGTGGGCTTTGCCCCAGGTGGTTTGTAATTGAAATGGGCAACCACTTAGGCAGAAAATACAAACCTTCTGCTGGAATAGACAACCAGTGGTTGTCCTTTTGATTTAAGCATTTACTTCAATGTTATTTTGATTTATAATCAAAATATGTCTAAACCAATTAGCTTAGAAATCCAGACTATTTTTTCGGCCCTAGGTGACCAGTCTCGCTATCAAATCTATGGTTTACTGCACAATCATCCTGGGATCTGTGTCAGTGAACTGGCTAACCAGCTAGGAGTCAGTACCTCAGCTGTTTCCCAGCAGCTAAGGATTTTGGAAAGCTCTGGCCTGATCAGGCATATTCGGGCAGGTAAGAAAGTCTGCTATCAGGTCAGCCAGAGCTTTGAGGGATATCAACAAATATCGCAAATCATCAGTATGGATAAAAATTTAATTAGTAGAAAGGAGTAAAGTGAAAGTAACAATTTATTCAACCAAAACCTGTCCCTATTGCCATCTGGCAAAGGACTATCTCAACTCAAAAAAAGTTGATTTCGAAGAAGTACTTCTCGACGATCATCCAGGAAAGGCACAGGAGGCTATCAAGACTTGTAATAGTCTGGGAGTGCCATGTATCAAGGTAGAGCAAGACGATGGTTCTGTAGTCGGTATCCTTGGCTTTGATAAGCCCAAGCTTGATATTGCTCTTGGATTATCGTGATATGAAAAACCTTTTGATTATCGAAGGAAGTGTGAGAGAAAAAAGACGCTCTATCTACGCTGCCAAATATATTGAAAAACTAGCTAGCAAAGACGGTAGATATAAGGTCAAACTAATTTGTCCTGAAGACTATCCTAGTCCCCACGAGGGCAATGACCCTGATAATAAGAATCCTGGGTATACTAAGCTAACTGAGTGGGCAGATGCTTTCCTCTTGGTCTTACCAGAATATAACCACAGTTTTGCAGGTAGTCTCAAAATGCTACTAGATACAGAGTTGTCAAATTATCTACATAAACCTGTAGCTTTTGCTGGGGTATCGGTCGGAGGATTTGGTGGCGTTCGGGCAATAGAAAGTATCCTTTCGGCTGTCAGGCAGATGGGAATGGTGGCGTTGTCAATTGATATTCACTTTAGTAATTCTTATGGATTTTTTGATGAGCAGACTGGAGAACCGATCGATGATAGCAAGCAAAAAGAAGTAGGGCAAGCACTAGACGAGTTGCACTGGATGGCAGAAAGGCTAGGGTAGTGTTGGGTTATTTTGGAGTTGAAAATCAGTGGAGATTGGCTTAAGTATTAGGAAGTCATGAAGTACTTATCGACAACTTTAAAGTATTTGTTTATTATCACCCTGATGGGGCTAGCTATTCTTGGATATTTAAGAAGACAGTGGCTATATGATCAGTTTGTCATCTACAGCTATGAAGGTAGTGCATCGATTGTTGAATTGGGAGAAAAAGCAGGTCTTAGCCATCACGGTCTGTCAGTATTTTTGCAATCAGACCCTGAAATTGTAGATTACCAGACTCTGACGGAAAAATGCCCAGAAGGAAGTGAAGGGGAGACAGAGTTAATCTTTGGCTGTTTTTTTTCTGACAACGGCTCACAGTATAGGATTTATTTACTTGATATTGAGGAGCCAGAAATCAAAGATTATCAGCTAGCTGTGCTGGTACACGAGGTATTACACTTCGAATACCAATTGCAGTCTGATAGTGAAAAGCTGACTCTTGACAATGAGTTGAATGATTTTTGGACTAGTCTGGATCCGGATTATCGAGATCAAAGGTTTCTTGGCTATAGTGATCTGCCAGAGCAGGATCAGCATAGAGAATTGTATGCGATTGCTGGATCAGAGCTAGAAGACGCCCAATATCAGGCTTATCCAGTTATTCTAGAGTCTTATCAAGAAATATTGGATAATAGGGAAGGAATTGTCGATGCTTCTAGACAGTTTGATCGGATATTTCGACCAATTTTAGATCAAATCAATACCCTGGCTAGTGATTTAGACCAGAGCAGTATTTTACTTGAGGCTAGGTATCAGGATCTTACTACTCAGAATGCCGAGTTAGAACGACTACTGGCTGGGGGGCAGATTGCTGAGTACAATAGTCGAGTAGCTGGGTATAATGATCAAGTCGATAGGTATAATGCTCTAGCCGATCAACATAATACTCAGCTAGCTGAATTGGAAGATAAGTATCAAATCTATTTTGGGATTTTTGATGATATCAAGGCCGGTAAAGAGGTTCGGGATATCTCTAGCTAGCTTGTGCTATATTTTCGTTATCTTCCAAAATATCGTTTTCCCGTAGCGTCACCAAACCAAATTTCCTTTAGAGCAAATTATAGGAGATTCAGCATCTGATCTCAGTATTAGGACTAGTTTTGATCTGATTTTTTCTTGACTTTCTTATCAGCGTCAGGCTTTTGTTTGGGCTGAGGCTTGGGAAACTCTGGGGGGTTATTTGGGTCAATTAAATCCAAGATTTTGCTATATTCTGCAATAATTTCTTGCCACTGCTTTGGTACTGTTGGCAAATTGGCAAGTAGGAACTCAATAGCAGGAGAGCTTTGGATTAATTCCTTCATCAGTACTTGCAATCTAAAGTCCGCTTCTTCGGGTGTAGGATATTCTAGAGCATTCAGAAGGTCATTATAAATATAGTAGTTTGGCATCATTGGGTTGACAATGATATTGAGCTGGTTTGCCAGAATCAATGAAGCGACCGCTAGTCTTTGGGCCGAGTTATCCTCGATGATTTGATAGTCATGGTTGACTAGCCAGTTGATGATAGTTTGAGCGATTGAGGCAAGCTCTAAAATATATACTCTTGAGCTGGCATATTCTTTTTTGTTTTGATTGCTAGATTTTTTATCTTTAAAATCTTGATAGACACTCTCTAGCATATTCCCTGTAATTGTTTCAATCACCAAGTTGACCTGAGCCAGCTTTTCAAAAGTTGATTTGGCATCAAATTCCTTAACACCAGTCTTGCCAGCCTGCCAAGCAATCCGATTGACTAGTTTGGATCCTGCTTGACCATCGAGATCTTGATATAGGTAGATTAGATTATCATCAAGTAATTGGTATTCACGAATTGCAGCCCAGTAGTTATAGTCATTTTTATCTAGGTTGGCTTTCTTTAATAGTTTACGCAAGTCATTGTAGGCTTGGTCTCTGCGGGACTGTTTGTAGAGGTTGGTGACCAGCTTGGCAACAGTAGCTTGATCAATATTATGTTCGTTAAATCTTGACAGGAAGTGATTAAAGTTTAGATTAAACATAAGCTCCAGGTCATCCTTGTTGGGGTGAGTGATTTTTGGCAATTTGTAATCATCTTGGCCCAAAGGGGATTTATTGCTGGGTTTTGTAGAGCTAGGTGAATTATCTTTGGTCATGAAGTAAGTTTATCACAAATAACCTTGTCTGTACCAGCTAGTAGCTGATTCAGGGGAAACAGGATTGATAATAATATTGGTACCCAGTTCAAAACCTCCAGAGTTGATTAGTCCCCGGGGGATCAACTTGATAATCAGTCTATCAGGGTTCATGAGCCCATTTTCGATTAGCAGGTTGAAGTCTATTCCTGAGTCTCCAAGTCGTTTGACTAAAGGCGAAATCAACCCAGTGAGTTGAGTAATCTCAAGGTGATCCAGGTGGGAGAATTCCAAAATTTCTCTGGCTGGGATTAGCCAGACTTCCATCGGATTGATGCTTGCATAAGGACAAAATACAGTCCAACGTTCAGTCTGTGTGACTATTCTTGTAGCCTTAGAAAGTTCTTGTTCTATCGTCTCTTGGATCGGATTCGGTGAGTCTATTCTTGATAGTTGACGATGTTGTCTTTGGATTTTTTCTGGTATCCATTCGAGAGCAAAGACCTGGGTATGGGGGTGAGCGATTGAAGCTCCAGCGTGGATGCCTTGATTTTTAAAGATCGAGACATAGCGAATGTCAGGCAGTCGGCTAAGGGCCCGGGATCGAGCCTGATAAAAGCTAAACAGGTTGACCAATTGTCCAATATCTAGATCTTCAAAGTTTTTATCAATCTCTGGGGTATCAATAATAATCTCTTGCTGACCTCTAGCCTTGGGGTTATTTTCAGTAATCGTAGGGAAGCCGTTGGCTATCGACTTGACCAGCCAGTTGCCATCTATGTCTTCAATCTGATCTATAGCTGGCTCAGCGATTAGTTTAAGGCCGATTTCTGAGCGTTTGAGTTGGGGTTCAGAGATACTTGAGCTATCTTCGTGGGGTCTTTTGCCTCTTTTGGGAGCAATTACTACCTCTTCACCAAACCAGTACCCTCGTCTTAGCTCCGGGTTCGTGTCAATGTAGACTAAGTCACTCGGTAGGTCCGTCAAATAGTTAGACATAAGCATTATTTTATCATCCCATCCCCAAAATCCCTACTTCGGGGTCAGACCCCGACGATTTATATCTGTTAGCAATGTCGAGTTCGGGGTCAGACCCCGAAAATTTTGAGGTCTTGGGAAAGAGGTAAAAGGTTGGTTTTGTTTTGGGCATGCCACATGTGTTACAATTGAGTGACAATTAACCAAATAACCAAATAACCAAAGCTGAGGGAGGCAATAAGCAATGTTTGAGCGGTATGATTTAAGGCGGGTTTTACTAGGAAGTATCTTGATAGCAATAATCGTTGCAAGTAGATTATTACCGCACGCTTACAACCTGGTACCAGTCGGCGCAATCATTATGCTTTCAAGTATTTATCAGGGCAAAAGATTTGCTTGGGTAGTCGGAATAGTAGGGATGTTGCTCGGAGACCTTTGGCTAGGATTTTATCAAGCAGAGATTATGCTGTCAGTCTATGGATCACTTTTAGCGATTACTCTTGCTAGTAGCTACCTTAGAAATAATCGTTCTATTCTCAGTATAGCGAGCTTTGCTTTAATCAATGGATTGATATTCTTTTTGGTGACCAATTTTGCGGTTTGGGCATTTGGTGATATGTATACAAAAGATTTGCCAGGATTAGGTATGGCTTATTATTATGCATTGCCTTTCTTTCGTAATACCATGATTGGTAATCTAGGGTACAGCTTGATTGGGTATTTGGCGCTGGAACATGGGTATGCCTTGGTCAGGAGTCTAGCGGTCAGTAGGGTGCTTAGATAATATGTCTGTTAATTAAATAGCAGATATAACACGAAATACTGGATCCCCCGTAAAATCCTTTGGATTATCGGAGGATGACAATACAAGGAGGAACTCCGGAGTGTGACAAGAAAGAGAAGGATTTTCGGAGGATGACAACACGGAGATCACTTCGGGGTCTGACCCCGAAGTGATCCCTAATTACAGATATAAATTGTCGGGGTCTGACCCCGAAGTGGTGGATTAGATATTGTTTTTTAGTGAGTTGGGTTAATTAGGGCTCTTTACGAAAAGACTATCCTAGTCTCAAACTAGACAATTTTGGTCTCAAAAATTATTGGGGAACAAGTCTAATTTCTAATTTTGGATTAATCTTGCTATAATAGAGCAGACAGTGAAGAATCGGATAGATAAATATATAGCAAAACGAGATAAGAGGCCTGATTGTAGGATAGTTTTGTCTGGTGGGGGGACGCTAGGATCAGTGATCCCGCTCTTGGCACTCGAGAACATGGTCAGACAAGAACGCCCAGAGGTAGAGTTTAGCTGGATCATTACTAGGAAGGGCCCAGAAAATGAGTTTATCAGAAAGTACTATCGTGACAATGGGCTAGAGCTTGATGTTTACAGGCTAGCTACGGTCAAACTCAGGAGATATTTTAGCCTTGAGAATATAAGGGATATGATCAAGGCACCATTTGTTTTAATCTACACTATCTCTTTACTTGCTAAGCTCAGACCAGATATCGTAATCACTGCTGGCGGTTTCGTATCAGTGCCAGTCCATATTGCCGCTAAATTTTTCGGGATCAAATCCTGGGTCCATCAACAAGATGTCTTAGTCGGTCTGTCAAATAAGATCATGGCGAGGTCAGCCAATCTAGTGACGTCGGTCTTTCCACTAGATAATATCTCAAACCAGCCAGTTGAGAAAATTGGTAACTTCATCTCCAATTATCAAGCTGTAGCGATTGATGAGAAGTGGCATGATAGCATCAGACCCAATTTGCCAGTAATCTTGGTGACCGGTGGGGGTCTGGGTGCAGACCGGATCAATCAGTTGGTATTTGGGCTAGTAGACAAATTGAGCCAAAAAGCCAATATTTTTCATCAAACAGGCAAAGAAAACTACGCACAATCCCGAGCATATAGCCATAAGTATCCGACCTATCACTCTTTTCAGCATTTAGCTCGAGATGAGTTTCAGGCAATCTTGGAAATGGCAGATCTAGTAGTCGGTCGAGGAGGGTTGTCAACTTTGACTGAGATTGCTACCTTTGCCAAGCCGAGTATTATCATTACCAAGCAAGGCCATCAGACTGAATACAATGCCAAATATTTGGATCAGCTTGGAGCAATTGTTTGGATCAAGGAAGAAGATCTAGATAGTGATAAATTGCTGAAGATAATTGAGGACTTGATCAAGGACCAGCCTAGAAGGGTCAAGCTTGCTAGTGCTGTCAATCAGTCAATTGATATTGCAGACCAAGATCAAGTAACTAGTAAGATTGACGAATTACTCTCAAAATGAAAGAAATAATCAAGCTAATCAAGCATACTGCTGTCCTCAAAGACTTTTATATCAAGCTAGCCATTATCAACCTGATCGTCGCATCACTCAATCTAGTCTATCCGTTTACGGTTCGCTCAATTGTCAATCAATTGGTTGAGATTGTAGGCAATCCTAGCCAGGCTGATTTTGCGTTTTTGGTGATCTTGGTCGGGATTATATTCTTAGCAGACCTGTCTCAGACCTTTTTGCAGTTTATCGGAGGCAGACTGGGGGATAGATTGGCGGTAAGGCTGGATACAATTTTGACCTCAAGATACCTTGATCGATTATTGTATTTACCCCAGAAATTTTTTGATGATCAGGAAAGTGGTCAGATAATATCCTATCTCCAGAGAGGCATGTGGTCGGTGACTGGTTTTTTCCAGAATATGGCGAACAATCTGATTAGTACTGTGTTGACTACAGTTTTTGTAATCATTGCTACTAGTTATTATCTGGGACCAGTAGGGATAATCTTGATTCTATTGTTCCCGATCTATATTTACCTGACCAGACAGTCATCAAAGCATTGGATGAAATTTCAGAAGAAAATCAATCAATTACAGGATACAGCTTTTGGTCGGTTGGGTCAGGTAACTTCTCAGATGCGACTGGTCAAATCTTCGACTAGTGAGGATTTGGAAAAACGCATATTTGACCAAAATCGGGCAGACGTCGAACAGATTCATCGTCAGCAGTCTGATACCTGGCATCAGTATGATTTTTATCGGAAGTTTATCCTCAATATTTTACTTGGGCTAGTCAATCTTTATGTAGTCTGGATGGCCTACCGGGGTGAGATCAATATTGGTGAGTTTGCTTTGATTATTCAGTTAATTGCCCAGGCTAAGTTCCCCCTCTTTGCGATTTCATTCATTGTCGATAGTATCCAGAGGGCTAGGACTGGTACCAATGAGTATTTTGATTTGCTTGATCAGGAGATAGAAACGCTTAGTCTTGATAATGATAATTCCATCAAGTCCAAACCACCCAGTCCTCTCAAGCGAGCCAAGGTTAGTTTTGAAAATCTTAGCTTTTATTACAAGCAGGGCAATCAAGTACTTGATGATGTCAGCCTAACGGTTGAGCCCGGGCAGAAAGTAGCATTAGTCGGAAGGAGCGGAGAGGGTAAGACTACTATTACCAATCTGTTACTAGGATTGTATTCGGGTTATCAGGGAGATATTAAGATCAACGATCGTAGTATAAGAGATTATGATTTGAGCTACTTGAGGTCTCAAATAGCAGTGGTATTCCAGGATCCTTGGATGTTTTCAACGAGTATTGATCAAAATATTAGCTACGGCACCAATGCAACATTAAGCGAGGTCAAGCGGGCAGCTAAGTTAGCCAATGCTGATCAATTCATCGAAAAGCTTAGTGATGGATATAATACCCAAGTCGGAGAGCGGGGGATAAAGTTGAGCGGAGGTCAAAAGCAAAGGATAGCGATTGCAAGGGCAATCCTCAAGGATGCACCAATCTTAATACTAGACGAAGCAACCTCATCACTTGATAGTATTGCTGAAGGGGAGGTGCAAACAGCTCTGAACAATCTGATGGAGAACCGGACTACAATCATCATTGCTCATAGACTGAGTACTATAGCTAAGGTCGATAAGATTTATGGGATTGAACAGGGTAGAGTAGTGGAATCTGGTTCACCTCAGCAGCTGGCGAAGCGTCCAGATGGGATCTATGCCAGACTGCTTAAGCTCCAGAGTGATAGTTCGTATCAGGCCCATCAGCAGCTTGAGGAGTTTGGGATTGGGTAATTATAGACCTAACACCCTGACTTACCACTAAATTCCCGACCTATACTAGTCCTAGCTATCTTTCTTCGTTCGACTAGTACAGCTCAAACTGTCCGGTTTTGTTTTGAGCTTGCTATATCTAAGGATAAGCCTCTCTTTAGAAAGAGAACTATTACTTAGTCTAGGGTCTAGGAATTTATTGTGGCAAGACAAAGTGTTAGGTCTATAGCTTGACGGTCTAGATAATAATATATACAATTGTATATATTATGAATGGTCATCAAGCAACGGTATTTAAGAGTGGTAACAGCTACGCATTGAGAGTTCCTAAGCTATATATTGAGAGTCAGCAGTTACAGGTAGGAGATAAGGTATATTTGGCACAGGTAGCGCGTTCAGTTACTAATAGTCAAGATCGTCACAAATTACAAGATTTAATAGTTCAGCTTCAGGAAGTAGTTGGGGCAGAAGCTGCCAATCAAGGTATCAGGAGTATAGGTGATCCAGTAATCTGGCAGCGTGAGTTGCGTCAAGATAGAGGATAATCAAAAAGATTGATAGATGATCTTATTTGATACTAATATTTTGATTTATATTGCAAATGGGCTGATCAATCATGCAAAGTTTGCTAATGTTGATATTGCCCATGCAAGTATTACCAGAATAGAGACACTGGGTTACCATAGACTGGTAGTAAAAGAAGAATTAATATTGCGGCAAATCTTTCAGGAGTCGTTTGAGTTAGCTTTATCGGAAGAAGTTATTTTGGGTTCGATTAGATTGAGACAAAGATATAATTTGAGTCTAGGGGATGCGATTATTGCTGCAACTGCGCTTACGTATCAGTTGCAGCTTTGGACAGCTAATATCAAAGACTTTCAGTCGGTTGAAGGGCTTAACCTTTATAACCCACTTGAAGCTGCTCAATAGACTTTCGTACTTCTTGAATTGAAGTTCCAGAAATGCGAAATACTGGATCACCCGTAAGTTCTCCAAACTTCGGAGGATGATAGGACAATGCCATTAATTTAAGCCAATATCAGGATACTGTAAGTCCGACTAAAATATCATGTCAGGCATTAGTAAAATCCTAATGGGTAACTGCTTTTCCTTGAGTTAATGGCATTGGTATGACGAGTACAAATACAGGGATGATAGAGTGGGTCAGGTTTGGGAAGATGACCAAAGAAAGAGTAAAAATCTAAGTACTAAAATCCCATCCAAAAAAAAGACCGCCTGGGGCGGTCTTAGGGGCTTTGTTTTTGCGTTTTGTTTACCCTCACTTTTGTCTGGTTTGCCAAAGGTCGCTTACTGGAGCCAACCTCTGGCTGTTTGTTTGTGTTTTGGATCAACTAACGTGCTCAGCACTGCATTTATCTTATGCTAAATAGGCTTTTGTTGTCAACATATTAAATCAACAATACTGTGGATAACTTTAGCAAAAGAACACATTAGTAGTTCAGTACCAGGTATAAGAGGGTAATATTATCGGTATATTTACTGTGCAAAAAATGTGTATAGCTCAGGTAGAGTCAAATCCAAGCTAGATTTTACTCGAAATCTCTCGCCTCGCCTCGCGGGCTTTGATTGCTTGCCTTTTGTCATGTTTTTTTTGACCTTTACCGATGGCAAGCTCAAGCTTTGCTAGGTGTCGATTGAGTCCAATGGCTAGAGGGATTAGGCTAGTACCCGGTTGCTCAAGCAATTTGGCGATCTTACGAATCTCGGTACGCTTGAGCAAAAGCTTATGACGACTGGGGCTAGATGGGTCGTAGTCTGAAGTATGCCCAATAATAGCATTGACCAGCCAGATTTCATGATTTTTCAGACTACAATAGCTAGTAGATATATTGACTCTGCCAGCTCTGATTGCTTTGATTTCAAAGCCTCTTAATACTATGCCAGCCTGCCATTTGTCCAAAATCTGGTAGTCATAGACCCCTCGCTTGTTTTTGGCAATGATTTTCATAGACTTTTAAGCTAGATCAATCGGGTGATTATTAGAATGATGATAATTATTAATACGACAATTGAAGGCTTGGGGTGGCGATTGAATATTTTTTGCCAGAGAGTCTGCCAAGCATCGTTGGCTAGCTCGGGAATTTTGTTTAGAGGTAGACTGCTTAGTAGCTTTTTGAATTTATCGTAGACACTGATTATGCCATTTTTGAGATGTCCGAGGATTGAAGTAGGTTGGCTGATTACCGAGCTTAGGAAATTGGTTTTGTACTCCAGTACAATCTCTTCGGTCGGAGTGATATCAGCGTGAACAATCGTATCAAAACAGAATCCAGCATAGCTTCCAGCCCCTCCGGAGTTGGTACTAATCTGATCTGCAATCTTGCCCACTAGCTCACTACTCGAGCTAGAATCAAAGATCTCCAAGAGCTTATTTTGGCCAAACTGGGAAATTAGCTTGTTGGTAGTGACAATTATTTTATCACCGAGGATTAAAGACCCTTCAGTCAAATTGTGGAAGAACTTGGAAGTCTCTTCGGGGTTAATAGGCTCACTGAGCTCAGCTACTTCCTCTCCTCTGGTATGAAATATGCGGTTGTTTCCAGCTTCGGCGATCAGGATTTGTTGATCCCGGACTAGGCAGAGGCAGACATTGAATTCGTATTGGTTTGATAAGGGAATTTGTTGATTGATTTGTTCAAGAGCTGCCAAAAATCTTCTTTTGAGTGAGGCTTTTTCAAAATTGAATCCTCTGAGGTGCCGATCAAGGTTGACTTTTATCTGATCAAGGGTTTCTTTGAATGTTTGGCTGGGCTTAGTCAGCTTGTAGCCTGAAAGCTCAGCTACCACTAGGGCTTCGACCAGATTGTCGGTACCTTGATTGATCAGCCAGTGGTCAGTATTGCTAATGACGACAAAGTCATTATTGCCTCGGCTGAGTTGAGGGCGTGTGCGGAGCTGAACCAGGTTGATTCCAAGTGATGCCATATTTAGTTATAGTATACTATAACTAATGGGATCAGACAAAAAAACTACCGAGCTACTAGATGGACTCAACCCTGCTCAAAAACAAGCTGTCTTGGCGGATCAAGGAAAATATTTGATTATAGCTGGAGCCGGCACTGGCAAGACAACAGTGGTTACACGGCGCATTGCCTATCTCTTGGCCGCAAGAGGTGTGTCACCAGATAGAATACTAGCCCTAACTTTTACTGATCAAGCAGCCGAAGAGATGGAGGTCAGAGTCGATCAACTGGTACCACTGGGGCTAGTTGGCACTAATATTATGACCTTCCATAGCCTTGGTCAGATGATACTATCCGAGGAGTATCTGAGGATGGGGTATTCAAGAGAGCCGAGACTAATAAGCGGATTTCAGCAAAAGATTTTTTTGCGTTCGATCTGGGATAAATTGGATCTTAAATACTATGCTCCTCTCAATCACCCAGAGCAGTATTTGGAGTCCCTAGTCCAGTATTTTTCTCGATTGGCAGATTACTTGATTACGCCTGAGCGATACTTGGAGTGGTCTAGTCAGTTGCCTAGCTCGACTGATCTAGAAACCAAGTTTGCCGAAAGACAGGCTGAATTGGCTCAGGCTTACAAGGTCTATCAGGATACAAAGGCAGAGCAAGGGCTATTGGACTTCTCAGACTTGATCAGTCTTCCGATTCGAATTATGGAGCAGGATATTGAGATCAAAGAGAAGTGGAGATCGAAGTTTGACTATATCCTGGTCGATGAGTATCAGGATACCAACTACGCCCAAGATCGTCTGGTCGAGCTGATCACGGGTAAGCAAGGCAATCTAATGGTGGTGGGGGATGATGACCAAGCAATCTATCAGTTTAGAGGGGCAGATCTAAGTAATATCTTAGAGTATGCCAAATCGATTGATCCAGACAAGTTGATTGTACTGGATCAAAACTATCGCAGCAATCAAGATATTCTAGACTATGCTCATCGTTTGATTAGCTTTAATGATCCAGATCGCCTGGAGGCGATTTTAGGGATTGACAAGCGTTTGGTCGCTAATCATCAGCTTGGAGCTAGTCCAGAATTATTACAGGCCAATCATACGATTGAAGAGGTTGATTTGATTGCTAGCAAGGCAAAGCAAATCCTTGGTGATTCCGAGGTAAGCCCTGGGCAGATTGCGATTTTGATCAGAAATCATAATCAGGCTAGGAGTCTAGAGTCCGCCCTGGATAAGCAGGGGTTGGATTATTATACTCATAGACCGGAGGAGTTAATGACTAAGCCTGAGGTCAAGTTTATCTTGGATTTTTTGACCATTCTTAATCAGCCAGCTGATGATCGGGCTTGGGCCAATTTTTTGTCAGCCGATATCTGGGGTAATCTTTGGTCGGGGTTGCCGGAATTGCTTGGTCAATCAGTCAAGCGACATCAAGGGATTGAGCGGCTACTAAGAGAATATAACAATTCTGCCAATAGCGATCAGGAGATCGCGGGAATAATTGGTAACATCTTAGAATTAATAGATAGTCATCGCCAGATGGCGAAAGATCAGGGGGTGGGTAAGGTAATCTATAGCTTTCTTGATCAGTCAGGTTATCTTCAGGGACTAATTGACTTAGCTGATACTGACAATCAATCAGCGCAGAAGATTCAAAATATTAGTAAGATTTTCGACTTGATTAAGGAATTTTCAGATATCGAAGATACAGCTCGGGTTTATGACTTTTGGTACTTTTTGGAGGAGGCGAGTCTAAGTGGCGGAGGTTACCTGGCAGATGAGTTGGTGGATCATAGCAAGATCCAGATTATGACTGTTCATAACGCCAAGGGGACAGAGTTTGATTATGTCTTTATCTACGACTTGAGTCAGAACACTTTCCCTAGTACCAATCGGCAAAATCAGATTGAATTACCCGTAGGATTAATCGAAGGTTATCAGATCAAATCACGCGAGCGTCATATTGCTGAGGAGAGGCGACTAGCGTATGTCGCTACTACTAGGGCAAAGCAGCAATTATTTTTGAGTTACTCTAAGGATCATGGAGGCAAACGGGCTCGGAAGCCCTCACAATTTTTGAGTGAACTATTTGATCAAGTGATTGAGGACAAGTCTGAGTCTGGCTGGCAGAGTCATCTAGCCAAGATTATCAGCCCTGGTCCAAGTGAGATTATTACCAGCCAAGATCTGGCGCTTAGACTGTATAATCCAGATGGGTATCTGGTATTGACTCCCCATATGATTGAGGAGTATTTGAGATGTCCTCTGGAGTTTTGGTACTGGAATGTAGTTGGGCTGCCACGCAATCCCCATCATTCTCTAGTCTATGGGACGGCAATTCACGCGGCAATCGAAGTCTATAATCGATCTAAGATTGCTGGTGAGGTCATCACCAAGCCCCAGTTGATTGAGGTAGTCAGAGACAATTGGAAGCTAGATGGATTTTTTAATTATACTCATATTAAGGGAAGATTAGATCAGGCTGAGAAAACAGTCTCTAGGTACTATGATTTATCAGAACAAGCTGGGGTATTCCCGGATCTAGTGGAGAAACCACTAAGGATTGTCCTGACTGAGCAGAAAGTGATTATCAATCTTCGGATTGATGCTGTTTATCATCAACAGGGACTAGTGGAGATCCGGGATTATAAGACTAGTAATGTTGATGATCAGAAGAAGGCGGACAGGCGGCTCAAAGAGAATATTCAATTGCCAATCTATGCCTTGGCTTGGATGATGGAATTAGGAGAACAGGTCGATCGACTCAGTCTAGAATTTGTCGAGCATAATATCTTAGCTAGTACCGATAAGATCAATCACGATCTGACTCTTGGTCAGATTCAGAAGGTAGCAGATGGGATCAATCGACGAGATTTCCGGGCTTCGGGTAAGAGTCTGGTCAAGTTTGATCAGTTTTTTGCTTGACAGCAATAGACCTATTCCTTGGTAATTGCTTGTGGACCTAACACTTTGTCTTGCCACAATAAATTCCTAGACCCCAGACTAAGTAATAGTCTGCTTTAAGACTGAGTCATATCCTTTGATATAAAGAAGAAGTAAAGATGGCTAGTACTAGTATAGGTCAGAAATTTAGTGGTGAGTCAAGTAAACCAAGGCTTTATAAATAAAAAAGCTCCTTATTCGTATTTTACAAACAAGGAGCTTTTGTGTCACCTAGGACCAAACCGTGCCTTCCTAAGTCTATTAAGTTGCTCTTGGGTGATTGCTTCCGATTGAAAAACTGGCCTCTTTTCCAATCTGCGAACAATATTGGTTTCCTCGAGTGACCTCTCATCTATCTGTGGGGGTATCGACTCCAACATCCCATCTATGGACAAAAACACTCCAGAAGGGAGCTCAACTAGGGAAGGCTGATGGAATACTCCCCGGGAGGTTGCATAGAGTTTTCCTCCGTAGCGGAACACTGTAGCATCATCGACCCCGTAATAAATATCGTAAGTAGGTTGCATTTTCTCTCCTAGGTTCAACTAGGCTCATTTATGAGCCCATGTCTTTCAGTATGATATCATATACGCTCTATTATGTCAAGCTCCCGTCAGTGTTATTGCTTATAATCAGAAAAGGGTGGTATAATCACTCATATTAATGAAAAATAAAAATACATACTGGTCGGATTCTCTAAATGATTTGAGGAAGCAGGGGGGTGTTGTTGACTCTGAGTTGATTGATTATTTGCAACCAAAGGCTATTGCGATGGATTGTAGGGATCAAAGTAGAGAGCCACTTAGCGTTCAGTACCGCAGCTTAGGTCCAAATTTGTCAGCAAATCAGTTATTACCTAGGTTACAATCTATTCGTGACCAGTATGGACTAATTCCTGAAGGTCAACGAGACCCATTTTTTGGCGCTTTACTAGATTATGAATTGGGTATTAATAACCACGACCCTATGAGTAGGTATCAGTTCCTAATAGAAGCCTACGATCAATTCAATAGTATTGGGCCGGGTAGTCAACACCTGGATAAAGATTCTTTGGGGTTGGCTGAAAAATATAAATCTGATTGTTTGTACCTTATGAGCTGTGCACTATATCAATGCGGTAGATTGGATCAGCCTCAGTTCGAAGCTTTTTTTTAAACAATTTCAAGTTTCAGCTATCCAAAAACTACTTACTATATGTCGATCTGGATCCGGTCAGGATTCAGTAGGAGATGGAAAGATATTTGAAGAAGGATTTTTGATACTTGCTAGGCATGCTTACTATATGGCAAATTTCCATGGTAGATTTTTAGCTCGCAATGCAACACTAAGAGAAGATAGTCCAATATACCCATGGCCAGTTAATGATATTTACCCGAATTGGTCTTGTGATGTAGTAGTGAATGATACTGATGATCCAGATGAAATTACTAGGATTCAGCTCAAATTAACAAGGATTGGAAGGCATGACCATAGATATAGGCACTATATACCTAATAGGGTAAAACTATTTGTTAATTTTACTCAGGGCGGTAGTCTAAGGAAAATTTTAGGTGAAGGATTGACAAAGTTAGTGCCATTTTATCAGGGTAAGGTAATAGATTTGCGTGAGATCGAACAAATTAATCCAAATCAATTATTCAATAACCCTGCAGCAGTTCTTGTATAGCAAGATCAAAACAAAACTAGACAATTTGAGTTGTACTATAGATTCTAGAGTTGGGTCAAAAGGCTGGTTTTTGTTTTGGTCTTGCTATAGAGCTAATTAGCTAGTTTGATCATGGTCTCCGACTAGGGTTGTCCCTGAGTCGTCGGTAGATACAAAGGGGAACACGCCTTTCAGGATATCTTCAATTAGGGATAAAGGAGTATGGAGACCATCAGGGTTTTGGTCATCGGTGGACTCGGGTGGTAATTCGGGTGTATTCCTATAATAAAGTCGCTTATTTAGCCTGTATATTATTGCGTTATTTAAATATAAAGTCAATGTCACTCATCTGGAAAACTGAAAAATCTACCAGGTAGTGCGAAAGTCCCCATTGTGTAATTACAGTTGATCATAATAACTCAAGCCTAATTTGTTGACACTCTGACCTCCCACCACCTGAAGGTAGTGAGAGGTCGACCTTTTGCCTATGTGTGTTGGCTCAAGTCGTAAACCCCCTATAGGGTTGCCATAGAAAGTTTAGAGAGTGCCATACCTTTGTCTCCTGAAGCTTAATAAGATACCTCTTCAAGAGACAAAAGATGATTATTCAATTGAGCTGGGCTGTTGGCGTTGACCAAGTTCGTCGGCCAGCGCCTGAATACATATCACAAGTTGGTTGGGTGTGAGGCTTTTTGGGTCTTGACCGCACAACCCGGTGTCGCTACTTTCACCAGTCTGTGTAGGACTGCCTGTAGCCCCGACGCTAACCAGTTGAGGTGTAATTCTGCCCCCTGCACTGATCTCTAGTCGGTAGACTACTCGGCCCTTTAACTCACCGAATGCTCGCCAGACATCGCCATCGACTGGAGTGAATTCGACTAGCTTACCTCCGTTGCTGATGAATGTACCAGCATTTTTGGCTAGATAATCGAGTGCATCAGCCTCGAGATTGTCGATATTGACGCGCCGATGGTCGTCTTCACCCAGTATGTATAGCGACAACGGGTTGAGATTACCATCGCTCAGTGAGTCAGCTGGGCTGATTGCGTACGCGATGAATAGCTCTGATGTACTACTCCTGAGAGTAAGTGGGGTCACCCACTCCAGGCGTCCAGTAACACTATTCTTCAATAGATACTCACTGGTATTGTCTTCCTGTGCTTCCGAGGTTGCTGGTTCGAAGCCGAAGCTTCGTCGATCCTCATTCTTGCGGCCTGCAGCCCACTTGCTCATCTCGCGCTGTCGTTCTACTAAACTCATGGCATATACAGGACCAGGGTATTCGCTAGGCTTTACTTCGCGAATATAGGTCAGTTTGACCTGACCACCTTGGCCTTGAACGATAATCAATCCTCCGGCTGTGTCTACAGTACGATCCTTGAATCGAATCTGCTTGGTAGTGGGTATCACTACGATAGGTTCATCACCATTGCAGTAACCCCATACATCAGATTGCTCATATCGAACTGTTGGGAAGCGCTCGGCGAGTAGGTTAGGAAGCGAGTTACCTCGTTCGCCACCAAATGCTCGGTCAAGAGCGTATCTACCCTCAAACTTGCAATTGGTAGTATTAGACCCATCCCATTCACTTACTCCACCCAAAGGCTGCTCTTTGCCACTACCATCAAGGACACCACTCCAGCGGGCAGAGTTTCCATTCCACTCGTTGAGATATGTCACCATATCTTCATCGAGGGAAATCCGTTGCTGATCGCCTGAGGTACGCTTGATGGCGAAGATTGCACCATCAAGCGAGCCGACTCTGGGCTCCCAACCTTCAGGGTTTAGTTCGCCTTCGACAATGCAAGTATGCATGTCTGAAGCATCCAGCATATCACAACCATTACGGCCAGATTCCTCAGCACCCTTCATCAGGTATTGGATAGCAGATGGTGGGTCTTCTGTGTCGGGAACTATGAAGGTTGTAGCCTGGTTGTAGTACCGAGCTAGATCCTTATCGTTGTCCCAGACAATTTTTACCACTTGAAATGTGGTTGCTATGCAAGCAAAAATCATGAAGATTGCCAATATTTTACTTAAATTATCTTGCCTCAATGATGATCGATATCCAGGCTGGTCATCATCGGTTAAGATGACAGCGGAACCCAATAATCCCACGGCAAGTAAGGCATATAGTCCTACTCCTCCTAAGACATTAGCAAGGAGCCATTGATCCATTGTTTGTCCCAATTTCAGCCCTCCGAAGAAGAGCTTTACAGCTCCTCGCAGGATAAGCCAAATGGCAGGGATCCAGAGCCACCAGCCAGCCAGAATACCTACTTTTTTCTTATTCATCTTGCCGTTGCCTTTCATCTGTGCTTCTAAACTTTCATTATTAAGGTGCTAGTTTGTGAGTAGTTTGTTGTCTAATCCCACAAAACGAGCTATCTAGACTATAATATATTAATTTTAATAAGTCAAATATTTGTAACTAATAATTCTATTTTACAAAATACATCCAATCATGGTATTATCAAAAGTAATATTAATGGTGAAAATAAAAATAAAATATTTTACTAATGGTCGAAGATTTAAGTAGCCCCAATACGGTATACGATTCAGCCCCATTACCTCTCGGTGATCAAGATGATCAAGATAATGCAGAGTTGGGTCTTAGTAATCAATATTTTGGTCAGGCCTTTTTTGATTTATTGAACAAATTCAAAAATGGAGAGATCAGATCAATCGCCGACAGCGAGATGATACCAGATATAAACTATCAGATTTGTTTTGAAGTGGGAGTCGAAGATATTGCTAAGATTTTATGGACAGAAGATCCAATCGAACAATTTTATCGGCTATCTATTTTGTTACCAATCTTGCGCGAGGCAGGAGCAAATGGTCAATGGGCTTTCCTAACTATAGAAAAAATTACCAAAGAATTGAACAAATGCCTTGGTAGTTATAGTGCCCTAAATTCGTTTTTTGCAATGGAAGTATTAGGGGTTGCTAAAAAACAGAAAGAAGATCCAGATCTATCGGTATTGCAAATCCCTGGAGACAAGCAGCATGTACGCTACCAAGAAGGATTTGTAGGTAGCAAAGAGGAAGAGTTTGACCGATATGTGGCTAGCAGATTCGGATACAGTAAGTTGGCTTCAAACGAGAGCTACTACAGAATATCAGATGGCCTGGTAGCGATTATTGATCTGGGTGGAGTACCCACGCATGTTATGGAGTGTGACCAGGATATGCTTAATAAGCTGGAAGAGATACCATTTGTCGGCAGGGATATCTGGGAGTTTATCAGACAGTTCAAAGCAGGAAATCTAGATTATTTAAGTGCTTATATGGGTCTAAGGCAGGCATTGCTAGAGATTGAGGAATATAGCCCAGATATTAATTCTGGGAGTTTGTTTCAGAAATTACTAGGAGGGGACTGGCAGAGGATAGATCAGCTTTTGCTAGCAAGAAATGAGATTGAAGATCAGTTGCTAGACTTGGCAAAAACTTTACATGATCAATTGTTAGATAAGAACTTAGAAGTTGCCTATGGTGGTATAAGGGATGTGTTGTCACTAAGACCGGATTATATGACCGATAGTTTAGTTTGGGATGAGATTGAAGAAGCTTACAAAGATAATGATATTAATCAAGCATGGCAAGAGGTTCACTATTTATTAGTAGCTTCAAGACTGCAGCAAGTAAAAGATAGTGAGCTAATTAACTTAATCACCAGTATTTATGATAGGGTGACAAAAACAACTATTCGTCATCAGGAGGATACGGCTAAAGAATACGATCAGATAGTAAAAAATCTAGATAGTCAAGAAGCTGATAATATTGCTGCTACAGAAGAGATACTAGAACGATTTGAAAATGAAGGTACCCTGGGCAATATTAGTAGCTATATTGAGCAATATATTGAATCTTTTACAGATCGCATCATGCCTCCAGTCGAGCCAATAGATGATTATCTATTGGGTCTGGGTATTGATAAGGAGGCAATACTATTGATTTTGGCGACCCACTCACCTTTTATGAGAAGTAGACTTTGGGGAGATTTAGGACTAGATCCTGGCAATTTTGATATAACAACTCAAGCTAAATTCCTCGAATATGCTCTCAGACAGGATAATACTGGCTTTAACAATCTTCGCAAGGTAGTCTATGAGACGAGGGCATGTGATAGGGATTTATTCTTTGACACCTTTATCGCCCTAGAATACGGTGGAGACTATGGAGATATTTTAGTAGATATAGCACAAGAAGCTCTACCTGAAGAACTAGGTGATTTGTTAAAGGCTGTGAATGAGTCATTGGGTATGACTGGTGACCTTGCTAGTCTTTTCCCTGAGGAGGTTCAAGAATCTGTGCAATTCGCTATGAAGGAGCGATTTGTAGAAATTTTAGAGGTAGCAAGAGAGCTCTCCGCATGGGGTGGGCTTGAGATGGATGTATTCCACGGTAAATCTATTGAGGTTACGTCATTAAGTGAATTAATCTCAGATATTAGAACTTTTAATCAATCTGTCAAGGGTCTAGTCAGGACAGTTCAAGAGGGTAGTATTACTCAAGTCACAGACCCTAGTGATGATAGAAAAGAGATCTATAGGTTTAGGGACCAAGACAAACAAGCATTACTGTATTTGAGGCCGTATGGTGCAAGAAGTTTTGACCCTCAGGTAGAATTTGGTAGATCTGAGGAAGGGGTAGAAGCCTCGATTGGTTTCACGGTACTAGTTGATAGTAGTGGCTATCTGTCACCTTACAAATCGGAGCGTGCTAGCGATGAATTGTCGATTCGGCTTGATAGAGAAGGAAGAGAACTAGGATGGCAAACGGGCAGAGTGAAAAGAGATCCTACAAGGGATCAGGGGGTAATATCACTAGATATAGGTTCAATATTAGGAGAAAGTGGTAGTTTTGGCACAAGGATAGCCAAGATAATTGCTGCAGGCAATATCATCAGAGCTCAACGCGTAGATAGACAGATTTCGCTCAATCATAATACCAATGGGTTTGATCAAACAAAACATGGGACCAGTGAAGGGTTTGCCGAGCTAGTAAGGGCTACACAAGACATGGCTAGGGCAAAGCTACATCATAGTAAATATCGTCTAGCGGCCTAAGAGTTTGTATTGCTAGTGCTTTTTCTTGTATTTGTCAATCATATTCTGACAAATAAACATGTAATCCTACAGGTATAAGAGCAATATTAGTCAGTATAGTATTGACATTTTACACTAGTTAAGGTATAGTATAACCATTGATTGAGACGAGAAGCTTTAATCAATAGGTACATTAAGGATATGGATATACTAAGAGATTGACCTATCACATTATATTCCACTTTTGGCATTTATATTTTTAGATTCTAAGGTTGGTATGAGCAGGTGTGATAGGTAAATGTATTTAGCTATCTGTGTCAACAGAGAGCTTATCGGCCAATTGATAAGCTCTGAGGGTATTGTGCTCATAATTACTAATAATATTAATGGTTTTTATAAAGGAGGCCATATGAGTGAGTATAGAAGATCAGAAGAAGGAAGTAGGGAAAAAGGATGGGTATGGGATGTCGGCCCTGAGGTTAACTTCTGCACTTTCGAGGAAGAACGCATAGCATTGAGTAGGTGGGCAAAAAATAACCCAGAGACACCACTTTTTATCTTTGGTAGTGTTGCTCGTGAGGGGGAAGGCAGAGATTTGGATGTCATTGTATTTGTAGATGATGATATGCATAATAAATGGGTTGAAGAGGTCTGGGGGGATCGTGCGGCATGGGAAGATATTAGATACGGTCATGAAACGGATGACAGACGATATGTTGAAGGTAAGGGATTGTTTTGGTACTATTTTCGTGACTACCCACTATCTTGTAATAAGAGGGAGGAATCTAGAACTAGGGTTAGAAGAATTTGCCAAGCAGTAAATTTATTGCCGAATATACCTGTTAATACTAAAACAGATATTTGGCTGTTGCCAAGCAAATATAGATCTAATCCCAAGAGTGTTCCGTCGGGCTGGAGTGCATTTGTCAGAGAGGTTATGAGAGATAAAGCAGAAGTTTAAATTAAAGCAACCTCACAAGCGTAGACTTGTTCCTCCTTACCGAGGAACAAGTCTATTGACTTATTAGGTTAAGTAGCTGCCTAAAAGCCTTAGTGATGTTGGGGCTCTGGATGACTGTAGTCATGATTTCGTTACCAAAGCTAAAAATTGCTATTTTATCTTTAGTGATATTGAATTCTACTGGAGCGGTATATAACTCCGTGGGAATCCAGGTCCTGATGATATTGTACTTGGAATCTTGTTGCGAGTGAGCAATCGAGCTAGGAGTTTTTGTAGTATAGGCGTGGGTCCTGATGCCGAGCTTTGCTCGGGTTGTTTTGTATTTGGTATAGAACTGATCATCTAGTGTGATAGTATCGGCTTCTTGCCCGGCTCTGAGGAAGTAGATAGTATCTGTACCATTGAGTAGCTCTAGGTAAACCTTTTTCATGCCCTCTTCACCTTCGAGCAGTCTAATACCAGGTTTCTCGGTAAAACTATAAAAAAATGTTAGAAGACTAGGCATACTAGACTTAATCTTTTGTTCAAGCTGGATTAATTTTTGTTGTTTAGAGTCTAGGAGTGATTCTATCGCGATTGGATTCAGGGCTTTGTAGTAAGTTTTTTTTGCTAATTTTTCTTTGGTCGCAAGCCCTAGTGAGACCAGCCTGTCAAGAGCCATGTAGCAGTTGGTCCTATTCTCTTCAGACAATTCAGCGATCTTTGCTGGGGTAGAAGTCCCCTTTTCTATTAATAGTTTGTAAGCTTTTGCTTGAACCGGTGAAAGACCCAAAGAACTAAGTATTTCTAAATCCATGTTAGTATTCTAGCAAATTGTTGCTATCTGTCAATCATATTTTGACAAGTAACTAGGTGATTTTACAGGTATAAGAATAATATTAGTCAGTATAGTATTGACATTTTACACTAGTTAAGGTATAGTATAACCATTGATTGAGACGAGAAGCTTTAATCAATATGTACATTAGGTCAGTTGGATAGAATTATAGAACTTAATTTCTATAGTGAGCAGGAAAGTCCACTACATTATATTTTACTTTTGGGAGTTGTAATCGACTTCTAAGGCTAAGATGAGCAGGTGTATAGGGTTGTATCTTGACCAGTATCTAATATGACAAAATTGACGCGATACGAAATTGCAGGTCAGCAGGGGGTTTAGTGAGTAGTTACTAAACTCTCTGTGGGCTTTTAATAAAAGTCCGTACATTGATAAGAGAGTGTAAAGCTCAAGATAGGTTGCTTGTGACTATTAGTTTTTGGTTGTGGGTATCCTGTCTTGAGTAATTTACTTGAGGCAGAAGAAGTGGTTGACATAAGGTCAGCCACAAAAACCCAAAAGGATATTACAATGGAAATCATTAACCTCATCAACCTCACCCCTCACGCAGTTAACATCGTATCGGATGAGGGGGAGCTGCTTGTCAGCTTCCCCTCCGTAGGGGTTGCTAGGGCAGCCCAAGTAGACTCCCCATCTGGGAGTCTGACTGTCGGTGAGGTGGAAATCCCCATCGTCAGGACTGTGTTCGGGGAGGTCGTAGACCTGCCCGAACACAGCGGTGATGACGGATACATTGTATCCATCATCACCGCCCAGGCGGCCCAGGCCGCCGGGCGGG